>NZ_JBFBCH010000024.1:0-97852 GCF_040683055.1 Polymorphospora sp. NPDC051019 | reverse complement strand
ACGTAGGCCGCGGTGTAGCGCGGTTCGGCCAGCTCCCGTTGGGTGAGGCCGCGCGCGGTACGTAACGCGTGCAGCCGCAGGCCGAGCGTGGCCGGGTCCCGGTCCGGCACGGCGATCTCCGCACTCACCGACCGTCCGATTCGATCCATCGGATCGCGGCGATCTCGCCATCCTGTCATCGGCCGAGGTGGCGGTCCGCGTGGTCGGTGGTCATCACCATGATCGGACCCGTGGCGTGAACGGACACCCAGGTGCCGGGGTCGGCGAGGGCCGCATCGATCTCCGCCTCGGTCATCGGCACGTGCTCCGGCCAGTCGTCGTAGCGCTCGGTGGGGATGAGTTCGATCAGACCCCGGACGACCAGGCCCTTGGTGATCGCGGCGAAACGCGGAATCAGTGCCCTGATGGCCTCCTCGTCGGTGCCGAACGTCCAGACCGCACCGCCGGCCGAGGCATGACCGAGGTGGTCACCGATGACGTGGCAGAGCCACGCCTCTTCGATCGCGTTCTGCATGACGGTGCGTTCCTCGGCACCCAACTCGTCCCACAAGCTCATCGGTCGATCATCGCAACACCGGGCTGGACCTGTTCGAAGTAGAACTCGCGGATGAAGCAGTCCCGTGGTTGGCCGATCGCGAACAGGACGCACTCGACGACCGACCAGGCGGTCAGTCGCTGTCGGCCTGCCGTGGCCCGTCCTGCACGAAGTCCGGCGGGAACAGCGAGATCACCCGGATACCCTCGGGGATCCAGATCCGCAGGCCGGACAGGTCGGCGATGGTGACGTGACAGGCGGCGGCGAGCGGGTACGCCGGTCCGGTCAACAGTTGGTGCGGGCCGTCCGGGACACGCGCCGCGCGGATGTCCGGGGCAGCTGTCCGGGCGGCACGGTGACGGCCCGGAATGTCGCGTCGATTGTGCCGGTCTCGACGGCGGCGATAGCGGCGGCGGCGTCCGACTCGGCCAGGGTCACCACGTCCAGTTCGGTCTCCGGGTACGCCAATGGCAACAGCGCGGGTTCTATGGGTTCCAGCCGCTACCTCTATGGGATGGAGGAGCACACCACGGGTCGCTCCCACATGGTGTCGCGTTTCCAGTCTGCGTGGCGCAGGCATCGAGAATGTCGGCGGCGCGCTCACGCTGGCGCTCATCGGTGGCTTCGGCTGATGCGGCCTGTATCAAGGAAAGAAGGTCCGGTCGGCGGATCAGGTCGGGACTGTCGAGGAGCAGTGCGGCCGCAATGGCGGCCGCATGCCGGGTGGCAGGGTCAGGGTCGTGCAGGAAGGCGGACACGGCCTGGAGGATCACAGGGCGCTGGGCGCGGAGTTCGGCCATTTCCGGGTAGCCGGCTGATGCAGGTGGGGCGGTCGCCGGTGGTCAGGAACTCCCGTGCGGCTGCCCGTACCTGTTCGATCGGGATTTCGGCGCCTGCGGTGATGCCGGTCCAGGTGCCGCAGTAGAAGTATGGCGGGGTCGGCGCGTCGGTGGCTGTTCCCTTGCTGGCGTATCCGTCGCCGGTGGTGAGATCCACGTAGTTCAGCACACCGACGGCGCCTCGTACCCCGACCGTCAGGCTGCGCTCTCGTGCCGGCATGTCGAGGGCGATCAGGGGCGGCGTGTCGGGTGAGGTTTCGGCGGTGACGCGATCGAGCACCGCATCCAGTTCGGCGATGGTCGACACCACGACGGGGTCCTCTTCCTCAGTGAAGATGACCTCGACGGTCTGGTCTGCCACCGTGATTCTCCTCCGGTCCGTTGTACGTTTTGCGGAATCCGTCAGGACCGTACACCGTCAGCTGGGCGCCGGCCGGTAGTAGCCGGGGGAGCAGGCGGTCACAGCCCTGCATGCCGGGGCATGGCCTCTTGTTGACCGCCAGCACCGCCTCCCGCAATCCGAACCGGTCCATCGTTTCGGCGGCGTGCGCCTCGACGTGGGTCTCGGCAGCCCAGGACCTCGCGAGCCCGACCCGGGCGGCGAGTGCCTTGGTTTGCAGTTCTCTTCGCTGATCAGTGGTTGTTCGTTCAGGTCGGGGCCGACCAGCAGGCCGCGGGTCTTCGACCCGCGTCCGCCGAAAGCCGGGAGCGAGGCTGCGAGCCGCTGGCCATCGACCGTTGAACTCCAACCTACGGCCGGTTCATCAGGGGCGTCACCACCGTGAGCGACCGGTGTGTCCGGAGGCTCTGCGGTCGACTCCGGCGGTGCTGTGGGCGACCGCGACCATTCACCCGAGCTACCGGTCGATTTTGCCTCGGCCATCGCCGCCTCGACCTGGTGCCTGGTGGCCGCAACGCACTGCCCGACCGCAGCCAGAACCGCAGTGCTGGTCTGGCGGGACGGGCGTTCGTTGCCGTTGATGTTCGATGGCTTCTCGGTGTTGGCCGGCGGGGTGTGGGTTGCGCCGGACGGTTCTGTGTTGACGGGTGAGGCGGCGTGGCGGCAGGCGTCGGCGGCACCGGACCGCTTTCCGTGGCGCCGTTCGCTGCATGGGAAGAACCGGATCTGACCAGGCTGCCGGTGGTACCGCAGTACCATCGGCCGCCTCGAAGAGCCGACTGCGGTACCACGGTCTCGGCGCTACGCGACCCTAGCGTGGAGAGCATGATTCAGGTACGCGAAGTAACCAAGCGGTACGGCGCGAAGACGGTCGTTGACCACCTGTCGTTCACCGCGAAGCCCGGTCAGGTCACCGGGTTCCTCGGCCCCAACGGCGCCGGCAAGTCGACGACCATGCGGATGATCGTCGGCCTCACTGCGCCGACCTCCGGTGACGTGCTGGTCAACGGCAAGCCGTACGTGTCGTCGAAGGCCCCGCTGCGCGAGATCGGCGTGCTGCTCGAAGCCAAGGCCGTGCACCCCGGCCGCACGGCGGTCAGCCACCTGCTCGCCCTGGCCCGCACGCACGGCATCCCGCGTTCGCGCGTCGACGAGGTGCTCGACCTGGCCGGCCTCTCGGCCGTCGCCCACAAGCGGGTCGGCGCCTTCTCCCTCGGCATGGGCCAGCGGCTCGGCATCGCCGCCGCGCTGCTCGGCGACCCGGCCGTGGTGATGCTCGACGAGCCGGTCAACGGACTCGACCCGGAGGGTGTCCTCTGGGTGCGCAACCTGCTCACCGGCCTGGCCGCCGAGGGCCGCACCGTGATGCTGTCCTCGCACCTGATGAGCGAGGTCTCGCTGATCGCGGACCACCTGGTCATCGTCGGCCGGGGCAAACTGCTGGCCGACACCACCGTAGCCAACTTCGTGACCACCGAAGGCGTCCGGGTCGTCACCGCCGTCCCCGACGCGCTGCGCGCGGTGATCACCGGCCCGGGCGTCACCCTCACCTCGACCGGCGCCGAGGAACTGTTCGTCACCGGCGCCACCGCCCGCGAGATCGGGCTGGCCGCGGCCACCCGTGGCATCCCCCTGTTCGAGCTCACCCCACAGAACGCCTCCCTCGAAGAGGCGTTCATGGACCTGACCCGCGACGCTGTCGAATACGAGGCCGCCCGATGAAGATCACTGCTGGTGGCGTCGTCGCCGCCGAATGGACCAAGTTCTCCTCGCTGCGCTCCACCTGGATCACGACCGGCATCTCGGCCGTCCTCCTGATCGCCTTCGGCATGATCGCCTCGGCTTCCTTCTCGGGCGACGGCATGACCCCGATCGACCTGGCCCTGTCCGGCAGCATCCTGGCCGCCCTGTCCGTCGGCGCGCTCGGCGCGCTGCTGGGGGCGAGCGAATACACCACCGGCATGATCCGGGCGACCCTCGCCGCGGTGCCACGCCGATTGCCGGTGCTGTGGTCGAAGAGCCTGGTGGCCGGGGCAGCCGCCTTCGTCACGATGACCGCAGCCGCCTTCGCCGCCTTCGCACTGGGGTCGGCCGTGCTCAACGACAAGGTCGGCGGCCTGGGCCTCGGAGACGACGGCGTGCTTCGCACCCTTCTCGGCGCCGGCCTCTATCTGGCCCTGGTCGCGGTGCTCGGCGTCGCCCTCGGCATGCTCGTACGCTCCAGCGCGGGCGCCATCACGATCCTGGCCGGCGTGCTGCTCATCGTGCCCGGTCTGGCCGTGCTGCTGCCGGCCTCGATCTCCGAGGCCATCACCCCGTACCTGCCGAGCAACGCGGGCAGCGCCGTGATGGCACTGACCCCCGCAGACGGCACCCTGGCGCCGTGGACCGGTCTCGTGGTCTTCGCCGGATATGTGATCGTGACACTCGCCGCGGCGGCGTACGGGCTCAAGAAGACCGACGCTTAACGGCGCGCAGGGGAGAATCGGCTGATGAGCACGCAGGGATGGCTGGTGGACCGGCAGGCACGGCTGCGGGCCTTCGACCGCCGCCGCCCGTGGGTCATGGACACCTTGGTGGCCGTACCGATCGTGCTCTTCAGCATTCCAGACCTGATCGAGAAGCCCTTATCGGCGACGATCGCAACGCTGGTCCTGCTGCCGGCGCTGTACTGGCGGCGGCGGTATCCGTTTCCCGCGTTCCTGGTCACCGCGGCCATCGAAACAGTCGAGGCATTGCTGGACGTCGGTGTCGGCGCCGGAGTGATCCTGCTCGTGATGCTCTTCGGGGTGGCCTCCCGCGGTTCAGGGCGGGCGCTGGCTTGGGCGTCCGGGATCACCCTCGGGCTACTGACAGCCCAGATCTACCTTTTCGGACCGGCCACTGAGAACCGCACCCTCACGTTGTTCCTCGCCCTCGGCCTGACGGTGGCTGCGACCGCGTCCGGTGTAGCGGTGCGCACCCGCCGGGCGTACCTCGTCGCGCTGGAGGACCGCGCCGCCCGCCTGGAGGTCGAGCGGGACCAGCGGGCCCGCCTCGCCGTCGCCGACGAGCGGGCCCGGGTGGCCCGCGAGATGCACGACATCGTCGGCCACCACGTGTCAGTGATCGTGGGCCTGGCCGACGGAGGCGCCGCCCTCGCGACATCGCGGGGAGAGCAGACCGCCGAGCCGCTCCGGCTGATCGGGGACACCGGCCGGCAGGCGCTGTCCGAGCTGCGCCGCGTGCTGGGCGTACTGCGCGAGGAAGACGCCGACCCTCACCTGAGTCCTCAGCCCGGCATCGACGACCTCGACCGGCTGCTGCCCAGCGTACGGGCCGCCGGGCTGCCGGTCACCTACTCCACCTCCGGCGAGCTGCACACCCTCGGCAAGGGCGTGCAGCTCGCGGTCTACCGCATCGTTCAGGAAGCGCTCACCAACACCCTGAAACATGCGGGGCGCAGCGCGTCCGCGACGGTCACTCTCACCGCCCGCGACGGAGAGGTACGGGTACGCGTTCGCGACAACGGCCGTGGCGCACCGGCCGCACCGAGCCACGGCCTGCTCGGCATGCGCGAACGCGCCGCCATGTACGGCGGTGTGGTGACCGCCGGCCCGGCCGGGAACGGCTGGCTCGTCGACGTCGTCCTCAAGGAGCCCTCGTGACCACCGTCCTGATCGCCGACGACCAGCCGCTGCAGCGCATGGGCTTCAAGATGCTGCTCGAGGGCACCCCCGGCATGACCGTGGTGGGCGAGGCCGCCACCGGCGCCGAGGCGGTGCGGATGGCCGAACAGGCCCGGCCCGATGTGGTGCTGATGGACGTGCGCATGCCCGGCATGGACGGTATCGAGGCCACCCGCCGCATCACCGCGGCCGGCTCCCGCAGCCACGTGCTGATCCTGACCACATTCGACCTGGACGAATACGTCTACGCCGGGCTACGAGCCGGGGCTAGCGGCTTCCTGCTCAAGGACGCCCGCCCCGAGGAGCTGCTCGCCGGCATCCGAGCCGTCGCCAGCGGAGACTCGGTGGTGGCGCCCAGCCTGACCCGCAAGCTGATGGACGCCTACCTGCAAGACGCGGCACCGACAGCCGGCACCGATCCCCGGCTGGCCACGCTGAGCGAGCGTGAGCGGGAGGTCCTCGAGGCGATCGGGCAGGGCGCCACCAACACCGAGATCGCCGAACGCTTGAGCCTCACCGAGTCAACGGTGAAGAAGCACGTCGGACGCGTCCTGGCCAAGATCGGCGCACGGGACCGGATCCAGGCCGTCATCTTCGCGTACGACAACGGCCTGGTCCAACCACGCACCTGAGCACCCGGCGGGCGGCCGTCAGCCGGGCTCGGCCGCCCAGTCGAGGTCGCGTTGCGGAAGTTGCCCGGTGGTCAGGAATGTGGTCACCGAGTCGTTCGCGAACCCTCGGGAATTGCATCGGATGGGCTCGGTCCCTCGTGAGCTGCTAGCTCTGGAGCCTACGGCCGCGACGATGACCGCCCTCACGGGCGAACCCCCACGAGATCGGATTTCTCACGGCGTCCCCACCGCGCAATCCGCGTCGGATAGGTCGGCATGATGCGAGCCGCCGGCCGCTTCCCGCGCAGCCCGCTCGATCTTCGCCCAGTACGCCTCCCGGGCCGCCGTGTCGATCTGCTCCTCGTACTCAGCCCTCACCCCGGTCCGGCCATCGAGCTGCTCACGCAGGATGTCAGCGTGTCCGGCATGCCGGGCGGTCTCCTGAAGGACGTGGACCATGATGTTGAACAGCTTGACGTCCGGCCGCGACCACCACGGCACGTGGCCAGGCGCGTCGATGGGAAGCTCTTCGATCGTCACGTCCGCATGCCCCCAGGCACGCTGATAGAAGTCGAGGATCTGCTCGCGGGTCTCGTCCGGGGTCACCCACAGGTCGCTGCCGTCCGCGTCCTGCCATCGCCCCAGCGGCTCCGGGTACGGGCGGCCGAACACCTCACCGAAATACCAGGCCTCCAGGGTCGCCAGGTGCTTCACCAGGCCGAGGAGGTTGGTCCCCGTCGCTGTCAAGGGACGCCGGACGTCGTACTCGGACAGGCCCTCGAGCTTCCAGACCAGCGTCTGACGTGTCCGCCTGAGCTGGCCGTGCAGATGGCCCTTAGCGAAATCCTCGGTCATGGGACACGAGCTTGCCATCCGACGGCAAGGGGAGCAGCCCTGGACCTCACCGCGCCGTGGTTCGTAACTCGCCGACACGAATCCGACGACGATCTTGCAGTGCCAGGCCCGAGGTTCAACTGGGCCGAGGGCACGATTTTGCGCTGCTGCGGCGCTGGGTGACCGCCGGACGTCAGCTCGCGGAGATCGCCCGAAGTCACCCGGCACACTTCGTCGCCTTCGATCTGCTCAGCACCCCCGGCGGCGAATCCCTGCTCGACCGGCCGCTGCACGAACGGCGGGGCCGCCTGGCGCAGATGCCCATCGACGCGCCCCCGAATCTTGTCCTCTGCCCGCAGACCACCGACGTCCACGAGGAACGGCTGCGAACCTGGCCCGAGGTCGGCGTGGAGGGCGTCGTCGTCAAGCGGTGCGACGGCTGCTACGAGCCGGGGCGCCGGGTTCAGTCGGCCCGACTGCATGCGTAGGTGCCCGTAGCGGGCGCAGCACGGGTTGAAGACCGCGCCGAGCGAGGTCTTCTCGCGGGAGCGCTCCCGCCTCTACCGTGCGTTCCGTCCTCGTCCGCATAGCCGGCAGCGACCACAAGCCCAGCAACCGGGCGTCTGTCCGGTGCCTACCACCGTGCCGCATAACGCCGTCTGCCGTACGCGTCGGCTCATCACTCGAAACGGACCCGTTCATGGAGAGCATCACGAAGAACCGCCAGTCACCCGCGACGTTGCGGGCGATGATCGCCCGTGCCTACGGGGCTGATCAGGTTCCCGAGGGCGACGATCGGGAGTGGGCCAGCGAGCTGGAGCATGGCTGGTTCAACGTGGCGTACCGGATCCGGCTACGTGACGGCCGGCAGGTGGTTCTGAAGATCGCGCCGCCGGCGCACGTCGAGGTGATGAGCCATGAGCGCGGGGCGATGGCCACCGAACTGGCGGCACTGCGTCTGATCCGCGAGTGCAGCACTGTTGCGGTGCCGGCGGTCGATCTCGCCGACCGGAGCCGAGAGCTGTGCGACGCCGACTACTTTTTCATGCCGTTCGTCGAGGCGGACAACCTCGGCATCCTCCGGGAGGAAGGAAAGCTCTCCCTGGCCGAAATGGACGCCTACAACGAGGCGCTGGGCGCGGCCAACCGTGAGCTGAACGCGATCCGTGGGGACTGGTTCGGTGCGTTGGCCGGGCCGGGTGAGCCGACCTGGCGGGCCTGTTTCACCCGCAAGCTCGCAGAGGCGTTGGGCGACGGCGTGCGTCGCGGCGTCGATCTGGGTTACGACGTTGACGTCATCGGTAAGGCGACCGACGCGCACCTGGACGCTCTTGACGAGGTGACCGAGCCGCGCTTGATCGAGATCGACCTGTGGGACAGCAACACGATGGTCCGGGACGGGAAGATCGTCTGCATCATCGACCACGAGCGCGCCTTCTTCGGCGATCCGCTCATGGAGGCCGGGTTCACCGGCATCGACCTGCCGGACGGTTTCGGCGACCCGACGGCATTCATCCGCGGGTACGGCTACGGCGAATTGACCGTCAATGAACGGCGGCGCCGCTGGCTCTACAGCGTGTACCTGATCCTCATCATGATCATCGAGACGGTCTACCGCGGGCACACCACCACCGCGCAGTACGACTGGGCCCGCGGGCAGTTGCGCCTGCTCATGGCCGCGTTCGACAAGGCGGACCGCTGAGCGTCGGCGCCGCGGCGCTGGGGACCCGGCCGGTCGGCCGGCTGCTGTGGCACAACTGCTCCCAGACCACCGTGTCGGTCGGTGTCTACGGCATCTACGCGCTGACGAACGCATGGTTCGTCGCGCGCGGGGTGGGCGTCGAGGCGATGGCCGCGGTCAACCTCGCCGCCCCGGTGCTGCTCGTTCTCGGCGCGGTAGCGACCACCGTCGGCGCGGGCGGCGCCTCCCTGGTGTCCCGGCGCCTCGGTGCGGGTGATACCGCCGGTGCGGCCCGCGCGGCAGGAAACGCGTTCGCCCTGTTCTGGCTGACCGCCGCCACGTTCGGCATCGTCGGCCTGGTCGCCATCGAACCACTGCTCACCCTGCTCGGGGCGCACGGCGACGCCCGCGCCGACACCCGCGCGTACGTGGTGGTGCTGTTGTGCGGCACGCTGGTCGCCACCGGCTTCTCGAGCCTGGTCCGCGCCGAGGGCCGCATGCGCTACGCCACGATGATCTGGGTCGCCGCGGTCCTCGTACAGATCGCCCTGGATCCGATCCTGATCTTCGGCTTCGGGTTGGGCGTACGCGGCGCCGCGCTCGGCACGGTGGGCGGGCAGGCGGTCTCCGCGGGTATGGCCTTGTGGTTCTTCTTCGGCCGCAATCGCCGGGCGTACGACATCGGGTGGCGTGACCTGATCCCGCACGGCCCGACCGTGCGGGCGTTGGTCGGCATCGGCACGCCGTCGTTCCTCGCCGGGTTCGGCGCCACCCTGCTCGGCGTCCTGGTGAACAACCTGCTCGCCGGGGCCGCGGGCACGCTGGCCCTTGCCGTGTACGCCGTCTGTGCCCGCATCCAGACCTTCGTGATGATGCCGCAGCTCGGTATCAGCCAGGGCGTGCAGCCGATCGTCGGCTACAACGCCGGACGGCGGCTGCACGACCGTGTCCGCCGCGCCCGCGTGCTCGCCCTGCGGGCCTCCCTCGGCTACGGCGCACTCGCCGCCCTGTCCCTCATCCTGTTCTCCGGCCCACTGGTGGCAGTCTTCGTCGACGATCCCGCGATCGCCGGTCCCACCGAGCATGCACTACGCGTCATCGCGGTCGGGGCCGCCGTGGCCGGGATCCCACCGCTCGTGTCGGCGTACTTCCAGTCGCTGGGCCGGACCGCTCCGTCGTACCTCATCTCCGTCGGCACGCTCGTGCTGATCAAGGCGCCCCTCGTCGTGGCGTTCAGCCACGCCGGCGTCACCGGGATCTGGACGGGCCTCGCCGCCGGCGAAGCGGTCTCCGCACTCGTCGCCCTGCTTGTCCTACGGCGCGTACGCGTCGGCGACCCTGTCACCACGATCAGGCGTCCGGTTGTTGACGCGTGATCAGACGGTGCTGGCCCGCGTCACCAGCTCGACCGGGAAGCACTGTCGATACCCGGGCCGCACGGCGCCGTCGAGTAGAAGGCGGGTCGCGGCGGCCGCCATCTCCTCGACGGGCATGCGCATCGTGGTCAGCGGCGGGTTGGCGCACACCGCGGCGATGCTGTCGTCGAAACCGACGACACTGACATCCTGCGGGACGCTGCGGCCGGTGGCGGTGACCGCCTGCAGCGCGCCGGCCGCCATCAGGTCACAGGCCACGAACATCGCATCGACATCGGGGTGATCCTCCAGAAGTCGGCGGGCGGCGTCATGGCCGTCCTCACGCCGGTAGTCACCGCCGTCGCTCAGCTCCGGCAGACCGAACTTGCGAACCGCACGCAGGTAGCCGGCCCGGCGATCAACCGCATCCGAACTGTCGGGTGGGCCGTAGATCGCCGCGATACGCCGCCGACCCAGTCCGTGCAGGTACTCGACCGCGACGTACGCGCCGCCGACGTTGTCCGCCTCGATGACCGCCACCGTCGGCGAACTCGGGGACAGGTGCACCACCCGGCGACACCGCTGCTGAAACCGCGACGCCATGACCGACGTGACATTCGTCAGCACCGCACCGACCGAGGCACGCGCGGCGATCGCGTCCACCGTCGCGAAATCATCAGCCCGGGTGATGGCCTGGATACGCACCTGAACATCCATGCCCGCCAACGCCGAGGCCGCGCCGGCCAACACCCGGCTGTAGTACGGATGCGAGCCCAGCCAGCCGATGACCGGGCCGTGCGTCACCGCCACAACGTCGACCGCACGCTGCCGCCCCGACGCCAACGCCCGCGCCGCCTGGTCCGGCACGTACCCCAGATCGGCCATCACCTCGCGAACCCGGGCCCGGACCAGCTCCGAAGCACCCGGTTCGCTGTTCAGAACCCGCGACACCGTCGACCGGGAAACCCCTGCCCGCTCGGCAACATCGTTGATCGTCGGCCTCGACCTCCCCATCCCCTGAGCCCTCCCGCATCCATGACCGACGAAGCACACGAAGCCTACGACTATGCACAGGGAGTGACCGGGCCACCAGTAGGCATCGTCGTCGGGACGGGATCGCCCAGATCGAATGGCGCGATCAGGCAACCGCCCATCTGCGGTGGCGGAAGCCGACCGATGGGCCGCCTAGCCCGCGTTTCGTAAGGCGTTGACGGATCGGCGTGGCAGTCCATGACGGATCGGTCGTACCACCTGGTGGCCAACCCACAGCGGTACTTCGAGGCGCTGGGGCGCGGCCGATGCCGGAATCCGAGTAATCACTACCTGGGTACACACCCCCTCACCGACACCCGCAGATCATCGACCACATCGACCGACCGGGCGCCCCAGCGCCCTACTACGCACAAGGTCGTTAGACTTGGCGCGGTGTCGGGACATCACCTGGGAATCGACTACGGCACGTCGCACACCGTTGCGGTGGTGCGTTGGCCGGATGGCCGGTGCCGGCCGCTGTTGTTCGACGGATCGCCCCTGCTGCCCTCCGCGCTGTTTCTGAGCTCGGACGGGGATCTGGTCGCTGGTCGGGACGCGGTGCACAGCGCCCGGCTCGACCCGGCGCGGTTCGCGCCGTATCCGAAGCGCCACGTCGATGAGGGTGTTCTGCTGTTGGGGGACCGGTCGGTGCCGCTTGTAGAAGCGGTCGCGGCCACGCTGGCTCGGGTGGCGGTCGAGGCGGTTCGGGCCTGTGGCCTCCCGCCGGCCCGGGTCACGATGACCTATCCGGCCGGATGGGGGGCGGTGCGCCGTGACGTACTGGTGGGCGCTGCCACCCGTGCCGGCCTTCCCGCTCCGACGCTGGTGCCGGAGCCGGTGGCGGCGGCCGGATACTTCACCGCCGTGCTGGGGCACGCGGTCCGTCCCGGGCATCTGCTCGTGGTGTACGACCTTGGTGCGGGCACTTTCGACGTCGGCGTCGTACGCCGTACCGGAACCGGCTTCGAGGTCTGCGACGTTGACGGCATGGCCGACTTCGGCGGCCTGGACCTGGACGCGCTGGTGGTCGCGCGGGTCGGTGCCGTCATCGAAGATGTCGACCCGGCGGCGTGGCAGCGGCTCACGGCGCCGTCCGGCCCGGCCGACCAGCGGCACTTCCGCACGCTGTGGGACGACGCGCGTAACGCCAAGGAGATGCTCTCCCGCCAGTCCAGCGCCGGGCTGCATGTACCTCTGGTCGAGCGCGAGGTGCCAGTGGGACGAGAGGAGTTCGAGGCGGCGGCCCGCCCGTACCTGGAGCGGGCCGCGGTGTTGACCAGGCAGGTGATGGCCCGGTCAGGCGCCACCGCAGGCAACCTCGCTGGCGTGTTCCTCGTCGGTGGCGCGTCCCGGGTCCCGCTCGCCGCGACCACGCTGCACCACGCGACCGGCGTGGCACCGACCGTCCTCGAACAGCCCGAACTGGTAGTCGCGGAGGGCGCTCTGCACGTCGCCCACACCGAATGGTCCACAGCGGACGCTGTGCCGCCCAGGCTGCCGGGGCCGCGGGTCGCGTCAGTCGCGCCCGGCATGGCGCCGGCAGCGGTCACCCCGGTACCGGTGCCGACGACCGGTTGGGGCTCGCCGGACCTGCCGCTCGGATCCGGCTGGCCCGCCGCTGCCGGCCCCGCACCGGCCGCCGTGCACCCTTCAGCCGCGCCGCCTCCGAACCGGCCTTTGGGCACGCGGCGGGCATCGTCGGTGCCGCCGATGGTCTGGGCCATGCTGGCCGTGCTGACCACCTTGCTGACCGCCGCCTCCCTCGTCACCTGGATCACCCGGCTGCTGGCGCTCGCCGGCGTGGCCGGCACCGTCATGTTGGTCCGTCGCGCCGTGACCTGGCGGCCGCGCGAGGGAGCTGGATTCGCCCGGTCCCGGTCCACCCCCAGCACCCTGGGCACGATCGCGGCCGTGCCCGCCGGCGTCGTCGCGGCAGCCGGCCTGACGCTGCTCGTGATGAACAGCTTGGACTCCGACGGCGACAACGGCCTGCTCGCGGCGGGCAGCATCGTGCTGGGCACGGGTTTGCTCCTGACATTGGTGGCGATCGGCCTGCTGGTCGTGGGCCTGCGGACCTACCCGCGCTTGGTGGTCCACGCCGATGGGATCACCTACCAGCCGGATGCCCGGTACCGGTATGACCTGCTGTGGACCGACCTGGCACGGGTCGAACTCGCACACCTCACACCGGGACGACCGCCTGCCCTGATAGCCGTACCGCTGCCCCAGTCACCGCTGACCGACGACCTCGCCCAGGACCTTCGGTGGCGCCCCGACCTGGACGCCCTGGTCATCGACGACCTCGACCGTTTGAGTCAACGGCTCGCCGCCGACCTGCCCCACATCGCGCAGGCCCTGGTCCATTACCGCGCCGCGGCAGGCCCTGGCCCGTCCTGACCGACATCGGTCCAGGCGGAATCGGGGCAGCAGATTGGGAGCAGCGGGCCGCTCCCAATGCGCTGAACGGCTTTGGACAAAGCAGCCCGCTACGAGGAGTTCGATGACGGGAAACGGCTGTGTCCGACACTGAGCGTCGGGCCACAGCCGTTCAGATCGAGCATCAGGCGGCCGGAGCAACGACCCTGCGTACGGCGGCTACCGCCCGGGCGGGCCGGTAGTTGGGCCCAGGGTCACCGCACGCCGGATCAGCAGGTCGCGGTGGCCGTAGGGCACGCGCGGGGCGCGGGGGCCGGTGGCGGCGGCACCTGGCCCGGCAGAAGACCGGGCATATCGAGGGTTCCATGTCGTGGCCCTGGTGAACGGTGCATCGGCACCAAGACTGGTCCGGGGCGCGCTACCGAGGTACCGATCGGCGTTGGCCCGTAGCTGCCGGGTCAGCCGCCCGGCAGCGTCCGCTGCTGCCGGGACAGGGAACGTCCTGCCAGCCGGAGCCGCCTAGCGGGTTGGCGTAGGCGGCCCCGAGTCCTGCGTCGCTGCGGTGCGTGTTATCGACAGGCAGCGGCCATTTGAGCGAGAGCGGCCGTATGGGCCGACTCGGCCGTCACCAGCGTGGCCTTGGCTTCCTCGAGCTGGACCTTGGCCTTGGCGACCTTCGCCTCGTCCTGCTTGATGGCTTGGGCCGGTTTGCCGCCCGCCAGGCTCTTCTCGAACTTGACCTCGGCGTCCTGGAGCTTCGTCTGGGCTTTCTGGACGTCCTTCTCAGCCTTGTCCACGGCCTTTGCCGCCGTGTTGGCCTTCGCCTGGGCCGTACGGCAGTCCGGCGACGGGTCGACTGGGCCCGTGGGGGCCTCGACGACGATGGAATTGACGATGCCGTGGTGGCCGGCGTGGGTCAGGGCGGCCCAGACGGTGCCTCCTTCGGGAAGGGCGATCGGCTCGGTGTAGGCGACGGCGCCCCGGAGGTCGACCGGCGCCGCGGCGCCGGGCTCGGCCACGACGTAGGTGATCGTGTACGTCGGGTCGGTCGCCGCGGGCCCGGTGCCGGCCTTGGTGAGCGTGACGACCATGTCGGCGACGGTCCCGGCGACCTCGCTGCCGCGGAAGTCGTGGATCGCCGCACCGCCACCGGTACTGCCGGTGACCGCCGTGGTGCCGTTCAGCACGTAGTCACCACGGTAGAGCGCGGTGTTGGTGTTGGTGACCGTGCTGTCGGTGATCGTGAACAGCGGCCCCGCGTTGTAGGCGTAGGTGGTGCGTGCGCCCTTGCCGCTGACGGTGGAACGGTCGATCGTGACGCTCGGGCTGGAGCCCTCGATGACGATGACGCCCTGCGAGCCCGACATCGTGACGTCCGACCGGATCGTCGCGTCCTGGACCGCCAGGTGAGCGTTGTTGCGCAGCATGAAGAACGCCGCCAGCGCGGTGCTGTCGACGCTCTGCACGATCGTCAGCTTCGGACCGATCGTCAGCTCGGCGCCGTCCAGGTTGAAGTAGACGTTGCCCGTCGCGGTGAGCGTGGCCGGCTCGTCGGCCGAAAGGCGGATCTTGCCGGCGTCGACCTGGATCGCCCCGCCTTTGTCGTCGGCGACGATGTCCTCGGTGATCCAGATCGTGTTCTCGCCGCTGCCGATCTCGGCGATGCGGAAGCGGAGTTCCGCAATGCTCGCGGCCCGGAACTGCTTCTGCGCCACGAGCGGGTTGAGGAACCTGATGGCCGTGGTGAGGTCGGTGACGGCCGCGTCGACCTTGGTCTGCGAAACGTACGGGTCGTTCATCACGACGCCGGCGGTGTCGATGGCCGCCGTCAGGAACCGCAAGCTGTACGGCGTATAGCCGGCCGGGTTCGGGGCGTTCTCTCCCGTCACGGTGGCCAGCAGACCCGCCAGTGCCGCCTTGCTGGTGAAGGGCAGTGTGTTGACCTGGCCGGACAAGCCGGCGAGATACGGGTAGGCGACGGCAGAGCGGGTGGCCGGTTGCCAGGCCCAGATCTTCTCGAAGTCCCAGCCAAGACCCTGGTAGGTGTCCTGGACGGTGAGTTCGCCCTGGGTGAGCTCCCTGATGCCGCGCTGCTCGGCGTTCGTGCCGGTCAGCGGCACGTCGGCCCACCCGACGTTGCCGGCCACACTCGCCTGCGCGACCGCGGTGGCGAACAGCTTGCCGGCCGTCGACCCGGTGACGGCACGGTTCGCCGCGACGATGCCGCCGAGCACGGCGTCGGCGGACCGTACGTCGCCGACCGCGCCGCCGGCGTTCCCGGTGGTGATCACCGCGCCGACCGCGAGACTGCGCTCGACGGTCGACGCGCCGGTGATCTCACCGACCAGGCCTGCCGTGGTGGCCTTGCCGTTCAGGTTCACCGTCGCGTACGAGTCGGTCACGGAGCCACCGTCGAGCACGCCGATCAGGCCGCCCGCGGTGTCCTGGGCGCCGTCGACGCTGCCGGCGACGAACACCCGGTCCAGGGTGCCGCCCGTGACCACGCCGGCGACGCCGCCGACCGGCCCCTCGGTGTCGCGGAGGTCGATGTCGACGAGGCCCAGGTTGCGGACCACGCCGCCCGCGCCGAGCCGGCCCACGAACCCGCTGGGCGAGGGCTTGCCGTCGAGCTCCCAGCCCTGGTCGTACCCGAGGTTGAGGCCGGTGATCGAGTGACCCGCACCGTCGAAGCTTCCGGTGAAGCCCGGGCCGGCCTCCTTGGCGTTCACGGCCGGTAGACCAAGCGGGCGGAACCCGCGCAGGTGTCGCAGATCGATGTCCTCGGTCAACGCGTAGTGACCGTCGAGCGGCAGCTGCCCGAACCCGTCGCCGAAGTTGTCGCTCACGTACCGCAACTGCTCGGGCGTGCTGATCTGGTAGATGCCCTCGACCAGGGGCGGGAAGTCCTTGTCGAGCACGGGCTCGGGAGAGGCCGGCGGCACCCAGTCCTCCAGCGACGAGGGCAGAGACTGGGTGATCTCGAAGGTGTCGTTGACGCTGTAGACGCCGGTCCCGGGGTCGCGGCTGGTGGAGGTGATCGCGATGCGCTCCGCCGACACCGAAACCGTCTGGTAGCTGGCTTCCTGGTTGTCCTTGTGGATCGCGGTGTAGTCACCCGCGATCTGCGGGTTCCAGGTGTAGCCCTGCCCATCGCCGGCCGCGGCACCGGTGACGTACGTCGTACCCTTGCCCTCCCCGACGACCAGGTCGTCCTTCAGCGGGTGGGAGCGCAGGTACATGCCGTCGTGCCCGGAGATCGACAGATCGATCCCGGCCTGGTCGAACGCCTTGGTGATCTCCAGATAGTTCGACGGGTGGTTACGCCGGCCCAGGTAGGGGCCGTGGTGGTAAGCCGCGATCTTCCACTTCGCGTCCGACGCCTGCACGACCGTCTTCAGCCAGTCCAGTTGCGGCCGCAGCTCGGACAGCTTGAGCTGGTCGAAGTGGTTGAGTACCACGAACAGGGCGTCGCCGTGCTCGAAATAGTAGGCGGTGTTACGCAGCGTCTTGGCCGCCTCGCCGACGGCGGTCGGCCGGCCGCCGTCGGCACCGAAGTAGGCCGGGCCGTTCGTGGGGATGTTGGTACGGGCCGCGAAATTGGTGAAGTACGGGTCGGGTGACTCCCAGTCGAGGTAGCCATCGCCGGGGTTGCCCTCGTACTCGTGGTTGCCGACCGTGAAGTATGTCGGGATGCTCGCCGTCCGGGGCTCCAGCGCCTTGAAGAAGCCGTCCCACTGCTCGGACTTGTAGCTGTTGTTGACCTGGTCACCGGTGAACAGCATGAACGCCGGGTCGGGCACTTCGGCAAAGGCCCGATCCATCGCGGGGACCATGGTCTCCACATAGCCCTCGTAGTCGTTCATCTGCGTGTCGGTGTACCAGTGGAAGGAGAACTCCTCGACCTTCGTCTCACGCGTGGTGAACGACGCGACCTCACTGACCAGCGAGCCGCCGTCGCCGACCCGGTAGACGTATTCCGTGCCCGGGGTCAGGCCCTCGACCTCGACCTTGTGGCCGTTGATCGGCTGGCTGGTGGTCACGTTGATGTCGGTACGCTCCCAGCGGCCCTCGACGCGCTGGTCGAGCTTGCCGGTCGCGTCGTACGACGCCTTCGTCGCGTACTCCAACACCGACTTGGTGATGTCCGGGTCGGTCACCCACGCGAATCGCATGGACACCGGCCCGGACCCCTCCGGGCCGTACAGCATCGAGATCTGCGACGGGATGTCGGTCGCGGGAAGTGGGCTCTCGGCCGCAGCGGCATGGGGCCGGACAACGAGCGCCGCCGCGGAGAGGGCAACCGCCATCGAGATGGCTGCCCCCCATGTTCCTAGATGGCGCTTCGATCGAGGGGCAGGCACGGTTCGAATCTCCCTTGCACGGTAAACGAGTGCCTCGCACTCGTCAGCGTGCATCCGCCGACAAGCCAGGTCAGCGGGCACGTCGCCCCACACCATCGCGGCCCTACCGCACAGTAGGCAGCACTGGAGGGTGAACAACAGTCGTCCAGTCCGGCAACGAGAAAGCGGATTCGTGGGCATCCGGTCGACAACTCCTGCGGCGGCGGAAAACTCTCGGACAAGCCCGCCTGGTACCGGACCGGGCGAAACACGGGATGCGCGCCCACCCGCGACGGGTGCAGCGTCTAGATATGCCACCCGGCTCCGGACTCTCTGCGCTCGCGACGAGTCGTGGCACGCGCTCGGCGTCTCCGTGAATCCGATCGAAAGAGCCTTGCAGTTCGGCCGCCAGGTCTTCGACCAGGCCGTTGAGCGACGTCAGCGCGGACGCCGACAACCTCCGATGAAACGGCAAGTCGCCCGGCGACCGCCTGCTCGCGCCTGCTTCGATGGTCCACCGGGTGGCACGGCGGCGGGTGCTCGTCGTGGCGGCGTTGATGGTGGTCACGCTGCTGCCCTACGTCCCCGCGTGGGCGGAGCCGGGCGCGCCAGGGCTGCCGGGGGAGCGGTCGACACCGGTGTCGCGGGTCAGGCCGAAGAGCGCGCCGCCGGTGCCGTCGGAGGTGGATTTGTGGGAGCCGCCCGCACGACCTGCGCGGACTCACCCCGCTGTTCTGGTCGAACGTGTTGCTGCACGGCACGTTCAAGCCGACCTGAACACGCGCATCGACTACGACACCGACCGGTCGGCAGCAGGCCGTGCCGGGGCGCCGGCCGATTGGCCACCCGCTGGATCACCCGGCGTCGGCGTGACCTGCGGTTCGTGCGACGGTGAGCAGCAGCGGCGAGACGGCGCCGAGGCGGGCGGCGCAGTTGGCGACGGCCTCGGCGAGCCACCCGATCGCGTCGCAGGTCCACTCGATCAGGTCGCCGCGCAGGGTTGCGCCATGTAGGGGTGGGCCGCTCCAGAAGCTGTCGTCGAACGGCGGTGGCGGCGCGGTGTCCGGGTCGGCGCTGTCGTGGGAGACGTTGGCGAACACCGTCTGGTCCAGGCGGGTGAGCTGGTCGGTCAGCTGCGCTGCGACCGCCGCGAGGGCGGGGTCCTGGCCGCTGTTGACGCTGACCTGTACCGGTGTGCGCGCGTGCGGGTCGCCGGCGGCGAACCATGCGACGGACCGCAGGGCCGGCACCGGCGCATACGGGGGCCGCCGGGAGGGGTCGATGCCGTGTACCGGCAGCAGGATCTGGACGGCGGACAGCTCGAGGGTGCCTGCCCGGGGCGTCGGCGTCCTGCTGCCCGGCCCGCCACGGGTGCGGGGTGAGGGTGCCGTACAGGACGGCGAACATGGTGCCCGCGGTCGGTTCGGACCCGGGCACCATGCCTGGCTGCGCGGTGACGCTGCGTTCGGGCACGCTGGCGTCCACATCGACCATCACGCAAAGAGGATGGCAAGCCAGGCCGCACATCACCATCTGGGACGGGCCCTTTAGCCGCGGCCGCGTACCAGGGGGAGAAACACCTCGTCCACAATCTCGACTAGTACCTCGTCGGGGACCGAGGGGATACCGCGCATCGCGTACTCGGCGCGTAGCAGCATTATCGGGGTCGTCGCCACCCGGTGATGGGCGGCCGCCGCCGGCACCTCGCCCCGGGCTGCGGCCCGTTCAAGCATCCCGAGCCAAGCGCGGTCCACGGTGTCTGCGCCGGACCGTTCGCGCATAAGGGTGAGTAGCTCCGGGTCGTCGGCTGCGGCGGCGAGCAGGCCGCGCAGGACTGTTCCGTGCGGCGACGACCACGTCTCGTTGGCCTGTCGAAGCATCTCGAGTGCGTCACCTCGCAGGGTGCCCGTGTCGGGATTCGGCATGGCGGCGTCGGACAGGTGGCGATACGCCGCGATGCCCAGGGCCGCCCGATGCGGCCATCGGCGGTAGATGGCATTTTTGTTGGTCCCGGCGCGGGCGGCGACCCGGTCCATGGTCATTCCCGCGTATCCGGACTCGCGTAGTTCGTCCGCTGCCGCGTGCAGGATCGCCTGTTCCAACTCCTCGCCCCGGCGCCTCGTGTTCATGCCCTATAGGGTACTGGACGTACCCTATAGGGTACGCGGCGTACCGTAACAGGGGGAGGAGCTCTTGATGCGCGTCTTCGGCATGAACTACGACACCGGCTTCGTGAGCGCCGGATCTACCACTCACGAGCCGTTCGACCCCGACACTGTACGGAGCGACCTGCGTGTCATCCGCGACAAGCTGCACTGCGACGCGGTACGTATCACCGGCGGTGTTCAAGACCGGCTGGAGCTTGCCGCGCGGCTGGCGGCCGAGGCTGAGCTCGAGGTGTGGTACTGCCCGTTCACCAACGGCCTGGACCGCGACGGGCTCATGGCGTTCGTGCTCGACGGTGCCGAGCGGGCCGAACGGCTGCGGCGCGGCGGCGCCTCGGTCGTATATCTCACCGGTGCTGAGATCTCGATGTTCACCGACGGTTTCCTGCCCGGCCGTGACCTGGAGGAGCGGATGGCGCTGTTCACCGATCCGATGCGGATGAGGGAGGCAGTCCCGGCTGCCCGGGCCGCCGTGCGCGACTTCCTCGCCGAAGCGGTACCCGCAGTGCGCGAGCGGTTCGGTGGCCCGGTCGGATACGCCTCGATCCCGCTCGAGGACGTCGACTGGGCACCGTTCGACATCATCGCCAGCGACGCTAACTACCGCGACGCGACCAATTCCACGGCGTTCCCACAGAACCTGGCGGCGGCGGTGGGGCAAGGCAAGCCGTACGCCGCGACCGAATTCGGCTGTTGCACATTCCGGGGCGCGGCCGACGTGGCCGGCGGGGCAGAACCGGTGACGTACGACGAGCACGGCCGTGCTGTGAAGCTGACTGCGGAGCTGGAGCGCGACGAGGAAGGGCAAGCGCGCTACATCGTCGACCTGCTGCGCGATTACGAGGCCGGCGGAGTGGAGGCGGCGTTCGTGTGCACCTTCGCGAATCGGCACCTACCGACCACCGGCGATCCTGAGCACGACTATGACTTGGCTGCACGTGGCATTGTGCGAGTACTGCCGGACGGCTCATGGACACCCAAGGTCGCTTTCCATGCCCTCGCCGACTACGGTCGTTCCCGCACGCTGAGCCGGCCTGCCTCCTAGACATCGGACCCCACACGGATTCAGTCAGGTGACTGTCGTCCGGCGCCTCGGCGTCGAGGCCGCCCAGCCGTTGATCCCGAGCCCTGCGCTTCGGCCGCAGGGCGGTGGGAAACGGCGGGCTGTCGACTGGGCTGTCCTGGCCGCGATCGTCTACCTGGTCCAGGCCGGCTGCTCCTGGCCGAAACTGCCATCGGTGCTGTTCGGCGTGAGCCGGTCGACCGTGCACCGCCGGTTCACCGAATGGACTAAACAAGGACTCTGGATACGGCTGCACCAGCAGTTTCCGCACCGCCTGGGCATCGTCAGCGAGATCGACAGGTCCCGGGAGGTCGTCGATTCCATCAGCGTCCGTGCGCAAAAAGCGGCGATGAAACAGGACCAAACCCGGTCGATCGTGGCAAGCCCGGTTCGAAGATCCACGTACTGTGTGACCGCACGGGCGTCCCGCTGACCGTGCTCATCTCGGCGGCGAACGTCCCCGACGCCCACCTGCTCCTACCACTGCTGGACTCCATCGCCCCGATCCGCGGCCGACGAGGCCGACCCCGGCAGCGGCCCGACAAGCTGCACGCAGACAAAGCGTATGACGTCCGCGCGCTGCGGGCCGTGATGCGTGGTCGTGGGGGAGTCGGATGTCGTGCGCGGCGTCGGCGGTTGCCCATCCAAATATATATCGACTAGTCTCAATTTATGGATGATTTTCCGACGCCGACTGCGCCCGCTCTGGAAGCCGACCCGGCCGCGGCCGGTGAATTTGTGCGCTATCGCTCCGTCCAGGATGACAGCGGTCGATGGGTGGGATTTCCGTTCCGTGCTGGTGACATTGTCATCAGCACATGTCCGAAGAGTGGTACCACCTGGATGCAGATGATCTGTGCCCTGCTGGTGCTGCGTACTCCACAGTTGCCGGTGCCGCTGGCGCAACTCTCGCCCTGGCTGGACTGGTTGCTGGAGCCACGTGAGGAGGTGCTCGCCCGGCTCGCCGCCCAGTCGCACCGACGGATCATCAAGACCCACACCCCACTCGACGGCATTCCACTCGATGATCAGGCGACCTATGTGGTGGTCGCGCGTCACCCGCTGGACGCGGCGGTGTCCCGTCATCATCAGAGCGACAATCTGGACCGACGCCGGATCCGGCAGTTGACCGGCCAACCTGAGCCGGCCGAGTCACCTGCTCCCACGCCACCCTCACGGGAATGGCTCCTCGCCTGGATCGATCGCGACGGCCATCCGCGGGAGCAACCGAACTCCCTGCCCGGCGTGATGTGGCACCTGTCCGACGCCTGGGCGCGTCGGGGCAGTCGCAACGTGGTGCTGGTGCACTACGACGATCTCCAGTCCGATCTGGAGGGAGAGATGCGCAGGCTGGCCGCACGGCTGGATATCGACGTACCTGAGCAGGAATGGCCGGAACTGGTCGAGGCGGCCTCCTTCGACCGGATGCGGCGGCGGGCCGACGTGCTGGCACCGGATGCGGTCAACGTTCTCATCGACCGGGCGGCGTTCTTCCGGCGCGGACGCTCCGGCGAAGGTCGGCGACTGCTCACCCCGGACGAGGTCGAGCGCTACCACCGGCGCGCGGCGCGATTCGCGCCGCCGGATCTGCTCGACTGGCTGCACCGACCATTCACCACCTGATTCGGGCACGCTACGTCGGGCCCGTCACGCGGCGACCTTCTCGACTTCCGCCGCTACCACCGGCCGCCGCAGTGCGGGTGTGAGGACGACGGTCACCAGGAGGGACACGACCGCCATGACAGCCATGGCGGTACCGACCGGTACGAACTGCGCGACCAGACCGGCGATCGTCGCGCCCACCGCCTGCATTGTCAGCAGGCCCGAGGTGTGCAACCCGAGCGCCTGCCCCCGTGCGTCATCCGGGGTCAGCGCGATGAGAAGGTCCTGCAACAGCAACCCCGCGCTGAACCCCACAGCGGCCACCGCCAGGACCAGTGCCGCCGCCGGGACGGGAAGAGGAAGTACGAAGAGAAGGATCGGGGCCGCGAGGAGCACTCGTAGCGGGGTGACGAGGCGGGGCCGCCACCGCCGGGGCACGAACCGACCCACGATGGTGTCGCCGGCCAGCATACCCAGCGCCGTGGCCATGAACAGCGCGCCGGCCGACGTCGGTGCGTACGGCACGAACAGTGCCTCGCAGCCCACGATAAGTCCGTTGGGGACCCAGAGCGCGAGGTATATGTGACGGCGGGCGGGCAGGGACCAGAGCCGGCGATTGACCCGCCAGGTCTCGCGGACCGACGGCCGACCGGCGGCGCGGGGCGGGCGGGCGGTGAGGCCGAAGCGCAGGACGGTCGCTCCGACGAGGTAGAGGCCGGCGCTGACCAGCAACGCCTGCCGGGGCGACAGGACCACCACGAGGATGCCGCCGAGGGCATAGCCGCTGATCTGCATGGCCCCGATCAGCATGTTGAACACGGAACGGGCGAGGATGTAGCCGCCGTCCGGCACGATTTCTCCCAGCAGGCCCCAGCGCACCCCGCCGGTCACCGAGTTGACCAGGCCCAGACTGAAGATGATCAGTAACATTCCCCAGATCGGCATACCCGGGACGGCCAGGCTGAGCGTTGCCGCCCCGAAGATCAGAGCGATCGTGACCAGCGCGGCCCGTGGCGGCAGCCGGTCCGCCGCGGAGAGCAGGGTGGTGGCACCCAGGACCTGGGCGAAGGAGGAGCCGAACAGAGCCAGGGCGGCCAGTAGCGGCGAGCCGGTCGCCGCGTAGACCAGCGTGCTGAGCGCGAGCCCGCTGACGGTCGTCGCCGCGATTTGCACGGCGCCGGCGGCGAAGAGCGATCGGAACTCCAGGAGCCTGAACAGCTCACCATACGTACGCATGCCGGCAGTCTCGATGCCGTGAGCGCGGGGAGCTAAAGTTTCGCATGGGGGCGAAACGTGGGCGTGTGGCAAATCGGTACCGACACCTTGGCACAGAGCCGGTTCACGGTGTCCGCACTGGCCGAGACCATCGCGAGTCTCCATGTCCTACGTGGGCGTGGAGCGGCGCCTGGCCGGCCCGCCCACACCCCCGCTCAGACCGCCGCGTACCGGGCACGGCTTGCCGCCGACCCGGTGGTGACCCTGTTCGTCAAGACCGTGTTGCAACCGAACTGGATGCCGGACTTCATCAGCCCGCCGCCACACCCGCAGGATCGGACCTTCAACGAGGAGCTTCGACGGGTTCGTCAGACGCCGGCCGCGGTTGCCCTCGCCGAGTTGGCGACCGCGTTCGGCGGCCCGGTTCCCGCCGGGCTGGCTGTGCCGGATCTGCCGGACCGGGTTGCTGACCTGCTGCACTGGGTGTGGAGCCATACCGTCCGGCCGGGCTGGCCGAACCGTCGGCGGATCTTCGAGGCCGATATCGTGTCCCGGACACAGCAGATCAGCACCGGCGGGTGGGCCGCCGCGCTGAGCGGCATGCGGCCCGGGATGCGCTGGCTGGGGGACGGGCGGCTACAGATCAACACGTACGAGTACCCGCCTCGTGATCTCGCCGGCGTGCAGTTGCTGTTCATCCCGAGCACGGCCCGGCGCGGCTGGGTGGCCTGGGAGCAACCGCACCGGTACGCGGTGGTGTACCCCTGCTCCGGCGTGCTCGCGGAAGCTGAACACGCCGGCGTGCCGTACGCGCTCCGGGCGCTCCTCGGCCCGGTCCGGGCCGATGTGCTCAGCCAGTTGGACACGCCGAAGAGCACGACCCAGCTTGTCGCCCTCGGAGGGTACGGGCTGGGCACGGTGGGCCGCCATCTCAAGATCCTGCTCGACGCGCGCCTCATCCGGCGGCGCCGCTCCGGGCGATCGGTCCTCTACTACCGGACACCCGCCGGCGACCATCTGGTGCGTGCCCAGACCGAGACCGAACCGCCCCTGCCTGACCGCTGACCGGCAGAAATGGCAGAGCGGCACTACTGGCCGTCTTCGGCGAAGACGGCCAGCGTCTGGCGTACCGCCTGCTCGAACATTGCCGGGTCGCCCTGGAAGACGCCGGACGGGCG
Source organism: Polymorphospora sp. NPDC051019 (assembly GCF_040683055.1). Taxonomy (NCBI): domain Bacteria; kingdom Bacillati; phylum Actinomycetota; class Actinomycetes; order Micromonosporales; family Micromonosporaceae; genus Polymorphospora; species Polymorphospora sp. NPDC051019. The sequence goes on along the minus strand of NZ_JBFBCH010000024.1, from coordinate 72,958 downwards.
AGGGTGATTGACGACGACATCCGTGAAACCCAACTCGTGGCAGCGCCCCACCAGGTCGATGAATCGTTCGACCGAGGCGTACGGATCCGGCACCAACCTGAGCGACCAGCCGCCCGCCGGGTTACGGGCCGCCGTCGCAGAGGCCACGAGCCGTTGTCCGGTACAAGCGATCACGACGACGTGAACGAAACCGGGCGGCGCTGAGCCCCGATCGGGCCGTACGTGCCGCGGGCACTTCCCGCTCGCCGCTGGATCCAGGGCCCGGGTGCCGTCCGTGACACCTACGGCGCTTACCGGACCGCTCCGCGAAGAGGATGGCAAGCCAGGCCAGCAATCACCATCTGGGAGGGCCCTAAGCTGGGGGGATGAAGGTTCTGTCCATCCAGTCAGCGGTCGCCCACGGCCATGTGGGGAACTCTGCGGCCGTCTTCCCGTTGCAGCGTATCGGTGTCGAGGTCGTCCCGGTTCCCACGGTGAACTTCTCCAACCACACGGGCTACGGTGCGTGGCGGGGGCCGCTCATCCCACCGCCGGATGTGGCCGAGATTCTCCTCGGTGTGGAGGAGCGCGGAGTGTTCCCGCAGGTCGACGTCGTGCTGTCCGGGTACCAGGGCAGCGTGGGCATCGGTGACGTCATCGTTGACGTCGTGCGCCGGGTGAAGGCCGCGAACCCCTCGGCCGTCTATGCGTGCGATCCGGTCATGGGCAACGCCAGGTCGGGATGCTTCACCGCGCCGGAGATTCCCCACCTGCTGCGGGACCGCGTCGTGCCGGTGGCCGACATCATCACTCCCAACCAGTTCGAGTTGGGATTTCTGACCGGCACCGAGCCGGCGAGTATCGAGTCGACCCTCGCCTCGGCCGACCTCGCCCGGGCCATGGGTCCCTCGACCGTGCTGGTCACGAGCGTGGAGCGCCCGGACCGGGAGGAGGGCACGATCGAGATGCTCGTCGTGGACGGCGCCGGCGCCTGGCTCGTCACCACCCCGCACCTGCCGTTCAAGGCGAACGGGTCCGGTGACGTGACCGCCGCCCTGTTCACCGCCCACTACGTCGCGACCAAGGATGCGGCGGTGTCGCTGGAACGTACGGCCTCCAGCGTGTTCGATCTGATCGAGACCACCTACCGGTCCGGCGAACGCGAACTCCGTCTGGTGCAGGCTCAGGAGTTCTATGCCGCGCCGAGGATGCAGTTCTCCACCGAACAGGTGCGCTGAGCCCGGCCCGGTCCGAGCGCCGTCGGGAGCCGGCGATGTCGAGGGTGGCTGCGGGTGGCGATGTCGGCGAGATGTTCACCGACATCGAGACTCACATAGGTCAACGGCGCACCCGATAGCGCAGGTGAAGCACCCGGTTGCCCTGAATCACCACGTCAGGATCCTTCAACAGGTGCTGAGCGTGGACCGACCCGAAGTAGCGCTTGCCGGACCCGAACACCACGGGTACGACGTCCATGCGCACCTCGTCGACCAGGCCCGCGGCAAGCACCTGGCCGCCGACGTCGCCGGCGGCGACCTCGACGATGCGGTCACCCGCAAGCTCCTGCGCCTTGGCCACGGCTGCCTCGACGCCGTCGACGAAGTGGAACGGCGCCCCGGGGTCCCAGCCCTCGGGCTCCGGCCGGTGCGTCACGACAACCACGTGGTCGATCCCGCCCGGAGGCTTCCCGCCCCAGCCGTCCGTCATGTCGAAGACGTGGCGGCCGACGATCGTGACTCCGATCTGGTCCCAGTACGGCCGGGTGTGGTCGTAGGACGTCTGCGACACCTTCACCTCGCCGCTGTCGTCCAACGGGACCTCACCGCTGGACAACCAGTCGAACAGCGGCCCGGGCTGGTCATTCTCGTCCGCGACGAAGCCGTCCACCGACACGGAGCTGTACATGACCACCTTGCCCACGGGGCTCTCCTCTGCTTGGGTGCCCCCAAACTAGCGTGTCGTGAGCTGTCGCTCTTGTAAGAAATCAATCGGCCGGCAGCGGCCAGCTGTCCAGCATGTGGCCGGGATGTTCGCGCAGGAACCGCCGCCGGACTTCGACGTACCGGGTCGGTGTGAACCCGGTGAACGCCCGGAATTCGTGGCCGAAGTGGGCCTGGTCGAAGTAGCCTGCGCCACCGGCGACGTCGCCCCAGTCGATCGGTTCGGCGAAGTTGAGCGTGAACAGGGTGGCGGCGAAGCGATGGGTGCGGGCCAGCCGCTTCGGCGTGACGCCGATGACCTCCTTGAACCGCTGTGCCAGATGAGTGCTGCTGACACCGGCTGCCACCCTCAGGTCGCCGATCGCCACCGCCCCGCTGGTCGCCGCGATGACGCTGCTCGTATGGCGGACCAGCCGTCGCATCAGCTCCTCCTCGAGCAGCGTCAGCATCTCGTGCGGTCCATCCGCCGTGGCCAGCCGGTCCCGCAGCTCAGCAACGGCGGGCCGGCCCCAAACCTGCTCTACCGTCACCGGCCGGTCGCACAGTTCGGCCGCGGGCATCGGCAGGAACGGCGCCAGCCCCCACGGCTTGAAGTGCACGCCGACGGACCGGGTCCAGAGCGGGTAGCCGAAGTCCAACGCGCGGGTGGGCACGGTGACCACGCAGCCGTCGGCGTACTCGGCCGTCTCGACGTCGGTGCCTGCACGGATGCGGAACGGCGCCCCGAGATTGACGATGAGCAGCGCCCCCGGCATCGGCGGCAGCGTCAGCCGGGCGTACGGCGACGCACCCTCCAGGTAGTAAAGGTCGTCGATCAGCCCGTCCAGCGGCGGTCGCGGCACTCTGGACACGTACTCCACGCCCACAGCATCGCCGACGCCCCGCCGGCATCGCGCGCCGGGATGGTCCAGCCCCGCTGCCGCCAGCATCGAGCCGGCGCCGATCCCGGGCGAGCGCCCGGCCGCGGACATTTGCGTGGGCTACGCGTGCTGCATGAGCGATGGGGCATTCGACGAGACGCGCCGTCACGCCCGGAATTCTGCCCTGGCACCCAGCGCGTCGCCGGACCGGGGCGACTGAGCGGTCGCGTAGCCGAGGATCGAAGACATGGCGTGTTTGATCTGCTGGGCGGGGTATGGCGTTGCGCGGCTTTCGCCGAACAGGTTCCAGTGGAAGTCGTTCATGATGGTGGCGACGGGTGCGTAGCGGGTGATGAGCGCCGCGGCCGGCACCGGGACGTTCGCGGGTGGGGCCCCGGCAGCGCATCGCCGGACGTAGTCGTAGCGTTCGACGGGTCCGCCGGTCTCGGGGGCCGGCACCCCGGCGATGTTGGCGACCATCCAGTTGACCAGTTCCTTCATCGCGTAGCCCGCGTCGTAGCTCGTGTGCTGTTCGACGAAGTCACGCTCGTCCGTGGACAGATCGAACCGGGCCGAGGTGGCCAGGCCGAGATCCGCAAGGTAGAGACGGTTGCCGTCGGTCAGGATGTTGCGGAAGTGGGCGTCGAAGTGCAGCAAACCGTTGGCGTTCATGAAAGCGATGTCGGCGCGTAGGCATCGCTCCACCATGGCGCACGCGGCGGTGACGGCTTCCTCGCCGGCGGGAAGCTGCTTGGCCAGCCAGTCGTGCAGGGTCTGCGGGATGTATTCTAGGAACAGCACCACGCTCGCCGACGCCTGGGCGAGTGCGTGCAGCCGCCGCCGTACCGCCGCCGATCCGCCCCAGTACGCGACGGCACGTTCGATGTCCGCGTGCTCGTCGGCCGGCGGCGCCGCCCCGGGCAGCACGCGCCAGTGATACATCAGTGGAAACGCCTCGCTCTGCCCGGTGAGCACCCAGTTCGTCGTCATGGTGTTGGCGGCGAGTTCCCGCCAGGCGCCGAAGCCGGGGCCGGCCAGCAGGACGACTCCGTATTGGCAGAACATGGGTACTCCGAACAGATTCGCGGTGCACATGACGTTGTCCGGTTCGCGCTCCAGGTCGGTCAACGGGATCCGCTTCACGAAGACCGGTGCGCCAGCGGTATCGAGTAACGCCGAGGTGCCCCCGACGCCGGACCCGATGGCCGGGGCCGTGTCCACGAGCTGACCAAGCTGATGATCACTGAGCAGGGCCAACGCCGTGGACACAGCGCCGTACCTGTCCACGCGTGCCCTGTGCGACATGTCCGTGCCGTCGTGCGGCAGTCCGCTCACCACGTAGCCCACCTTCGACGATCTTCAACGCCTCGCGGAGAGCGTACCGGTGGTCGAGAGGCCGAAATGGCGGCGTGCCTCGACCACGACACACCCGAAAGGTAAATCCGGACGCCGAAGGGTTCGATCGGACAGGACACAACTATCGCGTCCGGTTGAAGGTTGCCAGTGGCGCCGATGGTGACCAGCGGCTCGCAAGGTAGGTCCGAACGTTCCCGTGTGTAAACGTCCCGATGCGCATTGCGGTTTCCCCGGTGTCGCGTACCGGTTGTCGTGCAGAGCCGCGTACGACTGATCTTGTAAAGCAAGCACTGGCCGAACCAGCGAGGTTCCGTCTCCGCCGGTCGGGGAAGGGAACAACAGGGCAACGTCGCTGTACGTGATCCGTAAGCTCACATCGCACCGTAACCGCATGCGGCCTGTCCGTGGCACCCGGCCCGGGGCCTCCGCCGAAAACACGTTTGGCGGATCACGGCGGCCGCTGCTAGCTTCCTGAGAGCCGTGCGAGAGACCGAGGAGGTGGTACCCGTGAACGTTTCGACATGGGTGCTCCCCTCTGGGGTCACGGTCGGGCGATAGGTCGTCCGGGAGCGCCGTTCACGAGCACTCCCGAAAGGCAAGACCATGCGATTCACTACTGAGCAGCGCCTCGATGACGGCGTTCTCGAACGCGAATTCACCCTCGGCGAGATCCCCGGCATCCTGTGGACGCCCGCATCGGCATCCGCACCGGTCCCGCTGATCCTGCTCGGCCACCCACCGCTCGGACTGCACAAGATGTACCCCCGTCTGGTGGCTCGGGCCCAGCACGCCGCGACGGAGGGCTTCGCTGCGGCCACCATCGAGCTCCCCGGCAGCGGTGACCGGCCCCGTTGGGCCGCCGCCGAGCAGGCCCGCGCTGACCTGCGCCGGGCGATGGAGGCCGGCGAGCCGGTCAGCGACGAGATTATCGACGCCCTCATCCTCCCGCTCGTCGACAAGGCGGTCCCGGAGTCGCAGGCCGCCCTGGACGCCCTCCTGTCACTGCCCGAGATCGGCGGCCCGGTCGGGTACTCGGGGGGAGTGATCTCCGTCGGCATCCGGCTTGCGGTGGTCGAGCCGCGCGTCGTGGCCGCCGGCTTCTTCGCCGGGAGTTTCGTGCCTCGCACCATGTTCGAGGAGGCCCGACAGGTCACCATTCCGCTGCATGTCCTGCTGCAGTGGGATGACGAAGGCAACGACCGGCAGGCGGCCCTGGATCTGTTCGACGCCTTCGGCTCCAGGGAGAAGTCGCTGCACGCCCACATGGGCGGACATACCGGTGTCCCGCAGTTCGCAGGGGAGGACGCGGCCGGGTTCTTCGCCCGGCATCTGCGCTAGCCGCGGGCCGGGGCCCCGCCGCGAGGTCAGCAGCGGGCGGTAGGCGGCGCCGGCCAGCACGCCGCTCATCGAGGGTGGGCCCCGGCCCTCGATGGCGGTGGCCAGCAGATGCACAACCGCCTCGATCGCGGCGGTACCGGGGCATCGGCGGTCCCGGCGCCGGTTGGCGCGAACTTCTGCTCTTGGCGACCCGGCTTGACCTCCGCAAGATCAGCCGTATCTGCCCTGCCGAGCGGGTTCTGCGGCAGCTTTCTTGCTTCCGGCGAGGCAGCGTACAGCGCCGAGCGTCGGGCGTCCGGTACGCGGCCGGCGTGGCCGTGACCGGGTGCCGGCCGAGGCGTTCGTCTCCGCCGCGACGACCTCCTGGATCACCTCGACCAGCCGGGCATCGGCCCTGCCGGTGGGGCGTGCCGTGCGCTGGTCAACCAGGCCCCACAGGCCCTGTGCCGTGCAGCGGGCGCTCGTTGAGCGTGGTCCCACACCGGGTCGAACTCCGGTCGCGGTGTCGCACCGGCCGACACGTTGGGCGGAAGCCGGTCTCGACCTCCACGACGTGCCACTCCCACTGCTCAAACCTCACCGATCGCAGCGGCCTGGATCGATTTGCGCAGGGCAGGGCCGATCGGTCCGCTCAGCTTGGTGAGTTCCTGGATGCGCTGTTTGTTGGCGCGTCTGGTCTTACGGTCGAGGACGAGGTTGAGGTCGGCGGCGGCGATGATGGCCACGAGTGCGGCGTCGGCGGGGTCGATGCTGCCGATGGGTTTGCGCAGGGCGGTGTTGACCCGGTCGAGGAGATCCTTGCGGACGCGGGGGTCGCGGACGGTCACCTTGGTGGTGGGGAACAGCCCGAGAACTTTGTGGGGTTGGAGGTGGACCCAGCCGCCATCGTTGAGTTGCTGGCGTGTCGCTCGGACAGTGGCGCGCTGCCTGTGGCCGATCCAGGACTGCCAGGTGTGTGGCCTGGAGCCGGCGATCTCTTCGAGGAGCGCGTCAAGGACGGGATCGTGGCAGGGGTGCCGGACGTCGATGGCGGCGCGGCCGCGTTCGTCGGTGAGGTGGCCGCCCCGGAGAAGGTCGGCGAGGGCCGCGGCGCGGAGCATGGCCCCCAGGCTGGTGCCCAGGTCGACCCTGCCCTTGTCCGGGTTGTAGGCCAGCAGGAAGATGCGCTGGGGGAGGCTGTGGGGTACGGCCATGTCAGGCTTCTTTCGGGTCGCGGGTGGCAGGGGATACCGCGATGCCCCTGGTCAGCGCCGCTTGGACGATGCGGACGGCCTCGTTGGCGTCGATGCCGAGGCTGGCGATGACGGCGGCGTACTCGGCGGCGGCGCGACTCGCCCGTTCGCGTCCCTTCTCGCCGGCCGCGGACACGAACGAACCGGCTGATCCGCGAGTCTCGATCAATCCTGCCTCCTCCAGCTCCCGGTAGGCCCGGCCGACGGTGTTGACGGCCAAGCCAAGGTCTGCGGCCAGACGACGGATCGTCGGCAGCCGGGTGCCCACGGCGAGCGTGTGATCCTGGATCTGCCGGGCGAGCTGAGCACGAAGCTGCTCAAACGGCGGGACGGGCGAGGCCGCGTCGATGACGATCATTCGGTTCACGGTGCGCTCATGACGTGCCGCGCCACCATGGCGATCCGCGCGGTCCGCGCCTCGATCAGGGCCTGCGCGATGACGCTCAGGACGATGAAGACGATCCAGGCAGCGTTCCACCACCCGAATGCGGTGCTGAACACCGACACCACCGGCAGCGACCACACCGACCACACCGACGTCGGCACGGCGCCGACCCGGGCGTCCTCGACCCGCATGATGACATCGGCGGTCAGCGAGACCTCGTCGTCGGCCACGACCGGGTGCGTCAGAACATGGCGCAGCTGGACGACAATGCCGACCGCGAGCCCGCACAGCCCGATGAGCAGGATGACCGCCGCGTACCTCGCGGTGGAGTTGCGCAGTGTCAGGGCGCCGATCGCCAGCGCCGTCGCGCCCGCGAACGTGGCGGCCGCGAACGCGGCACGCGGCCAGCCGAGCACGGTACGCCAGCCGAGCCGGACCGGGTGAGCCGCCCGTCGCTGCAACGTCGCACCGGCGCGCCGGTCGACCCGCCGCACCCACCAGTCCAGCAACCACTGGGCCAGCACCAACCCGACCACCAGCGCCGTCAACACCAGCAGCAACCAGCGCCGGTTCCCGGACCCGTCAACCATGCCGCCGACGTAGGTGAGGGCAACCGCCAGGATGAACGCGGCCAGCAGGACGGAAGCGGCGAGCCGGGTACGTCGCCGGACCGCCAGACGCGTCGCCAGTAACGGTGTCGGCCGGACGTCGGCCAGGCCGTGCCCGGCCAACCACGCGCCGGCCCGGTCAAGGTCCGCCGGACGCATCGGCGGGCCAGCAGCCGGCAAGGTTCTCTCCGACATGACATCCCCTTGTCGCAACTCTTGTCTCAAAAGAGTGCGTCAAGCTTTGCGACAAGTCAAGCCGGCTCGAGGCACCGACGCCGGTCCTGCGCGGGCTCCAAGCGCCCGTGACTGCTTGATCAGGTGCGCGCACATGCCGCCGAGCGCGCGCTCGGTCAGCGTCCGTTCGTGCCCATGAGTGCGTGCGGTCGCGCTGTGTGGCCGGAATCTGCGGATGGTCATATGTGCCTGTACCGGTCAGGTGGGCGGCATGCCCCGATTCACCGGTGGCCCATCAGCGTAGTTCGAGCTGGACGCCGTCCTCGGTGAGGTAGCGGACCAGGTCGTCGAAGGTGACGGCGGGCAGCCAGCTCTTGCGGTCGTAGCCGGGGACCAGGTGGGTGCGGGCGACCTCGGAGTTGTACCAGATCATGCGGAAGCCGGGGGTCGCGCCGCCGTCGCCGGTGGCGGCGTTCTCGTGTAGCCAGAACAGATCGCCGCCGAACCAGCCCCCGGGGCCGTTGACCGCCTCCCCGATCGCACAGAAGAAGGCGTCGAAGTCAGTGACGTAGCGTCCGTCCAGGTGATACACCGTGCCCGCTGGCTTGTCCGGAGCATGGCTGCGGTGGACTGCGGCTGCACGTACCCAGAGGTAGCGGTCACTGCGATCGAGGTTCGCCCAAAGGTTGGGCTCCGTCGGGCCGCCAGCGCGCCACATGTCCCACAGTGGGCGGTCGTTGGTCGCCATCGGCTCCGGGATCCGCGCGTCCAACATGACATCGACAAGGTCGGCGCCGAGGGTGGACGGGCGCGTGGCGACGACGCTTCCGATCACGCGTTGTCCCCAGCCCATCGTGTGGGCCGTGCCGTCGACGCGTACGTGGGCCAGTTCGGCCTCGAACGACCCGCTGAGCCGGCGACGGCAGCCCAGCAAGGTCAACGGCGGACCAGGCGGCCAGCTGTCCGGCCGCTGGTGAAACAGGCCGGCGATGTCACGGCACCCGCCGGCCGGCGTTTCCTCGCTGGATCCGTTCGCCGTCGACCACGCGAACAGCCGGTAACCGACGACAGGGGGCGCGATGGTGCCGCCACGATTGTTGTCGTCGTCGCGGCGATGGCCTTCGAGGTCGATGTCAAGCAGACCGGACCCATCCCTGGCGGGCCGGTGGCCGACGACCCGGACGTCGAGCAGTTCCTCGGTGTTCTCGAAGCACTCCCGGCACTGGTCCTCGCACCTTTCGCTCGCTGGCCGGCCGGGGACGTGTGCGCCCTCGACGACGAAGTTGCCGAACCAGGTCGGCCCCGTGCCGTCGGTCGCGGCGAGAAGCGGTCCGGACGGCGCGCAGCTCAACAGGGTGTAGCGCTCGTACAGCGGCTCGCGCGGGAACACGCGGTCGACGAAGAGCCCCTCGATGTCCGTGCAGTCGATGATGGTGGCGCCGGTCCCCTCATCGAGCAGGCGCCAGCGCAGGGGGAATGACACGTGGCGACCTTAACCGGCGGACGCGCTTCGCGACCAGCATACATACCGACGGTGATCGACGGCGGATCAGCACGAGATCCGCTTCTGCCGCCAACCGCGCGCCATGACTGGCGGTCGGGACAAGTTCGTTCCCAGCCTTACCCGTCTGCCAGTGGCTGGTTCGCCAGTTCGATAGCGTAGATGTCCGTCGCGTCGATGTCGGCGACTGCCTGTTGGGCGACCATCTGCTCTCCTTGGGCGCGAAGCAGGCGAACGAGAAAATACAAGGCGGTCTTGTCACCGCGCTCGGCACGCCGCCGTAGCTCGACGTCCCGGCCTTCCTCATACAGGAACCTGTCCAACTGGCTGGGGGGATGAAGGTTCTGTCCATCCAGTCAGCGGTCGCCCACGGCCATGTGGGGAACTCTGCGGCCGTCTTCCCGTTGCAGCGTATCGGTGTCGAGGTCGTCCCGGTTCCCACGGTGAACTTCTCCAACCACACGGGCTACGGTGCGTGGCGGGGGCCGCTCATCCCACCGCCGGATGTGGCCGAGATTCTCCTCGGTGTGGAGGAGCGCGGAGTGTTCCCGCAGGTCGACGTCGTGCTGTCCGGGTACCAGGGCAGCGTGGGCATCGGTGACGTCATCGTTGACGTCGTGCGCCGGGTGAAGGCCGCGAACCCCTCGGCCGTCTATGCGTGCGATCCGGTCATGGGCAACGCCAGGTCGGGATGCTTCACCGCGCCGGAGATTCCCCACCTGCTGCGGGACCGCGTCGTGCCGGTGGCCGACATCATCACTCCCAACCAGTTCGAGTTGGGATTTCTGACCGGCACCGAGCCGGCGAGTATCGAGTCGACCCTCGCCTCGGCCGACCTCGCCCGGGCCATGGGTCCCTCGACCGTGCTGGTCACGAGCGTGGAGCGCCCGGACCGGGAGGAGGGCACGATCGAGATGCTCGTCGTGGACGGCGCCGGCGCCTGGCTCGTCACCACCCCGCACCTGCCGTTCAAGGCGAACGGGTCCGGTGACGTGACCGCCGCCCTGTTCACCGCCCACTACGTCGCGACCAAGGATGCGGCGGTGTCGCTGGAACGTACGGCCTCCAGCGTGTTCGATCTGATCGAGACCACCTACCGGTCCGGCGAACGCGAACTCCGTCTGGTGCAGGCTCAGGAGTTCTATGCCGCGCCGAGGATGCAGTTCTCCACCGAACAGGTGCGCTGAGCCCGGCCCGGTCCGAGCGCCGTCGGGAGCCGGCGATGTCGAGGGTGGCTGCGGATGGCGATGTCGGCGGGGATGTCCGTTGATGTGCGTGGTCGTGCGGCGCGGGCTCTGCCGATAGTCTCGGGTGATGGCGGAGATCAGCCGCGAGGCTCAGGTACTGCTCGCAGTCAGAGGGTGACTCACAACGCAGGTCAGACGCCCATTTCCGGAAAGGGTGACGGCCAGCGCCGCTGGCATGGCTGGACGTCGGCCGGTCCTACCGTCGTGATGGGGCGCAGCACGGACGCGACAGAAGGACGCGGACGCGGACGCGGATAGCGACCAGCGCCAGCCTACCGCCGGCAACGAGGCGGATCACTCGGCCGCGCGGCCCTGTTGAGCTGTGTGCTCGTCTTCTACGGTGGCTTCTCGCCGGTTGAACGACCGATCCGGAGGCTCCGCTGTACGCCAACGACGCGTTCCTCGCCCGCTACGACAAGCCCGCCCGAGCCCGGCTGCGCGGCCTGGCCCGCAATCCTGCCATCCCCGCCGAGCTGCTGCGGCGGCTCGTCGACGAGCAGTCGAAGGAGATCGGTTTCACCCTGACCTTCCGTAAGAAGTGGACCGACGAGCAATTCGAGGCGGTGGCCACGAATCCCAACCGTAAGGTGCGCGAACTGCTGGCCCAGGCGGTGCACGTCACGCCCGAGCAGCGGGCCAGGCTGGTCGAGGATCCAGAACCTGGTGTGCTGCGCGTCCTTGCGGCAGGGCCCGACTGCCTCGTCACGTGGACATGGACGCAGCAGCAGCCGACACTGCCCGTGTGGGCGTACGAACGGCTACTCGAACGGAACCCGAACCTCGAACTGCTCTTGGCCGAAAGCCCGTGGCTGCCGCAAGACCTACGCGCCCGACTGTGGCCGGCCGGACCGTCACCAGCGCCGGCCGACGAGCCGCCGCTGGAGCGTCAGGAGGCCGAGGCCCGGGCCGGCGACCACAACAAATGGGCACGCGTCACCGCCGCCACCGATGCCAGGCTGCCCGGCGACCTCGTTGCCCGGCTCGCGGTGGACCCCTCGCCCGAAGTCCGGCTTGCCGTGTCGATGCGCCCCGAGCTCAGTGAAGAGCAACGCGCGGCGATCGACTACCACGTCGGGCGCGACGACCGGATCCGGCCCGCCCGTTGGGCAACAGACACTAGAGACCCGCAGGTGCAACGCCGCTGCGTCTTCTCGGCGCACATCGGCCTACGCCGCAGCATCGCCTGTAACACACACCTGACGCCCGACCTCGTAGCCGTGCTTGCCACCGACGACGACTTCGCGGTCCGGCTGTTGCTGTGCGAGCACAATTCGCACGTCGACCCCGAAACGGTCCTCAACACGTATCTCGAGGCCACGACGATGAACCGAGGTCGCCTGCTGCACCACCCCAGGTTCCAGCGCACCGGGCTGGCCCGGCTGGCAGGCTCACCGAACCCGCAGGCCAGGGCCCTGGCGGTCCTCGACCCCGAAGCCGCGCCAGAGCTCGTCGAGCGGATCAGCCACGACACGCATCCCCTGGTGCGGCAGCGGACGGCCGATGACCCACGGCTGTCACCCGGTCGGGTACTCGAACTGTTCGACGACCCGTCAACGGGCGAAGCGGCCGCCGCCAACCCACACCTGCCGGTGCCGGTCATGCACCGCATCCTGGACGATGCGGTGCTGCTCGCCGACGCGGCTACCGAGGGCAAACCGGCTGTGTACCTGGGACGATGGTCACCCGACCAGACGTCGCCGGAAGAGGAATGACGCGTCAGGATCCGCCCGCGCATGGTCTCGGTCGACGCTGACCCGCGACGGTGGCCTCGTCAGTGCCTGCGACGTGGTCACCCCGGCTGGTGCGCCGGCCACCGAAAATCCATGGTGGTTGATCGGGGGTAGCCTGCGCGACGTGGCCGACGACGACTTCAGGATCAAGCTCACCCGGGATCAGGCGCTGGTGTTGTCGGACTGGCTGTACCACCGGATGGGAACCGAGGAGTTCGACAGCCTGGTGAATCAGGACCGTGCGGTGTGGTCGCCGCTGCATCAGATCGCTGGCACCTTGGAAACCTCGCTGGTCGAGGTCTTTATGCCGGACTACGCAGGTCGTCTCGACGCCGCACGGGATCGGCTGCTGAACAGCCTCGGCGACGTCGGACTGCCGATCGACGAAGCATGACGGCCGCCTGCGCCCGACGAGGATCCCGACGGCACCATGGCGCTGGGTGTTGCGCCAGCGGCAGGTAGGCGTACAGCCGAGCGCATAGAGACAGCGTGGTTCCCGGCGTAACCAACCGCCACGACGTCCGCCGCCGACAGTCTTTTCCGTCTGTCATGGCAGCGGATCAATCGGTACGAGGGACAGTTTGGTGATCGATAGCGCCCCGTTGGGCACGTACTCGTAGCTGATGGTGTGGTTGCCGGAGGGGTTGTCCACCACTTGCAGCGGTTGCTGGCCCGGATGCGTTGGTCGCATGATCCGATCATGTTCCACTTCACTTGTCCCGGCTGTACGACGCGATGTTCGGTCGCCGACGCTGAGCACGTCGGCAGGCTCTGCAGCATGTGCGCGGCCAGGCAGACCTGGCAGTCGTTGTCGCTTGAGGACCAGCAGGCCGTGGGCACGGCCGTGCGTCGCGGTCCGATCGCGGGTCTCCTCGCCATGCGAGAGCTGACTCCACCGATCCGGTTGCCCCATGCGGCCGACCTACTTGCCTTCCTTCAGCGAGAGGGTGACCAAGCCGAGCCATCACAGGATTAGGTTCCCGCTCCGCTCCAGCCGGGTGCCGGGCTCTGACCTCGGTTTTGCTGAGTTTGAGAGCCACCGCTGGCGACGTCTGGCTCGCACTGGGTGGCTCTCGAACTCACCTACATTGATCATGCAGAACGGCCCGAGTTGGCCCTGAAACTTGCTTACGAATGGCTCCAGTTCTCGCAGACAGATTCAGAAGGTCCGCCGCGTAGGGTATGGGGGCGACGGTGACAGCCCTGCTTAGCAGGCCACAAAGCAAACGCAGCCCGCGGCACCGTGAGCCGGGGTCAGGGCTGACGGGGTACAGGCGGGATCCTGATCTGCTACTGCCACATGAACCAGCCACCCATGGTCGCCGTCGATCAGCAGGTCGCGGCAGGTCAACCCATCGGGCTCGTCGGCTCCACTGGCCACTCCAGGGGGCCCACACCAGCACTTCGAGCTCCACGTACGCAGCGATGCCAGTGACGCCGGCGCGCGCAGTTCCTGGAAGGAGGACGAACACGTCATGCTGGATCCGGCTGACCCAACTGCCGCGCCATCTCGTGGTGGAACGACACCAACTCTGTCATCGGAATCGCATTCCGCGACACGACGCCCAAGTCCTTACCTTCGACGGTACAGGGCGGCGGCCAGGTGTGTATTCCCTGATCAAGCAGCAGGTCCGAGACCTCAGCCTGCCAGCCGGGCCAGCGCAACGTCTCATAGAACGCCGTCAGGGATCCGGACAACACCGCGTGCAGCCAGTCGGCATATCCCTGTTCAAGGTCCTGCCAGCCAAGGTCGTCCGGCCCGAAGTAGTGGACCGTAGGCGGAACCCCCGGCTCGGGCTGCAACCAGGCGAACTGCCCGCCCAGAACGTCATGCCCCACGACCAGCACGCCCACGGCCGGATTCGCCTCGGTGACGACATCTGGCAGACGACCGCTGCCGCTGCCCAACACCCGTAGCCAGCCGTGGTCAACCAGCAAGCCGCCCGAGTGCGCCACGACCGCACCCAACCACGACCGCGTGGACATCCCGAGGGCCGTCAGGCAGCGTTCCGCCGCCGCAGGATCCGGAGGCAGTACCTCGGCGGGATACGGCGCTGCCGCCACCGCCGCCGACACCTCGGGCCAAGCCGACTCGCTCATCCAGGGAGCTTCCCACAGGCTCCGAATCCCACCTTGACCATGCGCTGCCTGGCGACCGGGCGGCGGCTCGGCGACCACCCGCAGGCGCTCTCCGACATCGGCCTGATCAACGCCGCCTGGCGCCTGACCGAGGTGACGGCTGCCGGCGGCGCACCCGGGCCGGCTTGATCGTCTGCGGCTCGGACGCCCGACACGCCGGGTGCGGAACGCCTGAGCCGCAGACGATCACGTCAACTCCCGAACGTGCTCAGGAGCTTGTCGAGTTGGTGCGGGGCGGCCGGGCGGACCAGTGGCATCGTGACGCCCGCCGCCCGGTAGGCGTCGACCCGGGCCCGTACGTCGTCGACGGTGCCGGTCGCGGTCAGCGAGGTGACGTACCGCTCCGGCAGCACCCGCTGCAGCGCCGCCTCGCCGCCCGACGCGTACGCCTCGGCGAACCGGGGCAGGTCGGCCGGGTCGATGGTGGGCTCGCCGACCGACATCTTGGCCTTCGGGGTGGAGGCGTACTTGAACTTCGTCGCCACCTCCCAGCGGATCGCCTCGACCGCCGTGTCCCGGTCGTCCTCGATCGAGGTGTTGATCAGTTGGGCGACGGCGAGGCCGTCCGGGTCGCGGCCGGCCCGTTCGGCGCTTTCGCGCAGCAGCGCGACCGCGTTCGCCGAGTACTCCGGCGAGGTGCCGGCGTCCAGCAGCACCCCGTCGCCGATCGACGCGGCGTTGACCAGCCCCTTGCGGCTGGCGGCGGCGATCCAGATCGGGATGTCGGGGCGTACCGGTTTGAAGTTCAGCGCGACGTCGTCGAGCCGCACGACCTCGCCGTGGTAGCTGACCGGTTCGCCGGTGAGCAGGGCGCGGATCGACTCGACGTACTCGCGCAGCGTGGTCACCGGATCGGTCAGCGGCCGGCCGTTGCGGGCCGCGTGCTTGGCGGTGAAGGCGCCCAGGACCAGGACCAGCCGGCCGCCGCTGAGTTCGTCGAGGGTGGCGGCGGACTGCGCCATCACCAGCGGGCTGCGTAGCCGGACGACCTGCGTCGCGCCGAGCGCGACCCGATGCGTGGCCAGCCCGAACGCGGCCAGGGCCGAGACCGAGTCGCGGTTGGTGAACAGCGTCTCGGAGAAGAAGGCGGTGTCGAAGCCGGCCCGTTCGGCGGCGGCGGCCGAGTCGGCCATCTGCCGTACGGTGACCGTCGGGTCGTAGCCGAGCGCCAGGCCGACGGGGTTGGGGGACGGGGTCACGCGATCTCCTCGAAGTCGGTCAGCACGATCTTGCCGAGCAGTCCGCCGCGTTCCAGATGTTCCAGGGCGGCGGCGACGCGGGCGGCGGGGTAGCGGGCGGCGACGACCGGCCGCAGGTCGACCGGCCCGGCCCACGGGGCGGCCCGGCGCAGGTCGGCGATGATGGCGGCCTTCTCGGCCGGGGGCAGGCTGCGCAGCGAGCCGCCGGTGACGACCAGCCGGCGGCGGATCACCGTACGCAGGCTCAGCGGCACCTCGTCGCCACCGAGGACACCGACGCTGAGCCACCGGCCGCCGGTACGCAGGCCGGCGAGGGTCAGTCCGGCGACCGCGGCGCCGACGAGGTCGAGTACGACGTCGAAGCCGTCCGGTGCCAGTCGGCGCAGTTCGTCGGCGGCGTCCGGGGCGGTGGAGTCCACGACCGGGTCGGCGCCGAGCCCGCGTACGGCGTCGGCGAGCACCTGGCCGCGTACGGTGCCGGCGACGGTGGCGCCGAGCGCCTGGGCGACCTTGACGGCGGTGGTGCCGACGCCGGAGTTGGCGGCGTGGACGAGTACCCGGTCGCCGGGGCGTACGCCGGCGACCATCCGCAGGTTCCACCAGGCGGTCGCCAGCGCCTCCGGCAGCATGGCCGCGTCGGTGGTCGTCCACCCGGCGGGCACGGGCAGCAGTTGCCCCTGGGGCACGAGCGCGTGGGTGGCGTACGCGCCGCTGCCGAGCAGCGCGCAGACCCGGTCCCCGACCCGCCAGCCGGTGACGTCCGGGCCGACCGCGGCGACGGTGCCGGCGCACTCCAGCCCGGGTACGGCCGACTCGCCGGGCGGCGGGGTGTAGTCGGCGTCGCGTTGCAGCAGGTCGGCGCGGTTGAGTCCGGCCGCGTGCACCGCGACGAGCACCTGCCCGCCGGCCGGGGCCGGGACCGGTGCCTCGTGCCAGACCGGTCGCGGCGCCGGCTGGCTGCCGGTCGGGCCGGTCGGTGCGTCGGCTCCGTCGGGCGTGAACAGCACCTGCCGCATCGGCTGCCCGGTCACGGCGCCGGGTCCGGCCGGTGCGGCGGGCGGAACGGGTCCGGGGCGACGGCCCGGCCGTCGCGGACCAGGTGCTCACCGTCGCGGAACACGTGCCGGACCCGCAGGTCGGGGTCGAGCACGGCGATGTCGGCGGGGCCGCCCGCACGTAGTGTGCCGAGGCCGCCGGGGCCGGCCGGGCCGTCGCCGTCGAGGCGTAGCGCGGCGGCCGGGTTGGCGGTCACCAGGGCCAGCGCGTCGGGCAGGTCGAGCACACCGGCGGCGGTCAGTGCCCGTACGGTGGGCAGCAGTTCGACCCGGTACGCGAACGGTTCGGTGGTGCCGTCCGGCAGCGTAGGCGGCACCGAGGCGTTGCCGTCGCTGCTGAGCGTGAGCCGGTCGGCGGGTATGCCCCCGGCCAGCAGCGCCGCGACGGCGTCGACCGGGGCGACCGCGCCGGCGATCCGGTCCGGGTTGATCAGCGGGTTGACGTCGACCCAGCAGCCGAGGCCGCCCAGGCGGGTGGCCAGGGCGAGGGTGCCGGTGGTGTAGTTGGCGTGGGTGACCTGGAGCCGGCGCGGATCCGCTCCGGATTCGTCGAGTGCCCGGGGGAGCAGGTCCGGGTCGCCGGCGCCGGTGCCGAGGTGCACGTGCAGCAGGCAGCCCTTGCCGGTCGCCCCGGCGGCCCATTCGAGTTCGCGCAGCAGCCGGGCGAGTTCGGCCGGTCCGGGGGCGGTGGCCCGGTGCTCGTACAGGGCGATCTTGACGCCGACGAGGTGCGGGAGCAGGTGCAGGTCGCGCAGCACCGACCCGGTGGCGGTCGGCGGCGGCCAGTGGAAGCCGCCGGCCATCGCCCGGGCGCGCGGGCCGGTGACCGGCAGCGCGTACGTGCGGGCGAGCAGCGCCTCGGGGTTGCGGGTGATCGGGTCGACGCCCGGCATGCCGACGCAGGTGGTGGTGCCGGCCTCGACGATCACGTCGGCGGGCAGTTCGGGGATTCGCGTGTGGTAGCCGGAGCCGCCGCCCCCGCCGAGGACGTGCAGGTGGCCGTCGACGACGCCGGGCACGACGAGCAGTCCGGCGCAGTCGACCACGGTCGCCCCGGGCAGCGGGGCCGGCCCGGAGGCCGGACCGGTCGGCCCGACCTCCAGGATGTCGCGTCCGGTGATCACGACGTCACCGGTGCCGGCCGGGCGCGGGGTCAGCACGGTTCCCCCGCGCAGGATGGTGCGGCCCACGTCAGCTCGCCGGCTGCCCGTTGATGGTCACGGCCGGCCGGAGGATGTCCGACAGACCCCACTTCTCGCCGATCTGGGCGTAGGTGCCGTCATCCATCAGGGCCTTCAGGGCTGCGGCCACGGCGTCCCGCAGTTCGTTCTGCCGCTTGCTGACCGCGATCCCGACCGGGATCTCCGCGATCGGCTTGCCGATCAGGGCGTACTTGCCCGGTTCCTGCTCGTTGGTGACGTAACGGATCGACTCGGCGCCCCGGATGCCGACATCGGCCCGGCCCTGCTGCAACTGGAGGAGCGCGTCGGCGGTGCCGTTGGTGGTCAGTTCCTGCACCGGCGGCTTACCGGCCGGTGCGCACACCTGCTGGCTGAAGGTGGTCAGCGCGTTGCGGTAGCCGGTGTCGCCGCTGTCGACGGCGACCTTCGCGCCGCACACGTCGGCCTCGGTCGGGAACCGCGCCGCGTTGGCGGCCAGCGTGAACAGTTGCGGCCCGGTGGTGTAGTAGTCGACGAAGTCGACGGTCTCCCGGCGCGACTCGAGGTCCTGCATCGCCGACTCGACCACGTCGATGCGGCCGGTGGCCAGCGACGGGATGTACTGCTCGTACTCCTGCGTCACGAAGGTCACCTTGAGGCCGAGTTTCTCGCCGATGGCCCGGGCCAGGTCGACGTCGAAGCCCTGTCGTTTCTCCTTGTCCTCGGTGCCCTCCGGCAGGTAGGACATGGGGGGATAGACCGGGCTGTTGCCCACCCGGAGTTCACCGGCGTCGCGGATCGACTTCGGCAGCATCGCGTTCAGCGGATTGTCGGACTGGTCGGTCGCCGGGGCGTCGGCGTCGCTGCCGCCGCCACATCCGGCGAGCAGTGTCGCGGCCACGACCGCGCCCACCCATATGGCTCGCTTCTTCACAGTTTCTCCTCCGGGTCGGCGGGTGGTCGTTGGCACCCACGCCGCACATCCGCCACCGGTCCCCTCGGCAACGTGGCCCCAGTTTTCAAGCAGCGACGCAAGCACCGGAAGGGGACCGCTTGTCCAGTCGCCGCTGCCCGGACTGTACTTCACGGCGATGTCACACTCGCGCAATAGTGGTCAACGGTGAAGGGGGTGGGATGTTCCCGTGACCGTGACGATTGCGCAGGTCCTGGCGTTGCCGGACCTGAATCTGCGGGTGGTTGCCGGCGATGCCGGGCTCGGCAACGAGGTGCGCTGGGTGCATGTCAGCGAAACCGTCGACCCGACTCCGTGGCTGCGCGGCGGCGAACTGCTGCTCACCACCGGACTCAAGATCGAACAACCGGAGCAGTTCGAGCCGTACGTCCACCGGCTGGCCGACGCCGGCCTGGCCGGGCTCGGCTTCGGCATCGGGCTCGGCCACGCCCAGGTGCCCGAGCCGCTGATCCGGGCCGCCGCACAACGCGGGCTGCCAGTGCTCGAAGTGCCGGTCGACGCCCCGTACGTGGCGATCTCCGAGGGCGTGTCGAACCTGCTCGCCGCGGAACGCTACGACACCATCGCCCGCGCGTTCGACGCCCAGCAGGCGCTGACCGCCGCCGCGGTGGAGTCCGGCCGGGGCGGGATCGTCGCCGCGACCGCCCGTGCCGTCGGCGGCTGGGCGGTCCTGACCGACCTGGCCGCCAACGTCGTACGGGCCTTCCCGCCGCAGGCCGCCGACCGCCTGCCGGCGCTACTGCCCGACGTGATGCGGGCCCGGGAACGGGGCATCCGCTCCAGCGGTTCGGTGGTCGGCCCGACCGAGTCGGTGGCGATCCACACGCTCGGCGCCCGGGGCCGGATGCGCGGCTTCCTGGTCGCCGGCGTACCCGGCCGGTCCAGCGACTACAGCCGGATGGTGCTGGCCGGCGCCGTGGCCCTGCTGTCGCTGGAGATGGAACGCTCGCAGGCCGCCACCCGGCAGGTCCGGCGGCTGCGCGCCGACCCGCTGGCCCAGATCCTGCGCGGCGCCGTCACCGACCAGGTGGCCGGCCAGCACGCCACCGCCTGGGAACTCGACCCGACGGCGGTGCGGGTCGCCGTCTACCTGTGTGCCGCCGACCGGGCCGGCCGGGTCTGCGACGACGTCAACGAACTGATGTCCGAGGCCGGCCTGCCCGGCGCGGTCGTCGCCCAGGACGCCGGCCGCCAGGCCCGGGTGGCGGTGCTCACCGACGCCTCCGACCGGGCCACCGCGGCCCTGGCCGAACTGGCCTCGGTACGCCCGATGGTGCCGCTCGGCCTCGGTGACGTGGTGCCGGTCGAGCAGGTCGGGCTGTCGTACCGGGCGGCCACCCACGCCGCCGAGGTCGGCCGGGCCGAACGGCGCGCCGTGACCCGGTTCGACGACCTGGAGGCGCTGCACATGCTCTTCCGGGCCCAGTCGCCGCAGGCGCTGGCCGGGTTCGTCCGCAGGGTGCTCGGACCGCTGCAGCAGCACGACCGGGGGCGCGAGGGTGCCCTGCTGGCCAGCCTGCGCTCCTTCCTGGCGCACAACGGCCACTGGAACGAGACCGCCGCCGAACTCGGCATCCACCGGCACACCCTGCGCGCCCGGATCGACCGGATCGAGCAGGTCACCGGCCGCGACCTCGGTTCGGCGTACGGCCGCATGGAGCTCTGGCTCGCACTGCTGGCCGACAGCGCGGCCGACACCGACGACTTCGCCGGACCGGCACCGGACCGATCCGGTGGGCGGGGGCAGGACAGGAAGTAGCGCCCCCGGTCCGGTGACTGGACCCGGTGTCAGGTACCGGCGCCCCGCCGGCCCGGTGAGACTCGGCGAAAGCACAGACAGGAGACGCGATGACGAGCACTGGACGCGGTGGCACCACCACCGCCGCGCCACCACCCGGGCCGGGGCAACTGGCCGGGCTGCCCAGGGTGCCGCTGCGGCACTACGGCCGGTGGGTCTCGGCGGCGGTCGTGATCGTGTTGGTCGCGCTGCTCGTCCGGGCCTTCGCCCAGGGCGGCATCGAATGGTCGGTCGTCGGTCGCTACCTGACCGCCTCGGCGATCCTGCACGGCCTGCAGAACACGATCATCATCACGCTCTGCTCGATGGCCCTGGCCATCGTCCTCGGCGTACTCGTCGCGGTGATGCGGATGTCGGCGAACCCGGTGACCCGTACGGTCGCCTTCGGCTACATCTGGCTCTTCCGCGGCATCCCGGTCCTGCTCCAGCTGCTGATCTGGTACAACCTAGCGCTGGTCTTCCCGACCGTTGGCTTCGGCCCGTTCGAGGCCCGCATGATCGACGTGATGACGCCGTTCATGGCCGCCCTGCTCGGCCTCGGCATCAACATGAGCGCCTACACCGCAGAACTGGTCCGGGCCGGCATCCTCTCGGTCGACAAGGGCCAGATCGAGGCCGCCCAGGCGATCAGCCTCACCCCCAACCAGATCCGCCGCCGGATCGTGCTGCCGCAGGCGATGCGGGTCATCCTGCCGCCGCTGGGCAACGAGTTCATCAGCACGCTGAAGATGTCGTCGCTCGCCGCCGTCATCACGTACGGCGAAATGCTGGAAACGGCCGAGTTCATCTACTACTCCAACAACCGGGTGATCGAACTGCTGATCGTCGCGGCCATCTGGTACCTGGCGGTGGTCTCCGTGCTCAGCGTCATCCAGCACTTCGTCGAGCGCCGGTTCGGCCGGGGCTTCCAGTCCACACCGACCCGCAAGGCCCGGTCGATCGGGCGCCGGTTGAAGGGAGCCCCGGAGCAGTGAGCCAGCCGCAGACGGAGCGGGGTGCGACGCCGGTCGTGCGCGCCATCGACCTCCACAAGTCGTTCGGTCCGGTCCACGTCCTGCGCGGCGTGTCCCTGCAGGTACGCACCGGCGAGGTGTTGTGCGTCATGGGTCCGTCGGGCTCCGGCAAGTCGACGTTCCTGCGCTGCATCAACCAGCTGGAGCGGGTCGACGGCGGTGAGCTGTGGGTACGAGACGAACTCGTCGGCCACAAGCTGCGCGACGGCAAGCTGTACGAGCTGCGCGAACGCGAGATCGCCCGGCAGCGGCGCGGCATCGGCATGGTCTTCCAGCGGTTCAACCTCTTCCCGCACATGACCGCCGTCGGCAACGTCGTCGAGGGGCCGATGCGGGCCCTGAAACGCAACCGCTCCGACGCCCACGCCGCCGCCCGCCGGCTGCTCGACCGGGTCGGCCTGTCCGACAAGTACGACGCGTACCCCGGCCAGCTCAGCGGTGGCCAGCAGCAGCGGGTCGCCATCGCCCGGGCGCTGGCCATGGAGCCGTACCTGATGCTCTTCGACGAGCCGACCTCGGCCCTGGACCCGGAACTGGTCGGCGAGGTCCTGGACGTGATGAAGGCGCTCGCCGGCGACGGCATGACCATGATCGTCGTCACCCACGAGGTCGGCTTCGCCCGCGAGGTGGGCGACACCCTCGTCTTCATGGACGACGGCATCGTGGTCGAGTCCGGCCCGCCGCGCGACGTCGTCAGCGCCCCCCAGCACCCCCGGACCAAGGAATTTCTCTCCCGCGTCCTCGGCTGAGAGCACACCCCACACCACCCGCGAGAGGTCAGCAATGCCACGTCGTCAGCAACCGCGCAAGTTCGACCTGTGGGGGGTCCCCTTCGACGGGGGCTCCACCCTGGGCTGGCCGGGCTCGCGCTACGCGCCCGGCCGGATCCGCGACGCCCTGCGCTGGATCACCCAGCGGATCGAGGACGGCGCCATCTACTCGCTGGAGACCGACTCGGTCCACGAGGTCGGCGACGACCTGCTGCGCGACCGCGGCGACGTCGACGTGGTCGGGCACGACATCGACGCCACCCTCGACGCCTGCTCCACCTCCGTCGCCGAGTCGCTGCGCGCCGGCCGTACGCCGATCATGATCGGCGGCGACGACTCGGTGCTGTTCCCGGTCGCCCGGGGCGTGCACGACGCCCTGCCCGGCCGCGTGGCGGTGATCCACTTCGACGCGCACCTGGACCTGCTCGACCACAACCGTTTCCAGGGCCGGGTCAGCCAGTCCAGCGGCATGCGGCGCAGCCTCGAACTCGACCGGATCAACGCCGAGGACTGCATTCAGGTCGCCGTACGGCACTTCAACTTCCCGTCGTCGGCGGAGTTCAAGCGCAAGAGCGGCCTGACCCACATCACCGCCCGCGAGTTCCAGGCGCTCGGCCCGGTCTCCGCCGTCGAGCAGATCCTCGACCGGGTGTCCGGCGCCGACCACGTCTTCCTGTCGTTCGACATCGACGCGATCGACCCGGCCTTCGCGCCCGGCGCCGGCGCCCACGAACCCGGTGGCCTCACCTCCGGCGAGGCCCTGGAAGCGGTGCGGCTGCTGGCCCCGCACTGTGACGCGCTCGCGGTCACCGAGGTCAACCCGCTCACCGACGACAACACCTCGACGACCGCCACCCTCGCCGCGTACCTGCTCTTCCACTTCGCGGTCTTCGGCTCCGGCGCGGACCGGCGATGAGCGGCGAATACCAGGGCTTTCGCGGCACCGGGGTACGGCTGACCGAGGAGCAGTTGCCGCACCTCCAGGCGCACCGCACCGAACTGCTCGGCGACTCGCTGCCCGCGATCCACGCCTTCGACAAGGCCCACGCCGTCATGCTCACCGAGCGGGGGCTGCTCGACCCGGCCGCGGGCCGGGCCATCCTCGCCGCGTTGCGCGGCATGGAGGCCGGCGGCGTCGCCGCCGCCCGCATCGAGGCCGGCGGCGGCATGCACTCCGGTGAGCAGTACCTGATCCGCACGATCGGCGCCGACCTCGGTGGGCGGCTGCACCTCGGCCGCAGTTCCGGCGACCTGATCGAGGTGGCCCGCCGGATGACGATCCGCTGGTACCTGCACTCGATGCTGCCGGCGCTGGCCGACCTGCGCGCCGTGCTGCTCGACCTCGCCGACACCCACGCCGACACGGTGATGCCCGGCTACACCCACGGCCAGCACGCCCAGCCGACGACGTTCGCCCACTGGGCGACCATGTTCGAACGCGCCTTCGCCCGCGACACCGAACGGCTGCTCGGCTTCCACGGCCGGCTCAACCTGTCACCGGCCGGCGCCGCCATCCTGACCGGCAGCGACCTGCCGCTCGACCGGCACCGGGTCGCCGACCTGCTCGGCTTCGACGCCCCGCTGCCGCACACGATGGACGCCATCCTCAGCCACGACCTGGAGATGGAGGCGGCGGCCCTGCTCGCCACCGTCGGCGCCACCCTGGCCCGGCTCGCCGACGACCTCTACCTGTGGTCGACGTCCGAGTTCGCGTACGTCGAACTGCCCGACCGGTTCTGCGGCACCAGCAGCATCATGCCGCAGAAGAAGAACCCCGACGCGCTGGAGGACGTCAAATCGGTGGCCACCCAGGCGCTCGCCGCCCTGGTCGGCGTGATCACCGCCGAGCGTGGCCCGACCGGTTTCCCGATCATGGAACGGCGCTACTCGCAGCAGGCGATCTGGTCGATGTGCGCCGCGATCACCGCCAAGGTCGGCGACGCCGCGCAGATCCTCGCCGACCTGCGTGTCGACACCGCACGGATGGCCGCGCAGGCCGGCGCGCACTGGGCCCAGGTCACCGACGTCGCGTCCGCCCTCGTCCGGCACACCGGCCTGGACTGGCGGCACGCCCACCAGATCGTCGGCGTCTTCGTCCGGCTCGGCGTCGAACGCGGACTGGCCGCGCCCGCCGCCCCGCTCGCCGTGCTCGACGAGGCGGCGACCCAGGTGATCGGCCGGGCCAGCGGCCTGACCCCGGAGCAGTTCGGCGCAGCCATGGACGCCCGCGGGTTCGTCGCCCGGCGCACCCTCTACGGCGGCCCGGCACCGGACGCCGTACGCCGCGAGAACGCCGAATTCGCCGCCCGGCTGGCCGCCGACCGGACCCGGATCGACGAACTGCGCCAGCGGACCACCGCCGCCGAGACGGCCCTGGAAGAAGCTATCGACACCATCCTCGCCGACGGCGGGGCCAGCACCGATGGGACCGAGGCCGGATGAGCCTGACCGCGAAGACCCCGACCACCGCACCGGGCACGACCACCGTCCAGGCGGCGCGGACCGCCACCCGGCGCGAATACCTGATGTGCCCGCCGACCCACTTCGACGTCGTCTACGCGATCAACCCGTGGATGGACCCGTCCGTACCGGTCGACCGGGACCTGGCCCGCCGGCAATGGGCGGACCTGCGCGACACCTACCTCCGGCTCGGACACACCGTGCACCTCGTCGAACCGCAACCGGGGCTGGTCGACATGGTCTTCGCCGCCAACTGCGCCCTGGTCGCCGACTCGCAGGTCTACGGCGCCCGGTTCCGTGAACCGGTACGCGAACCCGAGGCGCCCGCCTACCGGGCCTGGTTCGCCGCCGCCGGCTTCGGCGAGGTGTTCCTGCCCGGCTACGCCAACGAGGGCGAGGGCGACTTCGCGGTCGTCGCGGACCTGATCCTGGCCGGCTCCGGCTTCCGCACCGACCCGGCCGCGCACGGCGAGGCACAGGAGTTCCTCGGCCGGCCGGTCGTCTCGTTGCGGCTCACCGACCCGCGCTTCTACCACCTCGACACCGCGCTGTTCGTGCTCGACGACGACAACGTCGCCTACTACCCGCCGGCGTTCTCCACCGGCAGCCGCCGGACACTGGCCCGGCTGTTCCCCGACGCGGTCCTCGCCACCGAGGCCGACGCCCTCGTCTTCGGCCTCAACTCGGTCTCCGACGGGAAGAACGTGGTCGTCGCGCAGGCCGCCACCGACCTCATCGCCCAGCTCGCCGCCCGCGGCTACCGGCCGGTGCCGGTCGACCTGTCGGAACTGGCCAAGGCCGGCGGCGGCGCCAAGTGCTGCACCCAGGAGATCCGCCGATGAACCGCACCCTCGCCGCGATCAAGGTCGAAAACGACGTGCTCGCGCACAACTACCACCCGCTGCCGGTCGTCATCGAAAGCGCGCGCGGCGCCTGGGTCGTCGACGTCGACGGGAAACGCTACCTGGACTGCCTCGCCGGCTATTCCGCGCTGAACTTCGGCCACGGCCACCCCGCCCTGCTCGCCGCCGCCCGCGCGCAACTGGACCGGGCCACCCTGACCAGCCGGGCCTTCCACAACGACCGGCTCGGCCCGTTCGCCGCCAAACTCGCCGACCTGTGCGGCATGCAGATGGTGCTGCCGATGAACACCGGCGCCGAGGCGGTCGAGACCGGTGTCAAGGTCGCCCGCCGGTGGGCGTACGAGGTCAAGGGCGTACCCGCCGACACCGCCGAGATCGTGGTCGCGGCCGGGAACTTCCACGGCCGCACCACGACCGTGGTCAGCTTCTCCACCGACGAGCAGGCCCGTGCCGGCTTCGGCCCGTTCACCCCCGGCTTCACCGTCGTGCCGTACGACGACCTCGACGCGCTCGACGCCGCGGTGGGGGAGCGGACCGCCGCAGTACTCGTCGAGCCGATCCAGGGCGAGGCCGGCGTCGTCGTGCCGTCCGCCGGCTACCTCGCCGGCGTACGGCGGATCTGCGACGACCGCCGCGCCCTGTTCGTCGCCGACGAGATCCAGTCCGGGCTGGGCCGGACCGGCGCCACGTTCGCCTGCGAACTCGCCGGCGTACGCCCCGACGTCTACCTGCTCGGCAAGGCGCTCGGCGGCGGCGTGGTGCCGGTGTCCGCGGTGGTCTCCAACCGGGAGGTGCTCGGGCTGATCGGACCGGGCGAGCACGGCAGCACATTCGGCGGCAACCCGCTGGCCGCCGCCGTCGGCACCGCCGTCGTCGACCTGCTCGCCACCGGCGAGTACCAGGCCGCCGCCCGCCGGATCGGCGCGGTGCTGCACGACGGGCTGCGGGCGCTGCTCGGCCGGGGCGTTACCGCCGTACGCGGGGTCGGCGCCTGGGCGGGTGTCGACATCGACCCGGCCGTCGGCACCGGCCGCCAGGTCTGCGAGGCGCTCGCCGAGCGGGGTGTCCTGGTCAAGGACACCCACGGCAGCACCATCCGGCTGGCCCCGCCCCTGGTCGCCACCGACGACGAGATCGGCTGGGCGCTGGCCCGGCTGCGCGAGGTGCTGGCGGCGCGGCCCGGCAACTGATCCGTGGTCACCCGATCGCCGGAAGAGTCGCGGAGCGTATGACGTCCGCGCGCTGCGGGCCGAGACTCACCGCCCGTGGTATCGCCGTGTGCAACGCCCGCAGGGGCGTGGAGCGGAAATGGCATGGTGGTTGGCCTCCGCGGCGCGGGGGCCAACCACCATGACGCTTGGGGATCTACTTCCAGGTGTCGTTGTTGGTGTGGGTGCCGGTGGGCGGGGTGGTGAGCTGGCGGTTACCGCCGCTCTCCCAGGTGACCGACCCGTCGGGGTTCTTCTTGAGGTACTTGTACTCGACCGCGGTGTTGGGCGGAAGGTTCACGGTCGCCCGCCACACGGGGTAGCTGGCCGACGAGAGCGGGACGGCGTTGGCCGGGTTCCAGGAGCCGAGGGCGGCGATGTTGCCGACCACGTAGACGTTCTGGCCGTACTGGGTGGTGGCGTTGGCGTTGAAGGAGACGGCGACCGACGAGGCGACGGTGTCGCCCCGGAAGGTCTCGGTGACGGCGTGGGTGCCGCCCGCCGGGGTGGTGAGGGTCCGATTGGCTCCGGACTCCCAGGTCACGACGCCTGCGGTGGTCTTCTTGATGAACTTGTACTCCAGCGTCGTGGACTTCGGCAGGTCGACGACGCCCCGGAAGACGCTGCCGTCCCGGGGCAGCTCGACCGCGTCGGCCGGGTTCCAGGAGCCGAGGGCGGGGATGTTGCCGACCACGTAGACGTCCTGGCCACTGGCGGCGGCGACGGTGAAGGTGGTGGCGATGGCGTCGGTGACGGGGCCCGGCACGTACGTGTCGTTTCGGGTCGCGGTGCCGCTGGCCGGGGTGGTGAAGGTCCGGTCGGTTGCTTCCTGCCCGGTCACGGTCGAGCCGTTCTTGACCAGGTAGCGGTAGGAGACCGTGGTGTTGGCCGGCAGGTTGGCGGTGGCGGTCCACGTGCTGCCGTTGCCGGTCAGTGGAACGGAGTTGGCGGTGTTGCCGCCGCCGAGGGCGGCGGTGTTGCCGACCAGGTGCAGGGTCTGGCCGGCCTGGAGGGAGGCGGTGGCGGTGAACGTGGTGCTGACGGTGACGCCGGGGGCGGGCCGGGCGTTGACGTGGGCGGCGACCGCGTTGTTGGCCGGGATGGTCACGGTGGCCCGGCCGCCGGCGACGGTGATCCGGGTACCGGTGCAGCCGGACCCGCCGGCACCACCGGAG
The DNA here is from genome assembly GCF_040683055.1 of Polymorphospora sp. NPDC051019. Taxonomy (NCBI): domain Bacteria; kingdom Bacillati; phylum Actinomycetota; class Actinomycetes; order Micromonosporales; family Micromonosporaceae; genus Polymorphospora; species Polymorphospora sp. NPDC051019. Next base: position 44,795 of record NZ_JBFBCH010000024.1, on the reverse strand, counting down.
ATGACATCGCAGTAGTCGCCGTCGGCGAGGCCGGTGACGAAGGTGTGGGTGACCGGGCTTCCGGAGTCGTTGATGCCGATCCAGGCCCGGTCGCCGCGGTGGAAGCCGATGACGTTGCTGTTGACGGTGGTGAAGTTGGAGACGGTCTTGACGGACCTGGCGGCGTTGGCCCAGCCGACCATGCCCTTGATGCCGGTGCTCTGGCTCAGGCAGTTCCAGGTGCCGCCGCAGACGGTGTCGGTGACGTATCCGCTGCCGTTGTGCGGCGGGGACTGGTTGCGGTCGTTCCAGGAGAAGCTGTCGAACACGGAGGGTTTGCCGTGCGGGTAGGCCAGCGCGAAGTAGTTGGCCAGGACGTAGTCGGTGCCGTTCTTGTAGGACAGGACGACGCCGTCGCGTTCGAGATCGTGGTTGGTGACCATGGAGAAGACGTTGGCGCCGGGCGCGTCGAGGTTCCAGTTCGGGATGTTCGCCAGGGCGGAGATGGAGCCCTGGAACGCGGACCTGATGCCCTTGGCGTAGGCGAAGTCGAGGACGTCGCCGTTGCCGATGAAGGCCCGTGCCTTGAGAGCGTCGTTGCTGGCGCCGTCGAAGATCTCTTGGGCGACGTACGGGCGCTTGCCCTCGGCGACAGTGTTGTCGAGCTTGCCCAGGATGGCGGCGAAGTCGTCCTTCCTGATGTGCTTGACCGCGTCCACCCGGAACCCGTCGACGCCGAGACCGATCAGGTCGTTCAGGTAGGCGGCGATCTTGGTACGGACGCTGTCCTTCTCGGTGTAGAGGTCGGCCAGCGACAGTAGTTCGCAGCTCGTTACCTGCGCCTCGTTGTTCCAGTCGTTGATCGTGCCGTTGGTCGGGCAGTTGTCGCCCGGCCGGTGGAAGTCGTCGTTGCCGTAGGGCACCGCCGGGTAGCTGTAGCCGGAGAACTGGGTGCCGGCGTACCCGCGCGTTCCGCCCGGGTTGTTCGTCCCGGCCATGTGGTTGACCACCGCGTCGACGTAGACCCGTACCCCGGCGTTGTGGCAGGCGGTGACCATGGCGGCGAACTGCTGGCGGTTACCGAACCGGCTCTCCAGCCGGTACGACACCGGCTGGTACACCTCGTACCAGGGGTGTACGCCGTCGGCGCTGTTCGGAAGGCTGACCGACTCCTGCGGCGGGGCCACCTGGACCGCGCCGTATCCAGCAGGACCGAGATGGTTGGTGCAGGCGGTCGCGACCGACGGCCAGTTCCATTGCCACAGGTTGGCCGTCACCTCGCTGTCGTTGAGGGGGACGGCGGCACCGGCGGGCGTGGCGGTGGTGGCAGCCGCAACTGTTCCACCGGTCGCGACGAGCGCGGCGGCAAGCAGCAGGCGACCGATACGGCCGCGCACCGACGATTTCGGGGCGTGCATGGATGGACCTACCTTCGGGGGAGAGGGTGGGTGCGGGGGTGGATGGCCATCCGATTGACGACGAGGATGCTCTATGCCTTGCAAGATATGCAAGAGCTTGCGGCAACATTTCAGAAACGTGCTCGCAAACTGGCCCTCACCCGCCTGCGGTGGCCACGATGTGAGACGAGCGCGGTCTCACATCGAGATGGCAGCCCGCCGCGCCAGACGGATGCCAGCGTGTGGTCACGGCCGAGCCCTGCCCTGTGGCCGGCGCCGCTCCGAGGCGGCGCCCCGACATTCCCGGCCCGACCTGCGACAACTGCCCAACTCGCAAAGCGATTGCGTCCACACCCCGCACTGGCTTGGGCGGTGCGGGCCTGCCGGGCCGGGCCGTCGTTCAAGGGAGGTACGCGTGGCGGTGGCCGCCAGAGCCTCTCCTGTGGCCCGCAAGCCCATCCAAACCTTTCACTCTCTTGCAACCCTGCGCCGCCAAGGGGCAGTTCGCGCACGTCGGCGACGGCTCGGGTGCTGGATGCCATCGCCGTGCTGGCCGCGGCCTGTGCGGTGCGGAGTGGCGCAGCTGGCCCGCTCCGCGCCCTGGCCAGCACCGCCGCCTGTGGCGTCAGCCAGCGGGAGGGGCGGTGCTCTGGCGAACCGTGAGCGTGGTCGCCAGTTCGACGCCGGCCTGCCGGACCTCCCCTCCACGGCCGAGAGCAAGCGCCAACTCGGCCGCGGCCACCGCCATCTCGGTCAGCGGCTGGTGGATGGTGGTCATCGGCGGATCGACCAGGGCGGCGATGGGCAGGTCGTCGAAGCCGACCACGCTCAGGTCCGCCGGGATACGCAGCCCGATCGTGCGCGCGGCCTGATAAACGCCCAGCGCCTGCAGGTCGAGAGTCAAGGAACTGCGGGGCAAGGGTCAGATACACGGCGGCAGCCTTGGGGTTGAGCACATTGCCGAGCAGCCCTTGGAGGTACGGGTGGTGCCCGCGCCACGGCAACCGCCGAGGCCGGCGGGTGGACAGGTCGTCCAGCGTGGCCGAGTCGGTCGGGTGCCGGCGGCGGGTCGCCGACCAGAGCAGCCACAGGCCGAGCCCGACCAGATAGCCCGCGCCGACCAGCTTCACGATCCAGAACGCCTGCGACGAGCGCAGCACCAGCGCGGCGAGGCCGACGGCTGCGAGAGTCGCGTGCACGTAGATCCCGGTGACCGTACCGAGGATCACCCACCAACCCTGCCGGTGCCCACCGGCGGCGACCCGTGATACGACCAGGGGTCAGGCTGGTCCCCGGCGTCATGGTGATCGGCGCGAGGGCGACCAGGAAGCCGAGTACGGAGATCCCCTTCATCCTCAGACCACCACCCGGTAGTGGGTGGTCGGCAGCCCCGCGTCGTCGTAGACGTGGAACGCCACCCCGGGCGGCTGTCGCAGGTCGACCAGCGGCCCGTCAGCCTCCCAGGGCAGCCGGAGCGTGGAGATGACACCGGGCGCGATCCGCAGTGGTCGGCCGGCGAAGGTGCTCGCGGCGGCGGTGTGAAAGTGCCCGGTCAGTACCGCGACGACCTGCGGATGGGCGGCCAGCAGTTCGGCCAGCGGCTCGGTGGGAAACAGCCGCATCGAATCGACGACGGGGTGGTGCAGTTCGACCGGCGGGTGGTGGAAGGAGACGAAGACCGGTCTGCCGGCCGGCACCGAGCCGAGTTGATCGGCGAGCCAGTCCATGGTCTCCGCGTCGAGGTGACCGTCGTTCTCGCCGGGAATCGACGAGTCTGCGAGCAGGAAGACCGCGCCGGCGACGTCGTACCGGGTGTTGATCGGGCCGCTGCCGCCGCCCTCGTCACCGAGTAGGCCCTTGCGGTACGCGTCGCGGACATCGTGGTTACCGGGACAGACCATGACCGGCAGTGGAGACGCGAAGAGCTTCGCGGCGGTCCGGTACTCGGTCACCTCGCCGTGATCGGCGATGTCTCCGCTGATCAGGATCGCGTCAACCGGTCGTGGCAGGGCGTGCAGGTAGTCCATCACCCGGGCGGTCCGTTCGGCCGAGCGGGGATGGCTGTCGAGGTGCGTGTCACTGAGGTGCGCGATGACGAGCAAGACGTCCCCTAATGGTTGTCTCCGTCTCAAACATTAGGGAGGCTACACTCGATCAAGCCGGGCAAGTCAGGCAGGTACCAGAGGAGACCCGATGTCACAGCAGCTCGCGCTCGCCCTGGCCAGCACCATCCGGCACGACGGCAACGGCGGCGTCGCCGACGACCTCGCCGACGTCGCCGGACTGACAACCTGGCTCCGGGAGCACGCCGAACCGCTGCGGGAGTACGCCGCCGAGCCCGAGCCGTACGCCGGCACGCCCGACGAGCAACTCCGCCTCGACGTGGTCGCGCTGCGACGCGCCGTGCGTACCCTGTTCGCGCATGCGGTCCGCCCCGGGGCACCGAGCCGGGCCGAGTCCGCGCCACTGCTTCCCGTGCCGGACGCCATCGATCAACTCAATGAGGCCGCCGGCCGGCTGCCGGTCCGGCCCGTGCTGGGCTGGCCGGACGAGTCGACGCCGACAGTCGCCTGGCGCTGCGCGCCGGCCGATGCCCGACTGCGACTCACGGCGGGGCTAGCCCGGGCCGCGATCGAGTTCCTCGCCGGCCCGGCCCGGACCCAACTGCTCGCCTGCCCGGCGCCACGCTGCGTGCGTTACTTCGTCAAGGAACATCCGCGCCAGGCGTGGTGCAAGCCGTCCTGCGGCAACCGCGCCCGCGTGTCCCGGCACTACCAGCGCCACGCGGCGAACCCACCAGCCGCCTCAGCCGAGCCACCTCCGCAATGAGCGGATCGACCCGTTGATCATGCCCGCCCCGGCGACCGCGGAGGCGTGCGTCATGGTGCCGGAGTAGCAGGGGCCTGCGAATTTCGCCGACGCGGCCGGGCGGGTGCGGCTGATCGCCGACGCGTACGGACTGCTGGACAGGGCGGCTCTGGTCGAGACGATCCTGTGGTGGCAGGACCGCTGCTGGCGGGGAATCGCGGCCGCGGCGGACGCGGGTGAGCCGGCGATGGTACGGCTGCGCGCGTCGGGTGCGGTCGACGAGGTTCGGGCGGTCCACCGTTGGACGGCCGAACACCGGACCTTCCTGCAACAGGTCCTGGCGTAGGCGCTCAGATGGCCGGAATGCGGTCAAGATGAACCGCCCCCTCGCCAGCAGCAATAGACCAAACGGGCGTGGCAGTGGGTGACGGGTAAGGCGCGTGCTCATCACGGACGGGTGGAGCGGTAGCGGGCGGCTTTGGCCTGGTTGCCGCAGGTCTTCATGCTGCACCAGCGGCGCCTGCGGCCGCGGGATGAGTCGATGAAGAACCAGCCGCACCGGTCGCAGGCGCGCACGCCCTGCGGTGGTGGATCGAGCGCGAGCGTGATAGTCCTCAGCGCCACAACTGCCAACGCACCGTGTGCGTCGCGCGAAGTAGTTGACCCGTCAGGGTGAATGGCCAGGTCTGCGATGGAGCGACGGGCCGTGTCCAGCAGAGCTGCAAAGGCATCTGCGGGGATGGCGTGACCGTCTTTTTGCGCATCGAAGACCGTCCACAGCAGCGCTCGTAACGCGCGAGCATCCTCTAGCGCCGCCTCGGTCACGCCGGATTCGCCGTCTGCGAGCAGCCGTGTCCGGGTGAGCCAGTTGGCCAGTGCGTCGGCGTCGGTGAACAGGTCTGGGCCTGGGTCGGGCCAGCGGCGGTAGACGGTGTTGGCGAAGTCGAGTGCGAGGTTGCCGGCGATGAAGTGGTCCTCGACCCATTCAGTGGTGGCGGTCATCGGAATCCTTCCGTGGATACTCCGGCCTTCAGACCGGGAAGGAAACGGAACCCCTGCCTTCCGCCCCCGAGAGGGTTCGACGGGATATGCCTCGGCCATCCGGGTCGGCGAAGTCCTGGCGAGGTAGTCACAGACTCGGTGATCCACGCGGGCAAACCGCCCTGCGCCGCGGTGGCTACTCTCCATCAGCAGACAGGGCAGTGAGACGACCGGTTCGTCGTCGATCGGTTTGAGCAGGGTCGAGCGTTGCATGCGGGGAGAGTCGGTGCGGTCGCCGAAGCCGCACCACGCGACCGGCTCCTGGTCGAGGTACCCCACGACCAGGAGCCGGCGACCTCCCGCCCCTTGCCAGCGCACGCGTGGCATGACCGTCTCGAAGTCGCCCACGTTGCCGGTCTGAGCGGCTTGACTGTCAGAGTCGGCGCGTTCATGCGGCCGCCCCCGCGCGGTCGAGGACGTTGCGGGTGAAGGTGACGAGCAGGTCGGCGACCTCGGCGGCGTGGGTCTCTAACAGGAAGTGTCCGGCGTCGAAGATGTGCGCCTCGAACGTGGTCAACGCCTGGTGGTAGGCGAGTACCTCGGCGATGTCGAAGGCCGGGTCGTGCCGGCCCCACAGCAGCATGCAGGGCGGCTGGTAGGCGGAGTGGTACTCGGCGATCTCGCCGAAGCGTGCCACGTGCTTGCGGTAGTCGTAGAAGAACTGGAAGTACACGTCGGTGTTGCCAGGCCGCGACAAGCGCTCCCAGTCCAGATGCCACGATTCCGGCGGATGCAGCTCTGCGACCTCCGCGGGCAAGCCGCCCAAGTAGGTGTCCCTCGTGCCCTCGAAGGTCAACCAGTCCGGCAGGGCGGCCTTGTTCTCCTCGGTCGGCTCGGCCCAGTACCGGCGACCCGAGTCCCATGCCTCACCCAGGCCGGCTTCGTGCGCGTTGCCGTTCTGCACCACCAGGCCCAGCACCCGCTCCGGGTGCCGGGTGGCCAGGAAGTAGCCCACCGGTGTGCTGTAGTCCGTCACGAACACGATGTACCGCTCCACACCAAGGTCGTCGAGCAGCGCTTCTATCACGTGGGACAGGCCCTCGTAGGTGTACTCGTACTCTTCGACCGGCGGGGTGTCGGAGAATCCGAAGCCTGGGATGTCAGGCGCGACCACGTAGGCATGTTCACCCAGGGGCGGGAGCACCTCGCGGAAGGAGTAGGACGAGCTCGGGGCTCCATGTAGCAGAACGACGGCAGTCGATGAAGGGGTCCCCGCTTCGCGGTAGCGCACCCGCAGGCCCTCCACATCCCGGTACCGATGCCTGGTCTTGGCTACGTGCTTCACAGCGCATTCCTCTCGACTTGCTGACGGGTGATATCAACAGTAACCCCACTAGACGGCTACAACGGTTATTGAGGAGCCGTGGGACCGCTTCATCCCGGAGATGGTGCGCTCTGCGCTGGCGTCTCTGGCGTGACTGGACGGCGACATCCCATGCCGCCGCCTCGGGCCGGTGGTGCTCTAACTCGGGCCGACTGAGCGGTACGGCACTCGGCTAAAATGCACCGCCCGATGTGGATTGATCGACGGGAGTGTCGTGGTCGAGGTTCCTGATTCGGTGCTCGCAGAGATGGTGCGTCCGGTCATCGCGGCGATGCCGCTCATCATCGCCCGCATACCGAAGGCGCCAGCGGCCGAACTCGGTCGCTTGCGGGCAGTCGTCGACGGCGACGCCTGGCCGATCCGGGAGGCAGCGTTCCGGGCCGGGCCGGTGTTCGGGGCCCGGCCCGCGTCGGGCTCTTCGCCGGTGCAGGACGCGCTGGGTTCGCTGCCGCCGTTGCTTGTCGAACGCCTGCTCGGCGCGCTGGAGCTGACGGTGCCGGAGCTGGACCTCGCTGACACCCCGGACCTGACCAGTCTTCTGAACGAGCCGACACCCGGCGCTTTCCTGACTGCGACGGGGAGCGGCCAGAGCGAGGCGGTCACCGGCGCGACCGTGCTGCAGCAGATCCGGCCCGGCGTGTTCACCCTGGTCACTGCACTCGCCCGCCGGCTGGCCACCGACCCGCGGGTGGCCGTCCTGCTGACGGTGGCGCCAGAAACCACCGAAGAGCAGGAAATCGCCGCGGCGCACGGTGGCGCGCAGTTGGCGCTGGCCGTGGCCACCGCTGCCGCCGTCACGCACAAGGTGGGTATCCCACCATGGGCCACGACACCACCAGCCGTACTCGGCGTCGCGATCGGCGCGGCGGTCCTGCTGTTGCGGGAAACCCGCACCGGGTTACCCCGCCGTGGCCGGGCGACTACCGGCTTCGAGTGCACGCCCGTGGCAGGGACGACACCGACCTGCGCGGCAGCGAGTCCTACCAGCTGCTGGTCTGGCAGGCACCCGCCGCGCCCGACATCGTGTACGCCCGCGCCGACCGGCTCGGCTACCGGCTACGCGGCGAGGCGGATCCGGCGCGGCCCGAACGGCCCGAGATCGCGTACCGGTGGCTGTCCAACAGCACCCTGGGCATGGCGGCGACCGTCACGGTCGTGAGCGGGGCCGGCGTCGGCGCCGTGCTGCGCGCATTCGGCGCGGACCCGGCCCGGCCGGAGTCGATGCGGGCGATCGGCGAGGACCTGGTGCGCAGGCAGTCGATCGACCCGTGGGTAGCGGTACTGGACGTCGGTGAGGCCGTGATCGCCGTCGAATACAACGGCTGGGAGGGTTCGACCGCGCCCGTACTGACCGAGGCGTCGGCGGGTGGGCGGGTCGCCAGCATGTTCTGGAACGTCGAGGCGGAGACCCGGCTGTCGTTCGCCGAGCACGGCGTGGTGCTGCTATCGGTGGAGCCGTTCGACGCCATCGACGCGCCACCACCGGTCGCCCCGGCGGTCGACGACCTCGACTTCGCCGACCACCGGCGCGACAAGCGGCTGATGGGTCTGCTCGCGGTGCAGCGGTTCACCGGCCACGGCATCAGCGCCGACGACGTGGCCCGGATCGAGGCCGCCGACGTCGGCTTCCGGATCGTGCCGGCCCTGCCCGCGCTGCGCCCGCGCCGGCCGCAGCCCGGCGACCCGCTCGACACCGTCGCCGAGGCGCTGGCCGAGATCCCCGAACCACAGCTGCGGGACCTGGCCTGGTGGGTCGCCGCGCAGGCAGCCCACCACGGAGGGCTCGGCGAAGACCCGGACGTCGTCGCCAGCCTCACCGCCCGCGCCCTGACCGAACAGGCGCGTCGGCGTGCCGGACGGTCCCAGAGCGCCCGCAGCGCGCACCGGTGGATCTGGCTCGCGCTGCACGGGGCGACGAACCCGGATCCGGTCGCGGCGGTCGCCGACGCCGTCGACGCGGCCCGCTACGCCGCCGGCGCGCACGCGGCGAACCTGATCGCCGACACCAGGGCCTGGATCGTCGGATCCACCCGTTGACGCCCCGACCGTCGGTACGGGGCTCGTGACCTCGAAGCGTCGACCATTCGTCACAAGATGGTCCACATGGTCGAGCAGTACGCCCGGCACTGCGGCCATGCCGATCTGATCCGGGAGCGGATCGACGGCCGGGTGGGTCAGTTGGCCGCCCGACGTGGCGTTCTCAGGGCCTTACGCAACGGCAACGCATTGATACGATCTTGTGGTGACTCGCCGGAGCCAAGCACTGCGCAGCCTTTACCCGCCGATCGAGCCGTATGCGATTCACCGCGTGGATGTGGGCAGCGGCCATCAACTCCACGTGGAAGAAGCCGGCAATCCGGCGGGAATTCCCGTGGTGTTTCTACACGGCGGCCCGGGAGGCGGTATCGCTCCGGTCATGCGGCGGTTCTTCGACCCGAATCGCTACCGGGTCGTTCTTCCCGATCAGCGTGGTGCCGGCCGCAGCACCCCACTCGGCGAACTGCGGGACAACACCACCTGGCACCTCGTCGACGATCTGGAGGTGCTTCGAGAACACCTCGGCGTGGACGCGTGGTTGGTGTTCGGCGGCTCGTGGGGGTCGACGCTCGCACTGGCCTATGCCCAGTCGCATCCGACGCGGGTGACCGGCTTGATTCTGCGCGGAATCTATCTCGTACGCCGCAGCGAGCGGACGTGGATCTATCAGAACGGCCTGCACAACCTGCAGCCGGAGGAGTGGGAACGATTCGTCGCACCGGTTCCTCGCGACGAACGCGACGACATTCTCGCGGCGTACCACCGCCGTCTCGTCGGAGACGACCGTGAGGTGGCACGACGCTGGGCCGGTGCGTGGATGCGCTGGGAAGCCGTCAATTCGTCTCTGACGCCCGACCCCTCCTTCATCGCCGCGCTGACCGACGACGACACGGCGCTGCCCGCCGCGCAGATCCTCGCCCACTACGTCGTCAACGGCGGGTTCTTCGAATCGGAAACCCAACTGCTGGACGGCGTGGACCGCATCCGTCACCTGCCCGCGGTCATCATTCAGGGCCGTTACGACTTGTGTTGTCCCCCGGTGACCGCCTTCGACCTGGCCCGCCGCTGGCCCGAAGCCACCCTGCACATCGTTCCTGACGCGGGCCACTCCTCGCTGGAACCCGGCACGACGGATCAGTTGATCCGCAGCACGGACCGTTTCGCCGTGCGTCTGTCCCAGCCGGTCTGAGCCGGAAGCCGTGACCGGCCAGCCCGGCGGTGCACGGTCAGGTGCGGCGGATCGACGTACGGGGTGGCTGCCCGGGCGGCCGGCCGCGAGAGCACGTGATCGTTGGTTCGCCTTCCACGTTGCGTCGCGGGCCGCGCTACCCGGCCCGACCGGTCGAGTAGTGGATCTGTCTCCGGTCGGGCTGCCAACCCTGCTCAACGAGCCCGACCTACGGCGACCTGGTGCGTAATCGCGAGGGCTGTAGCCAGCCAGGGAGGCTGTAGCGTTACCAGGTGATCATGCGGTCGGAGACGGGGCCCGCGACGGTGTTCATGGTCTCGGACAGGAGCTCGCGGCGGCCGGTGAAGCGCTGCGGTAGGCGCCGCCACTTCAGTTCGGCGATGGCGTGCTCGACCGGATCCGTCGCGAGGACCGGCGTTTGCGGTCGGCTTCCCAGGCGGCATGGCGCGCTTGGGTCGCTCGGGGTCGTGGTTTCAGCGGTGGTGCGATGGCCTGTGCCGGGCAGGTTTGGTCAGGCCTGGTAGCCGGTGTCGACCAGGGCCTTCGCCTGTGGGTAGGCGTGGAGCAGGGTTTCGATTCCCTCGGTCCGCGCTGCGGTGGCGTCGTGCATGCGTCCAGGCCGGTAGCCGCCGCACCACAGCGTCGGCCGCCGGCGTCGGAGACGACGGTCGCCTTTGATCGCCGGGCCGCAGGTTGGCCAGCGTCATCACCAGCCGGTCGACGAAGCCCAGCACCGCCGGTCGGCCCGGCACGTGCCTCCCGCTGCCGGCGCCCACCGCGTCGGGCGTGCGGCCGGCCCTCATGCCCGGCGATCCACAACGGATGCGAGTCCGACCGCAGCAGGTCGGAAACCCGGTAAATGCGTGATGGCTGAAGACACGACGCGCCCGGCGGACCGACACCCGCGGATCATCGACCACGCCGATCGGCCGACGCCCAGCGCCCTACCGTGCGCAAGGTCGTAAATCCGTGAAGCCCGCTGCCGTGGCGGGTGCGCAGCTCGCGCCGGCCCTGGACACCGGCAGTGCGCTCCAGTATAAAGACATCGGCGTTCTAATGATCTTGACGAAGAATGAGGTGTCGACTGTGAAGCATCGTCGACTCGGGCGTCTTCGTCGGGCACGTGTGGAAGCAGTCTCAACGCGAACCCGATCGGGGACCGCTGCTTTTCCGTGGCTACCCCGGGGTGGCGAGACCGGCACAACGCCAGCGAACCGGTGTTCAACGACAGTCACGCCCCCGCATCAGGGACCGTTGGTGCGAGCCGCGGCGGCGGCACCGGCGAGACGCAACCGTGCGGACGGGCTATCGCCTGTCGGTGAAGAGTTCCGATGAAGCTGCTGGTTGTTGAGGACGACAGCAGGGTGATGGGCGCCCTGCGTACCGTTCTGGTCCAGCATGGCCTGGAGGTCGCCTGCGCCCGCACCGGTGAACAGGCGTTGGAGCTCGTCGCTGACGGCCCCGACGCTGTTCTGCTCGATCTGGGCCTACCGGGCTGCGATGGTTTCAAGGTGTGCACGCAGATCCGGAAAATGTCGAATGTGCCGATCATCGTCGTCACCCCTTGGGCGGACTGGCGTTCGCGTGTGCACGGGCTGAATCTTGGTGCCGACGACTGCATCGTCAAGCCGTACAACGTTGCCGAACTGGTGGCCCGGATCCATGCGGTCACCCGGCGCGCGGGCACGGCGACGTACGCCGGTGGGGTTACCCCGACATCGGCGGCCGGTGCTGCCCCGCGTGTGTTCGGACCGGTGAGCCTGAACACCGAGTCGCGCGTCGTCATGGTGGATGGACGAAGGATCCACTTGACTGCCAAGGAGTTCGACCTGTTGGCGTTGCTTGCCCGCCGTCCGGGCGTGGTGTTCCGCCGGGAGCAGATCATGAGTGGGGTGTGGGGCACCGCCTGGGGAGGCGCGGGACGCACACTGGAGGTACACGTCGCGTCGCTGCGGCAGAAACTCGCCGTGCCCGGTCTCATCGAGACCGTCCGCGGCGTGGGCTACCGGCTGACGCTTCCGGTCCTGCCCTCCGAGGTTGCCTGAGCCGCCTCCGCGAAAGCGGCTCGGCTTGTCGCGCCGGCAGGAGGTGTTCGTTGACCAGTCGCAGGACGCCGGCTGTCCGCCGGCATTGCCCAGCAGGCAACCGCGTCCATCGCTCAGGACGTACTCGCCACGCCCTCGCGCACGCCGAGAGGTAAGGAACTGGCAGCCGACTGTCCCTCGATGGACATATGGGCATATGGACATATTGCGGTTGCGGCGACAGTCGTACGCGTCGACGGTCTCGGTGGGCCCGAGATCCTGGGCGTGATCACCCTCCGTTGTCCGGGTCGTGCGGGCCGGCGCTGTGTTGGTTGCTGTGGGTAGTCGCGGTCTGACGCAAAGCTCTGAACTCCCTCAAGTTTGACCGCTCGGCGGCCTGGGCCCTTGTTGACTTGCCCATAGTCGGTTAGACGGAGGTGGAGATATGAATCTTGTACGGCGAATGGTCGCCGTTGGAACGGTCATCGGGGTGACGGTCATGGGGGTGCCCGCGGTGGCAGGCGCCACGGCGGACGCACCCGGGATCGTGATCGAGAACGGTGTGACCCAACCGGTCTTCTCGTACGGCGACGCGATCCAGGAGGTCGTCTACGTAGAGGCGCCGATGGACAGCGACGGCGACGGCCGTCGGGACCTGATCGCAGTCGATGTGATCCGGCCGGCGGAGACCGAGGCCGGCCTGCGGGTGCCGACCATCATGGAGGCCAGCCCGTACTTCGGCCGCGCCTTGACGAACCCCCCACCGGACAAGACGCGCGGCTTCGCCGGCTGGTGGGACGAGTACTTCGTCCCCCGCGGCTATGCGGTCGTCCAGGTCGAGATGCAGGGCACCTCGCGGTCGTTCGGCTGCCCGACCACCGGCGGCGTCGAGGACACGATCAGCATCAAGGCGGCGGTCGACTGGCTCAACGGCCGCGCCCCGGCCTTCTACCACGACGGAAGCCCGGCGGTCGCCGACTGGAGCACCGGCAACGTGGGCATGCAGGGTGTCTCGTACGTCGGCACGCTGCCCAACGCGGTCGCCACAGAAGGCGTCCCGGGCCTGCGGACGGTGGTGCCGATCGCCGCGATCTCCAGCTGGTACAAGTACGTGAACGACCAGGGGATCGCCTGGTCGACCTGGAGCGAGAACGTCAACCACCGGTACACCGAGTGGCTCGCGGACTACGTCTCCGTCGGCCGGGTGCTGCCGGGCGCGGTATCGGCACCGGCCTGTGAGTCGGTCATCACCGCGGTCGGTGACGCCGAGGTGGCCAGCGCCTCCGCCTTCACGCCGTTCTGGCAGGAGCGGAACTACCTGCCGGATGCAAACAAGATCAAGACGGCCAACACGTCCGTGTTCATGGTGCACGGCCTCACCGACTACAACGTCAAGACCATGCACTTCGCCGACCTGTGGCACGAGGTCGAGAAGCGCCAGATGCCGCGCAAGATCTGGATTCACCGCGGCGCACACGTCAACCCGACCAGCTTCCGGCTCACCGAGTGGCAGTCGGTCATGCACCGGTGGATGGACCACTGGCTGCACGACATCCCGAACGGGATCATGGATGAGCCGATGGCGGACATCCAGCGGCCCGACGGCACCTGGGAGACCCACTCGACCTGGCCCGACGCCGGCGCCAAGGATGTCAACCTGCGCTTCGGCCCGGCCACGGCGGGCGCGGCGGGAACGCTGTCGTTCGACAACGCCGGTGGCAACCCCACGCAGAGCTTCGTCGACCAGATCGAGTCGCAGGCCGTCAAGGTCGGCAACGCCGAGCAGGCCAAGTCCGGCCGGCTCGCCTTCGTGACCCCACCGCTCGAGAATGACCTGCGCATCTCGGGTACGCCCAAGGTGGAGGTCCGGATGTCGACGACCGGCGAGACCGCGTTGCTCTCGGCCCTACTCGTCGACTACGGCGCGGGCCCGACCGTCACCGTGGCGGGCAAGGAACCGCTGGAGGTGATCCATGAGTCCTGCGAGCCCGAGGACCTGGCCAGCCGGACCGGCTGCGCCGCGCCGATGGAGGCGAGCGTCGCGATCACGCCCGAGCGGGTCCTGGCCTGGGGCCACATCGACGCCAAGAAGTCCTCGGACCTTCGCCGGAGCGAGGCGCTGACGCCCGGCAAGAACTACAACGTACGGTGGACGACGCTCCCCTCCGAGCACGTCATCCCGGCCGGGCACCGGATCGGCCTCGTCATCACCGGCAACTACAACGCGAACCCGACGTCGAACCGGCCGGCACGCGACGCGGGCGCTGTCGGCAGCCAGATCACCGTGTACCTCAACGGTAGCACCCTGGTGCTTCCGGTGGTCGGGGGTAAGGACGCCCTGGGCTTCTGACCAGGCAACGTCTCCTGTAGACCAGCAGTCGGTCCCTCACCAGGCTTGTGGCCTGGTGAGGGACTCTTCTGCCTGGTGATGGACCTACCGCGACCAGCCGTTGATCGACACTCCCCGAACAGGACGGTCGGGAGCCGGCGAGACCAGCAGCCGGCACGGCCGCCACGAGCGGGTGTCGTTCGACTTTCTGGGGTACCGGTTGAAGCCGCGATCAGCCGTCGAATGCCGGTGGGGCGGCGGGGGCCGACGGGTCGAGCGCGACGATCCGTAGTTCGGCCGCATAGCCGTCGCCCTCGGCGTCCCGTAACCAGTTCTGGGTCGTGTCCGGCAGCATTTCGCTGACCACGACCGCCGCCGACGGGGTCTCCTCGGCGCTGCGCCGGATGGCCTTCGCGAACAGGTTGAGCAGGGGCAGGCTGGTGAAGTCCACGAAGCACGGCTTGTCCTCGACCGCCACCCGGTAGAAGGCATGTTCCGGCAGGTCATGGTCGGCCCGCCAGGCACGAGCCCGGCGGTAGCGGTCCGGCTCGCTGGTGACGTGTGCCCAGTCCAGCTCGGTGGCGGGGAAGCGCCACGTTTCGCGGGCCAGCACGAGCCGGCCGACGGTGACTCTCGGCTGGTGCGGGGCCGGGGCCATCGGTTTGAAGCCGTTGAGTACGGCCGAGGAGAGCATCTCGCCGAGGACGTGTAGCAGGTCGTACTCGCCCGCCCGTCCCCGGCAGCGCACGACGAGCCCGCGTTCGGTGCGGGAGACCGACATCGCCGCCACCGGCAGTACCTCCCCGGGAGCCGGGTCGGCGTCGGGGCGCAGTGCCCAGTACGTGTACCGCGGTGAGAGCAGCGCCGACGGCGGGAAGGTACGTGAGGTGACGAAGTCCGACTCCTTGGAGGGGAGTGGATACATCCGCTGTCCACCATAGTCGGACTCGGCGGCGGCGAGCAGTTGCGCCGGGTCGGCATGCTGCTCAACGAACAGGCGGCTCTCCACGGTGTTCGTCGCCGCGTGCAACTCGCCGAGCACCCAGTGGTAGTCGCCGCGTTCCAGTGCGTCCGGATCCGCGGCGAGCATGACGTCCGGGGTGTGGTGCCGCGCCGCCGGCCATGGTGGCGGTCCGCCGGGAAACTCCGCTGCCCCGGCGGCGGTGATGTCCTCGATGCGTACCGCGTGCCGGCGTACCCCGGGCGGCACCCGCAGCACCCGGGCCCACCGGTGCTGCAGCTCGGCCGCGGCCGCGGCGACCGGCGGCGGCGTCTCCCGCAGTGAGAAGAACAGGTTCGGCGTGGCCCGGCCGACGAGGGCACCGAGGGGCATGCCGCGGTCGCCGGTACGGCTCACGTACTGGTCGTAGATCTTGTCGAACAGGGCCCGGTAGCGTTCGGCGGCGTGGCCGACATACCAGCGGGCGCTGTCCAGCACCAGGCCCAGCGGCCCAGCGAGTTCGGCCATTGCGTCCGCGCCGAGGTCGACCCGCACATCCCGTACGGCGTCCTCGTAGACGAGGCTCCGGCCGGCGTACGTGCGACCGTGCCGCCGCTGCGCCGCCACACCGCTCGTGTCGACGAAGATCGCGTTCATCTCGTCCATCGCCGCCGCCACCGCCGCCGCGTCGCCGGCAGCGTCCGCCACCGCGTCGCGGGCGCCGATCAGCCGGTCGACCATCCGGAGCGCACGCTCGCGTACCGCCGGATCACTGATTCGGGTCAGCCGGTCCCGCAGGGTCGCCTCGGGACGTGCCTCGACGGGGGAACGCAGGTCGAGGTGGATCAGGCTGCGGTCGCGCAGCGAGGCGAGCGCCGTCCATGTCTCATCCGTGCCGGCACCGATCCGGGCCGCGATTTCGTGTACGGAAAGCCGGCCGTCACAGAGGTCCAGCAGATCCGCCTCTGCCGGGGTGAGCACCAACAGGCCACGGTCGGGCAGGTTGACCAGCGTGCCCCGGCGATGGTTGGCGGTCACCGGGCGGGGCTCCACCCACGGACGCAGCGCGGGGTCGCACAGCAGCGCGTCGGCGACCGCGTCGACGGCCCACACCTCGAAGTAGACCCGCCGCCGGGCCAGCAGTCGTGGGCCCGGCCGGGCCGTGATCCGTTGTGGGCCGCCGCTCCATCGGGCCCAGCCGACCGGGCCGAAGAAGCCGATGGTGTCGTTCTTGACGCAGTAGCGTTGCAGGTAGCCTGCGATCGCCAGTTCGTGGTTGCGCCCGCGCACGTTTCTCGGCTCGCCTCGGGCCGCCTTGTCCAGGCAGTCGTTGAGTAACCGCCGATTCTGCCAGACCACGGCCTCACGGAAGCGGGCGTCCTGGGCAATGGCCTGGATGCTGGCGGACAGGCGCCCGGCCGCGGCCGCGTACACCTGGTCGAAGTCGGCGGCGTCGCGGTCGGCCGCCGCGGCGAGCGCCGGGTCTCCGAGGCGGAGTACGGCGGTGGCTGGAAAGCCCGCGCTGCGTAGTACTGATTCCCGCCAGAGCAACCAGCCGGTGTTGCCGAGCGGCACCAGGTGCGTTCCGCTACGCGGGGCTGCGTCGACGATCAGGTCAGACATGTGCCATCTCCGCACTCGTCCCCGTCGCCCAGTTCCACCGGTTCGGCCCGCACCGTCAACTCCCGGCCGGTCCGGGTGGGCCAGGCATGGCTGGTCGCCGCCGACACGAAGTCGACCAGAGGCTGGTTGCGTCCGGTCTTGCGATACCGCAACCGGACCTCGCTGTGCCCGGTGGCCGCCACCTGTTCCACGACCTCCTGCAGCACGGCCCGTTCGACGTCCTTGCCGAGCACCGCACAGGAGATCGAGAACAGGTCGACGACGGCGTGCGGGTCCTCCTCGCGTACTCCGATCACCGCGCTCACCCCGTAGTCGCCGAGTCGGTCACTGACCCGGGCGATCAGTGTTCGCCGCCCGGATCCGGCGGCTGTCACGGCATCGTCGAGCCCGAGGGTGAAGTCCTTTGCCCGCGCGACCACCTTGCGCATGTCGTCCGACGGCGGTCCGTCGACCTCGCTCACCGCGATGTTGACCCGAAGGCTGTCGATGTACGCCTGGGCGGACCCGTGCGGGGGGCCGGACATGGAGCCGTCGACAAGTCCTTCCGCCGGCCTCGGCGCTGCGCGCGGTGCGGTGCCGGCCGATCGCGGCGGAAGCCGGTCGAACAGGCCGGCGGCCATCAGCTGTGCCGGCCATTCCTCGGGCCGGTCGCCGAGGCTCACCCGCGCCGGACCCGGCCCGCCGGCTGCAATGAGCACCGTGGCGGACTCGTCGACGCCGAGTCCGGCGGCCAGGTCGCGTACCTGCGCGTCGACCGGCCGACCGTCCACGGCCCAACCATCCAGATCGGATTCGACGAGCCGGGGTAGGGCCCTGGCCAAGGCGTCCCACGTCTCGTCGGGATCGCGCCCGCCCCGTACGGCGAGTCGTACGCCGGCCGCGCGCAGGTCACGCAACGGCTCGGCCAGCCAACTCGCGCCGGGTCGAGGCGCGCCGTCGGGGTCCCGGAGCAGAGTGTCCGCGTCCAGCACGACCGCGCGGCAGGCACCCCGGTACCGCACCCGCAGCGCGGCGCCGAGCTGGCAGCCGAGCGCGGCGAAGAACTCGTCGGTGTACGGCACGCGGGCGAACGCGAACAGCGACGGGTGGTGCGCCCGGACGGCGCCGACCTGCCGTATCGCCTCCTCCGCGTCGGCGACATCGACCCCCGCCAGCCCGCCCAGCCGTTCCCGCAGCAGCTCGCGGACGGTCGTGTAGCCAGCTACCGCACCCGTCGGGCTGGCTGCCTCGCCGACGCCGTACGGTCGCCGCTCGGGAATGGGGGGCAGCACGAAGAGCAGCCGGCAGCCGCGCCGCCTCGTTGCCTCCAGCCCGGCCGCGGCGCAGCGCAGCAGGTCGGCCTGTTCCGGCAGCTCCTCGAACCGCGGCGCGACCACGACCACGTCCGGGTTCAGGCGAAACATCGCGGCGGCGTCGTCCAGCAGCTGCTGCACGATCTGGTGGTACGGTCCGACCCGCAGTTGGGCGGGCAGCCCGGCGTCGTGCAGCGCTACCCCGAGGTGCGGCACCAGCGGGTCGATCGTGTAGCTGGCAAGCAGACCGACCCGCAGCGCCCCGGGGCCGGCCGCGGCCGGAAGGCCCTGCCACCGTTGCTGGATGGTGGTCACCGGTCCTCCCGGGCGACCGGCGGTCGCGCCGACACCTCGTGGACAACCTCGGCGACCAGATCACGTTGCCGCTCGTCGGCTGCGGCGAACTGCTGGGGGTACGCGGCCGCGTACGTCTCGTACCAGTCCCGCCGCCGCAGCCGGTCGAGTTCCTCCGGACTGCGGGTGTCGTCGCCCTTGCTGTGCGGACCGAGCCGGTCGGTGTGGAACTCGACCACGACCGGCCGCGGGGTGCTGCGGACGCGCTCGACGACCGGCGCCAGCCAGGCCCGGATCCCGGCGACGTCGCGCGCCTGTGTCGCGTGGTGCTCGATCCCGAACGCGGCGGCCCGCCCGGCGATCGTGCCGGCCAGCTGCGTCCGGGTCGGCGTCGACTGGGCGATGTCGTTGTGCTCGACCACGACCAGCAGCGGTACGCCCCAGAGCGCGGCGATGTTCAACGCTTCGTACACGACGCCCTGCCCCCAGGTGCCGTCGCCGATGTGGACGGCCGCCAGCCGGCCCGGTTCGGCCGCTTTCAGATGCCGGGCGACGCCGACCGCCACCGGCAGGCTTTCGCCCTGCACCCCCGTGGAGAGGTACCGGTCGCGCAGGATGTGCTGGCTGCCGCCGAAGCCACCGCAGACCGCCCCTCGGCGTCCCATGATCTCGGCGAGTAGCCCGTCCGGGTCGTCGAAACGGGCCAGGTAGTGGCCGTGCCCCCGATGGTTGCTGAACACGTAGTCGTCACTGCCCAGCAACGGTCGTAGCGCCACCGGGATGTACTCCTGGCCGAGACAGGTGTGGGTGGTCCCGTCGATCTCGCCGTCGGCGAAGAGGCGCAGCAACGCCTGCTCGAAGTGCCGGATCAGCAGCAGCATCGCGAGATCGGCCTCGTCCAGTCGGCCCGGCGGCTCCTGCCTGTCTGGTTGCGCCGGCTGGCCCGGCCGTGGCGGTGTCGTCATCAGGTGCACGATGCTCGCTCCTTCGGTGGTCGGTGGGCCGAACGTGCGGTCAGACGGCGACGCCCTTGAGGCGCAGGGCCTCGCGGACCGCCTCGACCGTGGTGAAGGCGACGATCTCCTGATGGGAGAAGCGCACCTGGTAGCTCTGTTCGAGCCGCACCACCAGCTCGACGTGTTTGAGGCTGGTCCAGCCCGACAGCGTCGCCGGGCCGGACCGGTCGTGCACGTCGGTCGGATCCACTCCCAGGACCGCGGCGACGATGTCGGTCAGTGATTCGGTCGTGGCCGGCTCAGGCACTGGTACCCACCTCCATCTCGGCCGGTCGGCCCGCCAAGGCCCGCAACCGGCGGTATATCTCTTCAACGAGCTGTTCGACGGTGTCCCGGCGGTAGAAATCGGTGCTGTAGACCACCTCGACCCGGAACTGGCGACCGACCGTCGTGCCGGCGATGTCGAGGTGGTACGCCCACTCGCCGCGGCCGTCCTGGGCCCGGCCGAACGCTGGCGGGCGGACCCGGAACAGTTCTCCGCCCTCCTCGGCGTCGTCGAACCGGAAATGGCCGGTGTAGTTGATACTCACCTGCGGCCACGGAACCTGCGCCAACTGGTCCCGCACCGCCGGGTCGTCGCGCAGGAATCGCAGCAGGCCGTACCCCACACCGCCGTGCGGCGTGCCGGCGAGTTGGGCGGCGAGGTCAGCGACCGCCGCCGGCTCGTCGTACGCCTCCGGTAGCCGCAGCCGCAGTGGGTAGAAGACCTGAAACCAGCCGACCGTACGGGACGTGTCGACACCGTCGAACAACGCCTCCCGCCCGTGCCCGGTCAGCGCGAACGTACGGTCGGTGTGGCCTGTCCGCTCTGCCATCGCCGCGGCCACAGCCCAGGTCAGCGCAGCCGGCAGGTGGGTGCGCAAGCGTCGGGTCGACTCGCGCAACGCGGTCGTCTCGGGCTCCGACAGCATCGCCCGTACCGAGGTCAAGGTGGCGAACCGGGTCCGCCCGCCGGCGATGTCGGGCGGCATCGCCGCGGTGGCGCCGCCCGCCTGCGCCAGCCAGAACGGCAGTTCGGCGGTGATCTCGTCGGAATCCGCATACCCGGCCAGCCGCCGGGCCCATGCCAGGTACGGTGTCGTGCCGGCCGGCGGTGCGGCCGGCTTACCGCGCAGCAGCCCCCGGCAGAGCGCCTGCAGGTCGGCCAGCAGGATGCCTCGGGAGACGCCGTCGGTGACCAGGTGGTGGCAGATCAGCAGCAGCCGGTCCGGTCCGTGCCGGCCGAGCCGGAAGTGTTCGGCGCGGAACAGCGGGCCGCCCAGGTCGAGGCCGCGCTGCGCCTGCGCCGCCAACTCGACAATCCGCTGCTCGTACTCGGTGTCCGCCAACGCGGAGACATCGTGGCTGGTGAACGGGACCTCCGCCGGCGGGCCGATGGTCTGCCCACCGGCGGCGTCCCCACCGGGTAGCCGGATCCGCAGCGCACCGTGGCGGGCGGCGAGGAGCCGGATCGCCCGCTCGACCTGTTCGGGTGGCATCGGCTCGCGTAGGTCGAGATAGTACGGGTGGTTGAAGTGCGCCGGCCTGGGCATCTTCGGTCCGACCAGGTCGAGGTACCAGCGTTGCGCACCGGTCAGCGGCGCGGATTCGTCGGCCGGCGTCGGTTCGCCGGCCTGGGCCGGCGCTGCCGCCGGGTCGGCCTGGCCCGGCTGGTCGGGGCCGCCGGTCGGGTCGACGGCGGGCCGGGCCGCGCAGAAGGCCGCGATCGTACGGTGGTCGACGAGGTCCTGCGGGGCCAAGAAGATTCCGGCGGTCGCAGCCCGGTAGACGGCCTGTACCGCCAGCATCGAATCCCCGCCGAGCTCGAAAAAGTCGTCGTGGATCCCGACCTGTTCGACGTGCAGCAGGTCGGCCCAGATCTCGGCGAGAGTGCCGGCACGGGGATCCGACCACGGCCCGGCCTGCCCGACGGTGTCGCGACCGTGGATCCGCCCAGGGTCGAGCGGGCGGGCCGGCGACGAAGGCTCCACCGGAGCAGGGTTCTCGGCCGGGTCTTCGGCGCTGGCGAGAATTCCGGTGGAGTACTCGGCTATCCGGGCGACTTGCGCGGCGGGCATGGCCGAGACCTCCACCGCCCCCGGGCCAGGCGGATCGAGCGGCCAGACGTGCCCGAGGAACTGCCACAGCTCGGCACCGCCGGCCGGGGCGGTCAGGGCGACCGTGTCGGGGAAGCGATCCAGCACGGAAGCGACCGTGACCGGGTTGGTGTCGAGCACGACGCAGTCGGCCGGCGTGCACGTGCCGGCGTCGACCAGTCGGGCCAGGGTGTCGACCGGACCACTCTCCGGCGGCCAGGCGAGCACCTGGCGGCCGTACCGGTGTTGTTCGAGTCGAATCCGCGCGACGTCGCAGCGGCGCCAGCCGGACTCCGGCAGCAGTAACCACCCCGGTTGCCGACCGGCGGCGAGCAGGCGGCGGACGATCTGCGCGCCGAGCGCGGCGAGCAACTCCTCGGTGTAGCTGTCACCGGTCGGTCGGTAGGCCGTCGCCACGCCGTAGCGGTGCGCCCACCGCGCCGCCGCGTCCACCTCGACGCCGGTGACCGTGGAGAGTTCGGCGGCCAGCCGCTCGTCCAGCCGACCGAATGCCCCGGCCCATCCGGCCCAGGCCGGTGCGGCCGGGCAGGTCACCACGAGCAGTGGGCGCGGCCCTCGCCGCCGTACGGCAGCCACCAGATCATCGACGAGCTCGTCCAGCATGCGTACGCCGTCGGCGAGCCGGACCTGGGACGGCTCCCCGGCCGGTTCCAGCCAGTCCGTCCAGCGCAGCAGGAACACCCGGGCCGCGCCGTCCGCGCCGTCCGCGGTGTCCAGCAGCGCGGTGAAGACCCGGCCGGCCGGCTGCGGAGCGATCCGGATCGGCACCCCGCTCTGCGCCGACCAGTACCCGACGGGACCCTCCAGCCCTGCCGCGTCGAAGGACGCCGCCACCGGTGCGACGCCGGCGGTCGGATCCGCCCCCGGCTCTCCGATCGGCTCGTCCGGCGCGTCCACCGCCGCCGCCAGCACCTCCTCGAAGTCGGCGAGCCAGCCGGTGACGGTCGTCTCGGTGAACAGCGCGGTCGGGTACTCGGCGACCACCACCAGTCGTTCGTCGCGCCATTGCAGCGTGACGAACAGGTCGAAGTCGGTGCCGGTGGCCGGACTGGCGACACGCTCCACGTCCAGGCCGGGCAGCTCCAGCGCGACCGGTTTCTCGTCGATGAAGCTGACCGCGCACTGGAACAGCGGGTGGACGCCGGGCCGTCGGGGTGGCCGGACCGCCTCGACGATCCTCGCCAGTGGCACCGCCTGGCGCTGGTACGCGGCCACCGCGGTGGCCTGCACCCGGCGCAGAAGCCGCCGGTAGGTGGGGAGCCCGGCCAGGTCCAGCCGGAAAGGGAGCAGGTCCGCGAAGTAGCCGATCAGGTCGGTCACCTCGGCCCGCTCGCGACCGGCGGTGACGACGCCGAGCACGATGTCGTCCTGGCCGCTCGCCCGGTGCAGGACGATGCCGAGGCCGGCCAGCAGTGCGGGGAAGAGCGGTACGCCCTCGCCACGGCTCAACTCCCGCAGGCGTACACCAAGATCAGCAGGGAGTGTCCGGGCGACCCGTGCCGACCGGTACGTCGGCCGCGCCGGGCGCGGATGGTCGGTGGGTAGCTCGAGTTGGGCGGGCGCCCCGGCCAGCCGTTCGTGCCAGTACCGCACCTGCCCCGCCGCATCGTCACCGGTCAGCCACTCCCGCTGCCAGTGCGCGTGGTCGGCGTACTGGACGGGGAGCGGTGCCAGCTCCGCCGCGCGCCCGCTGACGGCGGCACCGTAGAGTTCGGCCAGCTCGGCGAAGAACCGGCCCCACGAGGCGTTGTCGCAGATCGCGTGGTGCATGCTGATCAGCAGGTGGTGCGCCGCCGGGCCGGTGCGCAGCAGCCGCAGCCGCAGCAGCGGGCCGTGGGCCAGGTCGTACACCGCCTGCCCGTGCTCGGCGATCCGTTCGCGTACGGCTGTCTCCCGCCGCACCTCAGGCAGCTCCCGCAGGTCGAGATCGGGCAGCCACGGGTCGGCGTCCGCAGCGATGGCGAGCACCGGCCGGCCGCCCCGGTTCACGAACCCGGTCCGCAGAATCTCGTGCCGATGCACGATCCCGGCCACCGCGTGCCGCAGCGCGGTCCGGTCCAGCGGGCCGCTGATCCGCGCCGCGAACGTGGTGTTGTGCCTGGCGGCATCACCATCCAGTTGGGACAGCGCCCACAGGCGCAGTTGGGTGAAGGAGGCGGGCAGTTCCCGGTCCCGGGCGACGCGGACCAGCGGCGCGTCCGGTCCGGTCGGTTCCCGCGCCGTGTCGATGGCCGAGCCGAGCCACTCGATGGTGGGCTCGCGGAAGAACTCGTGCAGCGGCACCGCGCAGCCGAACCCGGACCGTACCCGCGACAGCAGTTGGGTGGCGAGCAGCGAATGCCCGCCAGCGGCGAAGAAACTGGTCACCACGTCGAACGGGTGCGTCGGTAGCAGGCCGCGCCACAGGTCGACGAGTCGGCGTTCGGTCTGCGTACGGGGCTCGACCGACCGTTGCGGGTCGTACACCGGTGGTCCGCTCACCCGTGCCCGGTCCGCGACCGCCTCGGCGGTGGCCAACTGGGTGCGCATGTAGGCGGCCCGCTGCGGTCCCGGGTCGACCCCCCAGCCGACGGTGAGGTGGTCCATCACGGCGGTGCCGATCGCGGCGAAGAAGTCCGGTGTGTACGGTACGTTGCCGATCTCGTCGGCGGTCGGGTCGTGCGTCTCGGTGACCGCGTACCGCTGCGGTGACACCCAGACCAGAGCCACGTCGGGTGCGGCGGCCAGCCCACGGGCCAGTCGCTCGTCCGCTCGCCGGCAGAGCGCCTCGTGCCCGGGTGGGCTGGGGCAGACCAGCATCAGCAGCGGACCGTGGCCGGCCCGGCGGACTGCGTCGACGAGATCGTCGACCACCTGGTCGAGCAGCCGTCCACGGCGATCGGTGTCCACGTCCCCGTCGACCGCTGTGCCGGTGTGCCGCAGCCAGTCCGCCCAGCGGACGAGCACCACCATGCTGTCGGTGTCGGTGTCGGCCGGGTTCAGAAGGTGCTGCACCACCTGCCCGTACGGCGCCAGGCGCACGGCGACGGGCACCCGCAGGAACCCAGACCAGAACGCGATGGTCGTGCGGATCGGGTCGGCGGTGAACGACGCCGCCACCAGGATCTCCCGCCGCCGCAGGCTCGCCAACTCCGACAAGCGGTGGCCAGGCTGGACTGCCAGATCGGCGAGGACCGCGGCGAACCGGTCCAGCACCTGGTCGATGGTCTCATCGAGGTAGAGGTCGGCGTTGTAACGGAAGACACCACGTAGGACGCCGTCGGCGTGGGCGATCGTGACGAACGCGTCGAAGTCGGTGCTGACGCCTTCGACCTGGTCGACCACGAAGTCGACGCCAGCCGCCGAGCGCTGCGGCTGGGTTCCCTCGGTGACGCTGATCATGATCTGGAACAGGGCGTTGTATCGGGGGTCGCGGGCCGGTGCGACATCTTCGACCACTCGGGCGAACGGGGCTGCCTGATGCGCCTGGCCTGCGGCAAGCGCCCGGTGCACCTGCCGGACCAACCCGTCGCCGGTCGGATCGTCCGCCATGTCGACGCGGAGCACGATCGTGTTGGCGAAGCAACCGACCAGGTGCTCGGTGCCGGCAGCGGTCCGCCCGGCGACCGGCACTCCGAGCAGCACGTCGGACTGGCCGGCCGTTCGACTCAGCAGCGCGGCGAAGCCGGCCAGCACCACCGCGTTCAACGTGACCCCGTGCGCGCGGGCGAGCCCAACCAGCCCTTCGGTGGTCTCGGCGGACACGTCGAAGGCGCGGTGGCGCGCGCGATGCGTCTGGGCGGGCGGCCGGGGACGGTCCGGTGGCAGCGTGGACAGCGCGGGCGCGCCGGCCAGCCGATCCTGCCAATAGGCCAGATGCCCGGCGAGGCCAGCCTCACCCGCTGCCCGTTCTGCACTGGCATGATCGACGAACTGGACGGTCAGCGGTGGCAGCGCCGCCGGGACGCCGCCGGCGAACCCGCCGTAGCTGGCCACCAGGTCCGAGAGCAGCACGCCGCCGGACCAGCCGTCGAACGCGATGTGGTGCACGGTGATCAGCAGCAGGTGTTCCGCCTCGGCAAGGACCAGCAGAAGCGCCGCGATCGGTGGCCCTACGGCCAGGTCGAACGCATGATGGGCGTGCGCGATGGCCTGGCTCGCGGCGGCGGCCCGCCGCTCCTCTGGTGGCAGGCCGCGCAGGTCGACAGCGCGCAGCGGCGCCGCGGTCTGGTCTCGTACCACCTGCCGCGGCTCGCCGTTCACCTCGACGAACGAGGTCCGTAGCGCGGGCTGCCGGCGCAGCACCGCGGCCAACGCCCGGCCGAGAGCGACGCTGTCCAACGGCCCGGTGACGCGCAGGACGATAGGTACGTTGTATGCCGGGTCACCGGGGTTGATCCGGTCCAGGAACCACAGCCGTTCCTGAGCGAAGGACAACGGTGCTGGATCGGTGTCGGCACCCGGTGGGGCGGCCGCGGCGGCTGGGGCTTGCGAGGACCGCCGCTGGCGTAGGCGCAGCGCCAGTCGCCGCTGCTGGGCGGGGCTGAGCCCAGCCAGTTCCTGGCGGACTTCGTCGGGCACAACTGGCTCCTTTCCGGCGTCCGGCTCTGGTCTCATGTCGTTAGTCGCCGTAGCCCTTCCGGTGTCTGCAGCGCGTCCCGTAACGCGGCCAGGAACAGGCCGGCCTGCCTGCCGTTGAGCAGCCGGTGGTCATAGCACAGTCCGACGTAGACGAAGCTGCGGGCGGTCAGCCCGCCGTCCGGGCCGAGGCAGGGCTCCTGCTGGCGCGCCCCGAGCGAGACCATCGCGACCATCGGGGGCAGGATCATCGGCTGGGCCAGGACGATCGGGTCCTCGGCCAGGGCGACGCCGATGTTCGCACCACGCAGGTCCTCGGCGCGGAACTCGCCCCGCATCGCGGCCATCCTGGCCGCCAGGAGCTGCTCGGCGACCGCGCGCAGCGAGAGTTGGTTGGCGTCGCGGAGCACGGGTACGAACAATCCGGTGCCGACGTCGATGGTCACTCCGATACTGGGCGCATCCGAGAGCATGACGTCGCCGCCGTCGGTCCAGGTGGCGAAGTGCACCGGGAACTCGCTGTGCTGTCCGGCTACCGCGCGGACGAGTAACTCCGTCAGCCCCACGACGTACCCGTCCTGCTCGGTGGCCTGTCGAGCGGCAGCCAGGGCCGCGTCGACGATGACCTTGCAGACGGCGTACCCGGCGGGGATCTCCCGGTGTGATCGGGTGACCACGTCCGCGACCGCCTGCTGGTGCCGCGACGGAGTGTGCCGGGCGATGGTCGCGCTATCTGCCGGCGGCGTGCCGCCCCCGGCCAGTAGCGGTTCGAGATCGGCACGGGAGACGATCGTCTTGCCGAGCCGGCGCACCATGTCCATCGACAGGTTGTGCCGGGCGACCAGATCGCGGGCTGGTTCGGTGAGTACGATCTCGACGTCCTGGTCGCCGGCGCGCGCCGCCGGGGGAGCCGACAGGTAGCGCAGCCGTTCGTCCTCGTCGGTGAAAAGGCGTCCGATCACCTCGCCGGGCCGGCATTCGGTCCCCTCCTTGACCAACCGGTGCAGGATCCCGCTGTGCGGGCTGGGCAGATCCTCGGCGGCCTTGGCCGTCTCCACGACCGCGACCGGCGTCCCCTCCGGCACGGTGTCCCCGTCGGGGAGCAGCCATTCCAGCAGTATGTAGCTGTCATCGTTGCTGTTGAGCTTCGGCACGGTGATGTCACGCATCGATATCCTCCGCGATGGCCCGGTAAACGTCGTCCGCCTGCACCACGACCTGCTTCTCCAGGACCCTGGCGGCCGGGATCACCCCGTGGCGGGAGCTGACCACGGTCACCGGGTGGCGCAACGTGCGCCATAGCCGCTCGTACACGGCTCGGGCGACGTCGGCGCCCCAGGTGGCGCCAGCCACGTCCTCCTCGACCACGCACACCCGTGCGGCACCCGCGAGGGTGGGTAGCAGCGCAGTCAGGTCCAGCGGATAGAGCTGGACCGGAACCAGGATCTGGCACCGGATCTCCCGGGTGAGGAAGAGCCGCCGCGCTGCGGACAGCACCCGCTCGCAGAGCCCGCCAGGCGCGATCACCACGACATCGCCGTCGGCCGGGGCGCCGATGCTGATTCGCGCGACCCGCCCGCGTGGGTCGAGGTGGTCGTACTGGAACAGGTCGTCGACGACGCCGCCGGTGTGTACCCGGCGCCCGTACAGGAGCTTGTTCTCGAACAGCATTGCCGGCTCGTCGCCCGACAGGATCTCCTCCAGCAGCGGTCCGCACGGGTGGAACGGGGAGAGTTCGAAGAGCGTCAGGTGCGGGATTCCGAGCAGTTGCTTGTGCAGGTACTGGCTGTGGGTGGGACCGTAGCCCCGGTCGCCGCCGACCGGGCAGCGGATCAGCACCGGCATCGGCACCCGCCGGCCGTACATCGAGACCGACTTGGTGAGGAAGTTGAGGATCTGGTCGTAGGCGAGGGTGACGAAGTCGGCGAACATGATCTCGACGATCGGCCGGTTGCCGCACAGGGCCAGCCCGCCGGCGATGCCGACGGTGGCCTGCTCGCTGATCGGCATGCCGATGACCCGATCCGGGAACCGGCTGGAGAGTCCCTTGGTGATCTTGAACGCTCCGCCGTACGGGTCGAGGATGTCTTGTCCGAGCAGGACGACCCGTTCGTCACGGGACATCGCGTCATGTAGCGCCCGGTTGAGGTCTTCGGCGACCCGGGGTGCGGGCGTCTGGTGCGCGGTCATCCCGACCGCCCTGCCCGGCCGACGGCTGGCTTGCCCGGTTCGCGTGCCGGTTCGTCCGGTCCGCCAGCAGGGTCGGCCGTTGGCCCGCCTGACTCACCTCCTGGATCGTCGGATGCCGATGGGGAATCGTCCAGCGCGCGGAGCCGGCGGAATACGAAACCGGAGAGTCCCACCAGTACCCCGACCACCCCGGAGAGCAGCATGATGAGCGACATGCCGGCGCCGGGACCGGTGCCGACCAGGGAACCGAAGATCCCGGCCAGTGCACCGTCCGGCATCATCGACGGCTCGAACACGTCGTCAACCAGGGGGCCTGTGATCACCATCGCGACCGGCAGCGCGAGCTGTGAGATCGCCTGACGGGCGGCGAAGACCCGACCCTGCACCTCCTGCGACACCCGTTCCTGCCAGATGGACTGGCTGTACGCCTCGATCATCGGGATGCAGAGCCAGGCGCAGAACCAGCCGATCGACCACATCACCAGCGAATCGCCCAGTCCCAGCAGGATGCGCCCGAAGACGGCGAAGCTGATGATGGCCGCGAACATCACCGGGATCTTCCGCGCCGGTGGCTTTATCGCGGTCACCACGATGCCGCCGAGGATGCCGCCGATCGCGCCGACGGAGTTGACGATGCCGACCTGCACCTCGTCGTCGCCGGAACTGATCATGATCAGGGGAGTGAGCACGATCCACCCCATCGCGGCGAGTACGCCGATCGACAGCCCGGCCCCCTGCAACGCGAGCAGCCCCGGGTGCCGGCGGATGAAGCCGAAGCCGTACCCGGCATCGCGCCAGATGCTGCGCCGTTTCTTGCCGTCCCCGGCGGCCGCTGGCGCCGGCAACATCACCAGCATCACAGCCACCAGTGCAAACCCGTACGAGACGACGTCGATCAGCAGTACCGTCTCGATGTCGACCAGGGCCATCAGTGCGGCCGCCACCACGGGGGCGAAGACACCCGGCACCGAACGCGACAGGGCCATCATCGCGTTCGCCCTGGGGAAGCCCTGCTTCGGCACCAGCAAAGTGATCGTCGAGGTGTACGCGGGCCCCTGGAACGCCAGGAACGCGCCGGTCACCGCGTTCGCCAGGAACAGATGCCAGACCTCGACGGAGCCGCTCCAGAACAGCAGCAGGACTCCGACCGTGACCACGAGCGAGGCCGCGTCGCTGGCGGCCAGGCTCACCCGGCGCCGCCAGCGGTCGATCAGCGCACCGGCGAACGGGCTCGCCGCTACCGTCGCGCCGTACGCGAGGAACGTCATCACGGCGAGCGCGGTCGTACTGCCGGTCTGCTTCCAGACCCAGATCGACAGCGCGAACTGGGTCATCCGGGTGCCCATGCCGGAGAGCAGCTGCCCGGTCCACAACGTACTGAACGCGGCCATCCCGGTCGGTCGGATCGTCAACCTCATCACTCCTTCACCCACTCACTGGCCAACTCGGCCCGGATCTGCTCGGCCGTCAGCCCATCCAGTTCGGCAGCCAGTTCGGGAACGAGCGGCTCGACCCGGTCGGTCAGCTTCTCCACCACGATCGACAGCCGGGCCACCGTCGGCGCATCGAACACCGCGTCCGGGCCCAGGTCGACGCGGAACAAGTCGCGGATCTGGGCGACCACCCGGGTGGCCAGCAGCGAATGGCCACCGAGCGCGAAGAAGTCGTCGTGCAAGCCGATCTCCGGTATTCCCAGCGCCTCCTGCCAGACCGCCCGGATCACCTGCCGCACGTCCGCGTCCAGTGCCGGCTGGCCCGCCGTACCGGCGCCGCGGTCCGCTGCGAGGGCGGCCGGGTGCGCCGCCGGAACGGCGGCAACCAACTGCCCGGCTTGCCCGTCCCGGGTAGCAGCCGGTTGCTCCATCCCGGTGATGAAGTGGCGCTCCCGCGCGTACGGGTAGGTAGGCAGTGGAATCCGGCCCCGCCGTTCGCCTTCCCGGTAGCCCGACCAGTTCAGCGCCGCGCCGGCCAGCCAGAGCCGGCCCAGCGTGGTGTGCGTGAAGGTGGTCTCCGGTGTTCGGTCGCGGCGGTGCGGCAACGAGGTGAGCGCCAGGTGGCCGCCAGCGGCGAGATCGTGACCCGCGCAGAGGGTCCGCAGCGTGTCGCCGGGACCGACCTCGAGCAGCAACTGCCGGTCCTGTTGCAGCAGCAGCCCGATACCCTCGGTGAAATGGACTCGCTGGCGCAGTTGACGCACCCAGTAGTCCACGCTGGTCGCCTCGGCGGCGCCGAGCCAGCCGCCGGTCACGTTCGAGATCACCGGCACCTGGGGCGGTCGCAGCGTGACCCGTCGGAGCGCCTCGGCGAATCCGGCGAGGGCCGGCTCCACCATCGGTGAGTGGAACGCCCGGGCGGTGCGCAGCTGCCGGCACGTCACGCCCTCGGCGCCCAGCCGGTCCCGTAGCCGTGCCACCGCCTCCGCCGGCCCGGAGACCGTGCACCAGCGGGGCGCGTTGCTCGCCGCGATCCCCAGATCCGGCTCGAGGCGCGCCTCGACGTCGCGCGCGGCCAGGTTGATCGCGAGCATCCGTCCCGGCGGCGTCGCCTCCAGCAATCGCCCACGGGCGACGACCAGGTCCAGCGCGTCCGCCAGGCTCAGCACACCGGCCAGGCAGGCGGCCACGTACTCGCCGATGCTGTGGCCGACCAACGCGTACGGCCGAACACCCCAGGACAACCAGAGTCGGGCCAGGGCGTACTCGACCACGAACAGGCCCGGCTGGGTATACACGGTGCGGTCGAGCAGCTCCGGATCGTCCTGCCCGCCGGGGTACAGCACCCGCCGGATGTCCAGATCGTGCCGGACCGCCAGCAGGTCCGCGCACTCATCCACGGCAGACCGGAAAGCCGGCTCGGCACGGTACAGCTCGCCGCCCATCCCGGGGTACTGGGCCCCTTGTCCAGGAAACATCAGCACCACGGACCGCTCGGTCGCCTCCGCACACCCAACCAAACCGGCGCCGCCGTCGGTGAGCAGGTCGACCGCCTCGGTGGTGTCACGGCAGACAAGCGCCAGCCGGTGCGGCAGGGCGCGGCGCCCCACCTGAAGCGTGTGCGCGGCGTCCGGTAGGGCGGTCTCGGTGTGGGCACGCAGATGCGTCGCCAACTCGGCCCGGGCGGCGGCGAGCGCCTCGGCGGTCCGCGCCGACAACACCAGCACCTGCTCGGGCCGGCTCGGCCCGCTGGGTGCCGGCTCAGGCGCCTGCTCCACCACGACGTGGGCGTTGGTGCCGCCGAGGCCGAACGAGCTCACCCCGGCCCGCCGCGGATGCCCCGCACCCGGCCAGGGCAGCGGTTCGGGGTTGACGTAGAACGGGCTGCCGGTCAGCTCCGCGGCCGGGTTGGGGCGGATGAAATACGGGCTCGGTGGTAACACGCCGTGCCGCACTGCCAGCACCGCCTTGATCAGACCGCCGACGCCGGCGGCCGCGTCCATATGCCCCACCAGTGCCTTCAGCGAGCCGAGCGCGCAGGTACCGGGCTGCGTAGCGGTGGCAAAAGCGCGGGTCAACGCGGTCAACTCGATGGGGTCGCCGGTCGCGGTGGCCGTGCCGTGCGCCTCGACGTACCCGATGGTTTCCGGCGCTACGCCCGCGACCTGCTGTGCCGCCCGGATGGCGGCGACCTGGCCGGCGACACCGGGCGCGGTGAAGCCGGCCCGGGCCGAGCCGTCGTTGGTCACCGCCGATCCCTTGAGGACCGCGTGCACGGTGTCACCGTCCGCAATCGCCTCGGTCAGCCGTTTGAGTACGACCAGGCCGACGCCGTCGGCCCGGACGGTTCCACTCGCCTCGGCGTCGAACGGCCGGCAGCGGCCGTCGACGGAGAAGATGTCGCCAGCCCGGTGCAGGTAGCCCCGCCGCTGCGGGAACGACACGCTGACTCCGCCCGCCAGCGCCAGGTCGCACTCGTGCCCGAGCAGGGCCTGGATCGCCAGATGCACCGCGACCAGCGACGTCGAACAGGACGTCTGCACGGTCACGCTCGGCCCGTCCAGGTTTAGGTGGTACGCGGTACGGCTGGCCAGGTAGTCCTTGTCGTTGCCGAGCAGCATGTCGTACAGCCCGACCTGCTCCAGCAGATCCGCGCGGGGCACCAGGTAACGCAGCAGGTACGTGCTGGCACTCGAGCCGGCGTACACGCCGATTGGGCCCCGGTGCTGACGGGCGCCGTACCCGGCGTCCTCCAATGCCGCACCGGCGCACTCCAGGAACACGCGCTGCTGCGGGTCGAGCAGGCGCGCGTCGCGTGGAGAATAGCCGAAGTACGCGGCGTCGAAGAGGTCCGCACCGGCCAGCACACCTGCCGCGGGCACGTAGTCCGGCCGCTCGTACACATGAGCCGGCACTCCGGCCTCGGCCAACTCGGCGGGCGTGAAGCGGGAGATCGTCACCACGCCCTGACGTACATTGTCCCAGAATTTGGCGATGTTGCCGGCGCCCGGTGCGCGGATCGCCATGCCGACGACCGCCACATCCAGCCCGGTGGAATCGGCGTCACTCGACATGCGGTTCCCTCCCGGCCGGTGCAGCCAACCGGCGTACGCTCTTCGGGCGCAGGTCTGTCCAGACCTCGCGGATGTGCCCCAGACAGACCGTCTTGGGGCCGGCGACCCCGACGTCCACCCAGCCCGGCGGCAGATCCCGTCCCTGCGGCCAGATCGAGTACTGCTCCTCGTCGTTGCGGACCACCACGAACGTGCGGTCGTCGTCCTCGTCGTCGTACACGGCGGATCTCCTCCGGTCCGGGTTGTGGGGTGCGATGCTCAGCCGGTGATGCGGCGGCCGCGGAGTTCCGCGAGGTGCTGCTGGCGCCGGACGGCCCGATCCCGTTGGCTGTCCCGTTCCTGGTGGCTGTCGTGATCCGCGCCGCGTGACGTGTCGCCGGATGACAGGTACCGGGCGATGGCGTGGACGGTCGGGTGTTCGTACAGCGCGACGATCGGGACGCTGCGCTCCAGCCGGGCGCTGAGCCGGCTGCGCACGCGGCCGATGAGCAGGGAGTGCCCGCCGATGTCGAAGAAGTTGTCGGTGACGCCGAAGTCGGGAAAGCCGAGCACGTCCGCCCACACCTCACTGACCAGGTGTTCCATGGACGTGGTGGGTGGTACGGCGGCCTCGGGGGTGACCGGCGGCGCCGGGTCTGGCAGCCGGGCCTTGTCGACTTTCCCGTTGGGCGTGAGCGGTAGTTCGTCGAGCACGACGTAGTCGGTGGGACGCAGGTGCTCCGGCAGCAGTTGGGCCACGTACTGGCGCAGTTCCGCCACGAGTCCGGCCCGGTCCGGCTCGGGACTGGTCACGTATGCGGTTAGTTGGGGGCCGCGGTGGGGGTGGTGGTGGGTGGTGATGTGGGTGGTGGTGATGTCGGGGTGGGTTTGGAGGGTGGTTTGGGTTTCGGCGGGTTCGATGCGGTGGCCGCGGATTTTGATTTGGTGGTCGGTGCGGCCGATGTAGTGGATGGTGCCGTCGGGTGTTTGGCGGACGAGGTCGCCGGTGTGGTAGAGGCGTTGGCCGGGTTTGGTGGGGTGGGGGATGAATTTTTCGGCGGTGAGGTGGGGTTGGTTGTGGTATCCGCGGGCGAGGGCGGGGCCGCCGATGAAGAGTTCGCCGGTGGTGCCGGGTGGGGTGGGTTGCCAGTGGTGGTCGAGGATGTGGGTTTCGGTGCCGTTGAGTGGGGTGCCGATGGGGATGGGGCCGGTGATGGGTTGGTGTGGTGGGAGGGGGTGGCAGGTGGCTAAGGTGGTGGTTTCGGTGGGTCCGTAGCCGTCGATTATTTGGGTGTTGGGGTGGTGTTGGCGGGCTTTTTCGGCGTGGGTTGGTGATACGGGTTCGCCGCCGGTGAGGAGTTGTTGGATGGGGGTGAGGATGGTGGGGTCGTCGTCGATGATGAGGTGGAACAGGCCGGCGGTGAGCCAGAGGGTGTTGATGTGGTGGGTGGTGATGAGGTGGTGGAGTTCGGGGGTGGTGAGTTGTCCGGGTGGTGCGATGGTGAGTTGGCCGCCGTTGAGTAGGGGGGCCCAGATTTCGAAGGTGGAGGCGTCGAAGGTGGTGGGTGAGTGGAGTAGGTAGTTCTGGTGGGGTCCCATGGTGATGTGGGTTTGGTGGGTGACGAGTCGGGTGATGGCGCGGTGGGGTACGGCGACGGCTTTGGGTTGGCCGGTGGAGCCGGAGGTGTAGAGGATGTAGGCGAGGTTTTGTGGGGTGGCGGGGCAGGGTTGGGGTGGTTTGGTGGGTGTGGTGGGGAGGTCTTCGGTGTGGATGGTGGTGGTGTGTGGGGGTAGTGGGGTGGTGTTGTGTCTGGTGGTGATGATGGTTTTGACGTTGGCGTGTTGGGTGAGTTGGTTTATGCGGGCGGGTGGGTGTGTGGGGTCGAGTGGGAGGTAGGCGGCGCCGGTTTTGGTGATGGCGAGCAGGGTGGTGATGAGTTCGATGCCGCGGGGGAGGCAGACGCCGATTGGTTCCTCTGGTTGGATGCCGTGTTCGTGGAGGGTTTCGGCGATGGCGTTGGCGCGGGTGTTGAGTTGGGTGTAGGTGAGGGTTTGGTTGTTGTAGGTGATGGCGGGTGCGTGTGGTCGGGTGGCGACTTGTCGTTCGAACAATTCCGGCAACACAAAATCAAAGGCGTCGTCCGGCACCGGCGACCGCGACGACCAACTGGCCAGCAGCAGCCGCTGCTCGTCGTCGAGCCAGTCCAGCCGCGAAACCGGCGTGGCTGCGGCGGCGACGGCAGACTCCAGCAACCGCAGGTAGCTCCGGACGGCCTGACGCATCGTGGTCTTGTCGAAGATGTCGGCGTTGTACTCCCACAGCAGCGTGATCCGGTTGTCCACGTGGCCGGTCTCGCCCAGCTGCCGTTCAGCGCGGGGCACCACGATCACGTTCAGGTCCATCTTGGCCGACCCGTTGTGTCGCTCGAAGACCGTGCCCGGGGTCCCGGCGAGGTTGATCTCGGTCAGTGGCGAGTCGTTGAAGCTGAACAACGTCCGGATGTACGGGTTGCCGGTCCTGTCACGGCTCGGATTCAGTAGCTGGACCAGCCGCACGAACGGGTACTCCTGGTTCGCCGAGGCTTCCAGCGCGACGTCGCGCACCCGCTGCAGCAGTTCCTGGAACGACGGGTCGCCAGCGACCCCGACCCGGAGCACGACCGTGTTGACGAACATGCCGACCAGGTCTTCGGTTTCCCGTAGGCGACGGTTGGCGAATCCCGAACCCAGGCAGATGTCCCGTTCCCCGGTGTGCCGGTGCAGCAGCGTCACGAAGCCGGCGAGCAGCGTCATGAACAACGTCGCGCCGTTGTCGCGGGCGAACTTGCGCACCTTCGAGGCGAGCGCGGCGGGCAACTCTGCCCGGAGCAGATCGCCACGGAAGGACTGCGTGTTCGCGCGGGGCCGATCCGGCGGCAGAGTGGCCGGTGCCGGCGGGTCGGCGAGGCGTGTGCGCCAGAAGTCCAGCTGTGCGCGCATGGCGGGCGCGTCGATCGTCTCCCGCTGCCACCGGCAGTAGTCGGCGTACTGGATGGCTGACGCGGGCAGCGGCGTGGGCTTGCCGAGTCGGAACGCCAGGTACGCCGACTCCAGGTCGCGCATCAGGATGGTGAATGACCAACCGTCGTGGACGAGGTGGTGCTCGACCAGCACCAGCTCGTACTCCTGCTCGTCGTGGCGGATCAGCGTCCAGTGCATAAGCGGTAGCCGGGACAGGACGAACGGCCGTTTCAGTTCGTGGGCGATCACCTCGTGTGCCCGCGCCGGTCGGTCCTGCGGCGGTATGTCGGTGAGGTCGTACCGGGTGGCCCGCACCGGTCCCGGGTCCTGAACGATCTGATACGGCTGACCGTCGGTCTCCGCGAACACCGTGCGGACGATCTCGTGCCGGACCGCCACCGCGGTGAGCGCCCGGTCCAGCAGGTCGGCATCGAGCGTGCCGTGGATTCGCACCGACGCCTGTGCCCGGTACGCGCCATGCTCCTGCGCCAGGCTGGCGAGGAACCACACCTGCTCCTGCTGCCAGGAAAGGGGTTCGTGGGGTCGGCGTGAGCGCGTGGTCAGCACCGGCATCGCCGGGACGGACTGCTTCGCGCGTTCCTGCTCCACCTGGTCGGCCAGGGCCGACACCGACGGGTTGCCGAAGACCTGGGCCGGGGTCAGCGCCACCCCGAAGACCTTCCGCACCCGGCTGGCGACCTGCATCGCGAACAACGAATGGCCGCCCAGTTCGGAGAAGTTCTCGTTCACCCCGACCCGCTCCAGCTGCAGGATCTCCGCATAGATCCGGGCGATCCCGTCCTGGGTCTCGGTGGCCGGCGGGGCGTACGGGCGCCGTGTACGTAGCGCGTCCGGCGCGGGCAGGGCGTCGCGGTCGACTTTTCCGTTGGGCGTGAGCGGCAGCGCATCGAGTACGACGTACTGGGTCGGCACGAGGTAGTCGGGCAGCGTCTGGCGCAGGAAGTCGCGTAGTTCGTTCGCACCGGGGATGCGTTTGAGATCGCGGGGAATCACGTATGCGGTTAGTTGGGGGCCGCGGTGGGGGTGGTGGTGGGTGGTGATGTGGGTGGTGGTGATGTCGGGGTGGGTTTGGAGGGTGGTTTGGGTTTCGGCGGGTTCGATGCGGTGGCCGCGGATTTTGATTTGGTGGTCGGTGCGGCCGATGTAGTGGATGGTGCCGTCGGGTGTTTGGCGGACGAGGTCGCCGGTGTGGTAGAGGCGTTGGCCGGGTTTGGTGGGGTGGGGGATGAATTTTTCGGCGGTGAGGTGGGGTTGGTTGTGGTATCCGCGGGCGAGGGCGGGGCCGCCGATGAAGAGTTCGCCGGTGGTGCCGGGTGGGGTGGGTTGCCAGTGGTGGTCGAGGATGTGGGTTTCGGTGCCGTTGAGTGGGGTGCCGATGGGGATGGGGCCGGTGATGGGTTGGTGTGGTGGGAGGGGGTGGCAGGTGGCGAAGGTGGTGGTTTCGGTGGGTCCGTAGCCGTCGATTATTTGGGTGTTGGGTAGGTGTTGGCGGGCTTTTTCGGCGTGGGTTGGTGATACGGGTTCGCCGCCGGTGAGGAGTTGTTGGATGGGGGTGAGGATGGTGGGGTCGTCGTCGATGATGAGGTGGAACAGGCCGGCGGTGAGCCAGAGGGTGTTGATGTGGTGGGTGGTGATGAGGTGGTGGAGTTCGGGGGTGGTGAGTTGTCCGGGTGGTGCGATGGTGAGTTGGCCGCCGTTGAGTAGGGGGGCCCAGATTTCGAAGGTGGAGGCGTCGAAGGTGGTGGGTGAGTGGAGTAGGTAGTTCTGGTGGGGTCCCATGGTGATGTGGGTTTGGTGGGTGACGAGTCGGGTGATGGCGCGGTGGGGTACGGCGACGGCTTTGGGTTGGCCGGTGGAGCCGGAGGTGTAGAGGATGTAGGCGAGGTTTTGTGGGGTGGCGGGGCAGGGTTGGGGTGGTTTGGTGGGTGTGGTGGGGAGGTCTTCGGTGTGGATGGTGGTGGTGTGTGGGGGTAGTGGGGTGGTGTTGTGTCTGGTGGTGATGATGGTTTTGACGTTGGCGTGTTGGGTGAGTTGGTTTATGCGGGCGGGTGGGTGTGTGGGGTCGAGTGGGAGGTAGGCGGCGCCGGTTTTGGTGATGGCGAGCAGGGTGGTGATGAGTTCGATGCCGCGGGGGAGGCAGACGCCGATTGGTTCCTCTGGTTGGATGCCGTGTTCGTGGAGGGTTTCGGCGATGGCGTTGGCGCGGGTGTTGAGTTGGGTGTAGGTGAGGGTTTGGTTGTTGTAGGTGATGGCGGGTGCGTGTGGTCGGGTGGCGACTTGTCGTTCGAACAATTCCGGCAA
Source organism: Polymorphospora sp. NPDC051019 (assembly GCF_040683055.1). NCBI lineage: Bacteria > Bacillati > Actinomycetota > Actinomycetes > Micromonosporales > Micromonosporaceae > Polymorphospora > Polymorphospora sp. NPDC051019. The sequence goes on along the minus strand of NZ_JBFBCH010000024.1, from coordinate 6,851 downwards.
CACAAAATCGAAAATGGTGTCCCAATGGACGTCTTCGTGGTTGTTGCTGATGTGGACGAAGTCGTTCATCGACATTGTGCTCCCCTGTCCGGAAGGTTCCGGGTGCCATACGGACTCGCCGGCCACCGCCGCCGACTGGCCGAGGCGGGCCTGCCCGGGATGATCCAGGCGTCCGCTAGCAACTGGATAGCGGAACGCTAGCCACGCAGGTGAAAGCCGACATCTGCCGCCGTGTCGGTGGTTCGGCGCCGATTGGCAGGGCAAGAGGGGGACTATGAGGTAGCCGGCTAGCGGAGCGATGAGCAGAGCCGCCCGCCTGCCTCGGCTATAAGGAGACCGTCAGAGCTGTTATGGTCTTTTATTTGACCTAATCCCTAATGCAGTATTTATCCGATCTTGTCGACTTGCTGATTTTTCTCCTCTCGCCGTCTGACGCCTGGCCGGGGTCAACGGCCGCAGGCGGCGTCGGTGAACTCGATCTGATAGCTACCAATCTATGTGGAGACGTGGCATAGTAATACTTGTGATATGACCACTGGGTGACCGAATCTCAATCGTCCCAGCTCAACGCCTATTTCTGTCATTGCTCGATTAGTCAACTGTCGGGCGCAGGTTTGACACAGATCTGCCCGATCATAGAAAGATCTCGCTGATTTCGTTGGTGGCGCTTAGTCTGGCGATGGTGGCCGCATGATGAACCACCCAGTCCATGCCACACGAGAGGGGTGATGGCCGCATATTGGACTTCGCGATTCTGGGGCCGTTGCTGGTTCGCGCAAATGGCCACGCCATACCAATTACCGCCCCGCGGCAACGGGCACTTTTGGCGGCCCTTTTGTTGCAGGCGAATCAGGTGGTGTCAGTCGAGCGGCTGATCGATCAGCTTTGGGGAAATGCCCCACCGGCTTCGGCTCGGGTCACATTGCACAATCATGTGCGCCGACTCCGCCGGGTGTTGCGCGACTGTCCTGCCGAGACACGGTCGCAGCTACCCGCCGTACAGGCGCAGCCGATCGTCACACAGACGCCGGGGTACGTGCTGCAGACCGAGCCCGAGGCGCTCGACCTCAGCCGCTTCGAGACGCTACTAGCCACTGCGCGTAGCCGCGCATCCGAGGAGCCCGAACAGGCTCTCGACCTGTTCGATCAAGCGATCGCGCTGTGGCGTGGCGCGCCGCTGGCGGACGTACAGGCGCCCGGCCTGCGGGAGATCGTGCCTGCGCTGGAGGAACAGCGGCTCTCGGCTATCGAGGAGCGCATCCAGGTCCGGCTCGACATCGGCAGATACGCCGCGGCCATCAGTGAGCTGCGGCTCCTGGTGTCCGAACACCCCTGGCGTGAGCGGTTGCGGGGCCAGCTCATGCATGCCCTTCACGCGGCCGGTCGCATCGTCGAGGCGCAGGCGGCGTATCAGGACTTCCGCCAGCGGGTCGCGGCGGACCTCGGTATCGAGCCCAGCGCAAATCTCCAGCAGCTGCACGGTCGGATCTTGACCGGCGAACCACCGGACGGCCCGCGACGTGGCGACCGCAACCGGGCGGTGGCCCGGTTGCGCCGCCTGCCGATACCGGCAGAGCTGCCAATGGACAGCGCAGCCTTCACCGGGCGGGCCGAGCAGGCCCGGCTGCTCGCCGCCGAATTGGGTCGGACCCACGCGCAACACGTCGGGCTAACGGCCCTCCACGGACCAGCCGGCACGGGCAAATCGACGCTCGCCGTGCACGTGGCGCACGAACTCGCCACCCTCTTCCCCGACGGTCAGCTCTACGTCGACCTGCGCGGTACGGAGGCGAATCACGCGCCACAGCGACCGCTCGATGTGCTCAACCGGTGGATCGGCGCGCTCGATCCGCGCCCATCGAGAATGTTCGCCGACCGGTACGAGGCCGCCGCCTACTTCCGGTCGCTCGTGGCCGGACGCCGGCTGCTGGTGGTGCTGGACAACGCGAACGACGTCGACCAGGTCCGCCCACTCATCCCGGCCCGTTCGCCTACAGCCGTTGTGATCACCAGCCGCCAATCGATGTGCACCCTGGACACCGTACGGATGCGGCTCGACCGGCTCGACGAGGGCGAGGCCATTGAGCTGCTGATCCGGCTCGTCGGCAAGGAGCGTGCCGTAGGCGCGCCGAGCACCGCCGGGCGGATCGTCGCCTGCTGCGGCTACCTGCCGCTTGCCATCCGGGCGGCCGCCGCCCGCTTGGCCGCACGGCCGGACGAGTCGCTTGACGACCTGGCCGAGCAGCTTGCCGACGAACGGCACCGGCTGGACGTCCTCCATCAGGACGACCTCGACCTACGTAGCCGTCTGCGGGCGAGCTACGAACAGCTGCGGAAACAGCCGGGCGGCCAGGCAGCCGCCCGGCTGTTTCGGCTACTGGGCGTGGTAGGACCGGCGGCGTTCGATCTGCCCGATGTCGCGGAGTTGGCCGGGGTGCCGGTTGCCCAGGCGGCGCGTCTGCTCGGGTTGCTCCGCGACGCCGAACTCGTGCAGCGCCGGCCCGACGGCCGGTGCTGCCTGCCAGTGTTGGTGCGCCTGTTCGCCCGAGATCTCTGACTAGCCCTCGGCGAACGAGAAGAAGCAGTCAGCGTGACTCTGATGCCGGCTCAGCTCACGGCAGCGACCGCATCGCGCAGCGCACGATGAAGGTGAATACCGACGTCGTCGCTCACCTCTTGGGCGGCGCAAACAGCCAGCGCAGTGCGTCCGGGAGAAGGACGCCAGCATGGTTGGGGCTGTGGCCTCCGTCGCCGAGGACAAGCCGGAAGTCGTAGCCGGCTTCGGCCAGAGCAGCGGCGACGCGCAGGTTGCTGGCGAGCCAGTTCCGTTCGGGCTCGTTCCAATGCAGGTCTCGGTGGCCAGCCTGCATGAAGATTCGCAGCGGCTTGCGGGGGATGCTGGGGATCAAGTCCGGGTAGGGGGTGCCAGCGGGCATCTGCACGAAGCTGGACAAGAAGCAGATGGCTCGCCGGAACTTGTCCGGGCGTTGCCACGCGGCGGTGAAGGCGCCGTTCCCGCCGCTGCTGCCACCACAGATCCCCCATCGGTCGGGGTCGTCAGTAATCGAATAGCGCTGCGTGACCTGCGGGATGATCTCGGTCAGCAGGAAGGTGACCAGGCGGTCGTCGAAGGCGTCGTACTCGATGTTGCGGTTCTTCGGATTCTGCGTGTCCGCGAGGACACCGGGGTCGACGAACAGGCCGACGGTGACCGGGATGTCGCCGCTGTGGATCAGATTGTCCAGCACGACCGCGCCGCGGACCTCGCCCTCCGGATCGAGATACCACTGTCCGTCCAGGAAGACGATCAGCGACGCGGGCTGCGAACGGTCGTACTGAGCCGGCACGTGAACCCAGAACTTGCGCGACGTACCCGGGTAGACAGCGCTGCCGTCCCAGCTGAACTCTGCCGTCTGACCCACCGGCACCCCCGCCTGGCGAGAAGAGTCAGGCCCATGGGCGTAGCGAACGTCCGTCTGGTCAACGACGAGCGGGCGGAACGGCACCTCTGTGGTCACCCCGGGCACGCTATGTGCCAGTCCTCAACCCGACAATCAGATTCCCCTCAGTCAAGCCGGAGAGAGGTGGACTTGGTAGACCCTGACAAGTCGGACCCGACCTTACCTACAGAGCCAAGCCCTTGACGGTTACGGATGGTTGCCATCCTTGGCAGAGCGATCGCGCCAGTAGGCGAGGTTGCCGCGGGTGCCCAGGGTGTGGGGGTGGTCGGGGCCGAGGACTCGCAGGCGGTCGGTGAGGAGTTGTTCGTACGCGGTGGCGGCGCCGGCCGCATCCCCCGCCTCCCCACGCCAGTGGGCGAGGTTGTTGCGGGTGCTCAGGGTGTGGAGATGGTCCGGCCCGAGGACCCGCAGAGAATCGGTGAGCAGTTGTTCGAAGGCGATGGCGGCTCCGGCCGTGTCCCCGGTCTTTCCCCGCCAGCGGGCGAGGTTGTGGCGGGTGGCCAGGGTGACGGGATGGTCGGGGCCGAGGTGCTGGTTGGCGGTGGTGTGCAGGTTGTCGAAGTAGTTCGCGGCGGCGGTGACGAGGCCGGTGTTGCCGAGGCTGTTTCCGGCTTTGAACAGCACGGGGTGGCCGCCGTCGTCGTGGTTCCACAGCAGGGCGCCGGTGATGCCGTGTAGGTGGGTGGTGTTGGCGCGTAGGTGTTGGGCGTGGGTGGCGTCGCGTTCGGTCTCTGGCCACAACTCGGTCAAGGCGTCGGCGGCGGTGACGGCGAGCGGGCGTCGGTGTTCGTCGGGGGTGGCTTCCCGGGTGGCGCGCTGGACCAGGGCGTGGACGCGCAGTGCGGTGCCAGGGATGGCGGCGATGTCGGCCAGGCTGAGCCGGTGCAGGGCACGGATCGCGTCGTGGGTGTCGTCGGCGTCGACCGGCTGGCCGAGACGCTTCTGGCAGTAGTCGGTGACGGCTCGGGTGGCGAACAGGTCGGGCGGGATGCCGTTGGGGTCGAGCAGGGCGGCGATTTGCAGCAGGATCCGGGCGATGCCGCCGGTGGCGGCGTCGGCCAGGTCGACCGACAGCGCCCACGTGTCGGCCACCGGTGTCGCCTGGTCGTCGGGGAGCAGGTACGGGGACAGGGTGGCGAGCCGGCGGCGGGCCAGCCGTTTCCGGTATGCGGCGCAGGTCAGGTCCTGGTCCAGGATGTAGGTGGCGGCCTGCGCCAGCGCCAGCGGCAGATACCCGAGATCTGCGGCCAGTTGGTCGGCCTCGTCCAGCCGGTCCGCGGCGCCGTCGAGCTTCCCGGCCAGGTAGGCGGCGGCCTCGCCGGGGGTGAACAGGTCCACGTCGATCAGGGTGCGTCCCTGTAGGAGTGCGGCGTCTCGGCGGCGGAGGGTGACGATCGTGCGGCCGGTGGTCGTGGTCGGTGGCCACAGGCCGCGCAGGTCGGCGGGGTCGGCGAGGTCGTCCAGGACGATCAGCCACCGCCGGTCGGTGCCGGCCAGCCAGGCCAACAGTCGGGCGGCGCCCTGGTCGGGGTCGCTGTCCTCGACACCGGTGACGTCGGCGGCCGTCTGGGCGTAGCCGGTCAGGATGCTGGACCGGGAGGTTGCGGTGACCCACACCAGCAGGTCGACCTGCCGATCGCGCCACAGTTGTTCGGCGAGGTTCGCCGCGAGTTGGGTCTTGCCGACCCCGCCGAGCCCGGCCAGGACCTGGCACACCACCACCGTCCCACCGGCGCCTGCCGTCGCGAGCGCCTCGTCGGCCGGGCGGCGCTGGCGGCGGTCCGCGAGCGCCGGTACCACGCCGACCCGGTACGGCCAGGACACCTGGCGGCGGCTGTAGAAGTGGTTGTGCTGGGTGTTGCCCCCACCCACCTGCAACCCTCGGACGTGCGAGGCGTCGACCCGGTCACCGGCGCGGCTGTCACCCTCGGTGTTCACCAGCACGTCTCAGGGGTCAGTTGAAGGTGTTGGTCTGGGTGTTGTGGTCACCGACCTGGACACCTCTGGCCTGACTCGCATCGACCTCGTACCTACCGGTCCCCGCCCCGTTCGGGTCCGCCAGTTCCAGCAGGCGTCGCGCCGCGGCGAGGATCCGCTCGTCGGTGTCCGCGCCGCTGTCGGCCAGATCGTCACCCAGGACCGCCCGCCAGCGGCCCGGCTCGACCTCCCGCGCCTCCAGAGCCTCCTGCGCCTGCGGACGCCCGGCGAGGCGACCCCGCAACAGGTTCTTCAACCCGCCGTACGTGTCAGCGATCACCGTCCTGGCAACGTCCGTGGAACCTGCCGTGGCACCTGCCACGAGGGCAGCGATGATCACCTCAACACCAGTCACCATGATCACCTTCCGTGGAGAGAGACGACAATTCTGTCACCAGTGGACAACCCGCTGACGCCCGCGCCGCCCAGGGGACATCCGGCCGCCGTCACGTTCCTGCCGTAGCCGAGCAACCCAGTTACGTAGGGTCTCCTGGTTGACGCCGAACTCCCGGCCGACGTCACGGATCGTGGGGCCGGAATCGAGCACCAACGCCGCGACCTGGCGGCGGAACTCCTCGGGGTACCTGCTCTGTCGAGCCACAGCGGCTTGCGCCTCCTCGGCAGGATGCCAAGTCAGGAGATGTCCGGTCCCGGGCGGTTACCTCGCCGAGGTGGTGGTGCCCGTGCCGGTCTCCACGGCGAGTTGCTCGACCCTGGCCAGCGCGGTGCGAAGTATGTCGAGGGTCTCGTCCGCCCGACCGCGTTTCTCGAGCAGGTTGGCTAGAAGCAGGGTGGTGGCGGCGAGTTCGTGTCGTGGCCCGGTCCGGTGGTAGCGGGCCACCGCGGCCCGTAGGTGACGGTGCGCGCTGTCGGCGTCGCCGGCGTCGGCGGCGAGCATTCCGAGTACCCGGGCGGCGCGGGCTACCCGTGGGCCGTCACCGCCCGCCGTGAGTGCCGCGTTGAGCAGCGGCGTCGCCTGGTCCGGCCGGCCCACCGCCCGGTACGCCTCGGCCAGCTCCACGCCGGTGTCCAGTGCCAGTTCGGTGGCGGCGGCCGAAGTCAGGATGTCGTGTGCGATGGTGAGGTCGGCGACCCCGCCCACCGGGTCGCCGGCTGTCCATCGACCCCGGCCCCGGGCCCGGTGACAGAAGGCCAGCTCGACCCGGAGCAGTGCCTGGCGGATCGCCTGTCGGGCCTGTTCGGCGGCGATGGCGGCGGCGGTGAGTTGGCCGTCGTCCAGCAGTGTGCGAGCTACGGTCAGGTGCAGTGCGGTGACATGGTCGGGATCGGGTGATCCGGCGAGCGACAGCGCCGCCTCGGCGGCGCTCGCGGCGGCCTCCTTGTCGCCGAGTTCGCCGTGGCAGACCGCGAGTTCGGTGTGCAGGACGAGTAGTGCGATCGGATCCGGCAGTC
>NZ_JBFBCH010000023.1:46009-115405 GCF_040683055.1 Polymorphospora sp. NPDC051019 | reverse complement strand
AACATCCGCTCGCTCTGATCCACAACTTCGCGAACGGCGGCCCGACTGGTTCAGCGGGCCGCCGTTCGGCGTTCCCCCGCCTCCAAGGTCTTCGGATCCACCAAGACGGAGCCGCCATCCGCCGGATCGGGCCGGACACAAGGGATGCTCGTCGCACGAGCACCATTCGAGCACCCAAACGTCCACGAGGGACAAAGCACCGAAGGCGTCTGACCTGTTTCCGCAGGTCAGACGCCTTCCGATCTTGTGCGCCCGAAGGGACTCGAACCCCTAACCTTCTGATCCGTAGTCAGAGGGTCAAGAGGTTGCCTTCCGGGACGACCACGCGGGGGCGGCCCCCGGCGAGTTGGGCGGCCGCCTGGCGGGCGGCGAACGAGGCATTGTCGCGTTCGGCGGACGCGTACGCCGCGGCGGTGCGGGCGGCGATGGTCGCCCAGCCGTACCGTTCGCTGACCATCGACCTGGCCTGGCGGGCGACCCTTCGGGCGAACGCGGCGTCGCCGAGCAGGCTGTCGACGGCGCCGGCCAGGGCGCCGGGGTCGCTGTGCGGGAAGGTGACGCCGGTGACGCCGGGTTCGACGATCTCGGCGAGTCCGCCGGTGGCGGCGACGGCGAGCGGGGCGCCGGCCGCGGCGGCCTCCAGGGCGATCATGCCGAACGGCTCGTAGAGGCTCGGGATCACGGTAGCGTCGGTGGCGGCGAGGACGGCCGGCAGTTGGGTCTCGTTCATGAAGCCGGCGAAGCTGATGGTGTCGTCGAGGCCGAGGCGGCGGGTCTCGTCCTGCAGTTCGGGCCGGTACGGCCCGTCGCCGGCGATGACGACGCGCAGGCCGGGGTGCCGGTCGGCGAGTTCGGGTACGGCGCTGACCAGGTGCTGGACGCCCTTCTCGTAGACGAGGCGGCCGGCGAAGCCGAGCAGCGGGCCGTCGCCGGCGAAGCGGGCGCGGGCGGCGGCGACGGCGCGGGGGCGGGGCCGCCAGGCGCGGTCGTCGACGCCGTTGGGGATGACCTCGACCCGGCTGGCGGGCATCTCCAGCAGGCGGGTCACCTCCCACTTCATGTATTCGGAGCAGACCAGGACCCGGCCGGCCTCGTGGCCGAGCCACCACTCGACGGAGTGGATGCACCTGTTCATCTCGTCGGGCAGCCAGCCCTGGTGGCGGCCGGCCTCGGTGGCGTGGATGGTGGCGACCAGTGGCAGGTCGAGGTGTTCCTTGAGGGTGACGGCGGTGTGGGTGACGAGCCAGTCGTGGGCGTGGATGACGTCGTATTCGCCGGACTCGGCGGCGCGCAGCGCGGCCCGGGTCAGGGTGTGGTTGAACGCCATGGTCCAGGCCAGCAGGGACGGGGTGGCGAGCGGGAACAGCGGCGGGTCTTCGGGGGCGCGGACGATGCGTACGCCGTCGGCGTACTCCTCGAGCGGGGCGCCGGCGGCGTGCCGGGTGACGACGGTGACCTCGTGGCCGGCGGCGGCCAGGGCGACCGACAGCGCGTGGACGTGCCGGCCGAGGCCGCCGACCACCACCGGCGGGTATTCCCAGGACAGCATCAGCACCCGCTGCCGCCGCGGACTTCTGATGTCGAACACTTCGGCGTTTGTTGACATTGGCCCCGCCCCCTCGGCATCGTCCCGGCGCATGCGCGACCAGACACCTGTGCGGGTGTCAGCGCATCGTCTGGGTTGTGGCCAATCGTGCCGGGAACCAGATAACCAGCGAAGACACGGCCGTTGCAGGTGTGTAACGGCAAACGGTCAAAACCGTCGGGCGCGCCTGAACTCCGCAACCGACCAGGCCTGGAAAGGGCAGCCGGTGGCGGCGTGCGGGGCTTGCCCGTCCGCGGTCTCACTGACAGACCCTAGGCCAAATTCGGGCAAATGAGACTCGATTCCGATCAACGACTCGCCGATTTCCAGCCCGGCCCGGTGCAGCGCCTCGGCGTACGGGCCGATCAGCCACGGCCAGACGGTGCCCTGGTGGTAGGCGCCGTCCCGGTCGGCCGGCCCGCCGCGGTGCTGTCCGGTGTAGTCGTGCGAGCCCGGGGCCAGGCTGCGCAGGCCGAGCGGGGTGAGCAGGGCCGCGCCGACGGCCTGCAGCATCCGCCGGTCCGGTGCCAGCGGCGCGTGCGGCAGCGACCAGGCCAGTAGCTGGTTGGGGCGCAGGTGGTCGTCGTCGTGGTGCGGCGCCCCGCCGAGCGGGTAGGTCGGCGCGGGGGCGTCGACGACGTCGTGCAGCCAGCCGGACGACGACGGGAAGCGCCGGCGGAACGACTCGACGGCCCGGGCGTGGGCGACCGGTACCGGTCCGGCGTCGGTGCCGGCCAGGTCGGCGAGGGCGGCCACCGTCGCCAGCCCGTTGATCCACAGCGCGTTGACCTCGACCGGCTTGCCGGCGCGCGGCGTCACGGGTACGCCGTACACGCGGGCGTCCATCCAGGTCAGCGCCTCACCGGGGGCGCCCTGGGTGAGCAGGCCGTCGGTCGGGTCGACGCGGATGCCGTAGCGGGTGCCGGTCAGGTGGGTGTCGACGACGGTGCGCAGCGCCGGCAGCAGTTCGGCGGCCAGGTCGGGGTCGCCGGCCACCTCGACGTGCCGGCCGACGGCGTGCAGGAACCACAGCGTGGCGTCGGCGGTGTTGTACTCGACCCGGCCGGTGTCGGCGGTGTTGGCGAGCATCCCCTCGGAGAGCCGGCCGGCGTACGCCCGCAGCAGCTCGCGCCCCTCGTCGGCGCGTCCGGTGGTGAGGAAGAGCCCCTCGTACGCCGTCATGGTGTCGCGGGACCAGGCGCCGAACCACGGGTAGCCGGCGACGACGTCCGGGCCGGCGGCGGTGGCGACCACGAACGCGTCGGCGGCCAGCGCGAGGGTCGCGTCGACGTTGTCGGCGGGTTTCGCGGCGGCGACGACCGACCGGTTGCGCCGGCGGGCGGCGGCGACCACCTCGACCGCCGGCGGCGGCTCGTCGGCGAGGTCGTCGGCCCAGGCCAGCACCTGCACCGTGGCGCCGGGGCGGTCCAGGGTGGCGGCGAAGCGGCCGGCGTACCAGAGGTCCTCGTTCGGGTTGAGGCCGCGCGCCGCCTCGGCGCGGTGGTGGGCGCCGTGCCACCACTGGCCCTCGGGCTCCCAGTCCGGGCCGGCGAGCCGGAACGCGCTCTCCACGACCGCGCCGCCGGCGACCGGCTCGACGTGCGGGGCGGGTCCGTCGGCGCGGCGCTCGCCGTGCGCGTCGCGCCAGGTGCAGACCGCGGCGAGGCTGAGGTGGACCGGGCCGCCGGTGACCAGCCGGTGCACGACGGCGACGCAGGACCGGCCGTACGTCATCGCGATCTCGCGTTCGATGACCACGTCGCCGATCCGCCAGCGCCAGCGGGGCAGCCCGTCGACCAGGTCGAACCGTTCGAGCAGTTCGTAGCCGCGCGGGTCGACGTCGCCGGAGGCCCACTCGTGGGCGCCGAGGCGTACGTGGGCGCCCGACGGGAACACCACGGCCGGGTCGAGGCCGACCAGGCCGACCCGGCGGTTGGCGCCGGTGTCGTCGGCGACGACCAGCAGCCCGTGGTAGCGGCGGGTGCGCAGCCCGCTGACGGTGCCCATGGCGTAGCCGCCGCGGCCGTCGGGAACCAGCCACTCGCGGGCGGTGCCGGCCTCCGGGTGACCGCACACCTGCGGGCCAAAACTGATCGGTATCAATGCTTCTCCTGGGGAGGGCTACGGGGAGTACCGACGGTGAGGCTGTAACACGCCGCGGTGACAATCACCAGTGTGGTCAAGTCTGCGGGCAAGATCGAGGATATGGCGGTGATCGACGACGTGCCGGCCCCCGGGGACCAGAACGTACGCGACGAGGAGGAGGAACTCAGGCGGATCGGATCGGCCGAGCGCCGGCGCCTGCGGGAGGCGGATTCCGGCGAACGGGCCTGGCGGTCGTGGGGGCCGTACCTGTCGGAGCGGGCGTGGGGAACGGTGCGCGAGGACTACAGCGAGCACGGTACGGCCTGGGACTACTTCCCGCATGATCATGCGCGGTCGCGGGCGTACCGGTGGAACGAGGACGGCATGGCCGGGGTCTGCGACGACCGGCAGACGTTCTGTTTCGCGCTGGCGCTGTGGAACGGCCGCGACCCGATCCTGAAGGAGCGGATGTTCGGCCTCGGCGGCGACGGCGGCAACCACGGCGAGGACGCCAAGGACTACTGGTGGTACGAGGACTCCACGCCCACCCACTCGTGGATGCGGTGGCGCTACCACTACCCGCAGGCCGCTTTCCCGTACGACGACCTGGTCGCGGTCAACGCCCGGCGCGGTCGCGACGAGTCGGAGTACGAACTGGTCGACACCGGCGTCTTCGACGACGACCGGTACTGGGCGGTGACCGTCGAGTACGCCAAGGAGTCGCCGACCGACATGTGCCTGCTGGTCACCGTCGCCAACCACGGTGCCGAGGCGGCCCGGCTGCACGTGCTGCCCACGCTGTGGTTCCGCAACACGTGGTCGTGGCGGCTGCCCGGCGGCGACCGGGTGCCGCACCTGGTCGGCGAGGACAACCGGCTGGTCGGCGAACACTGGGTGCTCGGCCAGATCGTGCTGGAGGGCGACGGCGAGCCGGTGCCGCTGCTGTGCGACAACGAGAGCAACGCCGACCGGCTGTGGGGGCTGCCGAGCCAGACCCGGTATCCCAAGGACGGGATCAACGACCACGTGGTGTCCGGGGCGGCGACGGTCAACCCGGCGCGTACGGGCACCAAGGGGGCGCTGCACTACGTGCTCGACGTACCCGGTGGGGGACAGGCCCGGATCCGGCTGCGGCTGCGGCTGACCGCGCCGCCGCCGGCCGGGGGAGCGGCGCCGCGGCTGGACCTCGGCGCCGGCTTCGACCGTACGATGATCGCCCGGTCGGCGGAGGCCGACGCCTTCTACGCCCGGGTCATCCCGGCCCGCGCCTCGCGGGCCGAGGCGGCGGTGGCCCGGCAGGCGCTCGCCGGGGTGCTGTGGGGCAAGCAGTTCTACCACTTCGACGTGCACCGCTGGCTGGTCGGCGATCCCGCGTCGACGGCACCGGAGGGCCGCCGTCACGGCCGCAACCACGCCTGGTGGCACATGAACAGCTTCGACGTCATCTCGATGCCGGACACCTGGGAGTATCCGTGGTACGCCGCCTGGGACCTGGCGTTCCACTGCGTCACCATCGCCCGCGTCGACCCGGGCTTCGCCAAGCAGCAGCTGCTGCTGCTGTTACGCGAGTGGTACATGCACCCCAACGGGCAGATCCCGGCGTACGAGTGGGCGTTCGGTGACGTCAACCCGCCGGTGCACGCCTGGGCGGCGCTGAAGGTCTTCGAGATCGACGGCGGGTGGGACCACGACTTCCTGGCCCGGGTGATGCACAAGCTCCTGATCAACTTCACCTGGTGGGTCAACCGCAAGGACGCCGACGGCCGCAACCTGTTCGAGGGCGGCTTCCTCGGCCTGGACAACGTCGGCCCGTTCGACCGGTCGGCGGCGCTGCCGGTCGCCGGGGTCCTGGAGCAGTCCGACGCCACCGGCTGGATGGGCATGTACGCGCTCAACCTGCTCGACATCGCGTCGATCCTGGCCCGGCACGACCCGGCGTACACCGACATCGCGACGAAGTTCTTCGAGCACTTCGCGTACATCGCCGAGGCCGCCGCCGAGCAGGGGCTGTGGGACGAGGAGGACGGCTTCTTCTACGACGTGCTGCGGCTGCCGGACGGCGACCGGGTGCCGTTGAAGGTCCGCTCGGTCGTCGGGCTGCTGCCGCTGGCCGCCGCCACGACGCTGACCTCGACGACGCTGGCCCGGATGCCGGAACTCGCCGCCCGGCTGCGCTGGTTCCTGACCAACAAGCCGGAGTACGCCGACGTGATCGGTGCCCGCCGGCTGGCCGGCGGCGGCCGGCAGCAGCGCCTGCTGTCGATGGTCGGCCCGGACCGGCTCGGCAAGATACTGGCCCGGATGCTCGACGAGGACGAGTTCCTGTCGCCGTACGGGCTGCGGACGCTGTCCCGGCAGCACCTCGCCGAGCCGTTCACGGTGTCGCTGGGCGGGCAGGACTTCACCGTCGGCTACGAGCCGGCGGAGTCGACCAGCGGCCTGTTCGGCGGCAACTCCAACTGGCGGGGCCCGATCTGGATGCCGACGAACTTCCTGCTGATCTGCGCGCTGCGCGACTACGCGGGCTTCTTCGGCGACGACCTGCTGGTGGAGCATCCGACCCGGTCGGGGCGCAAACGGACGCTGACCGAGGTCGCCGACGACCTCTCCGAGCGGCTGATCGCGATGTTCGTCCCCGACGAAGCCGGCCGGCGCCCGATGTACGGGGCGACCGAACTGTTCCAGACCCACCCCGGATGGCGGGATCTGATCGCCTTCCCGGAGTACTTCCACGGCGACAACGGCGCGGGACTGGGCGCCTGGCACCAGACCGGCTGGACGGCGCTGGTCGCCGACCTGATCCTGACCGTACGGGCCGGTGACCGGCCGCCGGCGGGCCCCCGGCCGCCGGCGCCGCGGGCCGGGCCCGGGCACAGGGATGGGAGCCGCCCGGCGGGGAACTCCGCCGGGTGACCACCAAGTGCGGCAAGTGCGGGTACGGCTACCACGAGGTGAAGAGCCCCGAGCTGGCCAACCGGATCCGCGCCTTCGGGCCGCTGTTCCGCGGCGTGCTGGTCGGCGTCGACCCGCGGATCGTGCACCGGCGGCCGTCGCCGGACGAATACTCGGCGATCGAGAACGTCCTGCACGTCGCCGACGTCATGCGCCAGCAGCACAACCGGATCTGGCTGATGCTGGTCCACGACGAGCCCGAGGTGGTGCCGGTGCCCCGCGACGATTCGCTGGTCAACGCCGCCTACCAGAACTTCGACCTGGAAACGGCGCTCGACGGGCTGACCGAGGCGTCGTCGGCGCTGGCCGACGCGATCGAGGACCTGCGCGACGAGGAGTGGTCGTACACGGCGGTGCTGCACTTCCCGTACCGCAGTGTCCGCAACATCGACTGGGTGGTCCGCGACGCGATCCACGAGGGGGTGCACCACCTGGTCGACGCGCGGCGGTCGCTCACCCCGTGACGGGGTCGACGGCGAGCAGGTCCAGCAGCCGGCGGACCACCGGTGGTACGGCGCGGGCCGGGTGGGCCAGCGCGATGTCGACGGTCGGCACGGGGGCGGTGAAACGGCGCAGCCGTACGCCGGGCACCCGTAGGGCACGGGCCCGGCCGGCGGGCACCGCGGCGACGACCGAGCCGCCGGCGACGGCGCGCAGCAGCTGCTCGTCGTCGGGCTCGTGGCGGACCAGGTTGAAGCCGCCACGCGGCCAGACCTGGGCGATCGTGCGGTCGAACATGCCGGGGCCGTTCTCCCGGGGCCACATCACGGCGGGCTCGCCGACCAGCGGCTCGCGCGGGATCCGGCGCCGGGCCGCCAGCGGATGGCCGGCGGGTACGGCGAGCAGCAGTTCCTCGGTGTCGACGTGCACGCAGCGCAGGCCGGGCTCGTCGACCGGCGGGCGGACGAAGGCGACGTCGAACCGGCCGCCGAGCAGTCCCTCGACGTTCGGCGCGGTCCAGCCGGTCTCGGCGACGACCTCCACGTGCGGGTTCCCGGCGCGGAAGCGGGCCATCAGGGCGTCGACCCGGCCGCCGCGCGCCGACCGGGTGTAGGCCAGCCGGAGGCGTTCGGTGCCGCGTACGGCGGCCCGGATGCGGGCCTGCGCGGCGTCGGCGGCGGCGAGCAGGGTGGCCGCCTCGGCGGCGACGACGCGGCCGACCGGGGTGAGGCCGGTGGCGCCGGTGCGTTCGATCAGCACGGCCCCGACCTCGCGTTCGAGGGCGCGGATCTGCTGGCTCAGCGCCGGCTGGGCGATCCGCAGCCGTTTCGCGGCGCGGGTGAAGTGCAGTTCCTCGGCGAGCACCGCGAAGTAGCGCAGCCGGCGCAGATCCATGTCCGTCATCATAAGCTGTGCTTATCAGCTGGTAGCCGGGTCGTCTTGGACAGCACGGGGTGCGGCGCGGTTGCCTTGACGCATGACTGACGTGGTGATCGTCGGAGCGGGTGTGGTCGGGCTGACCAGCGCGCTGCGACTGCAACAGGCCGGCGCGCGGGTCCTCGTGCTGACCGCGGACGATCCGGCGGACACGGTCTCGCGGGTGGCGGCCGCGGTCTGGTACCCGACCCACACCGACGGCAGCGCCCGCATGCTCGAACGGGCCCACCGGACCTTCGACGAGTACGCCGACCAGGCGGCGCGGGGCGTACCGGGGGTCGTCATGCGCCCCACCCGGATGCTGCTGCGGGCACCCGCGCCGGCCGACCCGTGGTGGGCGCCGGCCACCCGCGACTTCACCGCCGACCGGGACGTGCCGGCGCCGTACACGGGGCGGTGGCGGTTCACCGTGCCGGGCGTCGAGATGGGGCCGTACCTGGAATGGCTCGCCGAACGGCTGGTCGCCGGCGGCGGGCGGCTGGCGCGACGCCGGCTCGCCCGGCTCGCCGACGTCGCCGACCTCGCCCCGGTCGTGGTCAACGCGTCCGGGCTCGGGGCCCGCACCCTCGCCGCCGACCCGGCGGTGCACCCGGCGCGCGGCCGGATCGTGGTGGTCGCCAACCCCGGGCTGCACGTGTCGGTACGCGACGAGGACGACCCGGCCGGGATCACGTACGTCCACCCGCGCAGCCGGGACGTCGTGCTCGGCGGCACGTTCGAGCCGGACGCGTACGACACCGGCCCTGACGACGCGGCCAGCGCCGCGATCGTGGCCCGGTGCACCGCCCTGGTACCCGAACTCGCCGGGGCCCCGGTGCTCGCCCGGCTCGCCGGGCTACGGCCGGCCCGGCACGGCGGGCCGCGGGTGCAAGCCGACCCGGTGGGGCTGCCCGGCGGGGTCCGGCTCGTGCACAACTACGGGCACGGCGGGGCCGGGATGACGCTGGCCTGGGGCTGCGCCGACGAGGTGGTGTCGCTGGTCAGCGGGCCGGGCGCAGCAGCGTGAAGACCGCGCCGGTCGGGTCGACCAGCGTGCTCAGCCGCCCGGTCGGGGTGTCCCGGGGCGGTACGACGACGGCGGCGCCGAGATCGGCGGCGACGGTGACGGTGTCGTCGACGTCGACACAGCCGAAGTAGACCATCCAGCCGGCCGGGACCGTGGCGGCGAGCTCCGGCGGCAGGGTGAGCCGGCCGGCGACCGGCCGGCCGCCGGCGGTGAACAGCACGAAGCCGTCGTCGGGTGCCCCGTCGGGACGCACCGGCGACAGGCCGAGCGCGGCCCGGTAGAAGTCGTCGGCCGCCGCCGGGGCGGTGGTCATGTATTCGAACCAGGAGGGCCGGCCGGGGCCGGGTGGCGGCGGGGTGTGCCCGGTGGTCACGGCGAAGGTGGCGCCGGCCGGGTCGGCGGCCCGCAGCATCCCGGCCGGGTCCGTCCCGTACACCCGGCCACCGGCGGCGACGATGCCGGCCCGGGTGGCGGCCGGATCGGCGGTGCCGAACACCGTCGACCATCCGGAGTGGAAGGTGCGGGTGGGGCGTACCGTCGCCACGGTGGCCCCGTCGACGGTGGCGACAACGGTGTCACCGGAGCCGTCGACCGACCAGCCGAGCAGCCGGGCGTAGAACGCCGCCGCGGACGACACGGCGGTGGTGGAGAGGTCGACGGCGACCGGAAGAGTCCAGGAGTCGGGCACGGATCCTCCACACAGGTCGAAGGACGCCGGATCGGCGCCAGAAAACCTTATGGGACCCCGGTTGCCGCGTCGAGGGGTATCGTGCGCCGCATCAGGTCGTCGAGGCGCTGCGGCCGGCCGAGGTGGAAGCCCTGCCCCCGGTCGACGCCGAGCATCTTGAGCACCCCGACCAGTTCCGGCCGGTCGATGTGCTCGGCCACGGTGTACATGCCCAGCCCGTGGGCGGCCCGCACGACGGCGTCGACGAGGATCGGGTCGGGGCCGCCGTGGTCGGCATGCCGGACGAACTCACCGGCGATCTTCACGGTGGTGAACGGCAGGTGCTTGAGGTAGACGAAGGAACCGTATCCGGCACCGAAGTCGTCGAGGCTGAACCCGCAGCCGGCGGACGTGATCGTCGAGGCGAGCCGGCGGGCGTCGTGCAGGTTGGCGATCGCTGTCGTCTCGGTGATCTCCAGGCCGAGCCGGGTCGCCGGCACCCCGGCCGACCGCAGGGCGTGGACCACCCAGTCGCCGAACGACGGGTCCTCCAGCGAACGGCTGGAGATGTTGACGTCGAAGCGCAGGGCGGCGCCGGCGGCGGTGGCCCGGGCCAGGGCCCGGATCGCCGTCTCGACCACCCAGCGGTCCAGCTCGCAGACCATGTCGCCGCGTTCGAGGGCGGGCAGGAAGTCGGCGGGTTCGAGTTCGGGCAGGTGGCCGTCGCGGACCCGGACCAGCAGTTCGTAGCTGTGCACCCCGAGGTCGGACAGGTCGATGATCGGCTGGGCGTCGAGTTCGAGCCGGCCGGTGTCCAGGGCCCGGCGGACCCGGGAGACCACACCGACCCGCTGGGCGGCCTGCCGGTGCTGCTCCGGGGCGAACAGCCGGGCGCGGTTGCGGCCCTCGTCCTTGGCCTGGTAGAGCGCCAGGTCGGCGTGGGCGAGGAGCAGGTCGTGGTCGTCGCCGGGCTCGAACGGGGCGGCACCGATCGACAGGGTCACCCGCAGCGGCTCGCCGCGTACGGCGAACGGGGTCCGGGCGACCAGGTCGCACAGCCGGCCCGCCACCGCCATCGCCGCTGCCGGGTCGTATCCGTCGAGCAGGACGGCGAACTCGTCGCCGCCGAGCCGGCCGACGACGGCACCGGCCGGCAGGTGACTGGTCAGCAGCCGGGCCAGCAGCCGCATGACCTCGTCGCCGACGCCGTGCCCACGTAGGTCGTTGATGTCCTTGAAGTTGTCGACGTCGATGAGCAGCAGGGTGCCGCCGGCCCGGCCCTGGGCGGCCGCGCCGCTGATCGCCGCGGTCAGCGCCCGCCGGTTCGGCAGCCCGGTCAGCGGGTCGTGGTCGGCGAGATAGGTCAGCTCGTCCTGCACCCGCTGGACCTCGGTGACGTCGTGCGCGGTGCCGAGGACCCGGGCCGGCGCCCCGCCGGCGTCGGTGAAGACCTCGCCGTAGCACTCGAACACGCGCAGCGTCCGCCCGTCGGCCAGGTACATGCGGTGGGTGTAGCTGAACGGCGCCGGACGCTCCAGCGCCGCCGCCAGGGTCGACTCGATCATCGCGACGTCGTCGGGGTAGAGCATCGCCCGGTAGGCGGGGTAGTCGAGGGTGGAACCGGCCGGTAGGCCGAACATCGACAGCAGGGTCGGTGACCAGATGACGTCATTGGTCGCCAGGTCCCACTCCCACGTGCCGACCTTCGACAGCTGTTCGATGTGCTTCAGCCGCCACTCGTAGTTGTCGGCCCGGGCCCGGTCGGCGCGGGCCGCGGTGACGTCGGCGACCTCGTAGAGCAGTTCGGGCCCGACGCCGTCGCGCGGCGGCAGTTGCCGGCAGGTCACCCGCAGGTAGTGGGGCTTGCCGTCGGGGACCGGGCAGGGCAGCTCCCGGGACGGGCCGTCGGGGGTCACCGTGGCCAGCGGCAGGGTACGCAGGTCGGTGCCGATCGCCTGGCCGAGCCGGACGGCCGCCTCGTTGCACCAGTCGACCGTGCCGTCGGTGGTCGTCAGGAGGGCGCTGCCCATCACCTGGAGCACCGCGTCCGGAACACCCGGCGGCAGTGCTGCTGGCACGGTGCCTCCCCTGGATCGGTGACGGGGTCGGGGCCGACGACCGGGGGCACGGTCGGGGGCCACGGAGTGACCGAGTGTACAACCGGCTCGGCAACCGGCCGGCGGGCGAACCGCCCCCGCCGGCCGGTCCCCGCCGGACCGGGCCGGCGCCACCGGCCACGCCGGCCGGCGGCGCCGGGTGGGTTACGGACGGCCCCGCTTGACCTCGAAGAACGTCGGCGTACGCAGCAGCGGCTCGACGGCGTCCCAGATCGCCAGCGCCTCGGCCTTGTCGGTCACCTCGCCCACGATCGGGCCGTGCACACCGCGCGTGACCCCGTCGACGGTCAGCACGGGGGAGCCGATGTCGGGGCCGGCGGCCTCCCACGCCGTGGTGTGCGAGCGCCGTACGGCCTCGTCCCACGACGCGTCGTCGAGCGCGCCCGCGGCGTCGGCGACACCGGCGGCCTCGGCGGCGGCGCGTACCGAGGCGTCGGTGAGCGGGTTCATCGACTCGAAGGTGTGGGTGCCGAGTGCGGTGTAGAAGCGGCCGGCGTCGTCGTTGCGGCCGGCGGCCTGCAACGCCTCGATCAGCCGCAGCGCCTTGGTGGAGGCCGCCATCATCTCGCGGAACTCGTCCGGCGGCGGTTCGTCGTTGAGCAGGGCGAGGCTGAACGGCCGCCAGCGGACGGCCAGATCACGCTCGGGGGCGACGCTGAGCAGCCAGCGCGAGGTGCGCCACGTCCAGGGGCAGGCCGGGTCGAAGTGGAACGTCACATCCATGCCCGAAAGTCTAGATCCGGAACGGCGCCGGGGAGGGGTGTAGCCGTCGGCCGGGCGACAGGATAACGGTCCCCGGTCGGGTTCGCCTGCTGGCCGCAGGTTTGCCGGCGGGCCGGGTAGGGCAGTGAGCGGTCACGCCCATCGCGTCACCGCCGACGCGCCTCGACGCGCCGCGGCCCACGCGACGGGCCTGATCAGCTGGCCTGCCGGGACCGCACCCGGCGGGGCAGCCGCCGAGGGAGGGGCGGAATGGGCAGACGCGTAGAGCGGACCACCGGGGGACGTGCCGGCCCCCGACGACGTGGCCGCCGGATGGTGGCCGCCGCGGCGGCGCTGGGGGTGCTGCTGCCGCTGGCCGCGTGTGGCGGCGGCGACGGCGGTGTGCCGACCATAAACCTGTACTACCCGCCGGAGCAGAACCTGCAGACGGTGATCGACAACTGCAACGAGCAGGCGCAGGGACGCTACCGGATCGAATACCGGGTGCTGCCCCGTGGCGCCGACGACCAGCGGGTCCAGATGGTGCGCCGGCTCGCCGCCGGGGACCGGGGGATGGACGTGCTGGGGCTGGACGTGACCTGGACCCAGGAGTTCGCCAGCGCCGACTGGATCCTGCCGTGGACCGGCGACGCGCGGGCCGAGGTCGAGCGGGGCACGCTCGCCGGGCCGCTGGAGTCGGCCCGCTACGAGGACGAGTTGTTCGCGGCGCCGAAGAACACCAACGTGCAGCTGCTGTGGTACCGCACCGACCTGGTCGAGCAGCCGCCGGAGACCTGGGACGACATGATCGCGGCGGCACAGCGGCTCAAGGAGCGGGGGCAGCCGTACCAGGTGCTCACCATGGGCGCCCAGTACGAGGGGCTGGTCGCCTTCTACAACACCCTGGTCGCCAGCGCCGGTGGGCAGATCCTCAACGAGGACGGCACCGAGGCGGTCTTCGACGAGGGCGCGGTGCGCGCCCTGGAGGTGCTCCAGCGGTTCGCGACCGCCGGGGTGACCAGCGCGTCGTTCACCAACGCGCTGGAGGACGACGTACGGCTGGCGTTCCAGTCCGGCAACGGCGCCTTCCAGCTCAACTGGCCGTTCGTCTACCCGGCCCTGCAGGAGGGGGCGCCGGAACTGGCGGACAAGGTCGGCTGGGCCCGCTACCCGGGCGTCGACGCCGGCCAGCCGAGCCGGGTCACGATCGGTGGCGTCAACCTGGCGGTGAGCCGCTACTCCGATCATCCCGACGAGGCGTTCGAGGCCGCGCTGTGCATCCGCAACGCCGAGAACCAGAAGTTCTCCGCGATCAACGACGGCGTGCCGCCGACGATCGAGAGCATCTACGCCGACCCGGAGATGACCGAGGCGTACCCGATGAAGGACGAGATCCTCGCCGAGCTGCGGGACGGCGCCACCCGGCCGTTGACGCCGGCGTACCAGAACGTGTCGACGGTGCTGTCCGTGACGCTGTCCCCGCCGTCGGCGATCCGGCCGCAGGAGACCGCGGACCAGCTGCGCCGGTCGGTGCAGGACGCGCTGGAATCCAAGGGGGTGCTGCCGGGATGAGCCACCGAGCCGAACCGACCACCGAAGGAGGGCTCGCCGACCGTAAGGCCGGCCGGCGGGTCAAGGCGCCGCTGAGCGAGGGCAAGAAGGCCGAGCGCCGGCTGGGGTGGCTGCTGTGCGCCCCGGCCGCGCTGGTGATGGTCGCCGTGACGGCGTACCCGATCTTCTACTCGGTCTGGCTGTCGTTGCAGCGGTTCGACCTGAAGTTTCCCGACCAGCGCGAGTTCATCGGGCTGGAGAACTACGTGACGGTGCTGACCAACGAGTTCTGGTGGACCGCGTTCGGGGTCACCATGCTCATCACGGTCGTCACGGTCGCGGTCGAGCTGGTGCTCGGCATGGGGCTGGCGATCATCATGCACCGTACGATCGTCGGCCGCGGCCTGGTGCGGACCTCGGCCCTGATCCCGTACGGGATCGTGACGGTCGTGGCCGCGTTCTCCTGGCGGTACGCGTGGACGCCGGACACCGGCTACCTGGCGAACCTGTTCAGTGACGGGGCGCCGCTGACCGAGCGGGCCAGCGCGCTGGGCATCATCATGCTGGCCGAGATCTGGAAGACCACGCCGTTCATGGCCCTGCTGCTGATGGCCGGGCTGGCGCTGGTCCCCGAAGACCTGCTCAAGGCGGCGTCGATGGACGGGGCCAGCGGGTGGCAGCGGTTCACCAAGGTGATGCTGCCGGTGATGAAGCCGGCGATCCTGGTCGCGCTGCTCTTCCGGACCCTGGACGCGTTCCGGGTCTTCGACAACATCTACGTGCTGACCGCCGGGGCCAACCAGACCTCGTCGGTGTCGATGCTCGCCTACAACAACCTGATGAAGGGGCTCAACCTCGGCATCGGCTCGACGATGTCGGTGCTGATCTTCCTGACCGTGGCGGTCATCGCCTTCATCTTCGTGAAGCTGTTCGGCACCGCTGCCCCGGGCAGCTCCGACGAGGGGAGGCGCTGATGGCCGCGCTGGACACCACCCCGGCGAAGAAGTGGCGGTGGGGCCTGCTGGACGCGGTCGTCGTGGTCTTCGCGCTGACGCCGGTGCTGTGGATCGCGTCGCTGTCGTTCAAGACGCCGGGCACCCTGACCGACGGCAACTTCATCCCGCGGGAATGGACGCTGGAGAACTACCGCACGATCTTCCAGACCGACCAGTTCATCCGGGCGCTGATCAACTCGATCGGCATCGCGATGATCTCGACGGTGATCGCGGTGGTGCTCGGCATGCTGGCCGCGTACGCCATCGCCCGGCTGGACTTCCCCGGCAAGGGGCTGCTGGTCGGGGTGTCGCTGCTGATCGCGATGTTCCCGCAGGTGTCGCTGGTGTCGCCGCTGTTCGACATCGAGCGCCGGCTCGGGCTGTTCGACACCTGGCCGGGCCTGATCCTGCCGTACATCACGTTCGCGCTGCCGCTGGCGATCTACACGCTGTCGGCGTTCTTCAAGCAGATCCCGTGGGACCTGGAGAAGGCGGCGAAGATGGACGGCGCCACCCAGGGGCAGGCGTTCCGGCGGGTGATCGCGCCGCTGGCCGCGCCGGGCGTGTTCACCACCGCGATCCTGGTCTTCATCTTCTGCTGGAACGACTTCCTGTTCGCGATCTCGCTGACCTCGACCGAGCGGTCCCGTACGGTCCCGGTCGCGCTGTCGTTCTTCACCGGCGAGTCGCAGTTCGAGGACCCGACCGGGGCGATCTCCGCGGCCGCCGTGGTGATCACCGTACCGATCATTCTGTTCGTGCTGTTCTTCCAGCGTCGCATCGTCTCGGGCCTGACGTCCGGCGCGGTCAAGGGGTGAGTTTTCGTGGCTGACATCGTGCTGGACCAGATGAGCAAGAAGTATCCGGACGGGACGGTCGCGGTCCGCGACGTCGACCTGACGATCGCCGACGGCGAGTTCGTCATCCTGGTCGGCCCGTCCGGGTGCGGCAAGTCGACCACCCTGAACATGATCGCCGGACTGGAGGACATCAGCTCCGGGGAACTGCGCATCGGTGGCGAGCGGGTCAACGACAAGGCGCCCCGCGACCGGGACATCGCGATGGTGTTCCAGTCGTACGCGCTGTACCCGAACATGACCGTGCGGGAGAACATGGCGTTCCCGCTCAAGCTGGCCAAGCTCGACAAGGCGACCATCGACGAGAAGGTCACCGAGGCGGCCAAGGTGCTGGAGCTGACCGCGCTGCTCGACCGCAGGCCGGCGAACCTCTCCGGCGGCCAGCGCCAGCGGGTGGCGATGGGGCGGGCGATCGTCCGCAGCCCGAAGGCGTTCCTGATGGACGAGCCGCTGTCCAACCTCGACGCGAAGCTGCGGGTGCAGATGCGGACCGTGGTGTCCCGGCTGCAGAAGCGGCTCGGCACCACCACGGTGTACGTCACCCACGACCAGACCGAGGCGATGACGCTCGGCGACCGTGTGGTGATCATGCGGGCCGGCGCGGTGCAGCAGGTCGGTGAACCGCAGAACCTCTACGACCATCCGGCCAACCTGTTCGTCGCCGGGTTCATCGGCTCGCCGTCGATGAACTTCCTCATCGCGACCGCCGAGGACGGCAAGCTGCGGACCTCGCTCGGCGACCTGCCGATCGGCGACCGGGTACGCCGCCAGCTCGAGGGCGGCGACGCCGGCCGGGAACTGATCGTCGGCATCCGGCCCGAGCACTTCGAGGACGCGGCCCTGGTCGACGCCGCGCACCGGGACCGGGGGATGGAGTTCGAGGCACCGGTCGACCTGGTCGAGTCGATGGGGTCCGACAAGTACGTCTACCTCTCGGTCGAGGGTGAGCGGGCCAGTTCCGCCGAACTGGAGGAGTTGGCCGCCGACATCGGCGCCTCGGACCTGCCCGGGGGTGGCGGCTCCAACCTGGTGACCCGGTTGTCGGCCGAGTCCGACGTACGCGAGGGCGAGAACCGGCGGATCTGGCTCAACCTGGAGAAGATCCACCTGTTCGACCCGTCCGACGGGCGCAACCTGACGCTGCACGAGGGCCGGTCCGGCGGGGTGACCGCCGCCTGAGCGGTTCGTACGGGGCCACCGTGGGAACGCGGTGGCCCCGTACGTGTGCTTGCCGGGGGTTTGGTTGCCGACCGGACGGGTAGCGACCACCAGACACGGTGCCGGACGGTTGAGGGAGTGGTTTCGGGATGGACGGCCAGGTCAAGGTCGCGGTTATCTACTACAGCGCCACGGGGACCACGTTCCAGATGGCCCGGGCGGCGGTCGCCGCGGCCGAGAAGGCCGGTGCCGAGGCCCGGCTGCGCAAGGTGCGCGAGCTGGCACCCGAGGAGGCGATCCGGTCCAACGCCGGGTGGCACGCCCACCACCTGGAGACCCAGGACGTCGACGTCGCCGAACTCGACGACCTGGAGTGGGCCGACGTGGTCATCTTCGGCACCCCGACCCGGTACGGGGTGATGGCGGCCCAGCTCAAGCAGTTCATCGACGGCAGCGGTCCACTGTGGTCGAGGGGCGGGCTGGTGAACAAGGTCTTCGCCGGCTTCTGCTCGACCGCGACCGCGCACGGCGGGCAGGAGGCCACCCTGTTGTCGCTGTTCACCGTCGTCTACCACTGGGGCGGGATCGTGGTCACCCCCGGGTACGTCGAACCGAGCCAGTTCGTCGCCGGCAACCCGTACGGCGGTTCGCACACCAGCAACAACGGCGAGGTCCCGCCGGACGAGCAGGCGCTGGGCGCCACGGCGCTGACCGCGCGGCGGGCGGTGGAGATCGCCACCGCGCTCAAGCGCGGCATCGCCTGACGCTGCCGGCTGACGGTACCGAGGGGGCGGGCGGATGCCGCCCCCCGACGCCGGTGATCGTCTGCTGTCCAGCCCGTCGACACGCCGTACCGCGACCGGCGGAATAGCAGACGATCACCACGACCAGCCCCCGGATACACCCTGCGCACCCCGAAGACCGCGACCGCTACGCGGCACGGAAGGACGAGGTCGGCGCACCGCATCCGCTGCCGGGCGGCACCCGGGCAGGGTGCGCCTCCGATCGCGCAAGATCCGCGTGATCAGGGGCCGGAGGCGGCGACGCGCCGACGACACGCGCGACGTACTCCCTGATCACGCGGATCTTGCGCACGCGCTCACGCGGATCTCGGGGTAGCCGGAACCGGTGGTCCGGGCGGGGGCTCTCGTACCCACCCGGACCACCGGCCTGACTTCCCGCTACCCGTCTTCCGGCGGACTATTCCTCCGCGATCAGACCGTTGCCGGCGGCTGCGTCGCCTCGGCGGGGGCGAGCAGGTGGCCGACCAGGTCCGTGAGGACCGGCAGGCCGTCCGGGCTGAGCACCGACTCGGGATGGAACTGCACCCCGGCGAAGGCCGGGCCACGTACGGCGTGCACGCAGCCGTCGGCCGGGTCACGGGCGACGTCGACCGGCCCGTACGCCGAGGCGAGGGCATCGGAGCCGGCCACGGCGGTGAACGTCGAGTAGAAGCCGACGGTACGGGTGGCACCGAAGAGTTCGACCCGGCGCTGCAGGCCCTGGTAGGGGGCGTCGCGGCGGTGCAGGCGCAGCCCGAGCAGCCCGCACAGCACCTGGTGGCCGAGGCAGACGGCGAGCAGCGGCCGGCGCCGGTCCAGCAGGCCGGCGACCAGCCGCCGCACCGCGGCCATCTTCGGGTCGGCGGCGTCGGTCGGGTCGCCGGGACCCGGCCCGGCCACCACCAGGTCGAAGCCCGCCGCCGGGTCGGTGCCGGCGGCCTGCCGCCACGGCCGCACCTCGACGGACATCCCGAGGGCCCGCAACTGGTGGGACAGCATGCCGGTGAACGTGTCCTCGGCGTCGACGACGAGCACCCGCCGGCCGGCCAGCGCGGGCACCACCGACCTACCGTCGCGCTGCTCCAGCCAGAACCGGGCCAGCCGGTCGTTGCGGGCGGCGAGCGCGGCGCGTACCTCGGGGTGGTCGGCCAGGCGGGCGGTGCCGGTGCCCGCGGCGGGCCCGGCCGCGGCGGGCCGCAGGCCGAGCGCCGCCAGCACCCCGGCCGCCTTCGCGTACGTCTCGGCGACCTCGCCGGCCGCCGTCGAGTGCCGGACCAGGGTGGCGCCGACCGGCACCCTCAGCCGCCCGGTGGGGGAGATCTCGGCGGTACGGATCAGGATCGGCGCGTCCAGCGTCTGCCGGCCGGCGTCGTCGTGGCCGAGCAGGGCCAGCACCCCGGCGTAGTAGCCGCGACCGCGCCGCTCGTGCCGGGCGATGACCCGGCACGCGTTCTCCATCGGGCTGCCGGTGACCGTCGGGGCGAACATCGTCTCGCGCAGCACCTCGCGTACGTCGAGCGAGCCCCGTCCGGCCAGCAGGTATTCGGTGTGGGTGAGGTGCGACATCTCCTTCAGGTACGGCCCGACGACCTGCCCGCCGTGCTCGGCGACGGTCGCCATCATCTTCAGCTCCTCGTCGAGCACCATGTACAGCTCGTCGATCTCCTTGGGGTCGGCGAGGAAACGCAGCAGCGCGGCGTGGTCGGCCGGCCCGTCCGGATGCCGGAAGGTGCCGCTGATCGGGTTCATCATCGCCAGCCCGTCCTCGACGCTGACGTGCCGTTCCGGGGTGGCGCCGACCAGGGTGCGGTCGCCGGTGTGCACCAGGAACGTCCAGTACGCGCCGCGTTCACCGGTCAGCAGCCGGCGCAGCGCGGCCAGGGCGGCGGTCAGCGGCGGGTCGAGCAGGTCGGCGTGGAAGGCGCGGTGGACGACGAAGTTGGCGCCCTCGCCGCGGCCGATCTCGTCGCGCAGCACCCGGTCGACGGTGCGCGCGTACGTCTCGTCGTCGACGTCGAAGCCGCCCGGGCCGGTGCGTACCGGCGTGTCGGGCAGCGCGGTCAGTGCCGCCTCCAGCGGACTGGTGCCGTAGCCGGTGACGGTCAGGCAGGTGAGCGGGGTGCCGTCGTCGACGCAGGCGAACCCGCGTTCGGCGATCTGCCGGTACGGCACGAGGGCCAGGGTGCGCGGCCCGGGTGCGCCGGCCGGCAGCGGGATGTCGGCGAGCCGGTCGACGGCGTGCGCCGGCCCGGTGAAGATCTCCAGTTCGTCGCGGCCCTCGCGGCGGATCAGGGCGAACGGTCCGGGGTCGGCGCCACCGGCGATGGTGGCGAGCAGTTGGTGCAGCAGCGGCATGTCGTTCCTCGGCTGGCCGGGGGCCGTCCCGGGCGAGGCGTCCGCTGGGGGAAGGGTTGCCGGCGGCCGCCTCGGTGGGGCGGCCGCGTGGATGAACTACGCGCGGGTGCGGGCCGCCGGGTCGGCGGGCCACCAGAACTTGCCCGCCGGGTCGGCGGGCCACCACGACTTGCCCGCCTGGTCGGCGGACACCCGGGAACTGCCCGCCGGGTCGGCGGGCTGCCAGGAACTGGCGTGCGCGGGCATGCGGTAACCCTATGCGCCGTACGACCCCGGCGGAAGCGGTCCGCGCGAAGCTGGCGGGTACCGCCGTGCCCGGCCGGGTACCGTGACCGGCGATGAAGGTTCTCGCCCTCGACATGGGCACCTCGTCGGTGCGTGGCATGGTGCTGGACGCCGACGCGGTGCAGTTGCCCGGCGCGCTGGCCCGCCGCAAGGTGCGGGTGTCGATCGACCGCACCGGTGCCGGCACCCTGGACGGCGCCGGCTACCTCGCCTGCCTGGTGGAGTGCCTCGACGAGTTGCACGCCGCCGGCCACCTCGACGGGATCGAGCTGGTGGCGACCGCCGCCCAGTGGCACTCGATCGTGCCGCTGGACGCCGCCGGTGACCCGCTCGGGCCGGTGCTGACCTGGCTGGACACCCGGGCGACCCCGCCGGGTTCGGTGACCGGCCCGGCCGACGAGGCGGCGTTCCACGCGCGTACCGGCGCCTGGTGGCACCGCTTCTACTGGACCGTACGGGTGCCGTGGCTGCGCCGGCACACGTCGGCGCCGCCGGCCCGGTTCGTCGGCCTGGTCGAATACGTCTTCGGGGTGCTGCTCGACGGGGCGCCGATGTCGGTGTCGCAGGCGTCCGGCACCGGGCTGCTCGACCTGCGGGCCATGACCTGGGACTTCGAGGCGTGCGAGCTGGCCGGGGTGCGGCCGGGCGAGCTGCCGGACCTGGCCCCGACCGGGTGGCGCGGCCGGCTGCGACCGGCGTACGCCGCCCGCTGGCCGGCCCTGGCGGCGGCGCGCTGGAAGGCGCCGATCGGCGACGGCGCGGCGTCCAACATCGGCTCGGGCTGCGTCGACGAGAACCGGGCGGCGGTGACGGTGGGCACCTCGGCCGCCGTACGGCTGATGCAGCCGGCGCCGGCCGGGGCGGAGTTGCCGCCGCTGCCGGCGACCCTGTGGCGTTACCGGGTCGACCACGAGCGGATCATCACCGGCACCGCGTACTCGTCGGGCGGCAACCTGTTCGACTGGGCCGAGCGTGAGCTGCGGCTGCCGGCGGGGCCGGCCCTGGACGAGGCGCTGGAGCGGGTGACGCCGGGCCGGTCCCTACCGGCCGACATGCGGTTCGCCGGTGACCGGCCGCCGGGAATGGCCGGGGCCGGCTCCGGGGCGCTGGGCGGGCTGGGCTTCGGCAGCACCGCGGTGGACATCCTGGCCGGCCTGATGGACGCGTTGTGCCGGCAGGTCGCGGACGACCTCGTCGACCTGGAGTCCACGGTGGACCGACGGGTGGAGGTGGTGCTCGGCGGCGGTGCCGTGGCGGCCTCCGCCTGGTGGCGGCGGGCGTTCGCGGCGGCGCTGGCCCCCCGCCCGGTGCGGCACGTCACCAACCCGGAGGTGGGTGGCACCGGGGCGGGGATCCTGGCGCTGGGCCGGTTCGGCGACATCGACGCGCATAGCGGCATCGGCCGGACGGAGGAGGGCGGCTCGGCGGTGTCGGCAGGACGTGATCGGCCACATTATCCTTCGTGAACGACCCGGATGTCGCGTCGTTGACAGCTTTGCCTGGCCTGGTTGGATGGAGGCCGCCCCTCGGCCGGCCCGGCGCCGGGGACAGTAGGGAGGCGTTGGTGGGCGTCACCAACGGGCCGTCGGACGTGACGGCCCCGCACCAACGACGAAGCCTCTTCGACGAGCGGGTTCTGCCGCACCGCCGCCGGTCCCGGCTGCGGCTGCGCGACTGGCGGATGCGTACCAAGCTCGGCGCGGTGCTGATCGTCCCCTCGGTCGCGTTCATCGTGCTCGCCAGCGTGCAGACCGGTTCCCTGGTCAGCCAGGCGACCGTGCTGAACGAGTTCGCCGAGCAGGTCCGGGTCGGGCGGGAGACGACCGCCCTGATCCACGAACTGCAACAGGAGCGCGACCGTACCTTCGGCGAACAGGTGGCCCCGGCGACCAGCTCCGACGGCCGGTACGACCCGGCCCAGGCCCGGGTGGCCCTGGCCCCGTTCCACGAACGGGTGGACGCGGCGGTCGGCGCGTTCCGGGCCGCCGGTGACCCGATGTCGCGTGGCGACGCCGCCTGGCGGGTCTCCTACACGCGGACGGTCGGGCTGCTCGACCAGTTGCCGGCCCTGCGGTCGGCGGCCGTCGGCGGCATCGTCACCGCCCCGACCATCGAGGGCAACTACACCCGGACCATCGACTCCCTGCTGGCGTTGCTGGCCGAGCCGTCGCCGGGTGTCGAACGTCCGGAGCTGACCGACGCGGTGCTGCGTTACGTGCAGTTGGCGCGGGTCAAGGAGGTCGGGTCGAGGATCCGGGCCCGGCTCTACAGCGCCGGCCGGCTCGGCGGCTACGGCGCCGAGGAGCTGGTGACCCTCAGCGACCTGCGGGTGCAGCAGTTGACCGCGATGGCGGAGTTCCGGGTCGTGGCGACCACCGAGCAGCTGGCGCGTTACGAGGAGGCGACCCGTGATCCGCGGTTCGTCCACGCCGGGCAGTTGGAGGAGACCTCGCTGCCGTCGGCGGGCGCCGGGCCGCGGGTGATCCCACCGGCGAGCTGGTGGTCGGCGAGCCAGGACCGGCACGACCTGTTGCGTGAGATCGAGACGACCGTTCTCGACGACGCCGTGCAGCAGGCCGACTCGCGCAGCGCCGCGCAGGTGCGCCGTACGGTGATGGTCGCCGCCGGGGTGCTCGCGGTGCTGCTGGTGGCGTTGCTGACCTCGGTCGTCATCGGCCGCTCGATCGCCCGGTCGCTGCGGATGCTGCGGGCGCAGGCGTTGCAGGTGGCGCAGCTCGACCTGCCGGAGACGCTGCGCCAGCTGCGGGAGGTCAACGCCGGCATCCCGGAGATCGAGGTGCCGCCGGCGACGGTCCGGTCGATGGACGAGATCGGTGACGTCGCCGAGGCGTTCGTGGCGGTGCACCGCAGCGCGGTCACCGTCGCGGTCGACCAGGCCACGATGCGGCGTACGTTCAACGCGATGTTCGTCAACCTGGCCCGGCGCAGCCAGGTCCTGGTCGAGCGGCAGCTCGAACTGCTCGACGAGCTGGAGCGCGAGGAGAGCGACCCGGACCAGCTCGAGAACCTGTTCAAGCTCGACCACCTCGCGGCCCGGATGCGGCGCAACGACGAGAGCCTGCTGGTGCTCGCCGGCACCGAGTCGACCCGCCGGTGGAACCGCCCGGTGGCGCTGTCCGCCGTCGTGCTCGCAGCCGTGGCCGAGATCGAGCAGTATCCGCGGGTGCGGCACGACGTCGCCGACGACCTGCACGTCGTGGGGCACGCGGTCGCCGACCTGGTGCACCTGCTGTCCGAGTTGCTGGAGAACGCCACCGCGTTCTCGCCGCCGGACACGCTGGTGCGGGTGACCGGCACCGGATACGGCCCGGAGACGGCACTGATCGAGATCGTCGACGAGGGCCTGGGGATGAGCCCGACCGGTGTCGCCGACGCCAACAAGCTGCTCGCCGCGCCGCCTGCCGCCGACCTCGCCGCGTCGGAGCGGATGGGGTTGTTCGTGGTCAGCCACCTGGCCGCCCGGCAGGGGGTGCGGGTGCAGCTGCGGGCCGCCGAGCGGGGCGTGGTCGCGACGATCTGGCTGCCCGGTTCGGTGCTGTCGCCGGCGCCGACGGCGCGGGACGCCGCCAACGATCCCGGGCGGGGGGTCGGCGGGTTGCGGCCGTACGCGATCGGGGCCACGGCGGGATTGCCGGCGCTGCGCGCGGCCGGACCCGGCAACGACCGGGGCACGCCGGCGCCGGCGGGGCGCCGCAAGACGCTGCCGCGCTCGCGGCGGGCGGTACCGACCCGGTCCGAGGACGTGCTGGCCGACGCCAGCGGGGCGCCGGACGCGCCGGAGGGCAGCACCTGGTGGTCGCGGCAGGCCCGGCCGGGTACGGCGGCCGCCGCCCGGTCCGCCGCCGGCCAGCCTGGCACCGGTCAGCCCGCTGCCGTTCGGTCCGCCGCCGGCCAGCCCGGCGCCGGTCAGCCCGCCGGCCCGGCGGCTGCCGGCCGGTCGGCCGTACCGGCTCCGGCCGCCCGCTCCGGAGGCGCGGTCGGGGTGGCCCGGGCGGTGGGGCAGGCCCCGCTGCGGCCCGCCGGCCAGGCCGGCCCGGGGCATGGCGACGCGGCTGCCGCACCGGTGGCCGGGGCCGACCACCGGCCGGCACCGGAACCGTTCCGGCCGACCGTGGTCCGCAACGCCAACGGGCTGCCGGTACGGGTGCCGATGGCGCACCTGCCCTCGGAGACCGAGTCGCCCGCGCCCGCCGCCCCGCGGCCGTACACCGACCCGGACCCGGACGCGGCCGGCTCGACGCTCTCCCGGTTCTACGGCGGCGTACGGCGGGCCGAGGCGGAGGAGACCACCGAAATGTCAAAGTTGATCACTAAGGACGAGGAGCGCCAGTGAACACGCTGAGCCAAGATGCACGCGACCTGAGTTGGCTGGTCAGCGGGTTCGCCGAGAAGGTACCCGGGGTCCTGCACGCGGTGGTGGTCTCCTCCGACGGGCTGCTGGTGGCGGTCTCCGACCACCTGCCCCGCGACCACGCCGACAAGCTCGCCGCGGTGACCTCGGGGTTGATGAGCATCACCACGGGCGCGGCGCAGATGTTCGACGGCGACATCGTCAAGCAGACCGTCGTGGAGATGGGGCGGGGCTACTTCCTGGTGATGAACATCCGGGACGGTTCGATCCTGGCGACGCTCGCGTCCGGTGACGCCGACGTCGGGGTGATCGGCTACGAGATGGCCCGGCTGGCCAAGCAGGCCGGCGAGAAGCTCACCCCGGCGCTGCGCGCCGAACTGCAGCAGGCGCTCCCGCGCTGAATCGCGGCCGGCGCTGCCGCGCCGAGCCGCATCAGGCGCTGCCGCGCCGAGCCGCAGCAGGCTGGATAAAAGCCAGCTAGCCCGGTTGACCAGGCCGGGCTAGCTGGCTGTCCAGGTGTCACGGAGCGGCCGTCCGGAGGCTCCGCGCGATTACCTACACCGCGTTGTCGGCGATGACCCGGCGGTACCAGTGGGCGCTGCGCTTGAGAATCCGGCGCTGGGTCGGGTAGTCGACGTGGATGAGTCCCCAGCGCTGGTCGTAGCCCTCGGCCCACTCGAAGTTGTCCATCAGGGACCAGACGTGGAAGCTCTCCAGCGGTACGCCGTCGGCGATCGCCCGGTGGGCGGCGGCGATGTGGTCGCGCAGGAAGGCGACGCGGCCGGCGTCGTCGACGGTGTCGTCGGCGCCGAGCGGGTCGGGAGTGGGCAGGCCGTTCTCGGTGATGGAGATCGGCATCGGGCCGTAGTCGCGGGTGACCCGGGTGAGGATGTCGTACAGGCCGTCGGGGTAGATCTGCTGCCAGTCCGCCTGCGAGGTCGGCCACCTGGTCACGGTGCCGCCGTCCGCGGTGACGTAGATCGGCGTGTAGTACTGCACGGCGAGCAGGTCGACCGGGGTCGAGATGATGTCGAGGTCGCCGTCGCGGATGCCCCTGACCAGCCGGCTGTCCGGGCCGAGGTCGTCGAGGACGTCGGCGGGGTAGCGGCCGGTGAAGACCGAGTCGAGGTAGAACCGGTTCTCGTAGCCGTCGTACAGGGTGGTGGCCGCGGCGGCGGCCGCGCTGCCGTCGGCGGGATAGCAGGGGTGCAGGTTGAAGGCCGGGCCGATGCGGCCCGGCCCGCCGCGGGCGCGCAGTGCCTGTACGGCCATGCCGTGCGCGAGCTGCAGGTGGTGGGCGACGAGGTGGGCGGCGTCGGGGTCCTGCCGGCCGGGTGCGTGGTGGCCTTCGAGGTAGCCGTTCTGCACCACGGTCTTCGGCTCGTTGATGGTCAGCCAGACCGGTACGTCGTCGCCGAGGGCGGCGAAGACGGCGTCGGCGTACTCGGCGAAGCGGAGGGCGGTGTCGCGGGACTCCCAGCCGCCGGCGTCCTGGAGCGCCTGCGGCAGGTCCCAGTGGAAGAGGGTCGCCATCGGGGCGATGCCGCGGTCGAGGAGCCCGGCGACCAGGCGGCGGTAGAAGTCCAGGCCGCGCTGGTTGGGGGCGCCGGCGCCGTCGGCCTGGACGCGGGGCCAGGCGATGGAGAAGCGGTAGCTGTGCAGGCCGAGGTCGCGCATCAGGTCGAGGTCGTCGGCGTACCGGTGGTAGTGGTCGGCGGCCACGTCGCCGGTGTCCCCGCCCTTGATCCGGCCGGGGGTGTGGCTGAAGGTGTCCCAGACCGACTCGCCGCGGCCGTCCTCCTTGGTGGCGCCTTCGATCTGGTAGGCCGACGTGGCGGCCCCCCAGACGAAGTCGTCGGGGAAGCGCAGGCCGAGCGGTGCTTCGGCGTCCGCGGGCGGCGTGGCGTGGTGCAGCGGCTGCCGCCGGCTGGGAACGGACATGTTTCGGGTCTCCTCTGGGTGATCGGGGATCCCCGATGCTCGTCGTAACAATCGGGGGTTAGCGTGGGGGCGGGGAGGGCAATCCCCGCCCCCACCATCGGTTACACACACGCACGAGCGGGTTGGCGTCCAGGTCGTGCGTGCCGCGCGGGAGCCGGGCCACGCGAGTGGCTGGTGATCCCACCTCCCTTCCGATGTTCCGTGGGGCGGCCGGCGGCGGAGTCCGGGCTGGCCCGCCGTCGGCCCTTGCTTGCGCAGGGGTCGGGTCACGTACGAGGGCACATGACACGACTTGCATGTTCATCGATGGAAGCGCTCCCATCGGCGATGGTTCAGGACTGTAGTCCGCGTTACGGCTTTGTGAAAGCCCCAAAATGGAATCGAAACAAAGTCCGGAAAGCCCCTTCCCGCGGTTGATTCGGGAGCGCTCCCATGGAACACTCTCGAACTGTCGCGGGTGGGTGAGCCACCACGCGCGACCGTGGGCCGCCGAGGGCATCGGGCTTCCGAACGGCCGCCCCACCGACCGGGACCGCCGGTCAACCCCCGGTCCGGGCCGGGTCGCTCGCAACGTTCCCCCGCGCCTTCCGTCCCGCGCGACGACCGTCGCGCCGGAGGCGCCCGGCCGGTGGCCGTCGCGCCCCGGCCCGGTTCCGCGAGGAGACATTCATGAAAGTCACCGCAAGACGCCGTCGGGTGGCAATGGTCGCCGCCGGCGTGCTCGTGGCGGCCGGGGTGACCCTGCCGGTGGGCGCCGCCCACGCCGCCACCTCCTGCGACGTGGTCTACGCGACCAACGACTGGAACAGCGGATTCACCGCCAACGTCACCATCAAGAACCTCGGCGACCCGATCAACAACGGCTGGACCCTCGGCTGGACGTTCCCCAACTCCGGCCAGCGGGTCACCCAGAGCTGGTCGTCCACCGTCACCCAGAACGGCAGCCAGGTGACCGCGGTCAACGCGGCCTGGAACGCCAGCATCCCCACCGGTGGCACGGTCGACTTCGGCTTCAACGGCACCCACACCGGCAACAACCCGAAGCCGACGTCGTTCACCCTCAACGGCACCGTCTGCAACGGGTCCGTACCCAACCAGGCGCCGACGGTCTCGCTCAGCGTGCCGGCCGGCCCGTTCGTCGCCCCCGCCGACGTGCCGCTGACCGCCACCGCCAGCGACCCCGACGGCACCATCAGCAAGGTCGAGTTCTACCGCAACGGCCTGCTGGTCAACACCGACACCACCGCCCCGTACGGCTACACGATGGAGGACCTGCCGGCCGGCAGCTACACCGTGCAGGCCAAGGCGTACGACAACGCCAACGCGACCGCGACCGCGGAGCGGGCGTTCACCGTCACCCCCAGCTCCGGCCCGGTGCTGATCGCGACCCCGTCGTCGGTGAGCGTCAACGAGGGCGGCACCTCCACGGTGAACCTGAAGCTGTCGGCGGCGCCGACGAGCAACCGGGTGGTGACGCTGACGCGTACCGGTGACCAGGACATCACCGTCTCGCCGACCTCGGTCACCCTCACCCCGAGCAACTGGAGCACCGGGGTCAACGTGACCGTGGCCGCCGCCGAGGACGCCGACACGGTCAGCGGCACCGCGACCATCACCGCGTCGGCCACCGGCCTCGCGCCGCTGGCGATCGTCGCCACCGAGATCGACAACGACACCGGCGGCGGGAACAACGTCTACATCCAGCGGTTCCTGGAGCAGTACGGCAAGATCAAGAACTCGGGCTACTTCAGCCCCGAGGGCGTGCCGTACCACTCGATCGAGACGATCATCGTCGAGGCGCCGGACCACGGCCACGAGACCACGTCCGAGGCGTTCAGCTTCTGGATCTGGCTGGAGGCGCAGTACGGCCGGGTCACCCAGAACTGGGCGCCGTTCAACAACGCCTGGACGGTGACGGAGAAGTACATCATCCCGTCGAACGCCGACCAGCCGACCGCCGGCGTCGCCGGCACCCCGCAGTACGCCGCCGAGTACGACCTGCCCAGCCAGTACCCGTCGCAGCTGCAGCCGAACGTGTCCGTCGGCCAGGACCCGCTGCGGTCCGAACTGCAGACCACGTACGGCACCGGCAGCATCTACGGCATGCACTGGCTGCTCGACGTCGACAACGTGTACGGCTTCGGCCGCTGCGGCGACGGCACCACCCGCCCGGCGTACATCAACACCTTCCAGCGCGGGCCGCAGGAGTCGGTGTGGGAGACCGTGCCGCAGCCGTCCTGCGACACCTTCGCCCACGGCGGCACGCACGGCTACCTCGACCTGTTCACCCGGGAGAGCAACCCGCCCGCCCGGCAGTGGAAGTACACCAACGCCCCGGACGCCGACGCGCGCGCCATCCAGGCCGCGTACTGGGCCCAGACCTGGGCCAAGGAGCAGGGCCGCGAGGCCGAGATCGCCCAGACCGTGGCCAAGGCCGCAAAGATGGGCGACTACCTGCGGTACGCGATGTTCGACAAGTACTTCAAGCGGATCGGCAACTGCGTCGGGGCCACCCAGTGCCCGGCGGGCACCGGCCGCGACTCGGCGCACTACCTGATGTCCTGGTACTACGCGTGGGGCGGCGCCACCGACCCGAACGCCGGCTGGTCGTGGCGGATCGGTTCCAGCCACAACCACATGGGCTACCAGAACCCGATGGCCGCGTACGCGCTGACCGCCATGCCGGAACTGCGGCCGAGGTCGACGACCGCCAACGCCGACTGGACCAAGAGCCTGGAGCGGCAGATGGAGCTGTACCAGTGGCTCCAGTCCGCCGAGGGCGGCATCGCCGGCGGTGCCACCAACAGCTGGCAGGGCAGCTACAGCCAGCCGCCGGCGGGCACCCCGACCTTCTACGGCATGTTCTACGACCCCAAGCCGGTCTACCACGACCCGCCGAGCAACAACTGGTTCGGCATGCAGGTCTGGTCGCTGCAGCGGGTCGCCGAGCTGTACTACCTGACCGGCAACGCGCGGGCCAAGACGGTGCTGGACAAGTGGGTGCCGTGGGCCCTGTCGGAGACCACGATCGGCACCGGCGGCGACTACTCCATCCCGGCGACGATGGAGTGGACCGGCGCCCCCGCGATCTGGAACCCGGTCAACCCGCAGCCGAACAGCAACCTGCACGTCGAGGTCGTCTCGCACAGCAAGGACGTCGGCGTCACCGCCGCGTACGCCCGCACCCTGATGTGGTACGCGGCCAAGTCCGGCCACGTCGGCGCGAAGAACGCGGCCAAGGGCCTGCTCGACGGCCTGAACGCCAACGCCGACGCGCAGGGTGTCTCGGTGCCCGAGCGGCAGGAGCACTTCAACCGCTTCGACGACGTCTACAACCCGTCGACCGGCCAGGGGCTCTACATCCCGCAGGGCTGGACGGGCACCATGCCCAACGGTGACGTCATCGCGCCGGGCAAGAGCTTCCTCGACATCCGCTCGTTCTACAAGGACGACCCGGACTGGCCGAAGGTTCAGGCCTACCTGGACGGCGGACCGGCCCCGGTCTTCAACTACCACCGGTTCTGGGCCCAGGCGGACATCGCCATGGCCTACGCCGACTTCGGGCACCTGTTCCCGAACGGCTGAACCACCGGCGGTGCGGGCCGGGTGGGATCATCCGGCCCGCACCGCACCGGCACACCGCCCGCCCCGGGTACGTACCCGGGGCGGGCGTCGTTGCCGGGCGACCATGGCGGGATTTTCCCCGGCGGTTGCCGCCCGATATTGGTGATCATCAGTCATGCAACAGATCTGACGATTTCGCAAGTCGGGGAGTCCGATGTGGAACACTGTGGACATTGGCGCGTCGTGCGGGCAGCACGATCAGTGTCGGAGCGCTAGACTCCGGCTGACCGGCCGATCAACTCCCCCCGTGGTTGATTGGCCGGTCCTTTTTGTGCGCCCGCCGGTTGTTGGGGCGGATGGGTGCCCGTCCGGTGCGTAGAGCGGGCACCCACCCGCCTCCGGTGACCATGCCGTCTGCCGTAACGGCATGGTCGGCGATCCGTCTCAATCCCCCCAGAGGAGACGGACCGAGGTCTAGTGGACGGCGCTGGCCGTCACGTGTTGCGGTAGCCGGAGCCACCAGGCGGCGGCGCCACGGGCCGGCTGCGGTGCGGCGGGGTCGTCCCGCAGCCGGCTGAGCAGGGCCTGCCGGCGGGCGATGCCGAGTCCGTAGACCAGGCCGCGCAGCGCCGACTCGTGCAGCGGGTCGCGGTGCCGTCGCCACAGGCGGTTGTGGTGGTCGACCGCGGCGGCCCAGTAGCGGTCGTCGCTGTGCCCGCCGAGGTGCCCGATCGCGTGGGTGGCCAGGACGACCAGCGGCCCGGGAATCCCGCTGCCGACGGTGATCCGTTCGACCAGCGGACGCTGCTCGGCGCCGCCGAGGGCACGCAGCGCCGCGATGATGCAGCCGTTGAGCTCCAGGCGTTCGGGTGCGCGGATGCCGGCGAGTTCGTCGGCCAACGCCCGGGCCAGCGGCTCCCGGTAGGGGGTCGCGGCGATCAGCATCGCGGTGTAGAGGCGGATGTCGGACAGCGGGTGGAACAGCAGTTCCCGGACCAGGGTGGGGAACATGTCGTTGGCCGGGTCGTGCGGCAGGGTGGCGGTGGTCGTGTTGACGACGCGGGTCACCACGGCGCGGGCGGTGTGCGGCGCGGCGAGCTGGCCGGTGGCGACGGCCTCGCCGACGGTGCGGTCGGCGGCCGCGGCGCGGCGCAGCGCCGCCTGCATCCCGGGCCGGTGCAGCTGCGGGGCGTGCCGCAGCAGCGCGGCGGCCAGCGGCTGGGCCTCGGCGCGGTGCGCGGGTTCGCGGACGAGTTCGACGATCAGCGCGGTCAGGTCGGTGAGCTGGTCCGCGGTGAAGTGCCCGAAGCGGATCTTGCGTACGCAGGCCAGCAGGGCACCGAGGAACGCCCGGTCGTTGGTGGGCTGGTGGAGTTGGGCGAGCACGTGCCGGCTGGCGTCGGGGTGCGGGCTGCCGTCGAGGGCACCGATCGTCTCGATGAAGACCTGGTTCTCCCGGTCGGCGCCGAGTCCGGCGCAGGCCGCGACGGCCGCCCGCTGGCACGAGGGGTGGGCGATGAGGCGGTTGAACGCCTCGAAGCGCTGCTGCCACGACAGGCCGTGGGCGACGATCATCTCGGTGAGCAGCCGCTCGGTGAGCGCGGCGCGGGCGCTGCGCGGGCTGATGATCAGGCTGGGCGCGGCGGAGACCAGCGCGGACAGTTCGTCCCACTGCCGGCCGGTCATGATCGCCGTGGACAGGGCCCGGTCGAGCAGGTCGTCGATGCGGCCGGCGGCCTCGTCGGCGGCGGGCAGGTGCCGGGCCAGCGCCGGCGCCCCGTGCCCGGGTGGGGCGGCGTAGCGGTGCAGGGTGTCGATGACGGCGGTCAGGGTGCCGGCCGGCAGGTCGAGCAGTTCCTCGTAGCGCGTCACGGCCCGGTGGGTGGGGCGTACGGCGGCGGTTTCCCAGCGGGAGATCCGGCTCTCGGTGGTGTGGCTCGGCCACGAGCCGCCGTGGAAGGCGGCGGCGAACGACTTGGCGCGGGTCCACCGCTGGTGGGGGTCGAGCAGGCGGTTGCTGCGCAGCAGCCAGGCGACCCGGTCGGCGAGCGAGGGCTGGCCGCCGCGGCGGTGGCTCGGGGGCTCCGGCGGTGCAAGGTCGACGGAGGCCGTGTGGCTAGTCGCCATGTTGCAGATCCTAGCGGCGGAGACCTATTTCATGTTTCCCGTTGCAGCGCGACAGATCCTCTGCAATCGATCTTTCGCCGTATTGGGAAGCATTTACCATACGCGTCCGTCCGGCCGCCGAAGGTCCTTCGCCGGGACCGGCTCCGCTGGCTGGGCATATCCCGTTATCCGACTAAAAGCCGGTACGGAATTGTATTTCCGCTATTGCGATGAATTGGCGGTCGTCTTGCCCGGTTCGAGCGGATGCCGCAGGCCCGGGTGGTCGGCCGGCAGCGAGCGGCGGATCACCCACCAGCTGACCGCCAGGCAGGCGGCGACCAGCGGCCAGGTCAGCGCCGCCCGGGCGGCGGTCAGCGCGACGACCTGGTCGGCGAAGTAGAGCGGCAGGAAGACGAGCAGCCGGATCACGTACTGGCCGACCCACACCCAACTGCCCCGGCTGTATGCCCGCAGCAGGGCCGGATCGCGCCGCCACCGGGTCCGCTGCCCGAGGACGGTGCCGACCACGACACCGAGCAGCGGCCAGCGCACCACGATGCTGACGATCCAGGCCAGCGCGCTGGCCGCGTTGGACACCAGTTGCAGCAGGAAGAAATCGGTGGCCCGGCCGGTGCGCAGGGCGATCAGCGCGGCGACGCAGACGGCGAGCAGGCCGACGAGCACCGAGCGGGGCCGGTCACCACGGCGCAGCCGCCAGCCGGCCACCACCAGCGCGACGACCAGCGCGGCGACGACACCGCCGATGATCGACTGGCCGGTCAGCAGCCAGCCGACACCGAACGCGACCGGCGGCAGGGTGGCGTCGATCGCGCCCCGGCGACCGCCGAGCAGGTCGGCGAGGGATTCGCGGTCGTCCGCGCCCGGCGCCGTCATCACACCTCCCACGGCAATGCGTTAGGCGAGCCTAACCTAGGGTGCTGCCGCGGTCGAGGTGTCCTTGGTCATCAGTGCCCGCAGGAACGACAACCCGTCGACCGCCACTGCGTCCCGGCTCGCCGCCAGCGGCCGCCACACCGACATCGGCACCTCCAGGCCCGCCGCCGTGAACGACTCGATGCACAACGGACCGGCGTACCCGACGTCCTCCAGCGCGCCGAGGATCGCCGGCCAGTCGAAGTGGTCGGCGCCGGGCGTACCCCGGTCGTTGG
Organism: Polymorphospora sp. NPDC051019; assembly: GCF_040683055.1. Lineage (NCBI taxonomy): Bacteria > Bacillati > Actinomycetota > Actinomycetes > Micromonosporales > Micromonosporaceae > Polymorphospora > Polymorphospora sp. NPDC051019. Next base: position 81,779 of record NZ_JBFBCH010000023.1, on the reverse strand, counting down.
CGCAGACCTGGACGTGGACCAGGCGGTCGCCGGCGGCCCGGAACGCGGCGGCGACGTCGCGTTCCTCGATGTTGACGTGGAAGGTGTCCAGGGCGATGCCCAGCCCGTCGACGCCGTCGACGACCTCCAGGGTCTGCTCGACGGTGTTCAGCAGGCTGCTGTCGAACCGGTTGAGCGGTTCGAGCCCGAGCGTCACCCCGTGCTCGGCGGCGTAGCCGGCCAGCGGTCGCAGCCGCGCGACCAGCCGGGCCAGCGTGTCACGGCGGCCGTCAGCGGACAGCGGCCACCGCCGGCCCGCCGGGGAGTACAGCGGCCCGGCGACCACGGCGGCGCCGACCGTCGCCGCCGCCCGCACACAGCCGCGGACGAAGTCACCGGTACGCCCCAGCACCTCGGCGTCGTCGGTCAGCAGGTCGTGGTCGGGCAGCAGCCCGGCACAGATGGTCGCGCCCAGCCCGTGGGCGGCGAGCAGGTCGGCGGCGTACGCCGGATCCCAGTCGCCGGTCGACATCATCGGCAACTCGACGACGTCAAACCCCCAGTCGCTGATCCGTGGCACCAGCCGGGTGAGCGCGTCGTCGGTCAACGGCGACACCCACACCCAGGTGTTGACGCCGATCGGGTAACCAGTCATCAGAAGTCCGCGAAGAGGTAGGGGATCTGGCGGGGGAACAGCAGCCGTAGCTGTGCGGCCGCGTCGTCGGGCACGGTGCCCAGGCCGCGCAGCCGGGCCTCGACCGGGTCGAGGACGCCGTAGAACAGGCCGGACAGGCCCGCGACGGTCAGCGTGGCCGCCGGGGCCGGCCCGTCGCCGCGGGTCACCTCCAGTCGACCCGAGCCGCCGTCGAGCACGTACCGGCCGGCGACGAACGGGTCGTCGACGACCTCGACCGCGACCCGGCCCGGGCCGGCGGGCACCCCGGCGAGCGCCTCCAGCGACAGCACGCGGGCCATCGGCCCACCCCGGCGCGGGAAGTTGACGTCCGCCTCGGTGCGGGCCGCGAGGTCGGTCACCCACAGTTCGGGTACGTCGTCGGCGCCGACGAGCACGCTGGCCCGCGACACCTGGTCGACGTGCCGGGCCAGGAACCGCAACAGCAGGGCTCGACCCAGCGGCCCGGTCACCAGCAGGTCGTCGCCGACCAGTTCACCGCCGTAGCCCTCGATCCGGTACGTCAGCGCGCCGACGACCTCGCCGTCGACGCGGGCGGTGGCCAGCCAGCGCGGTTCCAGGTCGCGCAGCACGTGCCCGCGCCGCTCCGGAAACACCGCGAACCCGTGCCGTTGGCCGAGCAGCCGCAGCGTCAGGTCGCGGAAGTCGTCGTAGCGGTCGGCGACCGGGCCCCAGTCGACATCGCCGGGCAGGTCGGCGCGCTGCAACCCGGCGAGGTCGGCCGGCGCGAACGTCGTCCGGCGGGCGCGCGGCATCCCGGCGTAGCCAAACTTTTCGTAGAAAGACGGTCGAAAGGGATAGAGGGCACTTACCGCGTGCCCGTCGTCGCGCATGTCGCCGAGCAGCCGGGTCAGCAGGACGCGGGCGTGACCCTGCCGGCGGGCCGGCGGATCGGTGACGACCGCCGCCACCCCGGCCATGCGGTGTACGACCCCACGCACGTTCTGCCGCATCGGGATGCCGGCCACCGCGGCGACCGTACGCCCGTCGACCTCGGCGATCAGGTTGACGCTGTCCTCGTTGTACGGCGCGTACCGGCGGGCCCGGTCGAGCCGGTCGGCGGCGGGCGGCGAGGACTCGAAGGCGTACGCGGCCAAGGGAAAGGCGGTGGTCAGCCGTTCCTCGGCGTCTACCCGGCGGATGCGCATCAGGCCGGGCCGGTCATGATCGGCACAGTCATGCCGCGAGGCTACCCGGGTGGGATCGCCACCCGCGGGGCGGGCCGCCACGGGGGAAAACGTGTTGGCCGGGACGCCGTCGCGGGGTGAGGATCACGGCATGGCTTCACCTGGCCCCGACGGTCGTGCCGGAATCGACGCCGCGCTCGTGCGGCGCCTGATCGCCGCACAGTTTCCACAGTGGAGCGACCTGCCGTTGGTGCCGGTGGAGGTCGACGGCTGGGACAACCGGACCTACCGGCTCGGCGACGACATGACCGTACGGCTGCCGACCGCCGCCGGGTACGTGCCCGGGGTGGCCAAGGAGAACGAGTGGCTTCCGAGGCTGGCGCCGGCGCTGCCGGTCGCCGTACCGCCGGTGCTGGCCATGGGCGAGCCGGGTGAGGGCTACCCCTTCCCGTGGTCGGTGCGCGGCTGGCTGCCCGGCGAGACGGTCGACCGGGCACACATCGACGACATTCCACAGTTCGCCGCCTCGGTCGCCGGGTTCGTCCGGGCCCTGCACCGCTGTGACACCACGGGCGGCCCGGCCGCCGGCGAGCACAGCTTCTGGCGGGGAGCCACACCGGCCCAGTACGACGACCAGACCCGCCGCTGCCTGACCGCGCTCGCCGGGCACGTCGACACCGCCCGGGCCGCCGCCGTCTGGGAGGCCGCCGTCACGAGCCGGTTCGACGCGGTACCGGTGTGGTTCCACGGCGACATCGCCCCGGGAAACCTGCTGGTCGCCGACGGGAAACTGGCGGCGGTCATCGACTTCGGCACCTCCGGCGTCGGCGACCCGGCCTGCGACCTGGTGATCGCCTGGACGATGTTCGCGGGCGACAGCCGCGAGGCGTTCCGGGCGGTGGTCGACCTGGACGACGGCACGTGGGCGCGGGCCCGTGGCTGGGCACTGTGGAAGGCACTGCTGGTCATGGCCGACTCGCTCGGCACCGACCCGGAACGGGCCGCCGCCAACGAGCGGGTGATCGGCGAGGTCCTCGCCGACCACGACCGCCGCGGCTAGCGCGGGCCGGACCCGCGTTGTGCAGCCGTCCGGCGGAGCCGGCCGGCGTTGGGCCGCGACAGCATGCGGTTCCGTGCCCGGGGGATGATGCCCGTCATGGCGACTCCTGCCGATGCCCACCCGCGGCGAACGGGCGACCAGATCAAGGTCTGGTTCCGGTTCGTGCCGCGCGAGGGCTGGCTGCCGTACGACACCGAGGGCCTGTGGGCGACCGTGCTCGGCCTGGACACGGCCCGGGTGGACAACGTGCCGTTCCTGCAGAACGGGATCGCGCAAGGTGACGTCGTCCGGTTCGTGACCGACGCAGAAGGCGTGCACTGGGCCCGGGACCTGGTCCGGGCGTCCGGGCACTGCGTGGTCCGTGTCCTACCGGTGCCGGGCGGGCCTCTCGGCCCGAACGCGTCTGCAGTGCACGCGGAGTTCGAGCGATTCGGTCTGGGCGGCGAGGTCTTCAGCCAGGCGCTGCCCCTCGTCGCCTTCGACGTGCCCGATGACGCCGATCTCGCCGGGATCAAGCAGGTGCTCACGGTGGGTGTGTCGAACGGCTGGTGGCATTTCGAGGTGGGATGTGCCACCGACCGTTGGCGGGTCGCGTAGCGGATGGCATCGATCGTGAGCCGGGAGGACGGCGGATGGCAGGCACGTACGTGATGGACGCGGCGGAAGCCGTCGCGTTGCTGGACCGGCTCGCGGACCACGGGGTCGAGGTGTGCGTGGGCGGCGGTTGGGCCGTCGACGCGCTGCTGGGAGAACAGACCCGGGAGCATTCCGACCTTGACGTGTGGTTGCCGGCCACCCATCTGGAGCGACTTTTCGTTGCGTTCGCCGGGACCGGGCTGGATCGGATCCTTCCGTGGCCGGGTGACCGGCCGTGGAACTTCGTCCTGCATGACGGCGTGCGGCTGCGGGTGGACCTGCACCTGTATGAGCCGGTTGCGGAGGGGACGCTGCACTACGGCCCGGTGGTCGACGGTCTGCTGTTTCCCGCCGAGGCCCTCGCGGGCCGGGGCCTGATCGCGGGGGTACCGGTGTGGTGTGAGGCCGCCGGGTGGGCGGTGCGCTGGCACACGGGCTATCCGCCGCGGGATGTGGATCGGCACGACGTGCCGTTGCTGTGCGCGCGGTTCGGGATCGACCTGCCGGAAGCGTTCCGGTAGCTTGCGGCGCTGTCAGCTGCCTGAGCGTGATTGCATGGCCGGTGACGGGTAGACGGTGAACACCCGCTGGCCGTCCAGCCACTCGGTGAGCCTCCGCGCTTCGGATCGCAACGATTTGTGAGCCGGCGGGGTGACTTCTTCGAGAAGTCTCAGCTGCACCACGCCATCGGCGTCCTGTATCCAGGCACCCGCCACACGCCTGTCGACCCACACGGTCGTTCCGGCGTTGCCTGCGCTGTCGAACAACTGGGGTGCGTGCGGGCCGAGAAAGAAGTCCCGCCCTTTCCAGCCCATCACGGTAGGGTCGAGCAGCGGCAGGAGCGCAACCCAGGATTCGGGGGCGGTGACCGGATCGAGGTCGTCCTTTCGCAGCCAGCCGATCGAGCCGTCCTCCAGGGTCACGCCTTGTGCTCCGAGGTCTTCGAGCGCGGTTCGAACCGCGGCCTTGGTGCCGAGGATCGCGGCACGCCGTCGGCGAGGTGGTCCAGGACGGCGACCTCCGCGGCCTGCAACCAGGCCGCGCCTTCCCCGTCCGGTACGGAGCCCCAGCGTTCCAGGTCTTTGACGAATCGGGTGCGGTTGGCCGCGGCGAAGCGCGCGGAGGCGCTTCCCCAGGCGGCTGGGATCAGATCGCGGGGGAAACACGAAGAGCGTTTCGCGCATGGCTTGCTGCCTGACCAGGGAGCGCGTGTCGTATAGCGCTCGTTCAACGTCCTCGACGCTGATTTGCTCGGCGCGTGCCCAGCAGGAGAGATGCACGCTCGGTGGATCGGTCGCGTGCAGGCACACGACCGCACGAGCAGCATCTTCGGGTGACTGCACCCGAACCGACTGTGCCAGGGCATGCCTGACGCCCAGCCGCGCAGGACGCTCTTCATCCGTCACCAACCGCACGATGGGGATGGCACCCTTCCGCATCAGGACGCTCCACGTTCGGTGGCGGCGAGGAGTCGCTGTCCCCAGCCGCGCATGTAGTCGATGGCTTCGGGTGGGCCGTGGACGACGAAGGGGGCTCCGATGGCTGCGAGGCAGAAGGCGGCCCAGTCGAGTGACTCTGTGGGGATGTAGACCTCGCATGAGGTGTCGTCGATGGGTTCGACGCTGCCGTATTGCGCGACCTCCTGCTTGACCCGACCGGGCGGAGCCTGAACTGTCGCGTGGACCGGGTACTTCGCGGGCATCGATCTGATCTCGCGGTACACGTACTCGACGGGATCGGATTCGGGAAGCTGGCGCTGGGCGAACTTCATGCCACTTCGGATCGGGTTGTCGATCCGATCGATGCGGAAGGTGCGCCAGTCTGATCGGTCGAGGTCCCAGGCGATGAGGTAGAGGCGGTAGTCCACGCTGACGGTTCGGTGCGGGTGGACGGTTCGCTCGGAAATCGAGCCGTCTCGTGCCTGGTAGGTGAAACTCAGCGCCTCATGGTCGCGGCAGGCCAAGGCGACGGTGGTCAGCGACGCGACATCGGCGATGTTCGTACGTTGACGATCAACCCGAGGTGTGGCAACGCTTCGCAAGCTGTGGACGCGACGACGGATGCGCACCGGAAGCACCTGCACGATCTTCGCCATCGCGCCGACAGCGGCCTCCGCAGATGTGGGGTGGATGCCGGAGGCGACCTCCTTGAGTCCCATGACCACGGCAGCGGCCTCGTCTTCGCTGAGCACCAGCGCGGCGAAGCCCACGACGACCGGCGGCGACCACCGCGGTCCAGCGCCGGCCGGGGACCAGGGTGGGCAGGCCGTTGTAGAACGGGAAGTCGAGGCCGTCGGGGCGCTCGATGCGTCGTCCGAAGCGTCCGTGTGGAGGTGGCGTGGCGGCGGTGCGAGCCATGGCGGTCTCCTGTCGTCGACGGACCGGTGAGCCGACGGCCATCCGCCCGCCCGTCGAGCGGGCGCACTGTCGGTGACGTCACGCCGACCCTTCCAGCTCAATGGCTGGTCCGCAGGGTGGACGCGGTCCGTGACGCCCGTACGGTGGACTGGCCTACCGTCGCCAGCGCAGTGGGCCGGGGTGCAGCGACCACAGCAGTCGCCGCCACCAGGACTGCCGCGCGCGGAGCGTGTCCGTGTACGCGGTCGCCCGGTCGGCGGCCCGGCGGGCGTCGTCGTCGCTGGCGGCCTCGGGCGCGAACGCGGCCCGGTTCACCAGGTTCGCGAGGTCGTCCAGTGGCGGCAGCGGGGGTCGTATCTTCCCCGCGGCGGCCGGGTCCGCGGCCGTGTCCGGCGGGTCCGGTACGGGCGGCGGGGTGGCCGCCGCGGCGGCGTGGGCCGCGACCTCGGTGGCGGCCAGGTGCGGCGGGGCGGGCCGGCCGGCGAGGCGCAGCGCGTCGGTCACCTCCCGCCAGGCGCCGGCGATCCGTTGCGGGGGCGGGCCGTCGGCGAGCCGGCGTCGCCGCTGGGCCCGGCGCAGCAGGACGACCAGTGCCGCCAGGCCGGCCGCCAGCACGACGAGCAGGCCGGCGCCGCCGGACGCGAGCAGCGGGCCGGACAGGCCGCCCGGACGTGGCCGGTCGGCCGCCGCCTCGGTGCTCGGTTCGGCGCCGGGTGTGTCGGTCGGTTCCGGCTCCTCGGTCGGCGGCGGGGTCGGCTCCTGCGGCGGGGGCCGGAAGTCCTGCTCGACCGGGCGGGGCTGGGTGTCGGGGCGGGGGAGCGGGTCGAAGGCGACCCAGCCCGGCCCGGTGAAGTAGACCTCGGGCCAGGCGTAGGCGTCGCCGCCGCGGACCGGACCGGTGCCGGTGGCGCTGCGGAACCCGACGACGACCCGGGTGGGCAGGCCGGTCAGCCGGCCCAGTACGGCGAACGACGCCGCGAACTGCTCGGAGGTGCCGCGCTGCCCGCCGGCGTTGCGCGGACCGAAGAGGAAGAACTCCAGGTTGGGGTAGGCGTGGCCGCTGGGGGCGTCGGCGTCGAGCCGGTAGTGGGTGGAGAGGAACTCCTCGATGGCCAGCGCCCGGTCGTAGGGGGCGCCGTTGTCGGTCGCGAGCTGGTCGGCGAGGCGCCGCATCCGGTCGGGTGTGCCGTCGCCGACCCGCAGCACGCGGGCCACGGCCGGCCCGGCCGGTACGTCGGCGGTCGACAGCAGGTTGGCGTCGGGGCGTTCCCGGGCCGAGGTGACGGTGTATCGCAGGCCGGGGGTGAGGCCGTCGGGGTGGATCAGGGTGCCGGTGTCCTGGTCGTAGGCGATGCGGGCGCCGTCGACCTGCCGCGGGGTCGGTACGGCGGGCAGCAGCCGGCCGGTCAGGTCGGCGACGGTGATCTCCTGGCGGACGGTGTCGACGGTCGTGTCCGGGTTGGGGGTCGGTGGTGGCAGGATGCGGCCGGCGTTGCGGTAGGTGGCGCCGACGCGCCAGGTGACGCCGTCGTAGTCGGACAGTACGGCGAGCCGGATCCGGGTCGGTGCCCCGGCCGGCCCGGCGTCGTCGGTGCCCTCGTCGGGGGTCGGCTGGTCGGGGTCGGCCGCGGCGCCGTCCGTGGCCGGTCCGGCGCCGCCATTGTCGAGGGTGGTCACGTCGAACAGCAGTTGTTCTGGTTCGAGTGCCCAGCCGGAGATCCGGATCAGGGGATTCTCGTCGAGGCTGTCGACCTGTGGCGGCTGCACGTAGCGGCGCGGGTCGACCGGGGTGCCGCCGACCCGGGTGGCGACGACCGGTGCGACCGCGGCGGCGAGCGCGACGACGACGGCGGCACCGGCCGCGCTGCCGGCGACGGCCCGGGCCCTGGTCGCGGCCCGGGTTCGCGCCGGGGTGTCGTCGCCGGTGGCCGCGACGGGCTGTGCCGGGCCGTACGGCGCCGAGGCGGCGGGCGGCCCGGTCCGGCCGGGGGTGGAGACGGCCGGACGCCCGGTGACCGCCAGCCCGACGACGGCGGCGGCGGCGAAGGCGAGGGTGAGCCAGCGGGCCTGGTCGGCGTTCGGGCCGACGACGTAGACGGCCCCGGCGTAGAGCAGCGTCGGCGGCAGGTAGCCGAGCAGGGGCCGGGCCGCCCGTAGCGCCACCTCGGTGCCGGCCAGCCCGGTCAGCCACGCCGCGACCAGCGGCACGATCACCGTGTCGGGGATCGCCTCGACCGGGATCATCGAGGTGAGCAGGCGCGGTATCCCGTTGCGGACCGCGTCGGCGACGAGGACGCCGAGCGGGTCGGGCAGGTCGGCGCGGCCGGCGGCCAGGCGAAGGGCGAGCAGGGTGTAGCCGGTCATCGCCGCCACCGACAACGGGGCGACGAGCCAGGACGGCAGCCGCCGGGCGGCGACGCCGACCGCGACCGAGCCGGCGGCGGCGCCCCAGATCAACTGGGTCAGCAGGGGGCCGGCGTAGATGCGGCCGAGGGCCTCGCCGGCGAGGCCGATCATCGCGATCAGGGTGACGGCGACCGGCAGGTCACGGGACCACCTCACCATCGGTCCACCCCGTTCCAGGCGGCGGCGAACCGGGCGCCGTCCGCGACGTCGATGACGACCACACCGGCGGAGCCGCCGCCGGTGCCGCCGGTCGGCCGGCCACCTGGTCCGGCCGGGCCGGCCGGCTCGACGTGGCCAACGGTGGGCGGCTGCCCGGCCGGGTCGAAGACGGCGACGACCACCGACGGGTACGCCCCGTGCAGCGCGCCGAGCCGGCCCAGGTCGGCGCGGCCGCCCGGCCCGGTCAGGAAGACCAGGGTGTCGCCGAGCCGCTGCTGCCGCAGCCGGTCGGTCGCGGTACGCAGCGGGTCGTCGCCGCTCCGGCCGCCGCGTGAGCCGCCGCCGGGTGAGAGGCCGCTGCGCGTGCCGCCGCGTGAGGTGCTGTCGCCCGGGTTGCCGTGGCGCAGGTCGGCTTCGGTGAGCCGGTCGAGGTAACCGCCCTGCCCGCTGTCGGGGACGACCAGCAGCAGGCTGACGGTGAGGCCCTCCCGGGTAGCGGCGGCGACGACGGACGCGGCCGCCTCGCACGCCGACTCGAACGTGGCGGCGGACCCGTCGACGACCGGGTGGGCGACCGCTCGGTTGTCGAGCAGGACGACGATCGTCGGCAGGCTGGTGTCGACGTGTTCGCGGACCATCAGCTCACCGACGCGGGCGCTGGTGCGCCAGTGCACGCGGCGCAGCTCGTCGCCGACGACGTACTCGCGCAGCGAGTCGAAGGTGATCGAGCCGTGCGGCACCCGGTCGATCTGGCCGTCGAGACTGCGGGCGACACCGGCCGGGACCGCCGACAGCGGGTGGACGCGCGGGTGCACCCAGACGTCGGTGACCGGGCCGTGCCGGCGCGAGAACCGGACCAGGCCGAGCACGTCGCGGCCGGTGACCCGCAGCGGACCGACCGGGATCACGCCGCGGCGGTGCGTCGGCACCGGATAGCTGACCGTGGTGTCGTGGCCGGGACGTAGCCGCAGCAGCGGCACGGCGACCGGCTGGTTTCCGCACCGGTCCTCGGCGACCAGGCTGGCCCGCCGCAGCCGGCCGGCGTTGCGGACGGTGAGCGTCATCGTCGCCGGCTCGCCGCGGGCGACCCGGTCCGGTTCGGCGACCCGGGTGACCCCGAGCCGGGGGCGTCCGGCGGCGTAGCCGAGCGCGCACACCACGGCGACGGCGGCGCAGGTGCCGAGCAGGGCCAGTTCGGGGTATCCGAACCGGAAGCCGGCGGCCAGCAGGACGGCGGCGGCGCACAGCAGCGCCACCCCCCGTGACGTCAACCTCATCGGCGGGTCAGGTGCCGCTGGCGGCGAGTTGCCCGGCCGGCAGCGGTACCGGCACCGACCGGACCACGTCGTCGAGGATTTCGGTGGCGGTGCCGCCGTGGAGCTGGGCGTCGGCCGACAGCAGGATGCGATGGGCGAAGACCGGGCCGAGCAGCGCCTTGAGGTCTTCGGGCAGCACGTAGCCGCGCCCGTCGACGAGCGCGTACGCGCAGGCGGCGCGGGTCAGCGCGATGACGCCACGGGGGCTGACCCCGACCCGTACGCGCGGGTGGTCACGGGTCGCGGCGGCCAGCCGTACGGCGTAGGCGTAGAGCGGGTCGGCGATGTGGACCCGCTGCGCCATCCGGATCATCTCGCCGACGGTGGTCGTGTCGGTGACCGGTTCCAGCGCCTCGGGGGAGCGGGTCGTGGCACCGCGCAGGACCTCGATCTCGACGGCCTCGTCGGGGTAGCCGACGGACAGTTTGACCAGGAACCGGTCGAGCTGGGCCTCCGGCAGCCGGTAGGTGCCGTCCATCTCGACCGGGTTCTGGGTCGCGACGACCAGGAACGGGCGCGGTACCGGGTGCCGTACGCCGTCGACGGTGACGGTCCGCTCCTCCATCACCTCCAGCAGCGCCGACTGGGTCTTCGGCGACGCCCGGTTGATCTCGTCGGCGATGACGATGTTGGCGAAGACCGGGCCGGGGTGGAACTCGAAGCCCCGGGTGCCCTGGTTGAAGATCGTGACGCCGGTGACGTCGGACGGCAGCAGGTCGGGGGTGAACTGGATCCGCCGCCACTGCCCGTGCACGCTGGCGGCGACCGCGCGGGCCAGGGTGGTCTTGCCGACCCCGGGTACGTCCTCCAGCAGCACGTGCCCCTGGGCGAACAACGCGGTCAGCGCCAGCCGTACGACGTCGGGCTTGCCGAGCACCACCGAGCCGACGTTGCCGGCGAGCCGGGTGGCGAGGGCGGCGAAGCCCTGCACCTCGTGCGGTGCGAGCGGCTGCGGGGTGGGCGGCACGGTGGTGCTCCTCAGGGTTGCGGGCGGTTCAGCAGTTGGGGAGGACGTTGACGTCGTCGCCGCCGTCGAGGTTGATCCAGACCCACGGGATGTAGTTGCGGCCCTGGTAGTCGACCTGGATCCACCAGGTGCTGCGCTTGTTGTCGTTGTAGATGTAGGCGAAGACCTCCTCGCCACGCACCTTGCAGTAGGTGGCGAGCCGGGTGCCGGGCCGGGCCCAGCCGGCCTGCCGGTCGTTGTCCTGCCTCGGCACCTCGAAGATCTCGTTGCCGTTGCGGCCGGCGTGGTCGCGGTCGCAGTAGGTCGCTTCCTCGCCGGAGTCGCCGTTGCGGCAGGTCGCCGTCCCGTACAGGATCTCGGTGGCCCGGCTGCCGGTGGCGGTGCCCTCGCCGGCGGCGTTCTCGGCGGTGACGGTGAACCGGTGGGTCGTCCCCGGCCGCACCCCGCGTACGGTCAGCGACGTGCAGCCGCCGGTCGCGGTGGTCGCCCCGGCGATCGCCAGCGAGCAGGTCGCCTGGCCGCCACCGGTGTCGGTGGTGAACGTGACGGTCACGCTGGTCGCGGTCGCCGAGCTGCCGGTGACGGTGACCCGTGGCGGCGCGACGGTGCGGGCGGTGTCGGTGGCCTCGGGGCCCTCGCCGGCGGCGTTGACCGCTCGGACCCGGACCGTGACGTTCTGGCCGTCGCCGAGCCCCTCGACGCGGGCCCGGGTGTCGGTGACCTCGGTGCGCCGGCCGCCGGCCTCGACGACGTAATGGCTGATCGGGCGGCCGTTGGCGGCCGGGGCCGCCCAGACGACCTGCACGGTTCCGGGCCGGTCGGCGACGGTGGAGGCGGCCAGCGCCCCCGGCCGCCCCGGCGCCGTGTACGGCACCACGGTGTTGCTGACCGGCGACGCTGCCGAGGCGGCGCCGTTGGCGCTGACGGCCGAGACGGTGAACGCGTACTGGGTGCCGTATTCGAGTTCGCCGGCCGGGATGACGAGTTCGGTGTTGCGGGAGTCGCCGGCGGGCGCGGTCGCGCCGGCGGACACGGCGGTCACGGTGTAGCGGGCGATCCGGTGGCCCTGGCCGTCCGACGCCGGCCAGCGCACCAGCACGGTCCCGTCGGCGCGTTCCTCGGCGGTGACCTCCGTCGGCGCGACCGGCACCTCGGAGGTCGGCACGACCGGGTTGCTGGTGCGGGCCGGGCCGGGACCCTTGGCGTTGACGGCGTGGACCGAGAACCGGTATGTCTCGCCGTTGGTCAGCCCGGTGACCTCGAACGAGCGCTGGTTGGCGCCGACCTCGAAGGTGCGGCCGTCGCCCTCGACGACGTAGCGGGTGATGGTGGAGCCGTTGGCGGCCGCCGCCCGCCAGGTGATCCGGGCGCGGGCGTCGCCGGCCGTCGCGGTGACGGTGCGCGGCGCGCTCGGCTTGTCGACCACCGGCTTCGTCGGCGGCGGCGGGGCCGGCGGGTCCGGCGGCGGGTCGCCGCCCAGGATGTCGTTGGCGTACTTGTCGACGACCCGCACCTCGTGCTTGTCGTCCACGACGCGGGCGGTCGAGGAGTTCGGTGCGTTGATGAACAGCCGGCCCTCGCGCACCTCCAGTTCGAGCGGACCGCCGGCCCCCTTGACCTCGATCCGGTCGACGAGCTGGCCGGCGAGGTCGAAGGAGTAGACGGTGCCGGTGTCCTCGTCGGCGCAGTAGAACCGGTCGGCGAACGACACCGCCGGCCGCAGCCGCACACCGTTGCCGGGGACCGCGAACTGGCGTACGCCGCTGTCGTCCACGACGTAGATCTGCCGCTCCTCGGCGACGGTGACCGGCACCCGGTCGCCGCTGGTGTGGGTGGGCAGCGCACCCGGTCCGCCGGTGGTCAGGGTGACGACCTTCTGGTCCTCGCCGCGCACGGTGGTCAGCGTGTTCGCCGTCCGGTTGAGGACGGCGACCCCGTCGTCGAGGGTGGAGATGGTCAGGTCGTGGCTGGGTTCGGCGACGGCGACGGTGCGGACCTGCTTGGGGCTGACCCCTTCGCCGGCGGCGCTCGCCGCGGTCGGCGCGGCCGACGGCAGCGGCGCCGCGGTCACCGCGGAGACGGTGCCCTCGCTGGGTACGGCGATCCACAGCCGGCCGTCGCCGTCGAACGCCCCGCCGGTGATGCCCGGCGGGTAGCGGACGGGTTCGCCGATGGGGACCAGGGTGCGCGGGTCGAGCTGCCGGACCAGGCCCTGGACGGCGTCGACGACGAACGCGGCGTCGCCGTGCAGGGCGACGCTGACGCCGAATCCGGCGGTCGTCGGCGTCGTCGCGGTGATCTGCAGGGTGGCCAGGTCGAGGGAGCTGACCTGGCCGGTGTCGAGGTCGCGCAGCAGCAGGAACCGGTCGGTCTGGACGACCTGCATCGGGTGGCTGCGGGTCTGCGGCACCGCGACGCGGGTGTCGACCCGGCCGGTGACGCCGTTGACCCGGGCGGCCTCGCCACGGGCGACGCTCCACAGCCAGGAGCTGGCGTCGTAGCTGGCCACCGCGTTGTCGGCGGAGCCGAGACCGAGCACCGTCAGGCCCATCGCGGCGACGAGCGCCAGGACGGTGCCGACGGTGACGAGACCGCCCCGGGGGCGGGACCAGCGGGGGAGGAGCCGGCTGAACCGTTTCCGGCCGTCGGGCGGCGGCGCCGTCGTGCTGCCGGTGTCGCCGCTGGCTGTGGTGACCACGTTCCTGCCTCCCCGTGTGCGGTCGATGTCTCCGCACTTTGCAGTGTGTGTTCCTCCCCGGACCGGGGGTCATCCTATGGGGTGCTCCGGCGGAGACGGAATGCCGCTTTGCCAGCCTGTGGACAACCACCCGGACGTGGCTGTGGACAACCGCCGGAGTGCGGGTCGGGTCAGTCCGGCGTGGAGCCGGACCGGTCGGTGCACACCTGGCCGGAGGTGGCGTACCGCTCGGTCGAATAGACCGCGAGCACGGTGAAGCAGTAGTTCAGGCGTGGGTTGAGCCCGTTGACGGTGTGGCTGGTCTCGCCGGGGTTGATGGTGGCCATGGCACGTAGCTGCTGTCCGGCCCGGCCGCCGGCGACGATGAACGGGACCGTACCGGGGCTCGGGTCCTCCCAGGTCACGGTGATGGCGGTGCCGTCGTCGCGGACCCGTACCCCGGTCGGTGGTTCGCCGTCGACGACCGGCCCCGCGGTCGGTGCGGTCGGCGGCGGGGGAGGCGTCGGGTCGTCGCGCAGCACCATGACGGCGGTCACGGTCGCGGACACCGCGGCGACGACCGCGGCGGCCGCCGCGACGACGACCGGTGCCCGGCCGCGGCCGCCCGCCGGCCGCGCGGCCGGCGCCGGGGTCGCCGGTTGCGGTTCGAGCGGCGGGTACGGCGGCAGCCGGCCCGCCGTCGGGTCCGGGTACGGGGTGTCCAGCGACTCGACCCCGGGCGGTACGGCCGGCACCGGCGGCGGCGTGCCGGGCTGCCCGGGGGGCGTCGCGGGCCGGGCCGGGGCGGCCGGTGACACCTGCGCCCGCCCGGCGGGGCGTGCCGCGGCCGGGGGCGGGAGATTGGGTGGCGTGGGTGCGGGTGCGGGTGGTGGGGGTGGCGCGGGTGCCGGTGGGTGCGCCGGAGCGGGTGGGGCCGGCGCGGCCGGCGGCTCGCCCTGTGGTGCCGGTGCGTCGTCGCCCAGGTAGGCGCGGGCGGCGCTCACCGCCCAGTGGTCGGCGCCCAGCGTGGCCGGCCCGAACCGGGCGACCCGGCCGAAGTTGCGGCTGGCCTCGTGCCGGTTGCCGAGTTCCTCGGCGACCGTGCCGAGATCGAACGAAAGGCCCAGCATCAGCGCGTCGGCGTGGCCGTGGCGGCGCTCGCCGGCGGCGATGGCCTCCTCGAGCACCCGCCGGGCGCCGGCCGGGTCACCGGCCTCACGGTGCAGGCGGCCGAGCTGGTGGGCCAGACCGAGGATCTCGGGGTGGTCCTCGCCGTACGCCGGCCGGGCCGCGACCAGGGCCTCGGCCAGCAGCCCGCGCGCCGAGTCCAGGTCGCCGGCGGCGCGGAACGCCTGCACGTCACGCCGGACGGCGTCGAAGGGCGAGGGCGATGACACGCCCGTCATGCTCCCCCGTCACCCGGCCGTGGTGTCAACGGGGGTCCCGGGTACGGGCGGCCCCGTCCACCGGACATCCGGTGGACGGGGCCTTCGGCTGCTCGCGGGATCAGCTGGTGGTGCCGGTGACGTTGCCTCCGGACTTGGTGACGTAGTAGGTGACGATCTCGCCGCTCCAGAAGTGGAACCGCAGGGTGACCCGGGAGTTGTCGTTGACCTCGGCGAAGAACTCCGGCTTGAGCACGATGTTGTTCGCGGTGTAGTTCGGCGCGAAGGTGTGGTCGAACTCCTTGAACGGCGTCCAGTTGTGCGGGCCGGCGTTGCTGCCGTCGGCGTACGTCGCCTCCATGGTGGCGAGCTGGTCGCCGCGGAACGTGGTCGGGATCGTGAACGCGCCGGTCGTCCCGGTGGCGTTCGCCAGCACCGGCCGGTCGTAGGTGACGAGGTTGATCCGCCACGGGACGCCCTGGGAGAAGCGGGCCGACAGCACCGCGTTGGTCCCGTACGCCCGGTTGCCGCTCAGTCGGGTCAGGGCGGCGGCGGTCAGCGTCAACTGGTCGCCGCTGACGGTGTAGTCGGTGCCCCGTACCAGGTCGGTGTTGCCGTGCCGGAGCCCGACGAACGACGTGCCGTTGAGGTTCAGGGTGAGGGACTTGGCGGTGACGGCGCTGGCGCGGGCGCTGAAGACCTGGTCGCTGGAGGCGGTGCCGGACCGGGTGGTCCAGCTCGACTTGATCTGGGCGAACAGTTCGGCGTCGTTCCACTGGTGGGTGTTGCGGTTGAAGTGTTGGCCGTTGTCCCACCACATCGTGGTGATCTGCCTGGCCCGGGCGTAGTGGCCGAGGAACTCGAAGAACTTCAGCTTCTCGCCCTGCTGGATGGTGCCGGTGTGCCGGTCGAAGCCGAGCAGGCCGTACTCGCCGAGGATGACCGGGATGCCGCGGGCGGTGAACGCGGTGTGGATGCGGTCGAAGGCGTCGGTGAGGTCCTTCTGCACGGTGGCGTCGAAGCGGGTGCCGCCGGCGACGTTCACGCTGAACGGCCAGTAGCCGTAGAAGTGGTAGGTCGCGATCAGGTTGGGGTCGTCGAGGGCGTCGAACGTGGCGACGAGTTCGTCGATCCGGGGCTGGTCGGACGAGGTGTGCAGGGTCGGCAGGACCAGCAGGCGGGTGGCGTTGTTGCCGCCGGACTGCCGCACGATGCTGTGGAAGGAGGTGTTGAGTTCGTGCAGCAGCGTGGCGTTCTGGGCGTCACCGGAGCTGCCGGTGAACTGGGGTTCGTTGACGCTTTCGAAGACGAGCTTCGGTGAGGAGTTGCGGAAGGTGCTCGCCACCTGGGTCCAGATCGCGTTGTAGCGGGCCAGCACCGTGGTGCGGTTGCTGGGCATGTTCGCGATCCACTGCCACGAGTCGTGATGGATGTTGATCATCACGTAGAAGTCGTCGGCGAGGGCCCAGTCCACGACCTCCTTGACCCGGTTGAGGTAGGTCGAGTTGATCGTGTAGTTGGGCGCCGCCCCGTGGTGCTGGCCCCAGGTGACCGGGATCCGGATGCTCTTGAAGCCCTGGGCCTTGATGTTGTCGAGCAGTTGCGCGGTCACCCGCGGGTTGCCCCAGGAGGTTTCGCCGTCGCCGGTGGCGTCGAACGAGTTGCCGAGGTTCCAGCCGGGCTGCATCGCGGCGACGGCCGCGGCCGGGTCGGTCGGGTTGCCGGTCGGCGGCGGCGAGGTCGGCGGCGGGGTGGTCGGGCCGACGCTGCCGGTGCAGGTGACGCCGTTGAGCGCGAACGACGACGGGGCGGTGTTGGCGCCGGTCGAGGAGCCGTTGAAGCCGAACGACACGGTCGCGTTGGTGGCCAGGGCGCCGTTGTAGCTGACGTTGGTGGCGGTGACGTTGGCGCCGGACGAGGTGACGTTGGCGTTCCATGCCTGGGTGACCTGCTGCCCGGACGGGAAAGTCCAGGTCAGGCTCCAGCCGTTGAGTGGGTCGCCGAGGTTGGTGATGGCGACGTTGGCGGTGAAGCCGCCCGGCCACTGGTTCGGGGCGGTATAGACGACCCGGCAGCCGGCGGCGGCCTGGGCGCTGACGGCGAACGTCAGGCCGAGGGCCGCCAGCAGGACCGACAGGCCGCTCGCGAGCAGGCCGTTCCGCCATCGGGTCCGTCTTGTCGTGCTGCGCAAACCGGTCATGGTGCTCCTCGCCAGGGGAAAGTGCGTGCCGTTTCGGGGGGACGGGTTACGGCGGGGCGCCGTGCTGACCGCGGAGGGCGCCCGGACTGACCAGGAGAATAAGTATGGAATCCAAACTTTGTCAATCGCTTGAACTCTATATGGGCAGGTCCGGCGAGGTGCGAATATAGAGGTGGCCGCGCAGGTCGTGCTCGCCCTGCGCGGCCTTGCCCTCCCCAAGGCGCCCCGGCGCCGTCAGCCGGGCAGCGACGCCGTCACGTCCAGCTCCACCAGTTGACCGGGGAACCCGAGCTGGGCCACCCCGACCAGCGTGCTCGCCGTGGTGAACGCCGGCGCCAGCGGCGACGCCAGCAACCGCCGCCACACCCCGGCCAGCACCGCGCCGTCGTCGCTGACCACGTAGATCACGGTGCGCACGACCCGGTCCGGGCCGGCCCCGACCGCGACCAGTGCCGTCAGCGCGTTCGACACCACCTGGTCGACCTGCGCGTCGACGTCGCCGGCCCCGACCAGCGTGCCGTCCGGGCCGAGCGGGCACTGCCCGGCGAGATACGCGGTACGGCCCGCCTCCACGACCGTCACGTGGTGGTAGCCGGGAGTGGCGTGCAGGGCTTCGGGGTTGATTCGGGTGATCGTCATCCGGGCAGTCTGCCGGCCGGCGATCGCCGTCGCCCTCGAATTTGCTGCTCAGCCCGGGTTCGGCGGGGGGCGGGCGGGGCGTTGTGCGATGCCCGTACGGCCCGTGTACAGTAATGCCCCGTGCCCCTGAAGGAGGCCGAAGCCGGACGAGAGATCGTCTGGTCGATCTCCGGTAGGGTGGAACGTGTAAGTCCGGGTGGCGGAATGGCAGACGCGCTAGCTTGAGGTGCTAGTGCCCGTATAGGGCGTGGGGGTTCAAGTCCCCCCTCGGACACGTACAGTTACCCCACAGTAATCAGCGTCAGGCGTAGCCTCGACGCTGATTTTGTTTTGGCCGGGGTGGTAGGTGAGAGCCAGTCGTAGCTCGCGGTAGACGTTGCTCTTGTCCTTGCTGTCAGCGTCCCGCAGCGTGTTACGGATGTCATCGAAGCTGCCGACGAGGCGTCGGATGTCGTCCTTGGTAAGGCGGTGGGGAGGCGGCTCCTGCGCTGCCGCTGCCTTGTCGCGTCGGGCGATGGCGGTGGCGCGTTGGGCGTCGACCTCGGCCATCCAGGCGGCGACGGTGGCGGGGTCGCCTCCGGCGTCTGCGATGGCGCGGTACTGAACGAGTTTGGCGTCGCACGCGGCAATGATCTTATTCGCGGCGGTGATTTCCGGCGGGACGGTGCCGGGTGCGGCGTCGGGTTGAGCGGCGTGAAGCCGGCGGATCGTATCGGTCAGCCGGTGCGGGGCGAACGCGGTGAGGAGCCAGTTGTCGAGGGCGGGGACGATATCTCGTTCCGCGATGTAGACGTTGCGGGGGTGCTGGACGTGGTTGGCGAGGGCGTACTCGTTGGGGTAGCGGCACCGGTAGTAGGCGGCCTCGTGTGCCTGGTGGCTCTGCATCTTGCGTCCGCACAGTCCGCAGAGCATGAGGCCGCGAAGCAGGTAGTGGCGACGCACGTTCCGCTGTCGGGTGCCGGTGCGGCCCCGGCCGCTGGCCGCCATGATCGTCTGCACCAGTTCGAAGTCGTTGACGGTGACGAGCGGCGGATGCGCGATCGTGTCGGACCACACCCAGGAGTCTCTGTCGTTCCAGCGCATCCGGGTCTCGTAGCCGAGGGCGACGTCGTTGACGTCAAGGAGTACCTCGTCCTTACGCTGCTTATTCCACACCTGGCGGCCGGTGTAGCGGGGGTTGGACAAGATGTTCTTGACGGCGCTCTTGGCCCAGCCTTCGCCGGTGCGGTGGGGGTTGCGGGCGGGGTCGGCGGCTGACGGGGAAGGGATGCCGTCGCGGGTGAGCGCTTCGGCGATGGCGAAGTAGCCGTTGTTGGCGAGGTACATGGCGAAGATTCGCCGGACAACCGGCGCGGTGGCCGGGTCGGGTTCCAGCTTGTGCAGGCGACGGCCATCGGCGGCCTTGCCCGGGTTTGGGTGCGGCCCAGCGTCGGCGAGGCGGTACCCGTACGGCGGGCGCCCACCGAGGAACCGGCCCTCGATCTTCGCCTGCGAGGTCATCGCAGTGCGCACGCGGACCTTCACGCGAGTGCGCTCGCCCTTGGACATGCCACCGAACACGCTCATGATCAGGTCGTGGGCTTCGGACTCGGGATCGATCGCGCCACCGACCTCGGGCACCCATAGGCCGACGCCGTAGTGCGAGAAGACGGGCATGGTCAGGCTGTACTGGTTGCCGTAGAACGCGCGTTGGGGCTCACCGATCACGACTGCGTCGAATCCACGGCTCGGGTTAGCGAGAGCGTCGAGCAGCCTGGCGGCGTGATGCCGCCGCTTCCATGGCAGCGAGCGGGAAAGACCGACGTCGAAGAAGTCGGCGACGATGATGCCTCCGGCCGGTTCGATGAGGCTGGTAGCGCGGGTGAGCTGCCAGTTCCTCGACGCCACTGGATCTTGTTGGTCCTCCGTGGAGACCCGGCCGTAGAACGCGAAACGCTGGTATTCGTGGTGGTCGAGCAGGGCAGTGGCTGCATCTTCGATGCGGGATACGTCAATTCTCACGAAATGTGCCTTCCGGGTGCAATGGGTACGCGCCCGCCGGCAACCCAGGAATTTGGATAGCCGGCGGACGCGCTGTCAACAGATCCACGCATACCGACATGAAGCGATCAAGCGTCGGAGGGCTCGACCGGACCCTGACGACGACTCTTGCCTGACGAGCGTTGCAGTAAGGTCAGCAGCGCGCGGGCCACGGCGTCGGTCAGCTCCGGTTCGGTGCCAGACTCGACGGTCGGCGTCGGTTTCGTCGCGAGGGTGTCAGCCGGTTCGTCCGGCCACCTGTCACTCATCAGAGCGGCGCTCGGAGGACGACTAGGTCTTCGTGCTGGACGAGCCATTGCGGGTCGCCAGTGGCGATGGCATCGCGGACGTTCTTCTGTTGGAAGAACGAGGCTCGGGGGATGATCACGCCGTTGCGGACGCCGCAGATGAGGGCGATGCACTCCTCGACGAGTTCGAGTCCGGCGTTGATGCCAGCGGTGGCGACCATGCCGGGAATGTCGATGAGTTCGCCGTGGCGGCGGTAGGGCCGGGCGGTGACGACGACGTGTCCGCCGGGCCGCAGCAGGCGCCGGCAGCCGGCGAGGATCGCGGTGAACCCGTCGGCGAGTTGGCCGTGGTTGCGGTAGGCGAGGTTGTCCCCGCTGCCGTACTTGTGGTGGAGCTTGCGGACCTTGCCGCGTCTCGGGCCAGGGGTGCGGACGTGGCCGTGGGTGGACGCTCCATACGGCGGTGAGGTGATCACCAGGGAGACCTGCCCGTGCAGGCTCGCCGGCAGCAGCGCCGGTAGCGCGGTCGAGTCCCCGTGGTAGATCTCGCCCCGACCCGGTGCCCCCGTTTGGACGGTGTGGCGGATGTTGTCGGCCGCCTTGGCTACCCATTCGGCTTCGTACTCGACCCCGACGCCGTGACGGCCGAGGTGCATGGCCTCGATGACGGTGGTGCCGATGCCGGCCATGGGGTCGAGTACCACATCACCGGGGTCGGTGTAGGTACGGATGGCATACCGGGGGATGGTCGGCAGCATCTTGCCGGGATGCGTCAGCGACTCCGGGGTGTACCGGCCGCGCCGCAGGTCACGCGACGCGTTTTGGCCGGTAAGCCAGACCGACCCGAGGCAGCCCTCGGCGAGCAGGGCCACCAGACTAGCTGCGTCGGGCTGCGACGGTTCGGAGTTGTGCGGGCTGGCGTTGCGGAACGGCGGACGAGGCTCAGACATGGGCGTTCTCCTCACCGGTGGCGGTGGTGCCGAACACGACCAAATTCCGGAACGTCGGAAGGTGGCGGCCGGCGAGCAGACGCCGCCCGTCGTCGGTCTCGGCGGGACGTCCCGGGGCGGTACGTGGCTCGTGTTCGGGGAGCGGGACGAGGATGGCGGGGATGTGCTGGTGGTAGAAGAGGCCGGCTGCGCGGGCGGCGGCGATGACCGTGGCGCGGTGGCTGAACTCGCCCGGCTGAGGCGGCGCGGTGGTGAGTCCGACGATCAGGAACCCGCCAGGGCGCAGTAGAGGCCGCCACGTGCTCATCGCTGTGGCCGTGCCGCCCGGCGCGAGGCGCTCGGTTCCGTTCGGCAGTGTCGCCAGGATCAGGTCGACACCTGCACCGGGTTGGTGCGTCACGCGGCGGTTCCGGCGTCCGGGCACGGGCGGTAGAAGCAGCAGGCGTAGCCCGTGACTGCCGTTGAACAGCCGGGCCGGTATCCGGCGCAGGTAGGCGGTCGCGTCGAAGGCGACAGGGTGCGCGTCGAGGTCGAGCACTACGTCACCCACGTCGGTGTAGCGGC
Organism: Polymorphospora sp. NPDC051019; assembly: GCF_040683055.1. Classification (NCBI taxonomy): domain Bacteria; kingdom Bacillati; phylum Actinomycetota; class Actinomycetes; order Micromonosporales; family Micromonosporaceae; genus Polymorphospora; species Polymorphospora sp. NPDC051019. Next base: position 60,396 of record NZ_JBFBCH010000023.1, on the reverse strand, counting down.
GGATGAGGTAGGCGAGGTGGCTCGGGGACAGTCCGTGCCAGTCCGGCACTCCCGGATGGGGCGTGCGTGGGACGCGGATACTGGGAAGGATCAGCCCGACCGGTGCCGGCTGAGGCCGGTCACCGAGGGCGGTAAAGCTGGGCTTCGGCATGGGTGTGTGGGCCACGTCCGCCGACAAGCGCTGACACTAAGGGATTACAAACTCGGGCCTCGGTTTGGAGAGCGGGCTCCGCGCCGATCAAGGCGCGTCGCCCGACGCCGCCCAGTTGAACAAGATCCTCAACGGGTTAAACACGCAGGTCGAGACGGCCCGAGGCGCCCGCTGTCGGCCCCACGCAAGCGGCGCGGATTGCCGACGCGAACGGTGACAGGTTGAACAAGATCCCCACCTGTTAAGCAAGATCCTCTTCGGCTTGAACGCGAGCTCGGGCTGACCGTTTGGGCCTTTGCAAGATCGCAATGAGGTGAGATGCGTCCGGCGGGAGTCCATCGTGGCCGTCCTGCTTGCCGCCGTGCTTGCGTCGTGGGAAGTGCGGCTCAAGGATGCCGCCACGAAGTGGCGGCGGCTGGTGCTGAGCCCCTTGAGTAGCCTGCCTGGCGGGCGTCGACGGAGTTCGTCGACAGAATCTGTCGACAACTTGCGTGTGGCTACGGGTGTCTGGCATAGTTCGTCAGGCAGGCGGCGCCCGGGATCTATCTAGAGGATTGAGATGACAGAGATCGAACGACCAGCCCTTGTTGAGGTTCAGCGCGGAAACGTCATGGTGTCGACAACGTTCACACCGTCTCAGCTTGACGCTGCAACCAACGTGGACGCATACGATCCGGAGCGGGGAAACGACCCAGACAACGGCTACCAGCGCCGTGGATCATCAACCCGCATGGCGCAGGCGGCCTCCTTCTACGGCGAGGGCGAGGAAAAGCGCCAAGGTCGGATCTTCGAGGACAGGCAGGGCCTGATGCCCAATCCGATCATTGCCAATGTCAGGCCACTCGAAGACGGCGACGAAATTGAAAGGACTGATCTCAACCTGCCGCCAGGTGTGGCAATCAGGTTCTTCTCCGACAGTGATCGCCAAGACGTGGCCAACGCGATCGAGGGCGGCGGGAGCGCCACCGCCGCATGCACGATCACATTCCATGAGAAGACCGTCGCTTGGATCGTTGATGGCCAGCACCGCAGCGGTGCAGTCCGAATGCTCAGCGAGCGGGGCCGGCTGAGCGACGACTTCCCGGTGCCGTTCAAGCTCATGCTGGGGTTCGACCGCAATGAGGAGATCAAGCAGTTCTACTACATCAACCGGGAGGCCAAGAGCGTCCCCACCGACCTGACCGCCGACTTGCTTCAGCGCATGGCTCGGCAGGACAGCAACGAGGCCGAGTACCTCAGCGAACGTAAGAACAAGGGCAGCCTTCTTGCTGGTGCTGCCGTTTACGACGCCTTGGTAAGCAAGGGAAGCCCGTGGCTCACACGCATCCGGAAACCGAACGAAAAGATCTCCAAGGACACCTCTATCGCGGTTTCTCAGTTCATTGGCAGCCTTAAGCCATTGCAGACGGCGCAGATGCCGCGCGAACTGAGTCCGCAGGAATGGGCGCTGATTATCGACGCCTTCTGGGAGGCCATCGCCCGACTGCTGCCGACGCCGTTCGACCCGACCGAGCGGCCCGGCGACTGGGTCCTACTCAAGGCCACCGGTGTCAACACGATGCACCGTGTCCTCGCCGACTGCCTGCCAATTGTTATCCAGCGCGGCGCCCGGCTGTCGGACGTGCAGCAATACGAGCAGCTGCTGGCTGACCTGCCTAGCCTGGCTGGCATCGGCACCGACCCGGAGACCGGCGAGAACTACCAGATCGATGGGGCTGAGTTCTGGCGTTCCGCATCGAGCGCGTCGGAGTACACCGGGCGGTACGGTGTCGACCGGCTCGTCGGCAAGATCCGGGGCCTCATCGCGAAGACCAACAGCGCCATCACCATCTAGCCGGCCACACTTGGACTGCAATACGCGGTCAACGGGCGGTCGAAGCCATTGCAGCTGGCTTCGACCGCCCGTTCCGACTCTACGGTGCGTATGCGTGTGGGGCGTGCTGGCCTCGCCTAGAAGGGGCCAACCGCGAAGCTGTTGTGGCCGGTGGAGAGGGCCCCTTGAACAGCCTGATCACGGGGTGCACATCTGACTCGGGGGCGTCCGGCTGACGTCGGGAGGTATTGGCGGGGATCGGCGACGGCTGGGTTGAAGACATGTGGAGACACCTTGAACAGATCATGAGTGTTCATGATCTGTTCAAGGGCCCTGGTGGCGTGGTGGCACATCGCCGACCGGCACTCCCGCCGGACGGCAACGGTCATCACGAGGGAGCACCACCATGGACCGTCGTACCCCCGCCGTTTCCCGGCCGGGCGAGACGCTGCTCAACGACATCGAGTACCGGTTCCGGCTGATGGGGCAGGGACCGAGCCCGCTGTCGGTGGACGGCCGTAACCTCGGCCTGGGCCTGCCCTGTCGGGCCGTCGCTCTGCCCGAGCTGTCGGCGATCCTCATGCACCCGTCCTGCGGTTACGCCGCCCGGGACGCGGCGTGGCGGCTGCTGGTGCGGCGTGCCCGTACCGGCGACTCGGCGTGGCGTGCCGGTGCGGTCGGTGTTGCGTTGCCGGGTCTGCGGTTCAAGGCGTACCTGCTGGCCAAGCTGTTCACCGGCGACGTGCAGGCCGCCATCGTCGAGCACTTCCTTCGCGCTCTCGCCACGGTCGATGTGGACAGGCCGGGCGTGGTCGGGAGCCTGCTGTCGGCCGCGTTCTCGAAGGCCCGCGCCGAGCTGCGCGAGCTGGAGCCGGCCTCGTCCGGGGCGCCGAACCACGCTCCGGGGGCAGTGTTGCCGCCGACCCCGTACGGTCACCCGGATCTCGTCCTTGCCCGCGCGTTCAGGGCCGAGGTCATCACCGCGCAGGAGGCAGAGCTGATCGGCGCGACCTACCTGGAAGGGGTCAGCCTCACCGCCTACGCCGAACGCACCGGCCAGCCCCGCTGGAACCTCTACAAGCAGCGTACGGCTGCCGTTGCCCGACTCAAGGCCGCGATCGAGTCCGGCGAGCTGTCCGACCCGTACGCCGACGTGGTCAACGAGGCCACCGCGACCCTTGCCTTCGACGCGCCCACCACCTGGAAGCGCCCCTAGCAGCCGTCCTGAGCTGGGACTTTCCAATCCAGGGCTCGGATTTGTAATCCCCTAGTGCGGGACTTCCCGCGCAGGTGACCTGTTCCGACCGGACCGTTGATGGCGCTGACACCCCGCACGGTTCCCGCCCAACCGCCACTTCTGGTGAGGAGGACGGCCGCGCCGGTCGGCACCACAGGTCACCCACGAGCGCACCGCCCGGTCCCGCCTTCGTCGCCCACTCGCGCACCCACGCCCCGCCACGGCTGCCTAGGCGTGCGCACCGGAGGTGCCCCATCCCATGAACCACGTCCCCTTCCCGCGCCCCGAGGCGGCGGCCCGCCGCTGCCTCGGGGCCGGCAGGCGCGGACGGCCATTCGTCCGCCGCCTGCGTCGATACCGTCCTCGAACTGTCCGCGCCGCCCTGTTCCTACTCAACGCCGCCGCGGTGACCGCAGCCCTCGTCGCCGTGCCACACGTGGCGTACGCGGCCGAGCCCGCCCTGGTGGTGCTGGCCGCCGAGTCGATCGAACAGGTCGCCAACAACATCCGTACCTGGCTCGTCGGCATCCTCGTCGCCGTCGCCACCCTGTTCCTCACCGTCGGCGGCCTGCGTTACCTGGCCGCCAACGGCGACCCCGGCGAGGTCGAGAAGGCCAAGCTCGCGCTGCGGTCCGCCGCGATCGGCTACGCCCTCGCGCTGCTTGCGCCGCTGTTCGTGACCATCGTCGGCGCATGGGTGGCCTGATGACCGCCCTCACGATCCGATCCCGCCGCCCGGTCCGACCGGTGTCGTTGCTGCTGTGTGGCGTGCTGATCCTCGCCGGCCTGGCCCTCGTGTGGGCCGGGCCGGCGCACGCCGAGCCGAGCCCGGCACCCGGCCCGCCCTCTACCGCACCCGGCACGCCGCCAACGCCCGGCGTGCCTGACCCTGGCGTCCGCCCGCCGGGGGTGGAACCCTCCGCGCCGGCACCCACGCCCGGCCCGGCCCCGGCTCCCGGCCAGCCTTCCGTTGACGATGATCCGGCCTGGTACGACATCGGGGGCCAGATCCGCAAGGCCGTGGTCGACCTGGTCGTGTGGGCCGCCGAGCAGGCCCTCCAGCCCGTGATGGAAGCCCTCGGCGCGTCATGGCTGTCCACCCCCGACCTCACCAACAACGAGCACGTCAAGGCGATCTGGACGACCAGCCTGATCGTCGCCAACGGCGTCGTCGTGCTGTTCATCGTCGCCGGAGGGTTCCTGGTCACCGCCCGGGAGACCCTGCAAACCCGCTACGGCCTCAAGCACGTGCTACCCCGCATCGCCCTGGGCGTGGTCTTCGCCAATTGCAGCCTGATCATCGGCGAGAAGGCCATCGCGCTGACCAACGCGCTGACCGTGGCAAGCGCCGGCAACACGATCGACGGCCCGACCGCCGCGACCGCGATCCGACAGATCGTGGACAACGCCCTGCAAGGCCACGGTTTTCTGATGGCGCTGATGGCCATCGCCGTGATCGTGATGTGCCTCGTCCTGGAGTGCACGTTCGTCCTGCGACTGGCGGCGCTGGTCATCCTGCTCGGGTTCGCCCCGGCGGCGTTGATCTGCCACGCCAGCCCGCTCACCGAGGGTGTGGCCCACCTGTGGTGGCGCTGCGTCCTGGTCTGCCTCGGCCTGCAACTCGCCCAGGCCATCGTCGTCATGGCCAGCATCAAGGTGTTCCTCACCCCCGCCGGGCCGACCGTGCTGGGCATACCAGCGACCGGGCAAGGGCTCCTCGGCGTCATTGTGTGCCTGACGATGCTGTGGCTGCTGATCAAGCTGCCGGGCTGGATGCGACAGTTCATCCTCGGCCCGCTCGGACAAAGCAACGGCCGAGGACTGATCGGCCAACTCGTCCACGCCTTCATCATGATCAAGACGTTTGGCGCGGCAGCCGGCGTCCTGGGCGGCACGAGCGCGGCCCGGAACGCCGGACGGACGGCACCTCGTCCACCCGGCCCCCGTCCATCGCCCAGCGGCCCCCGTCCGCCCCGTCCACCGCGCCCGCCCCGTCCCGGGCCGACTCCCGTTCCGCCGTCCCCGCCGGGACCGACGGCCTTCAGCCATGCCCCAGTCACCCACACGCCGCTACCCGCGCCGTCCGGGACGAACGCCGCCCCCACCTTCAGCCGCCCGGCAGTCCCGTCCACCCCAACGCCTGCACCATCCGGCGGTGTCCCGGCCGCGCAGTTCTCCCACCCAGCCCCGCCCCACCCGAGCCCGCCGTCCCCGACCACCCCACCGGCCCGAGTCGCCTTCAGCGACGCCACGACCACGACACCGAGAGCAACACCCGGCGGCACGGCACCGGCAGTGACGTTCTCGGCTGCACCAGCGCCGCAGAACGCGCCGCGCCGGCCACCTGGCCCGGTCACGCCGGTATTCTCCGCAGCTCCGGCCGCATCGAGAGCCGGCGGGTCACGACGAGCCTCGACCCCCGGGACACGGCCTACGGCGGCCCAGCGCGCCACCCCGAGCGGGTAAGCCGCCGCTAACGCGAGCACCGCCGCCCGACGAGCACCGGCCACCAACACATCCCGGCCTCGTCCACCGGACTCGTCCGTCCCGCCGTCCACGGACGGTCGCCGGTTAGCGGCCTCGCCGCCGCGCCCGTCCCCGGCGGCGAGGCCGTCCCCGGCCGCTGGCGCGACGCCGGTGGGTCCGACCGCCGTCCGTACCGGGCCGTCCCCGTCCCCGCCGTCCCCACCGCCGGCACGAGCGTCCGGTCCGGTGCGGCGCTCGTCATCGAGACCGAGAGGTGATCAGCGATGAGCCGCCATGCAGACGAGGCCCCGATGCGGGCTCGGGTTCCCGCAGACATCGAACGCCCTGATCGGATTGCGTTCGGCCTGTCGGGACGCCAGTTGGTGATCCTGGCCGTCACGGGTCTGCTGCTCTACGCGGCGTGGACGGCGGTCGCCACGGTGGTGCACCCGCTGGTGTTCGCCGCAGGTGGGCTGCCGGTCGCCGCTGGGGCGTTCCTGCTCGCGGTCGGCCGCCGTGACGGCATCAGCCTCGACGCCTGGGTCCTCGCGGCGCTGCGGCACCGCCGCAGTCCGCGTCGGCTCGTGCCGGCCGAGGGGCCGGTCATCCCGGCTCCGGCGTGGGTTGCCACCACCACCGGGCCGGGGGACCGGCTACCTGTGCCCGCACCGCTGCGGCTGCCCGCGAAGGGCATCACCGGCGACGGGCTGATCGATCTCGGTTCGGACGGCACCACGAGCCTGGTCGCCGCCTCGACGGTGGCCTTCGGGCTGCGGACCCCGGGGGAGCAGAACGGCCTGGTGGCCGGGTTCGCGCGGTGGCTGCACAGCCTCGACGGGCCGGCGCAGATCGTGGTGCGGGCGCAGCGGGTCGACCTGACCTACCTCGCCGACCGGTTCCTCGCCGCCGCCCCGGGCCTGCCGCATCCCGCGTTGGAGGAGGCCGCCCGCGCGCACGTGGCGTTCCTCGATGACCTGGCCGGGCAGCGCGAGCTGCTGCACCGGCAGGTCACCGTCGCCGTGCGTAGCCGGCGTGGCGCGCACCACGCCGCGCATCACGCCGCCGAGGCGGTGCGCGCCCTCGCCGGCTGCGAGGTTCCCGCCCGGGTCCTCGACGGGCCGGACGCCATGGTGCGGCTTGCGGCCAGCCTCGACCCCACCGCCCCGACCCTCACGGCTTGCACCGCATCTGATGGAGGTGACGACCTGTGAGCCTGCTGTCCGCACTGCTGCCGAAGCGGCGGCGTCCCGCGTCCGAGTCGGCCACGATCCTGCCCGGTTGCCCGGACGCCGTTGAGGTCGACGGCCGGCACGTGCGGGTCGGGGACGGCTACAGCACCACCCTGGCGGTGGTCGGCTACCCGGCCGAGGTCGGCCCGGGGTGGGCCGAGCCGATCCTGTCCTACCCGGGCCTGGTCGACGCCGCCTTCCACATCGAGCCCGTCCCGCCGGCGGTGGCCTCGCAGCGGCTGCGTAGGCAGCGCGGCCGGTTCGAGTCCTCCCGCCGCCACGACGCGGCCAGGGGCCGCCTCGACGATCCCGAACTCGACGCCGCCGCGGCCGACGCCGCCGAGCTGGCCGGCCGTGTCGCCCGAGGCGAGGCCCGCCTGTTCCGCCTCGGCCTGTACCTGACCGTCCACGGCGCCAGCCCCGACGACCTCGCGCAGCGGGTGGCCGAGGTGCGATCCCTTGCGGCATCGCTGCTGCTCAACACCGCGCCGGTGACGTGGCGGCAGTTGCAGGGCTGGATCAGCGGCCTGCCTCTCGCCTTCGACGCGCTCGCGATGAAACGGGTCTTCGACACCGACGCACTCGCCGCAGCCTTTCCGTTCACCAGCCCCGATTTGCCTGACACCGCAGGGGACAGCGGCATGGGCGTGCTGTTCGGGCTCAACCTGCACTCGGCCGGAGTCGTGGTCTGGGACCGGTGGGCGCAGTCCAACTACAACACGGTCATCCTCGCCCGCTCCGGGGAAGGGAAGTCCTACCTGGCCAAGCTCGATCTGCTGCGCAACCTGTGCCTCGGGGTGGAGGCGTTCGTCATCGACCCCGAGGACGAATACCTGCGCCTGGCCGACGCGGTCGGCGGCACGGTCATCCGCCTCGGCGCGGCCGGCGTGAAGATCAACCCTCTCGACCTGCCGCCCGGCGACGACGCGCTCAACGACCGGGCACGGTTCCTGCACACGCTCGTGACCGTGATGGGCAGCGGCGACACCCCAGTCAGCGAGCCGCTGCCCGGCGACGAGGCCCGCTCCCTCGACGTCGCGGTGCTGGCCGCGTACCGGGCCAAGGGCATCACCACCGACCCGCGCACCTGGCGGCGACCACCGCCGCTCCTCGCTGATGTGATGGCCGCGCTGGAGGACACCGACGACGCCGGCCGCCGAGTCGCCGCCCGCCTGCACCCCTACGTGGCCGGCAGCATGAAGGGCCTGTTCGACGGGCCAACCACCACGCTCGCCCGAGGGCACCTCGTGGTGTTCGCCATCAAGGACCTACCCGAGCAACTGCACCCGGTCGGCACGCTGCTCACCCTGGACACGATCTGGCGCACCGTACGCGGCGCGATCGCCTCCGGGGCTCGGCCGGACGTGCTGCGGATGGTGCTGGTGGACGAGGCGTGGAAACTGCTGTCCGGCGGGCGTGGCGGCGTGTTCCTGGAGACCTTGGCCAAGTCGGCGCGCAAGTACGGCGCTGGCTTGACCGTGGTGACCCAGGACGCCGCTGACGTGCTCGCCACCAAGACCGGCCGCGCCGTCGTCTCCAACGCCGCCACGCAGGTGCTGTTGCGGCAGGCGCCGCAGGCGATCGACGCCGTTGCCGAGGCATTCGGACTCACCGACGGCGAACGGGCGTTCCTGCTGTCCTGCCAACGCGGGGACGCGCTCCTCGCGGCTGGGTCCGCGCGGGTGGCCTTTCACAGCCACGCCTCCGCGTCCGAGCACGAGTTGATCGTCACCGGCCCGGTCACCGGTTCGCCTGTCCGCCGCCGCTGACCCCGGCCCACGAGCCTCCCTCACCACCGCCGATCGGAGTCCCCGATGGTTCCCATCCCTGCCTTGTCCCCATCCCCGCCTCCGGAGCCCACCGGGTGTGTGCCTGGTCAGGGCCGCGTTCCCGACTCGGTTGTGGGCGAGCTGCTGTGCGGCTCCTGGGGCGCCGACGCCGCCGACGCGGTGTGGCGTCTCGTCCGCGACCGGTGGCCGCTGCTCCTCGCCGCCGTGGCGGCGCTCATCGTCTCGCGGCTCGGATGGAAGGTGTGGCGGCGGCGCGTCTGGCGGCGGCACGCCGCCGAAGCACGGTGGCTGGAAATCACTCCGCCGGTGACCGCCACTCCGGCCGCCACCATCGGTCTGTGGCGGCTGCTCGCCACCGTGTTGCCCGTGCCGCGCCGATGGGCGCTGCGCCCGGCACGGCTCGTCTGGGAGGTCGCTGCCGACCCGGACGGAATGCGGTGCGGGCTGTGGCTGCCACCGGGGGTCAGCCCGACCGCCGTCGTGCGGCTGCTGCAACGGGGCTGGCCCGGCGTCCGCGCCGAACAGACCCGCCCACCGACGGTGCCCACCACGGGGGCCGTAGCCGCACTTGCGGTCTGGCCCACCCAGCCGGAATGGCTGCCCCTGGTCGAGGACACCACCCCCGCCCTGCGCCGGGGCGTGGACGCGGGTGCCCCCGAGGAGGACCGGCTACGGGCCGTCTACGGCGGCCTCGCCTCGGCCGGACGCACCGGCGGCGCGATCCTGCAAGTCCACCTCGGCCGGGCGCCAGCTCACCGGCTGCGGCTGCTGCGCCGCGCGATGACCGACCCACAACGCGTCCGGCGCCCCCGAGGGACCGCCCGCGCCGCCGGACTGCTCGCCGATGGGCTGCGAGCGTTGATCCTCGGAGTCCTGAACATCCTCACCCCCGGCTCATCGAGCCCGAGGCACCGCACCGGCCCGACCGACCCGTATATCGCCGAGCTGGCCCGGCAAACGCGGGCGAAGTACGCCGACGCACCGCACCTGCTCGTCGCCGTGCATGCCGTCGCCACCGGCCCCACCAAGCCTGCTGCCCGCGCTGCCGTCGCTGATGTCAGCTCCGGCTTCGGGCTGCTGTCGGCGCACTTCACCCGCCGCCGACTACGGCATGGTGCGGTCACGGCGGCCGACCGGTGGGTGCTCGAGGCCCGGATGAGCCTCGTCTCCGTCGCGGAAGCCGCCGCCATCGCAGGGCTACCCGCCGAGCCGGCCGCCTACGGCCTACCCGGCGCGGCATCACGCCGCCGGGCCGCCACCCGCGACATCTTCCGGACCTCCGATCGTCAGGCCCATCCGCGCACGACGGCGCAGGCACAGCCCGGCGCGACCAAGGCCGACGAGCCACCGACCATCTGGAGCACACCTTGAACAAGATCAAGACCAAGGGTGCCGCCTCGAACTCCCGCGCGAAAGGCCGCAGGCTCAAACTGGTGCCGATCGAGGAGCGGCACGGCCTGGGCGGCAAGATCATCGGCGTCGCCAACGCCGGACCGCCGATGCGCCTCGGGATCTCCCTGACCGACTGCCGCTACCACGTGCACGCGCTTGGACCGACCGGCACGGGCAAGACGACCCTGCTGATGCGGATGATCCTCGACGACGTCGCCGCCGGGCGCGGCGTGGCCGCGTTCGACCCGGCCAAGGGCGACCTCATCCGAGACCTGCTCGCCCGGCTGCCCAAGTCGTGTGGTGACCGGCTGGTCCTCATCGACCCGGACGAACGCCGGGCACCCCCGGCGATCAACCTGCTCGACCCGGCCGTGCACGGCGGCAGCGCGCACGACGTCGCCGCGAACCTCACCGCCGTGATGGCGAAGGTGTGGTCACGGTGGTGGGGGCACCGCACCGCCGACATCTGCTACCACGGCCTGCTCACCCTCGCCCACGTCGAAGACGCCACCCTCGCCCAGCTACCGCGGCTGCTGTCCGACTCGGCCTGGAGAACCAAACGGGTCGATGTTGCCACCAGCAAGCTGAACGCGTGGGAGGGCAACACCCTCAGCGAGTTCTGGAAAGGGTTCAACGAACTGCCTGCCGCCCAGCGCTCCGGCCTCGTGGCCCCGCTGCTGTCCCGCCTGCGCCTCGTGCTGGCACACCCCATGGCGGCCTCGCTGTTCGGAGTGCCGGCCACCACGTTCTCGTTCGCCGACATCCTCGACGGCGGCGTCCTGCTCGCACGGTTACCAAAGGGCGTCCTCGGTGAAGACGGCACCCGCCTGGTCGGCTCCCTACTCCTCGCTGGGCTGTGGCAGGCCACCACCGCCCGCGCCCGCATCCCCGAAGACGATCGCCCCGACGCGATGATCGTCCTGGACGAGTGCCACAACTTCCTGCACCTGCCCATCGGTATCGATGACGCCCTCGCCGAGGCCCGCGGCTTGCACACCTCGTTCGTCCTCGCCCACCAGTACCTTGGCCAACTGTCCGGAGACATGGTCGAGGCGATCGACGCTAACGCCCGCAACAAGGTGTACTTCGCCCTCGCCCCCCGCGACGCCATCGACCAGGCCCGGCACCTGCGGCCATACCTCGATGACGGCGATCTGATCCGCCTCGGCGGCTACGAAGTCGTCCTGCGGCCCGTCGCGGGCGGGCGGATCGTGCCGCCGGTCACCGCCGACACCGAACCCCCGCCACCGGCCATCCCGGAGCGTGCCGGCGAGCTACGCCGCGCGGCCCGGGACCACACCGGCCTGCCCGTGGAACAGCGGCGACGGCTGCTCGCCGAAGCCGCCACCGACTCGGCCACTCCCGAACCTTCCGTCACGGTCGACGCCGCGGTGACGGAGCTAGCGGGACACAACACCTTCGCTGTGCAGGGCGAGTGGTCTAACGAGACCTCTAACGAGCGATCCAACGAGCAACGCAACGACCACGAACAGCCGGGTGAACACGCCCCCTTGAACACGTCATACGCGCACGTGGACGGCGGTGAGGAGGACCGGTGGACCGGAACCGACTGATAAGAGATATCCCTCCTACCCGCACACCAGCCAAAGGCAGCTCCCGCCTTACGGCGTCCGTCGTGGCCGCCGAACTCGGCCGGCTCACCCCCCGAGACCGACTCCTGCTCGACCTGCTCGACCAGCACCGGACGTTCACGACCGATCAGCTCGTCGACCTGGCCTTCGGCTCGGTCGGCCGTGCCCGCAACCGGCTAAACACCCTCTACGGCCGAGACATCCTCGACCGGTTCCGGCACTACCAGCGGCCCGGCTCGCAATCCTGGCGGTGGACCCTCGGGCCGGTCGGCGCGGCCATCATCGCGGCCGGACGCGACCAGGCGCTACCCCGCCCGGCCGCCGTGCGTGACGCCACCGCCCGACTCGCGATGTCTCCGACATTGGCGCACCTGGTGACGGTGAACGGGTTCTTCGTCGCGCTCACGGCTCATGCCCGCACCCGGCCCGGCGCGCGGTTGGTGCGGTGGTGGAACGAGGCACGCTGCCGCGAGGCGTGCGGGAACCTGGTCCGCCCGGACGGCCACGGCGTGTGGTCCGACAACGGCCCGGCGGTGCCGTTTTGGCTCGAGGCCGACCTCGGCACCGAAACGCTGGGCCGAGTCGTCGGCAAGCTGACCGGCTACGCCGCACTACCGCCCCGCCGGGCGTATCCGGTGCTGTTCTGGCTACCCACCGCCGCCCGTGAGACCAACCTGCACGCCCACCTGCGGCGGGCCGGGGTGCCGGACGGGGTGACCACCGCCACCGCCACCGCCGACCACGCCGCCGCGTCCGGCGGCCCGGCGGGGCCGGTCTGGCGAATGGTGGGGCAGCCCGACCGGGTGAGTCTGGCCGAGGTGCCCGCACCGGGCGGGGACGGTGCGCCGTGGGACGGCTAGCCGTATGGGTCGCGGCCGGGGCTACCGGGGGATTGCTGCTGCTCATCGCCGCCACCGCCGGAGTCGTCTCCTCGGTGTCCGGTGGGGGCGCGGCCGGGGGTAGCTGCGTCGGCACGGTCACCGTGCAGAGTGCCACCCCGGCGGGGTTGTCGGCTGACCAGGTCCATAACGCCTCGATGATCGTGACCGTGGGTGAGCGGTTGCGCGTACCGGCGCGCGGGTGGGTGATCGCGGTCGCCACCGCACTCCAGGAGTCCTCGTTGATCAACCATGGGCACCTCGGCCCGAACAACGATCACGACTCGTTGGGGCTGTTCCAGCAACGACCGTCGCAAGGATGGGGCACCCCGGAACAGATCATGAACCCCGAATACGCCGCCGGGAAGTTCTACGAACGCCTCGTCACCGTGCCTGGGTGGGAACGGCTACCGCTCACCGAGGCCGCACAGAAGGTGCAACGGTCGGCGTACCCGGACGCCTACGCCCGACACGAGAAACGGGCAACCGAGATCGTGACGGCGTACACCGGCGGAACGCCGCCGGTCTGTGACGGTGCGCCGATCAGTGCCTCGGGGTGGACCCGCCCGGTGGCGGGCACGGCCGGTTCCGGCTTCCGCACCGACGCCCGGCCCGGACACGACGGGTTCGACATCATGGCCCCGAAAGGCACCATCATCCGGGCCGCGTCCAGCGGCGTGGTCGTACGCGTGCGGTGCAACATCGACGGCAACTCATGGGAACCCACCGGCCGCCCGATGCCGTGCGACCGTGACGGCCACCCGGGACTCGGCGGGTGCGGCTGGTACACCGAGATCCGCCACGCGAACGACATCGTTTCGCGTTACTGCCACATAGTGCGACAGCCGATTGTCCGGGTTGGGCAGACGGTGATAGCGGGGCAGCCAATTGGCCACGTCGGAAGTTCCGGAAACTCGTCCGGCCCACATTTGCACTACGAGATCCACGAAGGCTATCCCGGCACCGAGAACAATGCCGTTGACCCGGTTCCTTTCATGCGTCGAAAAGGCGTGTCCCTGTAAAGGCATGAAGTGATTTTCCGCACATTTCAAGAAGGTCCCCACGGGTTGCGGTGAGCGCCGCGCGTCCGGTCCGCCGGGCGCGCGGCGTAGTCGTTCCGACCCGAAAACCGCAACCCCGCCAGACGCTGTGAGCGACCCCCGCGCTGCCCACCCTATGTAGCACCAGGGAGGCGCGTCGAACGCGTCACAGCGTCGCACCGGGGGCCGTCAAATGGTGTTTCGGACGGTGGGAACGGTTCCTGAATCGAGAACGGAAGTGGCGCCGCGCGGTCGCCGTAAAGAGTCTTGCGTGACGGGGTTGACAATCATCGGGCATCGAGCGTCCATGGACGTGGGCAACAAAAACCGCCCCGGCGAAACCGCAAACAATGCGCACCACGCGCATGCGGAATCGCTATTGCCGATCCCTATTGCACGGAGGTTTATTCGCCATGTCCACCAACACCACCACCGCCGCGCCGACCACCACCGCCGTTACCGTCGCCCGGACCCTCGCCAACCACCCCGACGGCATCACCGTCCGTGACCTCGCCGCCGAGGCCGGGGTGGGGCAGTCCACCGCCTCCAAGGCCCTCGCCGCGATGGAGGCCGACGGCACCGCCACCCGCACCCCCGGCCCGACCAACGGCAACCGCAAGAGCGCCGACATCTGGCACCCCGCCACCGTCACCGCGACCGACGAGCCGACCCCCGGCGACGACGCCCCCGAGACGACCCCGGACGCGACCGACGAGCCGACCCCCGGCGACGACGCCCCCGAGACGACCCCGGACGCGACCGACGAGCCGACCCCCGGCGACGACGCCCCCGAGACGAC
>NZ_JBFBCH010000023.1:0-45911 GCF_040683055.1 Polymorphospora sp. NPDC051019 | reverse complement strand
ACCCCGGACGCGACCGACGAGGCAACCCCCGCCGACGACGCGAACGGGGGCGGTGGGGCGGACGAGTCCGCGCTGCCGGAGGCCCCCGTGTCCGGTGCGCCGGTGTCGGGGGTGCCGGTCGCCCCGCGTCAGCCTGACCTGAAAGTGCTGATCATGGCCGGTGTGTTGGGTGGGCACCCGGACGGCATCACCGCCGACAATGCGATCAACGAGAGTGGTCTGTCGGTCGTCATGGGCGACACGATCCTCGCCGCGATGGAGGTTGCCGGGGCCGCGCGTCGTCTGCCGGTTGACGACGAGGGTAACGAGTTGTGGGTCGTCGGGGACGGCGACCTCGCCACGGTGGACCCGGCCAACGCCCCGACTCACACCACGTGCCCGACCTGCGGTCACACCCGCAAGATTCGCCGCCCCTCGGCTCGGCGTACCACCGGCACCGGCCGCACGACCGGCGAGATCAACAGCGACGGGTCGGCCAGGTTGGGAAAGAACGAGTTGCGTAACCGGGTCGAGGCGTTCATGCGCGACCTCGGCCCCGGCCACGAGGTGACCCCGGGCACCGTCGCCCGTGAGATCGGCGGACGCAGCCCCGGGGCGGTCCGCAACGGCATGGACAAGCTGACCGGGGTCGGTGTGCTGATCCTGACCCGCGAGGCCCCGGAAACGTACGCCCTCGCGGACAACCCACCCGCCCCGACCGCCGAGGTTCGCGCGTTCCTGGCCCCGCCGGAGACCGACGACGCCACCGCCGCCGAGGCCAACACCGACGAGGCCGCCGCCGCGCCGGTAGCGGCCTGACCGACCACCCCGCCGGGGCCGGGCAGCCTGCCCGGCCCCGGCACCCGCACGCCCACCCGCACGCCCACCCGCACGCGCACGGAAGGAACGGACAATGACCAACCCCCACGGCCACAGCCACCACGACCACCACGCCCACGGCCCGACGGTCGCGCCGGGGTCGCTGCGCTGCCCCGAATGCGGGGAACCGGCCCGGCCAGTACCGCCGCGTGACTGGCCCCTCGACGGATTCGCCTCGCGTCCGGCCGCGTCTCACCACGACGGCACCCCGCTATGCCCGGTGCCCGGCCCGAACGGCTCGCAACCGGCCGAACCGATCGGCGTTCCGGCACGCCTGACCATGTGGCAGGCCGTACGGCAATCCTGGCTCATTCATCCTGATTGGATCGTCGCCGATCACCTCGCGTGGCTCGATGGTGAGGGCTACGACACCGGCACCCTGACCGGCGACCCGGTCGAGGTGGTCGGGCGGTGGCTGGCCGAACACCGGCGTACCGCCCCGCTGTCCCGTCCCGCCGACGACGCTCCGGTGTACGTGGTCGCCGGTGGCGACGTGGTGGCCGTGTTCGACAACGCCGACAGCGCCGGGACCCAACACGGCGTGATGGAGGCCGCTGGACTCGACACCAGCGTCTACACGCTGAGCGCGACGCAATGGGAAACCGCAGCACCGGTGCTGCGGATCGCCAATCCCGGCCTCGTCATCACCGACGCGCGGCCCGGCCGCACCGGCGAGGCGTCGTGACCCGCCCGATGCCGCCCGCCGACAAGCCCGGCATTCCGCCCGCGCTGGCCGCGCGTCCCCACGACGTGCGGCGCGGCCTGCCGATCCCGCCGGTCAACATCCACCCCGACCCGTCCGGCGGCGGGTCGCACGTGGACTTCACCACGATCAACACCACCGTCTCGACCCGCCTCGCCCTCGAACGCAAGTGCTCGCTGTGCGGCGAGCCGATGGGGTATTGGGTGGCGTTTCTTGGCGGCCCTCGTGCGGCTGAGTTGATGCGCTACGCCGACCCGCCGGGGCACCCCGAGTGCATGACCGCCGCACTGTCGCTGTGCCCCCACATCGCGCTCGGGCGGCACCGCCGCGCCCGCGCCGACCGGCCCGGCGCGGGCATCATCCCGCCGGGGTCGCACGGCGACAAACCCGACCGGCACCTGTTGGGCATCACCCGCGATTATCAAACGCGGTTCATTCCCGAACACGGATACACGGTGTACCTACCCGCCCCGTTCAAGACCGTCCACACCCATGTGTACGGCCCGGACGGGCAGCTACGGCCGGCCACCGACAGTCGGTAGGCCACGCCCGGCGGCGGGCGTCAGATTCGCCGCAGAAACCTCGATCGACTCGAATCGATCGTCTTGATCGACCCATCGAGGTAGGGAACATTGTTTGTGACGGCGCGGCCGGGGTCGCAACCCCCGGCCCGCCGCCCGCCGAAACCCAAACGACCTGGAAGGAGTGCCACCGTGGCACACGAACTCGAAACGTTCGCCAACGGCCAGACGGCGTTCGCCTCCGCGCGGCTGTCCGCCTGGCATCAGCTTGGCACCGTCGCCGAGGCGTGCATGACCGCGCAGGAGGTCATGAGCAAGGCGTGGCTCGGCGGCTGGGAGGTCCGCAAGATCGCCATCCAGGGCATCGAGATCACCGACAAGGGTGTGACCAAGATCGACTGCCCCGACAAGTACATGACCGTGCGGACGAACCCGGTCACCGGCGCCACCGAGTACCTCGGCGTGGTCGGCGAGGACTACAGCGTGGTCCAGAACGAGCAGGTCGCCGAGACGCTCAACCTCCTGGTCGATGCCTCCGGCGCTCATTTCGAGACGGCCGGCTCGATGCGCAAGGGCCGGTCGGTCTTCGTGACCATGAAGCTGCCCAAGGCGATGCGGATCGCCGGGGTGGACGACATGGACCTGTACCTCGCGGCCACCACCTCCCACGACGGCACCGCGTCGCTGCGCCTGGACGCGACCCCGGTACGGATTGTGTGTGCGAACACGCAGGCCCTCGCGTACCGGCGGTCGGTCAGCTCGTACACGTTCCGGCACACCTCGAACGTCACCAGCAAGATCGCCGAGGCGCGGCAGGCCCTCGGACTGATGTGGAAGGCGTTCCGCGACTTCGAGACCGAAGCCGAGAAGATGATCAACGAGTCGCTGACCATGGGGGAGTTCGAGAAGATCGTCGCGCAGGTGTGGCCCCTTGCCGACGACGCCTCCGACACGGCGAAGAACAACGCGAAGCAGCGCACCGCGACACTGCGGTACCTCATCCGCGACGCCGACACCCAAAAGGCGATCAAGGGCACCCGGTGGGCCGGCTACCAGGCCATCACCGAGTACATCGACCACTTCGCCCCCGCCAAGACCGACCTCGCCCGCGCCACCCGGGCGCTGACCGGTGCCGGTGCGGACCTCAAGGCCCGCGCGTTCGAGCTGCTGGCGGTCTGAGGTGGGCTGGCGTTGGTTCCGGGGTAGGCGGAAGACCTCGGCCGGCTCCGGTACCGGCGCGCACTGCGCCACCGGTACCGCGAAAGTCCGGATCGAGCCCGTCGTGACGTCACCGCCCGCCCCGATGCCCACCGTCGAGGCAATGATCGCCCTGGTCAACCAGGTGTGCGCCAACTTCGCGCGGGCCGAGGTCGCCCGCGCGATGGCCGAACACTCGACCAGCAGGGCCGAGTACGACAACTCGATCGCCCGCGCCGGGGAGTGGGACGCACTCGTCAACGAGCAGTGGCGGGCGCTGGCCAAGGCCCTTCGTGTGGGACTGCCCAAAGGGGCGCAGGTCGAGCGCTTCCAACCGGTCCGGCCACTGCCTAACGGTCACGTCGAGCTGCACCTGCACGACCCCTCGGCCCGCCGCCTCGTCGTGCTGCTCACCGGCGCGCAGGCCCTCGCCGTGGGCGCACACCTGACCGCCACCGGGGCGATCGTGCTCGACCGAATCGGTCAGCTCAATTCCGGACTTCCGCACGTGAAGGCGGCACCGCCATTCGCCCCCAACGGCACCGTCCGGCAACCGGCGACCCCGCCCGATGCCGCCGTACCGCCCGCCGACCGTCCCTGACCGCCGCAACATGCCGTGCGGCCACGGTCCGACCCCCGGCCGCGCGGCACCCCGGCGATATCCCCTTTGACTCACCACGGAGTCTCCGCATGAACCCAGAACGACTGTTCGACCTCGCGGCCGAGTTCGCCCAGGTGACCGGCAATGCTGAACGCTTCCACGCCCACGCGGCATCCACTACCAGCGACGGCCACACCGTCCACAGCAGGAGCGCCTCGAGGTGGGAGGCCATCGCCGCCCGCCGACGCGAGCACCTACGTACCGCACTGTGCGAGGGACTTCGGGGGACCGTCCACGCGGTCCCGGACGACGAGTTGCCCGTCGCCACCTGGCGACGAGGCCGCGTCGAGATCCGCGGCACCACCCTCGACGGCATCCGGACCGTACGAGTCCGCTACACCCCGGCCCAGGCCCTCGCCGCCGGAGCCGCCCTCATCGCCTGCGCCGCCATCACCGACGAGCAGGCCGGCGGCACCCTCACCGGCATCCTCGCCGCCTTCCCACCCAACCCGGCCACCGGCGACGAGTCGGCCAGCGACGAGGGAAGGCCGGCATGACGAGCTGGATCGACCCCTCGGAGAACACCGACGGCATCGGCGGCGAGCGGCAACACGCCATCAGCAGTCAGCAGCTCGCGGGCGCGCTCGCCCTGCTCGGCTCGGTCGACCCCGTGTGCGCCGAGGTGCTGGCACGACTCAACCTGCGCGTCTACCCCGGTGACGCCACGGCCGGGGACCGCACGGCGTACGTGGTGCTCGACGTGCACGACGTCTCCATCGGCGTCAAACGCCGAGCCGGCGACCTCTACCTGCACGCCGACACCACCGAGACCCCCGACGAGGTCATCACCTTCGAGATCAACGGTGGCGGCGAGACCGACCACCCGACCCGCTGACCCTTCGCATCCCGTGAACGGAGCACCGATGTACCGGTCCCTGGAAGCTGGCGACACCGCCCGGGTGATCAACCCGTCCGACGCCACCGAATACCGCCTCGGCACCGTCACCGACGTCCGCTACGCCACCCCACACACCACCTACGCACGCCGCTACACCCTGCGATTCCCCAACGGCGACGAGCGCACCTATCCGGCCGCCCACGTCGTGAGGTGCACACGAGCCGACGACCACGCCGCCCTGGAGAACGCGCTCATCAAGGCGTGCGTAGCCCTACGCCACGCCTGCCGCATCGCCCACGACTACGACCCCGATCTCAGCGGCGGAACGGCGAGCCTGCTCCGCCGACTCGTCGACCTCGCCAGCCTGCGCCTCAAGCAGACCCTCGACCCGGCGAACCCTGCTTGGCCGCACACCGGCCCCCAGAACGGAGGCGACCAGTAATGCCGCCGCACCTCCCGCACCCCGAGGAATTCACCCGTCCGCCCAAGCCGGCAGCCTTCGACACGAGTATGGCGCCGTTTGAGGAGCCGCTCTACTGCCGCCGCTGCCGTCGAGGGCTGAACATCCGCTTCAACGACCTGGGCCTCATCATCGGGTACCTGCACGCGGCCGAGCAGCGCGGCCAGCACAGCGACCACCGCCCCGAGCCTGCACCCCTCACCGAGATCCCCGATCCGATCATCGAGTGCGACTTCTGCTCCGCACCCGAGGCCGCCTGGATCTACCGATGCGCCAACCAGATCACCGACGCCCGCCGGATCACCCGGCAAGTCGTGTCCGTCAACGACTACCGATCCCGGCACCACGCGGCCAGGGTGCGCCGCACCGACACCGAGCACGCCCTCACCCAGGCGTGGGGCGAGCGGTGGACGGCCTGTCAGGGATGCGCCGACCTCATCGAGGCCCGCGACCTGTACGGGCTGATCCGCCGCGTGGCCGACGCGATGCCCGCCAAGCTCACCCGAGGCAAACACCTGATACGAACCCGAGGCGAACTGCACGACAGGTACTCCGCAGTGTTCGACACCCTCGCACCCGGCCGAGGCCAGATCACCCCCGGCCACCCGCTCGGCATCTGGCCCGACACGGCAGGAGGGGCATCATGACCGTCACGGCGCGGCACGATCCGCCCGCCTCCACCCACGCCAAGGCCCACCGCCGTACGGGGCCGGTGTGCGCAGCCGACGACGGGCCACTGACCCGCGTCACCGAGGACCCCCACCTCGTCACCTGCCCGGACTGCGAAGGACTGGCCGAGATCGACGCGCTTCCCGATGACGCGACCGCAGGCGACCTCCGCGTGATCGAGCTGCTGCGCGAGGCGAAGCGCGGCAACTTCCGCAAGATCGACGGGGTGGTGGTGGACGCGACCACCGCCGCCGCGATCCTGACCGTGTACCACGCCCTCAAACCCGCCACCCGGGCCAAACTCGCCGCCCTGCCACTGCACCGAATGGCGGACGTGGCGTGGCGGCTGCTGCGCCCGAAGCTATAACGGGGTGGTCGGTGGCCGGCGGGCGCACCCGAGGGTGCGCGCAACCCCGACCGGCCACCTCGCCCACTCCGGGCCGCCCGCGGACCAAACGACCGCTTCTACCCGGACCGGGGCGTGCCACCAATCCTACGGCGAGCCTGCCTCGACGCCACCGTGCTCGCAGGAAGCCACCCGGGGAAGGAGGATGGGCGACATGGCACGACGCGTGATCGGCGGACGAACCGCCCTCAACCGGGCCGGCGTCGCCGCGCACACCGGCGCGGCCTACTCCACCGTCAACCACTGGTACCGCCACCGCACTCGATTCGGTTTCCCCGAGGGCTTCCACCACGACGGCCGTGACTGGTTCTGGCTCGACGACGTCGAGACCTTCCACACCGAACACCAGGCAGCGAAACGCGCCGAGCTGACCAAGGTCCACCGCCGCGGCAAACCCGACGACCTCATCGGCTCCGGAGCAGCAGCCAAGATCCTCGGCTACCGCTCCTACCGCAACCTGCCCGACACCCTGCTCAACCACCCAGACCGCGTCACGAAGCTGCCAGACAACCGAACCCGCCGCCTGTGGTTCCGCCGCACAGTGTGGGCCGTGGCCGACGCCCGCACGGGCCGACAATCCACCGGCCGCACCCCCGGCACCACCGGTGCCCGCAAACCGCACCCGTACGCCGACGACTCTCGACTTCCCGCCGCCATCGCGCTCCTGGCCGAGGCCGCCCGCACTGGACGCGACCGGCGCGGCCTCGGCGTCGCGCTGGCTCAGCAGCTCGGCATCACTCAACGCACGGCGCAACGACTGCTTGCCGCCGTGTACGCGGCGAGCGGTACCTCTTCCGGGCAAACGGCTTAAGTACGAAGGGTGCCGCCGAGTCCTTCAGCCCGGCCTCGGCGGCACCCTTACTGCGAGCTGTTCAATCGCCGTCGGCGGCAGTCCGAGGCGTCGGAACCTCGATCAGGTAGCGCAGCGCGCCGTTGATGTCCGTGTCTCGGCTGTCGGTGGTGCGCTTCAGCACGTCGTACACGTCGTCAGTGACCTCGATCGTTCGGGGGCCGGGCGTTTCATCGGTCATGTGTGATCCCTTCTGGCAGCGTTTGGCGCGGTGCCCGTTGGGGCAGCCGTGCCTATCCACGCTGACCTCGACGGCGCGATCAAGACCGCCGCTGGCCCCAGACTGGGTTACGACTGACGGCTCTGTTCGAGGGCGGATCGTCGTCGATTCGCGTTTGGTGTATGTCACTGCGGGACGTCGCCTCGAATGGCCGCGTCGGCGGTGTCGGCGGCGCGGAGCAGGGCGGCGGCGAGGCCGGGAGCGTGCTCCGGGTTGAGGGTTAGTACTGCAACGGCACTGAGCGTGTCGAGCGCTGCCCGTAAAGGGACGGCGTAAACGTCGATATCATCACGGATTACAAGGAGTTGCCGTTTTAAGATGAGCTGGAAGATTGAGCCACCACCTTGCGGCAGTACGCGCGGATGGAGGTGTGGTACGATCGTTTTTTAATTCATCCAGCCAGTCGCCTCGCCCACAGATGCCGCCCACATACGCCATGCCACGTAGCGCATACTCGGGATTCAAGCGGCGCTGCAACCGCATCCTGACGGCTTGCCAGAATTCGTCACCAATCCTACTGTCGACGTGTGCAATTGCCCAGATCGCCGCGTCTGCCACGTCGGGTGGGGTGGCGACATCCAGCGCGATGCGTTCGATTGCTTTTCGTGAATCATTTCCTCCAAGCGTGCCGATGGCATGAATAATCGGCAATATAGTCGATGACTCCCTGCAAGAAAGTCGCCGATCAAGCTCGGTGATTAGAGCTGCAGCAACCGGCAGTCTATAAGGCGTAGCGGCTACCATCTGCACCGCCATGACTCGCGTGGACAACTGCGGGTGGTGCAGCATCTCGTCGAGGAGCCGCTCCAAGATGGGGTCGCTGTCCAACACATCCCGAGGGAGGCGCTGCAAGGCGCGGCAGGCGACTCGTTGGATGACCATCTGGCTCGCTACAGCTTGCATAGTTCGCCCACCAGCAATGATTGACGCCGCAGCCTTGTCCCGAAGAACCGCACGACGCAATGCGGTTGCTGCAATGCTGCCAACTGGAGGCATCCATCGTAGCAGTTCTGCTGCAGCCACTCTGCAGCCCGGCAAATGTGTATCTTCATTCAGAAGAGCAAGGGCTTCTCGGCCGAGTGCTTCTTTCTGCCTGTCGTTGAAGTGGCCTTGGGTGATCTTTTCGGCAGCGGCCCACCAGGCGCCTTGGTGGGCATGTTCGTTAAGCGGGTTAGTAGCATGACGCACGATCTGACTTGCGCTCTGCGGATGCTCCGAGGACTCGAGAAGGAGCAATGGTTCGATGAAGACTTGATTGTCGATATCGCGTACCAAGTCTCCACATGCTTGGACCACTGCGAGTTCGCTACGCGAGTCGGCGATCATGCGGCTAATTGCAACTGAGCGCAGTTGCCACTCCTCTCCATGGGAGATGGTCATCTCTAGCAGGAGTCGTCGACTGATCAAGTCCCAGGGAACTTTCCTTTTGCGAGATACGGCGAGATAGGTCGTGAGGGTGTCCCAGTCCGATCCTGTCATGGTTCCCGACTCGGCCGCATCAAGCAGGTTCGCTGTCGTAGCTCGCACATGCTCATCGTTCGGGTCAATCCGTCGGAACAGGCGTTGGGAGCCCCCTCCATGATCGACCTCTCGGTAGATCATGTCGGCGACCGAGGTCAACGATGCCGGCCGAACTCCAAGGATCTCCTCGTACCGGCGAATGACTAAGTGGTTGGCCTGCTCTGTGCCGCGTTCCCAGCGTGAGACCTGCGCTCGATCTGCTGATCTTCGGGAGCAGCCGCCACGGAACTCTTTGGCGAAGCCCTCCGCTTTGACGAGTCGTTCGTCCCAGCCGTAGAGCCGGTTGACGCGAAGTAGCCAGGCTACTCGATGCACTCGGCCCGGGATTTGATCTTCGATGGGAGAGGTGGGCTGGATCGGGCGGCCGCGACGAACACCGGATACTGCCATGTTCAGAACTCTTCAACAATCCAAGCCGGGAGTCAACACTGCGTGTACGTTCGGCTGTCAACGAAGGGAGCGACGATGCCAAAGATCATCAGGGTCATGGCGTTACTCGTAGCAATCGCCACATCTGTCGTCATACCGGCAACAGCTTCTGCGGCCCCGCCGGCAGGATACTGCTACGGTGATTACTGCTCCGGGATGGACCCAAATACCACACGGCATTACCCCTCCGGGGCCTACTGTGCCGCCGACGGGGAAACCGTTGCGCATTCGTACACGCCGAACCTGAGCTACAAGCTTGTTGAGCTGCGATGGTCCAACCGGTGTGGAACAAATTGGGTGCGAGCAAACTTTGGCCACTTCGAATGGCTGGAGGCCCGCCAGCCATGGCCGTCCTGTTCCGAACGATCCTCCGAATACAAGCAAGGCTACGTGAGCAACAATGGCTCGTACTGGTGGAGTAGGATGATTTATTCGCCCACACGCCCGGTCTACGGCAGCGCCATGGTGCTGTGGGGCTCGGAGCGCTGGCACGACACACAGACCGCTTGCGTTTAGACAATCGAGAGCATAGGTGCAGGCTCGTCGCGCTAATCATATTTGGCGACGTGTAAGGGGACTCGGCGACAGAGTTTCCTGTCGCCGAGTCCCTTCCGGCTCAACATGGCTTCTAGTACTCCAGCCGCCTTTCCGTCCGTGACGTCTGTCCTGGTCAGTGGCTGTTTGTGGTGCGATCTCACCGGTCGAGGGTGGAACTGTAGTCCTATGTAGACTCTGGTATCTGTGTCGATCAAAGAGGCGCCCGGCTGGTTGTCCCGGTTCGATGAGCTGCTGACGGTGTTGGCGCCCCGTTTCGGTCGGGTGGAGCCACGACGGCAGGCGCGGGCCTATCTGCTGGGGCTGTTGTCGCCGATCTCGGACAAGAACGGCTGGACGTTGGCCGAGGCCGCCGGTGACCGCACCCCGGACGCGATGCAACGCCTGCTGAACCGGACGGTGTGGGATCCCGACGCGGTCCGTGACGACCTGCGCGACTACGTCCGCAAGCACCTCGACCAGCCTGGTGGGGTCCTGATCGTGGACGAGACCGGGTTCATGAAGAAGGGCGTCAAGTCCGCCGGGGTGCAGCGCCAGTACTCCGGAACTGCGGGCCGGGTCGAGAACTGTCAACTCGGGGTGTTCCTCGCCTACGCCACCCCGCAGGGCAGGGTGCTGCTGGACCGGGAGTTGTACCTGCCGCAGTCCTGGTGCGACGACCTGTCACGACGACGCGAGGCCG
Organism: Polymorphospora sp. NPDC051019; assembly: GCF_040683055.1. Classification (NCBI taxonomy): domain Bacteria; kingdom Bacillati; phylum Actinomycetota; class Actinomycetes; order Micromonosporales; family Micromonosporaceae; genus Polymorphospora; species Polymorphospora sp. NPDC051019. Next base: position 35,341 of record NZ_JBFBCH010000023.1, on the reverse strand, counting down.
GGATCGACGACTCGGTCACCTTCGCCACCAAGCCCGCACTCGGGCTGAGGATGCTTGCCCGGGCCCTGGACGCCGGCCTACCCGCGTCGTGGGTCACCGCGGACGAGGCCTACGGCAAGGACGGCAAGTTCCGCCTCGAACTTCAGCGACGGCACGTCGGATACGTGCTTGCCGTACCGGCGAACCAGAAGGTCCCGACCGAACGCGGTAGCGCCCGCGCCGACGCTCTGGCCGCCGCCGCGCCCGATCTGGCCTGGAAACGCCGCAGCTGCGGCGACGGCGTCAAGGGCCCCCGCATCTACGACTGGGCCGTGGCCACGCTACCCGACACCGGCACCGCCGAGCATGGCTTCGCCCGCTGGCTGCTGATCCGCCGCAGCGTCGCCAGGCCCACCGAGTTGGCCTACTACCTGTGCTACGGCCCGGCCGACACCAGCGACGAGGAACTGGTCCGGGTCGCCGGCACCCGGTGGGCGGTCGAGGAGTGCTTCCAGACGGCAAAGAACGAGGTCGGACTCGACCACTACCAGGTCCGCCGCTACGACGCCTGGTACCGCCACATAACTCTGGTTATGGTGGCCCACGCCTTCCTCGCGATCACCGCCACACACGCGGAAAAGGGGGCGCCGGAACAGGCCGGGACGGACTCATCCCACTCACCCTCGGCGAGATCCGCCGTCTCCTGGCACACCTGATCACCCAACCCCAACCAGTCGATCACATCGATCGATGGTCAACATGGCGCCGCCGACATCAGTTCCGCGCCAGAACATGCCACTACCAGCGAAGACTCCATCTGACGGAAGGGCGGCTGGAGTACTAGTTGTAGGCCGTCCTCGGCCGGGACGCTGAACTCGACGTAGGGGCGTTCCGATCGGTGCCGATCCAGCTCGGGACTTTGTCCCAGAACGCGACCCGCACGCGTGCCTCAACCAGGAGGCACGCCTGATCGTAGACGTGCACGGTGTCGGCCACACCTTGGTCCAGGAGTGCCTGGGGCGAGAAGGGACCGGCGTCATCGTGGCGGCAGTCGATACACCAGGGCGGGCAGTGCTGCGGGTGCGGTGGGCGGGCGGCGCTGGCCGCTCGGGCAGGCTCGGCTCACGTGCGACCTCCTCGCGCGTCTGATCGTGTGCGGTGACCTGACGTGGGCACGTTATACCGATGCGGTGGGGCGGGAGCCGCTGACCGAACACGCCTCCTGGCGTAGCGTGGCGAGAAGTTCCGACACGGCGCTGTTGCGGATCGAGTGGCCGTTCTGGCGTATGCGGCGTGCGAGGGCATCTCGGCTAACGGTCTGGCCTTCGCGGATTAGCTCGTCACGGGCTGCGCGGGCGGCGGGCAGCAGCGGTACGAGGTCCGGGGCAAGGTCTACATCGGCGTCGTCTGTGTCGGCGGACGATTCGTCATCGGCAGATTCCGTGTCGAGGTCATGACCAGCCTCATCGGCGTCTGATTCGTGGTCGCCTTCCCGACCTTCAGCGGTGTCAGAAGCCTCACCAAGGCCCGACTTGTCGACATCCACATCGACGTCGACAGCAGGGCACTCGGGCAGCGGCCTCTGATCGGCTGGCGGGAATCCGCTGGTGCCGGGCGAGGGCTCGACAGGCGCCGCACCGGCCCGCCCGGCCGGCGACGGTGCCGGTGGTGCCTCGGCCGGCACGGCGTGCGGTTCGCGTTCGGCTTCGCGGCGGCGGGCGGCGAGTTCTACGAGCGATACCGACGCGACGATGATCAACCCGTCCACCGAGAGCGGTAGAAGGTAGGGCACGGTGCCCGTCTCGCCGTAGCGGGCGACGACTCCGACCATGTGGTGGTAGCTGATCCATGCGGCGATGGCGGCGATGGCGGAGGCGGCGACGATTCGGATGACGCCGAGCGCGCGTCGGTGGACGGGTATGCGGGTGACCAGTTCGACGGTGATGAGTAGCGCGAGGGGTGGCCATGCCGCGATGGCCTGGGAGATCGGATTTGCCTGCGCGTGCAGGATGTTCGCGGTGACCGAGGCCGCTACGCCGAGGGCCAGTGTTGCCCGTACCGCCCACTGCATCCGTATGAGTTGGGTGTTGGTCATGGCCGCGCTCCGATGATGGGGGCGACGGGTCGGAGTTGGCGTTCGGCGACGCGGCGGGTTGCCTGTGATGGTTCGGTGTCGCCGAGGTCGGCGAGGCGTTCCTCCAGCCGCCGCAGGGTGCGTCGTACGGCGTCGGGGCGTTGCTGGCGGCCGTGGATCCGCATGATCCGCTGGTGCAGTTCCTCGTTGACGGGGTCGAGGTCGGCGGCGCGTTCGAGGGCGGCAACCGCTTGGTCGGGGTGGTCGGGTTCGAGGATTTCGGCGATGCGGGCGTGGGCGGTCAGGATCTGGTGTCGGTAGCTGGTGGCGTAGTCGGTGGCCCACGGGTGGTCGTGGCCTTCGGCGAAGTCACCCGTGTATAGGTCGGTCGCTCGGCGTAGCGCGGCGAGCGTCTCTTCGTCGTCCTCGGTGGTGGCGGCGTGGTTGATGTTGGTGAGCATCTGCCAGAGGTCCACGGTGACGGTGGCGGGGTCGAGGTGGTATCGGCCGGTGGCGGGGTCGTAGACGATGAACATGGGCTCGTCGTGGCCGGTCGCGGTCCGCAGGACTCGTCGGGCAGTGGTGATGTCGGTTCGTACGCGTTTGGCGGCGACGATGGGGTCGATGTCGGGGTGGAGGTCGGCGGTGAGCTGGTCGAGGGTGCGGCCGGCGGGGTGGGCGGCCAGGACGGTGAGGACGGTGTAGGAGCCGCTGCGCATTCCGGTGGCGATGGGGCCGGTGCGGGTGGTGACGGTGACCGGGCCGAGTACCTGGAGGCGGACCAGGGCCGTCGTGTCAGCGGTCCGGGCTGGTACCGGCTCGGTCGTCTCGGTGGGCGCCGCGGCTGGTGAGGTCTCGGTGGGCGGGTCGTCGACGTCGGTGCCGGGCTCAGGGCGGGCCAGGGTCTCGGTGAGCATGGTGAGGACGTCCGCGAGATCGTTCGCGTTGAGGGTGGACAGCTTTGCCGCCGGAAACGGGAAGTCGCCCGTGACGGTGCCTGCGTCGCTGATCTCGACGGTGGGGAGGTCGTCTTGCGCGCCGAGGATGACGGGGTGGAGGTCCAGGGTGGCGCGGTGGGTGGCGATGGCCTGGAGGCGGGCGGTGTGCCGGTTGGTGGACTCGATGAGTAGGACGTACGGGGGTTGGGTCTCGGCGTGGTCGTTGCGGGTGTTGAGGTCGGTGATCGTTTGGGCGTCGAAGGTGTCCAGCAGTCGTCGGCGGCCGATCATCTCCTCTTCGGCGTGGGTGATGGCTGCGGCGGTGTCGGCGAGCACGACGAGGCGTTCGCCGTCGTAGGCGGTGCCGTCGGGGTCCAGCCCGACCGCCGGGGTGTCGTCGGGCAGGAGTCGGGTGAGTAGGTCGGTGGTCGTGACGACCACGGGCTGCAGGGCGGCGGTCTCGGTCGCGTTGGTGGTGAGGACGGCGGCGAGGATGGCGCGGGCCGCCGGGATGGCTCCCTGACCGTGCAGGGCGATACCGGGACCGGGCAGGTGGAACAGGCTCACCTCGGCGGCTTCGGCGTCGACGCCGATCGGGGCCGGCACGGCGGGTGTGGCGGGCCGTCGGCCGCTGCTGTCGAGGTCGAGGTGGCGGCTGCCGATCGTGTTGACCCGGGCCATGGACGGTGACAGCGGGGCGGGTCGCGGCGTGATGCTGGCTGGGGTGGGAAAGGTGAGCCGGGCGCGGCGGCGTCGTTGCAGGCGCAGCAGGGCGGACACGGCGGCGATGGCGGCGGCCAGGCCGAGGCTAATCCATCCCTGGGCGGGTAGGGCGGACTGGTGTGGGGCGGTAGGCGGTGGGGTGTTGTCGGGTACCGCCGGTTTGCCCGGCCGGTTGGCCGTGGAGGGACTGTCGCGCGTGCCGGTGCCGTCGGGTGTTGTTTCGGGGGTGGAGGGTGTGGTGTCAGGTTCTGCAACGTCGTCGTCGTGATGGTTGCGGGGTGGCTGGTCGGTGTCCGGTTCGGTTGGTACGTGCGGGCGTTCGGCTGGTTGGTCGGATGTTGGTGGGGTGGGCAGGGCCAGGACCCATCCAGGTTGCAGGTGGTGGCCGCCGCGCATCTGGTAGCGAGTTTTGTTGAGGTTGTGGATCTCGGGCCATCGGTTCGGGTCGTCGAGGTGGGTGCCGGCGATACGCCACAGCGTGTCGTGGCGTCGGACTGTGACCGTGGTGTCGTGCTCGGCGGTGTTGTCCCGTTCGGTGGCCGTGTCCTGCGACGGGGCGGGGTTGTGCCGGGCGAGGTCGGTGGCCTTGTCGGGTTCGGCGCCGACGGTGGCGGTGACGGGGCCGGCGTGTGCCAGGGTGGGGGTGGCGGTAGTGACTGCGGCGGCGCCGAGCAGGGTGGCGGCGAGGCTGTGCATGGGTGCCGGCAGGCGTAGTTGTGCCAGCCACCGTCGGCGTGCGGACAGGCCGATGGCCAGTCGTGCGATGGCGGCGGCGACCAGCAGTATCCAGATTGTCCAGGCTGAGGCGGCGAGGCTGCCGGCGACGAACCCTTCTGTCAGGGGCTCGTCGATCCAGGCGATGACCGTTTGCCGGTCGGGTAGGCGGACGATTGGCGGTCCGGCCACGCGTACCAGGACCAGAGGTGTCCCGGCCAGCACCATCCCGACCATGATTGCGTCCCATATTGCTTTGAACAGCCGCATGCGGGGTCTCCTTTTTCGGTCCGCTCACGGTTGGTGGCCATGCTCGTGCAGGCCGAGCGTCGAGGGGTGGGCGGTAGGAATCGCGCCGATGGCGTTGCGCCGTGTCTTCGACGCTAGGGCGGCACGCCTGCCGGGGCCAGAGGTGTTGACCTCACAGCACCTCACACGGACCTCACACGACCTCACACCACGCTGACCAGTACCTGCGGGAGGACACCTTCACCGGCATGTTCGCCGACCAGTTGCCGCCGAGACGCGACACGGCGCTGGATGTCGTGAATCGGCGGACGCTGCTGCTGCGACCCGAGGCACGACGGCCGCTTGGAACAGCCGTTACTGCCCGTATTTGTGGATGACGTTTGGGTCGATCATCGGGTAGGAAGGTGAGGTGACGCCTGGGGAGGCACGTCTAGCGATCGATTGTGGAACGTCGTCAACGGTCGGGGTGGTGGCGTGGCCGGGTGGCGAGTGGACGGTGTTGCGGTTCGATGGTGTGCCGATGTTGCGGGGTGGGGTGTGGGTGGCGCCGGACGAGACTGTGTTCACCGGTGAGGTGGCGTGGCAGCGGGCGTCGATGGAGCCCGGCCGGTTCGTGGCGGCGCCTCTGCTGCTGACGGGTGACACCGCTGTGGTCGCGGGTGTCGAGGTGGCGGTGCTGGATCTGGTTGCGGCGGTGTTGCGTCGGGTGGCGGTTGAGGCGGCGCGGGTGGTGGGTGGTCCGGTTGGTGAGGTGCGGTTGGTGGTGCCGGCGGGTTGGGGTCCTCGTCGGCGTACGTGGTTGCGTCAGGCGGCGTATCGGGCGGGGCTGGGGCAGCCGGTGTTGGTAGAGGCGCCGGTAGCTGTCGCCGGCCAGCTCGTGGCGGGCGGTGCCCGGGTTCTGGTGGGCCAGTTCCTTCTGGTGTGCGATTTCGGTGGCGGGTTCGAGGCGACGGTGCTGCGTGGTGGCCCGCAGGGCTTCGAGGTCCTGTCTACCTTGTACGACGCCGATGCGGGCGGGTCGCGTTTGGATGAGCTGTTACTGGCCCGGTTGCGTCGGGCCGATCCGGGGCTGCCGGAGTTGTCGGAGCCGGGTGGGTGGGGTGTGTTCGTGGCGGTCCGGTCGGGGCGGGAGATGTTGTCGCGGCAGTCGGTGGTGACCGTGTTCCCGCCTGAGCCGTGGCCGGCCATGGTAGTGAGCGGTGGGGTGCTGGAGTCGATTGCCGGGCCGGTGCTGCGCAGGGCGGGTGAGGTGGCTGGTGCGGCGTTGTCGGCGGCGGAGGTCGAGCCCGGCCAGGTCGCGGGAGTGTTCTGTGTCGGTGGTGGCGCGGTAATGCCGGATGCTGTTCAGGCGGTCGCCGAAGGCACCGGTCTGGCGCCGGTAGCTGTGGAAGAGCCGGGGTTGGCGGCGGTTGTCGGCGCTGCGATGGCAGGCAGCCCTGGCCCGGGGCCGTCGGCGGCAGGTGTGGGCAACGCGGGTGGTGCGCCGGTGGATGGGGTGGGGTTGCCGTCGTTGCGGCGGGTGGTGGGGGCGGCCATACCGGTGTTCATGTCGCTGGTGGTGTTGGCGCACTTCGTGACGACCGCCGAGCTGCAGAACGGGACCAGGTTGTCCAAGTCGCCGTTGACGTATCTGTTGGCGAACTGGGGTGAGTTGGCGGTAGCCGCTGTCGCGGCGGTGGTCGGGTGCCTGTCGTTTGGTGCGGTGCTCGCGTCGGTGTTGGCCGTATCGGGGCCGCCGACGCGGCTGGTCGGGGTACGGGTGGGAACCGGCCTGGTCGCGGCAGCGGTCGCGGGCGTGTCCGTCGCCGGGTTGTACGGGGTCGGTGCGGCGTTGTTCTTCGGGATGCCACTCGAACCGTTTCTGCGGTGGTCGCTGTGGCCGGTCGTTCCGATCACGGCCGTAGCCGTCATCGGCTCGCTGATCGCCGCACGCTCGGGCCGCACCCCGGTGTCAGGCTGGCACGGCTGGCTGGCGTTCCCGCCAGGCTCGGTCGTGGCCGCGGCGGTCGGGATGATGCTGGTGCAGTACGCGATGACGACCGGCGGCACAGCTGATACAGCGCTGCTCCTGGAGGCTGCGGCCCGGGGCGGTGGTCTGCTCCTCGGGCTGGGGATGGCGTTGGCGGTGGTGTCGGGTTGGCTGGCCAGGTTGATGGTGGCGCCGCTGCTGGCGTTGTTCTGCGCGATCGTGGTGAGCGTGCAGGCGACCGGCGTGATGGCGGTGATGTACGTGGTCGCGGTGACCGTCTGGTGGCTACGACGACTGTGGCAACTGGTCCGCAGCCCGGCACAGGCCGACCAGCATGCCTGGTAGACCAAGCTGGACCACCGGCTGGGCACGACCGGCGGACGCCGCGGCTGGACCACCGGGTACGACCCGTAGTAGCAGCCGAGTCGCTTCGTACAGAGTCCGGGGCCGGCCAGTCCGGTCGATGCTCCATACGCTGGTGCCGCGCGGGTGGTGCTAGCGGTGCGCTGGCCTCAACGCCTGATGACGGCACTGTCCGTCGCCGCCCTGCTGGTCGGTCCACCGGTCGTCCTGGTGCACCTGGTCGGCTGGCCGCTGCCCCGGCACTGGCCCAGCCGGGACCAGGCGGCGACGTGGATCGCGGACCCGTTGAACGAACGAACCGTCGCCGTCGCGATCGCACTGCTCGGCTGGGCACTGTGGCTGCTCATCGTCGCGACGGTCGCCGCCCACCTGCTTGTACGGCTACAACGCACAGTGCGCTGGCTGCGCCGGATACCGGTCCCAACACCGTTACAGGCAGCGGCGAGCGGCCTCGTCGGCGCGACCGTTCTCACCGCAGCCGGCGTGGACCTTTCCCGGCCCGCTGCCGCACAGCCGTCTCCGGCGACCGGAACCCCCGCCGATCACAAGCCCGACCGGCCGACACCGACTCGGCCCGACGACAGCGATGCGGGCCGTGCACAGCTGGTGGGGGTGGAGCTGCCGGATGGCGGCTGGCTACCGTACGTGGTGGCGCAGGCGGTCGTGTCGGCGGCGGCACTGATCTGGTACCGGCGTCGACGCGACTACATACCCAACTCCCGCAACGTCGACCTGGCCCCGTTGCCAGCCACAGTCGCGGCCGTCCAAGCCACGCTCGACCCACCCGACTCCGAAACGGCAAGCTGGCGGCCACCGACACCACAACGTCCACCAGGCGGGGACGTCATCGGCCCGGTCGACCTACCCCCTGGCCTACTCCACCTCACCGGTCCCGGCGCGGCAGACGCCGGCCGAGGCCTACTCGTCGCCGCAGCTTTGACCAGGCACAACAGCCGCCACACGCTCGTCACCACCAGCTCGGACATCAACATCCTGCTAGACACCGACCCCAACGTCGGTGGGACATGGCGGGACATCCACGGGCTACTGGTCAGCGACACCCTCGACGACGCAATGACCACCTTCGACCAAGACACCAACGACCACGAACCTCAGACCGGACACGAGGGTCACCCGGCGAAGTCCACGCTGGTGCTACTGACCCATGCCTCGAGCGGCCCAGCCATCATCGATCACCCCGCCCCCCACACCAGCCCTTCACGACCGGCGACCACCGTCTTGATCGGTGAACCCGCATCCGGCGCGCCGACCTGGCACATCGCCGCGGACGGCAACTCCACGACCGGACAACGGATGTGCATACTAGGCGCAGCCTCCGCCCGAGACCTGCTCACCCTCGCCCGGCACGCCCACCCGACCGGCAGTGAACCCCACGAGAACCCGGCCGACGACCACACCACCAGACCCCACGCCAGCGGCACCGGCCCGCCCCCACCCGCCGACAGTCGCCTACGACTGACCGTCCTCGGCGAACCGAAGATCACCTGGAACGACACACCACTGACCGTCCGCCGCAACGCTGCCTGGCAGATCCTGATCCTGCTCGCCGTCCACCCAGGCGGCCTCACCAGCGAACAGATGACCGAAGCCATCTGGCCACAACTACGCCCACACACCGTCACCGGCCGCTTCTACACCACCATCAGCGAACTCCGGATAATGCTGCACACCACCACCGGCACCCAGGTCATCGACCGTGACAGCAACCGCTATCGACTACGTCCCGAGCACATCTACGTCGACCTCTGGCAACTTCATTGCAAGATCAACACGGCCGGCGACCCAGCGGTACCCACACCACCCAACCAGGCACTGCAGGCCATCATCGATGCGCCACCGGGCCTACTCGCCGCAGACCAAACCTGGCCCTGGCTGACAGCACCCCGCGAGACGATCCGCCAACACCTGATCGATGCCCACACAACCCTCGCCAACCACGCCAGCCCACACGCCGCAATCAAGCTGCTACAGCAGGCCATCGCCCTCGACCCGCTCAACAAGCACCTACACCACCAAGCGATTCAAGCTCTGGCCGCAGCCGGCCAAGATGACGCCATCCCCACCTTGATCGCCACTTACCACGAACGACTCACCCACGCGAACCTGCCCTTCAGCAACGACCTGCACGACCTGACCAGCAGCCCGGTAGCCAGGGCCCACGCCATCGAACCAGACTGACCACACCATGCCCGCCCGACGGTTCAGCAGTGGGTCGCGGGCCAGGTTCTGATCTTCTCTAGGGCTGCCTCGCAGACGGCGCCGGCCGCCAGGGGGTCATGGGCATCGTCTACCGGACCATGATCAAAGATGCGCAGACCTCGCTGCTGCCACCTCTTGACACAACCGCCCACGTGGCCGGCCGGTGATCCGATACGCGCCAGAGACCAGTCATGATCGTTCTCTACCTCATCCCGGGAACTGGACTGGACCGGACCGTCCGCTCCCGTATCACCTGAAACGACCTCGGATCCTGCTCGTACCAGGTCTCATAGCGGGGCAGGAACACCAACACCGGCGCATCCGGGGCCAACTGCCAGCCCGCGCCACCAGACCCCGCACCTGCGGCAGTTGCTCCGGCGTCAACCCATTCGCCTCGCTGGCACGGTCGACGGCCGGATCGGGGAGTTGATCGAGGCCTCAGTCGTAGGCGATGTCCACCCCCGCACTGTACGACCGAACCGACCGCGGTCGCGGCCGAGACGTCTCGCCAGCAGGGAAGAGGCCAGCCGTACCAGGTGGCCACCACCGACGGATGTGGGGCGAGGGCACTCACACCGACTCAGGGCAGATTCAGGTGGGGACCCTGTCAGCCTCTTCGCGTGCCGATGTCGAGTAGTTCGGTGGCTCGGCGACGGCGGCCCGCGCGGCTTCACTTAGCGTATGTCGGTGCGAGGTTACGCCACCGCCCGTTAGCCATGATCAGTTGCAGGCTGACCTGGTGTCGATCCAGGTCACGGCGGTAGGTGTGGCAATCGCCGGGGGCAGCCCAATCGTCGAACTGGACCTGCTCCACAAGCTCGGCCGCAATCTATTAGAAGGCCCTGCTTGACCGGGGTTGGTTTGGGGTCACTCTTTTAGAGTATCTATTATTTCCAGAGCTAATTGCTCGCTTCCTGCCGCTACGAATGCCTGCCGGCGCTCCATTGCGTCCGCAATATCTGATATGGAGTCGAGTTTATAATCAAGAGATAATGGGCGGCCTTCAAGATCCATCACGGTGCCTCCTGCAGCAGTCAGGATATAGTGGCCGGGTGCTAGATCCCAGATTGCGAAGCCTTTTGCGAACTCGACGACGGCCTCCGTGAACCCGGCAGCAACGTGACACAGGCTAACGGAGCCGAAGTCCAGTCCAATTCGTCCTCGCCGTTTGCCGTCGAGCCCCGGCATGGCGAGGGCTTCAATCAATTTACCCTTTTGGCTCAACGGAAGAAACCGCTCGACTGGTCGCATTAAGAAGTTCGTGACGATAGATTCGGACAACCCCTTGGGTGATCTGGGCGTAAGTTGACGCCGCCTGTTATCGGCTGTGGTTACGTGTGCGCGATCTATTCCATCCTCATGTCGAGACGCCACGTATAGCTGCACGTGATGATAGATGTCACCTACCACGGATGCGACCGGCCGCCTCAGTGACCGGGAGTATGCCATCACGTGCGTGTAGCCGTTGAGCGCGCGGACGGCAAGCTCGCTGGTGTCTAGTGGATCAACGAGGATGCACAGGTCCGGCTCCGGCCCGCCTCCAACGATCTGGGGCTCCGCCTCTTCCGAGGCATATACAAACGACCCTAGCCGAGCCGAGAGCAGTTCTCTGTAGCGGTCATGCATCCATAGGTCGTGTACGGAAAGGAAGTTGTCACTATGGCGCTCGTTCTCGCTCTCACCAGAATTGCCGGAGAACGCCGCCTCGATCAATCTGGGGCGAATCTCGGCTATAACTGATCGGACGACCTCGGCGAGATCGTCGCCGAGTCCTGCAAGTGCCGGTGGCGATAACATACTGTTCTGTCCTTAGCGTAGTTCGAGAGGTGGCTCGATGCCGGGTGGGCTCATGGTTGCCGCTATGAACACCGCCTCAAATCCAGCCGCCCGCATAATGCTTGCCCCGGTTAGGTCGTCAAAACCAGAAACCTCCAAATCTCTCCCTTTGGTCATAGCTCCAAAGACGGCGAAGTATAAGGATGCTCCCGGGTATCGGGCGCGTAGTTCGGCTGAAATGAACCCTACAACGTCGGCATGCTTAACCTCGAAGTCGCAGATGACGATTGTTGGAGCATCCGGCGCTGGAGGCCAAAGGGACTGGGGGGCCAGTGTGAGATCGTCTTTGACTTTGTTGCACCGTAGATAGCCGATCGCGCAACGTCCAAATTGAGCAGAGGCGAGGAAGGTTGCCATGACCAAACCTGCTTCATTGATGCCGAAGCAGATGTCAACATCGAGCCGACGGCCAAGATTCTTAATCTGACGCATAAGTCTTTCGATGCCGAATCCGAATACCTCCCAAGGGAGGTCGAGTAACTGTCCTGGCGATGGATTCGGCAGCGAGAAGGTGCGAACCCGAGGATTGCCGTTCTCGACGGTCGGCACCGGAAGGTTGAAGTCTGGCCCGATCATGTCCATCGTGGGCGAAGGGAAACGGCCTGCGGTCAATTGTGGTGCACCGATGGTAGATTGCATCGGAGTTGCTTGCTCGATGAATCGCTTGAGCGAAAGCTGATCTTCAGGCGCCAGCCGCTCGTATGCCTCCGCAACCAGATCTCCTGGCGAGACATTCTCATCGGCGACGCCGAGCGGTCCGCGACCGTAAGCGGTAGCGAGGATGAGTAGGCTAGAGAATGTTGGTGGGGATCCCGCACCTCGTAGGCGAGCCCACGTCTCCCAAGCATTGACGGTCGTGCCACCAATGCTGGTTTGATGGCCGGCCGTCTCATTGTATCGGGCGGCTGCCTGATCTTGGGATAGGCCGGCCGCATACCTAAATGCTTGAATGCTGGAGAGATCTCGGTGGCGGTTCATGAGTTCAACCGCAGTGAGCTTGACTGAACCTAGCTCCCGCCACAGCTCTTTGCCTTGGCGAGCGAGTTCGCGCCCGCGAACCTGGGGGCTACCGCTCGAATGGGGTAGTGCGCCCAATCTCTCTACCTCCGACCGCGGTCCGTTGCGAACGTAGCCCACAACACGCTACCGCATCGCCCATCCGAATGGGCAACTTGGAAGCGGCGTTGTGAACCTGCAGGTCAGGGCCGCCTATGAATCCGAGCGTCAACGCTCCATCACTGAGGTGTCTAGATCGGCAACTGTTGGCATCGTCGACGCATGCGTTCGCAGAGATCCACTCCGGATCGTCTTCTGTTGGCGGCCTTCCATGTCCAACGCGAATCAACATCGGAGGAGGGAACTGGGATGACGTCCGTTTGTTCGAGGCGGTTGCATTACCCGGCGCAGCGGGGATTTCCTGATCATGCCTGACGCGCCAGGTGATCTTCCGTCGGGAGTGGACAGGGAGCGTCCGAGTGCGGCGCGTGTCTACGATGTGCTGCTTGGTGGGTCGGCGAACTTCGAGGTTGACCGGGTACTGGCTGACCGGATGGTTGCGGCGGAGCCGCAGGCCGCTCGTTACGCGCGGGCGAACCGGAGGTTCCTCCGCCGAGCGGTGCTGGAGCTGTTGAACCAGGGCATCGACCAGTGTGTCGACCTCGGTTCCGGACTACCGACCGTTGGGAACGTGCACGAGATCGTGCATGCCGCGAACCCTGACGGTCGGGTCGTGTATGTCGATGTGGATCCGGTGGCGGTCGGGTACAGCCGGTACCTCCTTGCCGACGTGGATGAGGCGGCGGTCGTCCAGGCCGACGTCCGCGACGTAAAGACAATCCTCGAGGCTCCCGAGACCCGGCGGCTGATCGACTTCTCCAGGCCCGTCGGTGTGTTGGCGGTGGCGGTGCTGCACTTCGTCGACGACGACCCGGCCGGGATCCTCGACCGGTTCCGGAAGGTCACGGTGCCGGGCAGCTACCTGGTGGTGTCGCACCTGACCACGCCGGCGCAGATGACGCGGGAGACCGTCGGGGTGGTCCAGCGGTACCGGCAGTCGACGGGATCGCCGTTGACGTTCCGCAGCCGTGGCCAGGTGGCCGATCTGTTCGCGGGCTGGGAGTTGCTGCCGCCGGGGGTGATGCCGGTCGACCAGTGGTCGCCGGAGCCGGAAGACCTCGAGGAGTCCGCGGACCTGGGCCCGGTGCCGATCTGGGCCGGTGTGGGTCTGCGGGGATCTGTGTAGCTGTCACCGGTCGGGGGCCGGCGGCAGAAGTCCGCAGGGTCTGGTCGGTGGATCGGCGCGCCCATCGCGCGCCTGTTTTATCCATCTGGGGAGGATAAGTGAGTATCAGAATCGTGCGCCGCGTAGGCGCTGCGGCGGTGGTCGGCCTGCTGGCTCTCACGGGTTGCACCACCGGCACGCCCGCGAAGGCGCCGGACGGCGTGGACCGGGTGACGTACCTGACCGCGGTGGCGTCCTTCGGTCGGGAGGCGTACGCCTGGGTCGCCCTGGAGAAGGGCTTCTTCCGCGACCGTGGGATCGAGGTCGAGATCAAGCCCGGGCAGGGGTCGGCCGACAACCTGAAGCTGTTGGCGGCCGGGCAGGCGCAGTTCTCCGCGAACGACCTGTCCGGGGTGATGGTCATGCTCGGGGAGGGGAACCACAAGGGTGGTGTGCGGGCGGTCGCGGCGATCCAGCAACGCACCCTGAACTCCATCACCGTCCTGCGGGAGTCGGGGATCAGCGTGCCGGCGGACCTGGTCGGGAAGCGGATCGGCGGGGTACCTGGTGGTGCGCCGATGCTGTTGTGGCCTGCCTACGCCAAGCTCGCCGGTATCGACCCGGCGAGGGTGCAGTGGGTGAACGTGCCGGCGCAGCAGACCCCGGCCACTCTCGCCTCGGGCAAGGTCGACGGTATCGGCCAGTTCACTGTCGCCCGCGGCACCGTCGAGAAAGCCGCCCAAGGGCGGCCGGTGCATCTGCTGCCGTACTCCGATGTCATCGCCGACCTGTACGGCAACGCACTCATCGCCCCGACCCGGTTGATCGACGAGGATCCGGACCTGGTACGCCGGTTCAGCGAAGCCCTCCTCGAAGGACTCGTCTACGCCATCGACCACCCCGACGAGGCCGGCCAGATCCTGCACAAACACGTACCCTCCGCCGACCCGGCCGCGGCCGCGCAGGAGGTCGCCCTGATGCAGCCGTATGTGCTGTCGAACGCCCGCGCCGGCGTCCTCGACCCGGAACGGATCGCCCGCGCCATCGCCGTACTCCAGGGTGCTGGCGTGATCCCGGCCGGTCTGACGCCCACGGATGTGGTAGCGACCGGGTTCGTCCCCGCCTGATCTTTCCTCCCCAGCAGGGTGGGCCGGGAGTTCCTGGGCGCCTCCGGCCGGCAAATTCCCGGCCCACCCGCCTCTCATCTGGAGTGCTTCGTCATGACCGACGCGACTGTCACACAACACGGTTACGCCTACGACAACGACCAGCCGTCTGCCCGCCGGCACCTGTCCGCGCTTGCCAGGGCCCTGGACGACTTCACCATCGGCCGGCTGCACCATCTGGGCCTGGCCGGTAAGCGCTGCCTGGAGATCGGTGCCGGCGGCAGCGAGATCGCGGTCTGGCTGGCCGCTCAGGTCGGTCCGGCCGGCAGCGTCACCGCGACGGACCTCAAGCCGCGGCACATCGGTTCGCACCCGCGGCTGACCGTGCTCCGGCACGACATCACCACCGATCCGCTTCCCGACGGCCCGTTCGACCTCATCCACGCCCGCCTGGTCCTTATGCACCTGCCACAGCGGGAGCAACTCCTCGCCATCCTCGCGGCCGCCCTCGCTCCTGGCGGTGTCCTGGTGATCGAGGACTGGCACGCCACCGCCGACGCCGTCGTCCTCGACGCGGCCACCGACGACGACCGGGACCTGTTCACCGCCTACCAGCGCGCGGTCAACCAGCGCGTCTTCCAGGCCGCCGGCTCCGACCCGCAATGGGCGCTGCGCCTGCACCAGCAGATGCGGCGCGCCGGACTACACGATGTGGACACGGTCATCAACGCCCCCGTCTGGCACTCCGGCAGCCCCGGGCTGATCCTCGCCCTGACCGCGATCGCCGAACACCGCGACCGACTGCGCGCCGCCGGCCTGACCGACGCCGACCTCACCCGCGTCGAACGCCTGCTCATCAGTTCCGACGCCGGCCTCGTCGTACGCGGCCACCAGCTCTACTCGGTCAGCGGTCGCAAGCCGTGACCACCCGCCGTGCGGCAACCATTGCTTCGCCGATCGTCGGCACGCCGCCAGCCGTCGCGAAGCAGGTTCCGCAGCTGCCGGCGCAGGCCGGAACCAGCGCGTTCGCCAGCGGTACCGCGACGTACGGCCGGCAGCGTCAGGGCTATACCTGACCTGACCCGCGCAGGACTGCCATCCACCCTTTGGCCCCCGCCGAATGGATGGTGCGAGCCGTCCGGCCCGTATCACGCCGGCACGTCTCCGGTCGCTGGCCGATGGGTTTCCCAAGCCCACCGGCCAGCGCCATCGTCTACCTGCCGCTGGCCGTGCCTGGCCAGCCAAGGAGGAAACCCAGGTGCGGGCCGCTTCCTCGGCTCGCACTCCGGGGACCAGTCGGTGTCCGAGCCGACCTCTCGACCGTCCTCGCCACGTCCTCTCGTCCACACCTGCCCACCACAGAGCACCACCGTCATGGACCGACCGCGTTGGCCTGACAACCCCAGCGAGTCCGACAAACGCCTCCATGCCCGTCCAAGCCATCATCGATCCGTCAGCAGAGGTGCACCATGGCGCCAGACCCATCGAACGAACCCGAGTCCGACCAGTCGCCTCTCGTCACCGGCGGGCCGCTCCTGCTCGACGACGGCCGGGTGGTCACCCCGCGACACCTCGGCGGAACCTACACCCTGTGTGAACTGCTGCACCGACCCGACACCCGCGAACCGGCGACGACCCGTCAGGGCCTCGACCACCGAAGCTCCCGCCCCGTCGGCAGCCTGATCCCCCTGCCCAACAAGACCCTGGCCAGCGCAGCACCCGTCGACGCGGATCCCGCAACTGGCAGGGCCCGCCACAGTGGCCGGCGGCTTTGAAGGCACACAGATGCCTCCGGCCACACCCAGCCCGCCCCTGGAAACGCCCTATCTCCTCAAGGAGCAGTGTCGTGCCATACAAGCGGCCGCCGACCAGCCTGCGCGCACGGTGGCTCGCCGAGCAGATGCGCCGCCTGCGCAAAGAACGCGGCGTCACCCTGAAGACCGCCAGCTGGCACCTCGGCATCGACCACTCGGCACTGGCCAGACGAGAAAAGGGCGAGTGGCCGTTTCTCGACGGAGTCGCCTCGCTACTCGACGTCTACCAGCTCACCGACGGTCGCCGCCGCGCCACGCTGCTGCACCTCGCCAACGACACACATCGCCGCGACGCGTGGGAGCGCGACGACATCCCGCCGAGTAGCCCGGACCAGCAGGAGAACGCTGTGCCCTTCCCCGAACGTCACCGGCCGACCGTCCGCAGCCAGTGGCTGGCCGAACAGCTCCGTCAGCTACGCGTCGACCGCCGGCTCACCCTGCAACAGGTCGGTACGCAGCTCGGCGTCGACTGGAGCAGCGTTGGCCGGTTCGAACGCGGCGAACTCAAACTCAAGTACGACACCGTCACCGCACTACTCGACCTCTACCACGTCTTCGACGACCGCCAGCGCGACCTGCTGTGCTCCCTCGCCCTCGACGCCCGCCACGGTGACCACTGGGATGTCGACTTCGGCGACGAACTGGACTACCGCCCCTACGTCAACCTCGCCTGGCTCGAGACCCGCGCCGTCCAGATCCGCTACTACGCCACCGGCCGTATCCCGGACCTGCTCCAAACCCCCGAGTACGCCGCCCGTCTCATCGAAACCCAGATGGGCATCCGCCAACCCACCCCCGAACACCAGGCCGCCGTCACCGCCCACGCTGCCCGCCGCCGCGCGTTCCAGGACGGGAAAACCCGAGTGTCCGCCGTGATCACCGAAACCGCGTTACGAGCCCAGGTCGGCGACGCCCACCTGATGGAGCAGCAGGTCGCCCACCTCCACAAAATCGCCAACCAGCCCCGCTACACCATCCGCGTCCTGCCCGACGGAGACGGAATCGTCGCACGCTACGACACGCCGTTCACCGTCTTCGACATGCCCGACCCCTACCCACCCGTCGCCGTGACCCAAAGCCTCGCCGGCCGCCTCTACCTTGAACACCCCCGCAGTCTGCGGTTCGTCGTCGCCCACGACCACCTCCACGCCACCGCCCACGACCTCACGCCTGCCCCGGCCAGCCCACCCACCCCACCGAACGGGACAGCCGGCCGCGCCGCTACCGCAGCGCCCCCGCGCACCACTAACAACGCACACCCCACGCCGCCTACCCAGGCACCAGCCCAGGCCAGGAGGGAGAACCGATGAGCCGGTCCTTCCAGACGACTGACGGCAAGACGCTGTGGAATCCCTCCAACTCGATGGCGGCCCTGTTCGCCGGGACAGCGCAAACCCTCGCGCAGATCACCGCCACCCCCTCGGGCATCGCGCCGCCGCACCAGGACGAGTACGTCGTTGATCTGGAACAGTTCGTCGTCTTCGTGGCCGCCGTCACCCGTTGGTTCGACGCCTCCCGCCACGACTGCCGGTGGGCCCTGGCCGCCGGCTGGCTCTGCGTCGCCCGCGCCAAGTTCCTCGGCGAGACGCCGCTACCCGGCTACACCAACATCCAGGTCATCGATCACAACCACCCCCGTCCGGCGGTCGACCACACCGCCCGGCTCACCGACTACGTCCGCGCCTTCCTCACCTGGGAACCACAACGGTGGCCGACCGACCCGTTCGGCGCCGAGTTCCTCGCCGACTACATCGACACCGCCCACACCCGACTACGCGAAGGCAGCAGCGACTACATACCAACCTTCTTCGGCGGCGGTTACGACATCGATCTGCGCGGCGCTGTCCTGGACGGCATGCCCCTGGACGACGCGTGGCTGGGCGACTGCAACCTCGAAGGCGTCTCACTCCGCGACACCCGCCTCTACAAGGCCAATCTCACCCAAGGACGCCTCGACCGTGCCGACCTGACCGGCGCCTTCCTCCGCAAAGCCGACCTGTACAAGGTGTCGGCACGCGGCACCATCCTGCGCGCCGCCGACCTGCGCAACATCTCCTCATTCGACGCCGACCTGCGCGACGCCGACCTGTCCGGCGCCGCCCTCCACCTCGCCACTCTCAACGGAGCCGACCTGCGCGGCGCGAGCCTGCACGCCGCCAGATTCGACAACGGATGGATCAGCCTCGACGGCGCCAAGATCGCCGGCGCCCGGTTCGACGGCGCGATTGGCTGCATCTGGGGACCGTGCGACGTCAGCGACACCGACAACCCCCACCTGCTCGACGGACCCGAACTCGAACAGTGGTTCACCGACAACCACCCCGACGCCCAGGTCACCATCCGACGCACCCCACGTCAGTCCCATGCTGGCACGTCAGCGCCGCAGCCCTGACCTATCACCGCACAAGTCCATCCGCGACCGGGCCTGCGAACACGATGTCGTACCTGTGCCTATGGCACGAGTCGAACCCACGCCGCCTGGAGCGGGTGTTCAGGACGCCAACCGTCCTACAAGATCCGATCCGCTTGAACAACCGGTCGTGCAGGTAGCTGCGGGGGCTACCTGCCCACCCGTCATCCAAGTCCCTTCTGGAGGTACACATGGACAACCTGCTTGCCATCAGCGACGACCCGTTCGAGTTGGACGTGGAGATCGTGACCGAGGGCCCGGTCGCTGCGGCGCTGTTGGCCGACACCGACGACGGTTGCGACACCGTCAAGGGCAGCGACTGCTAGTCGCGCCGTTCAGCCGGTTCCGGCGGGCGGCCACCCGACGCCTGCCGGAACCGGCATACATCGAGCAGCTTCAACAGCGAGAACCAGGTCGTGACGGCAGGAGGCAGCATGTTCCTGCCTGCCGTTTCGGCCCGCGCTGCGGTACGGCAAGGTGCTACTGACAGCCGCGCGGTGGCGAATCGACCCGGCCAGGCTGCCGGCTACCGATGCGAGCGACCGCGAATGGTCGACAACCTGGGAGGCCCTGCGGACCAGGCTGCGGCTGCCGGGCTGGGTACAGGTCGGTAGCGGCGACCAGCGGCTGCGGCTCGACCTCGATCAGCCTATGGACCGAGCCCTGCTGCGCGCCCACCTGGGCGCCAGTGCCGGGCCGGTCACCGTCGTGGAAGCGGCAACGCCGCGCGACTTCGGGTGGCTGTCCGGCCGCGCCCACGAGGTCGTCTTACCGGTCGCCTCCACCACCGCGCCCGCCCCCGTGCCGGCCGCGGTGGCCGCACGAGGCGCATGGCCGCCCGCTGCCGCCGCGCCGGTCATGCCGGGCTCGGGCGGGCTGCTGTCCGCGTCGCTGGCCGTCGACCCGGCCAGCCCTGACAGCGGGACCAAGTCGAGCCGTCATTAGAGCAGAGGTGACGGCATGACGTTGCGGCGCCCGAGGCCCACCTCTGTCCGTTGTCGACAGTGGTGGTCGCTGCCATACTCTCCGTGATCTTGTCGCTAGAAGTGCTCTAGGTGTAAGGGGCACGGGCGGACGGCGTTTCCAGAGGCGCCACGAGGAGCACCGACCAGCGGCGCCGGCCACGAGCGGAAGGGCGGCAGCAAATTCCTACGGCGTGGGTTGGATCGCGTCCAGCCAGTCGAAGATCTGGGTCGCGGCGAGCACGAGTTGATTGCATTCGTCGCGGTCGACCGCTTCACCCTCATGTGCGATCTTGTTTCGTAGCTTTCTGAGCCGCTTGGCCTTGGTGAACAGGGCTTGGTTCGACAGCCTGAGGGACACCCCGAAGGCTTGTTGATAGAACCGGTCGATGACCTCGTCGAGGTCAGACACCCCGCCAAGCCCTTGGCGATGCTCAGGTTTGGCTCGCTCGATGACCACCCGCTTTGCCTTCATCTCGCAAGCGATGGCGGCCACCAGGACAGCGCGTTGCGCGTCAACGGTGTCGGCTCCGCTGGCCAGGAAACGCGCGTCGGCGAGCAGAGCTTCGGCTGCGGGCGGTTCGCCGATGAGCACCAAGTCGCGTGCGCGGTTGAGCTGGTCAATAGAGAGCGCGAGCCCACCGTGGCGCAGGGTTAGGGATTGTTTGGGACCGAATGCCAGGAAGCCGACGCCGGTGGCTTCGTCAACCAGCCGGCTTCGGCCATACTGCTGTGGGATCTCGGCGGTGATGCCCAGCCAGGGCTGTTCCGAGATGGTGCGAACGTGGGCCAACCAGGCATGGGTCAGTCGTTCAGCGACGTCCCGGCCACGGGTCCAGAGCTGCTCAGTTCGGCTCTCGTACTCATGGCGCGAGCTAGTGGTATCCGCGGTGGCCTGCTTCTTGTCCTCCAGCCATCGCTCCCTGTCGGTGAGCCAGAGAGGCCCGTTGAAAGCGACGCGGACTTCGACGAGGTGCACGACGGCTGCCGGATGGCTGCCGCTGCCGGAGAAGACGGGCGCACGAGTGACAGCGGGAACCGGCCCTACCTCAGGCTCGTCGTCTCTGAGGAAGTCGTTGGGGTGGCGGGGCAGGGTGAGGGTGCCGTGGTATTCATCGGTCTCCCACGTGTATTGGCTGCCGAGGGCGCCGGGTTCGACCCATATGCCTCGCAAGGCGAATCGGATGATGGTGGTGAGCCGGTTGCCAGCGCTGGATCCTTCTCCCGCAACATCAGGGGTTTCCTGGGTGGTCACGAAGCCTCACTTTCGCTCTGCCTTGCGGGTGACTATCGCTGGCAGATCTCCGGTCGCCGAGCGCGGGAGGCTCGGGGTGAGCTAGTCGATGTCAATCGTGGCCTAGAGGGGCGAGGACTTCCAGTCAGTTACTACGGAGCCGAGGCATGAGACGGACTCGTACGACGGGGGCGCAGGTTGGCGCCTTCGGTGGAGAACCGAACCGCGCCCCGAACGGGCGACCGCACGGCGCTTGACCTGCTCATACTCGCCCCTCGACCGGTGAGATCGCATCACAGACAGCCGCTGACAGGGCAGACGTCACGGACGGAAGGGCGGCTGGAGTACTAGCCCAGGTGTGCATCGATCCGGGCCTGCAACGCGGCGAGCCGCTGCGCCGCGTGGCGCATCAGCGCGGCATCCATCTCCGCCTGCGCGACAAGGTGTGGGGCACTGACGAATTGTTCATACCCGAGGCGGAGCGGGAGCGGATGTGGCGGGAGTTCGCGCGTCTTCCAGGCGCGGTGGACGGAGCCATCTCGGCACAGTTGAGCTTTTTCGCCGGGTCACGTCCACGGTGGTGGTGTAAGAGCTGACGGCCACCGGTTGATTCTGGGATGAGCTTATGCGGTGGTCAGTGCGGGTTTGGGTTGCGGCACGGTGTCGGGGTGTTGGTCTTCGGGGGTTTCCTGGCGGGCTTTGGTGAGGAGTTCGGGTCCCATGTAGCGGCGTTGTTCGGTCCATTCGTCGGTCTGTTCGGCCAGGACGGCTCCGACGAGGCGGATGACGGCGGCCCTGTTGGGGAAGATCCCGACGACGTCGGTGCGGCGGCGGATTTCCTTGTTCAGCCGTTCCTGTGGGTTGTTGGACCAGATCTGGCGCCAGATCTCGTGTGGGAAGTTGGTGAAGGCGAGGAGGTCCTCTCGGGCGGTGTCGAGGTGTTCGGCGGCGGTGGGGTACTTGGCGTTGATGGTGTCGACGACGCGGGCGTACTGGGCGCGGACCTCGCCGGGGTCGGGCTGGTCGAAGATGGTGCGGACCATCGTCGCGACCCACGGCTGGGCGCTTTTGGGGACCTTGGTGAGCAGGTTGCGTAGGTAGTGGGTGCGGCAGCGTTGCCAGGACGCGCCGGGTAGGGCGGAGCCGATCGCGTCGACGAGGCCGTGGTGGGCGTCGGAGATGACCAGGCGGACGCCTTTGAGACCGCGGGCGGTCAGGCCGCGTAGGAACGCGACCCAGCCGGCGCCGTCCTCGCTGGCGCACACGTCCAGGCCGAGGACCTCGCGGTGGCCGTCGGCGTTGACGCCGACCGCGACCAGGCAGGCGACATTGACCGTGCGGCCGTCCTCACGGACCTTCATCGTCAGCGCGTCCAACGCCACGAACGTGTAGTGGGCGGAGTCCAACGGCCGGCTACGGAACGCCTCGACCTGGGCGTCGAGGTGCTGCGCCATCTGTGACACCTGCGACTTCGACAGCCTGGTGACGCCGAGCTGCTCGGCGAGTTTCTCGACCCTGCGGGTCGACACCCCGAGCAGGTAGGAGGTGGCCACGACCGTCACGAGGGCCTGCTCGGCGCGGCGTCGGTGTTCCAGCAGCCAGTCCGGGAAGTACGAGCCGTGCCGTAGTTTCGGCACCGCCAACTCCACTGTTCCGGCCCGGGTGTCCCACTGTCGGGCCCGGTAGCCGTTACGCGAGTTCGTCCGGTCCGGGCTGCGTTGGCCGTAGTCGGCCCCGCAGACAGCGTCGGCGTCGGCGGACATCAACGCGTTCGCGAACGCGGTCACCATCGCCGCCAACACGTCCGGGTCGCCCTCGGCCAGTTGCTGGCGCAGCAGGTCGGCAGGGTTCACACTCTCTAATGCGGTCATCGGTGCGGTCTCCTTCAAGATCTTGGTCGGTCTCTGAAGGATCAATCCGATGGCCGTTCATCTCGTTACGGGCGAGTCAAGGACCCGACCGCCGTACACCACTCCCGTGGACGTGACCTTTCGCCCGCGCAGCCTCAGGGCACAGAACCTACTTCACTCCCGGCAGGTCCTGCCGTGGCTGCCTGCCTGGACCAGGTAGACGATCGCGGCCAGGAGTGCTCGGTCGTCAGCCCGCCACTTCCGCCCCCCCTTCGGTCGTGCCGGCGGTACCGGGATCAACGGCTGGGCAGCCTGCCGGAAAGTCGTCCGTAGCCCAGGTCCGCACCATGTCGTCCACATCGACCATCACGCAAGGAGGATGGCAAGCCAGGCTAGCCCATCACCATCGGGGATTAATCCTAAAGAAAAAGCGAAGGATGCGCGGCATGCTATGGCGTGCCCTTAGGTGGAGGGTCGGCCAGCATCTTGATCGCGATTTCTTCCAGATTTAGGAAGACTCGTTCAACGTAGTTGAGATGCCGGTAGATGACCGAGCGCTCCTCGCCTTTGGTAGTAGATCCGCGCCAGATCGGGTCAAAGACCTCCGGACTACCCACGGCAGTTTCCGCAGCATCGAGCGCCTCTAGCAGATCAGGGTGCCTCGTCTCGAGGCGGAGCTTTCGTACGTTTGACCTAATGAGCTGCATGTCACTCGCCATCGCACTACCATTATCAGCTACCCACTCGGTGATGGCCCGCTTGTTCCACCGATCGCCTGCGCTGCTAAGGGTGGCCGTCCGCAACGCTCCGGTCCAGTTGTTGGCGGCACGAACCGTGTCCGCAATAAGCAACCGCTGCCGTTGGCGTCGCTCATCCTGTCGGGCAGATTCCGCAGCTGCACAGATCCCCCTGAGAAGCCGATCTTCCAGCGTAGTGAAGGACGCAGTGAAGACGTCTGTCACTTCGGCGTCAGTCAGGCTCCAAGAACGTTGCAAAGTCTGATACTCAGCGAGTTGGGTCTTCTTCCACTCGCGGAGCATGTCAGCGGTGAAATGCTGCGGGGTTTGATCAATTTCCCATGCATGTGTGTCGCACAGCAATATCAAATTCGACGCGTCCCGATTAGCCGCCTCAGACATGCCCGGGTCCCAGCGTGCACCGCCCTGGCTACGGGCGTGTATGTGGGCGATCCGGCTGTTGAGGATGTACTCGCCGGTGTCACCGTTCAGCCGATACAGGGGCTTCTTGCAGGTTGGCTCGCCACACCGCCATGCCGTGCCGTAGAGCTGCTTGATGGTGCCCTCCGTCGGCGTCCGATGCTCAATCGACCCGGCGCTAGGTACGTTCGACACCCGACCATCATCGCCTACGACAGCTCGTCCAGTGCCAACCCACGGGTCGGAAACTCTGAAGTCCGTGTCCAAGCATCGACGCCTGAGGCTGCAGAAGGTATCGATCTCATTCAGCGCACCGCCGGCACTGGACGCTGCCGCTGAGTTCGTTGATCCGGGCACGGATGCTCTTCACCTGGTCACCCATCGTGATGAGCCGGAACCGGCGGGGATCATCGGCGGGCGCTCCGGCGACGGTGCCAGCAAGGTGGTCGTACCGGGCCTGCGCGTTCTCCAGCTCCGGAACGAGTTCGGTGAGCTGCTGCTCTCGTGGCAGCACACGGAACTGTCGTCCGAGGTCTTCGTGTAGCGCGTTCACGACCGGGTCGTTGAGCCAGCCGTCCACCATGGCATCCAGTCGGTCGCGGGGTGCACAGAGTGCGGGCCGGCCGCGTCCATCGACCGCGAGGTGGATCTTCGTGCTCAGTCCTCCGCGTGACCGGCCGATGGCCTCACCATCTTGCGCACCAGGCGTCGCCGGACCTGTTGGAGAGCCCCCTTTTTCCGGGCGCCGGCGGCGTGCTGGTGCGCCCGTACGATCGAGGAGTCGACGCTGATCGTCCACTGCACGGGTGTGCCGTCGTCATGTACCTGCGCCGCGGCCAGGATCCGCTCCCAGGTGCCGTCGGCCGTCCACCGACGCAGCCGCTCGTGGCAGGTCTTCCACGGCCCGTACCGGTCAGGCAGGTCACGCCATGGCGCACCCGTACGCAGCTTCCACAAGATCCCGTTGATGACCTGCCGGTGATCGCGCCACCGCCCGGACCGTGTTCCCGGTTGAGGAAGCAACGGCACGACCACGGCCCGGGCTTCATCGGTCAACTCGCCACGACGTACCACCGGCACATCGTGAACGAACCACCGCTACAAGATCGGCAGGACACGCCCTAGGCGGCGCTCTTGGTCGTCAAGGAATCTTCCGACTCTCGCCGCCTTATCGGCCGTCGCTTGTACGTGTACCCACCGGTGCGGCAATGTCACGGATAGGCGTTCATCTGCGAGGCGTCGGGCCTGCTCAACATTCACTTCCATAGGACACTTCTAATCAGGGCTTCTTGCTAGTACGCCTAGACCGGACTGCGGGGGCCGTTATTAGGTGACCTATGGTGGATTCGTAAGCTGAGAACAAAATTCTCATCCGTTCAGTAACGGTGGCAGGTCGACCGCGAGGAGTGAAGACTCGGTCGATCGCTCGGTCGATTTCCCTATGCGCGGCGGCGATCTCACTAGGGGTCGCAAGCGGGTTGTACATGTCGGCCAGCGATGCGTCCTTATACTTGCTACGAGCAGTAAGCAATGAGACTCCAGCCGAGATGATGCGGGTTCGTTGCTCTGTACTAAGCGTAGGTAATGGGAAAGTGTTGTATACCATTGGTCCGGAGAATCTGAGGTCGCTCTTGATGCGTCCTCCAATTGTTCTTAGCCATGCCGCAAACATGCTAGAAGAGAGAACGGCGAATATCAGGCCGTCCGGGTCTACCACCGTAAAGAGGGCATCAGATGCAATTACCTCAGGTTGCTGATGGGTGACCGTGAACCACGTTCGGGTCTCCGAGACGTGGCGCGGAATGGCGATATACGGCTTTGTGGGTTGAGGTACCCGGAAGAAGCGCCATGGCATAGACGACAGTCTTCGTGTATCCGCTGCGGTGCTTTTTGCGCGGAAATCCTGCACCGCTCTCAGGCGGCGGCGCAGCCATTCAGAAGCCTTGACCGTCTCGGCATCTGGAGTTTCCATCCAAATACAAAAGCGCTGTTCGCTATGGAGGAGGTCATGCGCGCCAACAAAGGGGCGAATGTACTTCCAGGCAGGGTCGCCAGGAGGCGGGACCTCCTCCGGTTTGAGTATCAGGTTGCCATCGTCAGAGGGCTTGTTGCCGTACTGGACGGCCGGAAGGGTCGATGAGATCGGCGTAGTGGCCGACTCGACGATGACATCTGGGGCGTCAAGCAGGTACGGGTTGATATGGTTTACGTATTCGACCTCAGGCTCACCTCGGAGTTCTGGGTATTCAAAAATGCGTCGACGCCTCGTTTGGTCTTCCTTCGAAAAGCCGACGATTACGACATGTACTACTGCCCTTCCATGCGCTTCCGATGTCCAGGCAAATGTCCTGTGGGCGAAGTCAATGCTTACTCCCTTGCTTAGTAGGGTCCGCCAGATCCGGGCAACCTGCTCTCCTTGGGTGACCGAGTTCGTTGAAACGAATGCCACTCGTGCGCCTGATGCTGCGATGTAGTTCGCCGCCAGTATGTACCACCCGCTGACGTAGTCGAGCCACCTGGCGAACCCCGTTCCCCATACATGTCGCAGATCAGAAGTCTGGTCAGCCTGTCGAGTCTTCTGTCCAGCGAAGGGTGGATTGCCAAATACGTAGTCGCACCGGTCGGCTGGCAGTACCGCGTTCCAGTCTTCTCGAAGGGCGTTTCCGATCTGAATGTGCGGAGAAGCGGGAATCGGGAATCGGGAGTACTGCTCGCCAAACTCGACCGATACCCGCCGATTCTCAAGGTGATCCATCAGGTAGAGTGCTGTCCGCGCAATTCGTGCGGGAAACTCTTCAAGTTCCATTCCATAGAACTGATTTACTCGCACCTTGCAGAGAAGGTCGAGGGTGACAGCCCGTTGGCCGGTCGTCTTCTCCTTTTCGGCGAGTTGGCGAAGGCACTCTGTTTCGAGACGACGGATTTCGCGATAGGTGATAACAAGGAAATTTCCACAGCCGCATGCTGGATCAAAGAAGGTTAAGCTCGCAAGCTTATCGCGGAATGCGCGTAGCTTCGGTGCACTGTTCGCGCCGGCTAGTTCCGTCTCCAAGTCATCCAAGAAGAGAGGGCGGATGGTGCGGAGGATATCTCGTTCTGAAGTGTAATGCGCTCCTAGTTGTCGTCGTTCCCGCTTCGTCATCACGTTCTGAAAGAGGGAACCGAAGATGGCAGGAGATATGACTGACCAGTTAAAGGCGCATGCAAGAAGGAGCGACCGGCGCAGGTCCGGGCTTCCAGTCACCGGCCAAAGGTCATTGGCGAACAGGTCGCCGTTGATGTATGTGAACTGGTCTAGGTCTTCATCGAGATTCCGTGGGCGTTTGTCGGGATTGGTGTTCAGGACCCGGAAGACGCGCGCAATAACATCACCTAAGTCGTGGCCATCCGGTGCTGTGTGTAGGGCCAAGTACGAATGAAAGGAGCCTCGGTCCCAAACGCCGGCGTCGTCGGCGAAGAGGCAGAAAAGAAGTCGTGTAACCCACTCGCGTGCCTCGGCTGTTGGATAGCCTGAGGCAAGAAGCGCGTCGTGAACATCTGCGAGCAACTGCGTTGCGGCAAGGTTCGCAGCAACCTCGTCTTTGTAGACGCGGTGCTGTACTTGATAACCGGCAAGCCACCAGAATAGTTCTAGATTATCGGGGAGATCTTCCAGAGTGAAAGAGCCTTCGGCACCTGTCTCAAGATTTTGCCACTGAAACCGCGCGAAGTCCGAGACCACAGCAAGCCACGGGTGCTCCGCTCCGGGTAACGAGGGGAGATAGTCGATCAGCTGCTGCATGGCCTTGGGAAGAGATTCGCCGACCGACTTGTGCTCTACGGCCATCTGGCCTGGCAGTAGTAGGTCAAGCCATCCGTGTCGCCCCGTGGATGCCCGTTTCGCAATCGCCTCGTAGGTTGCTACCTGGCGGCGAAGTACCCCGAAAATCTTGAAGAAGTCGTCCCAGAAGGGTTGCTTGTCAGATTGTTCAGATTTAGCCCCAGCCCATGTCTTGGCGAATAGCCGAGCACGTCGCCGCATCTCGGCTTTATCCAAGGCTACAACTGCATTCCGGTTCACCAAGGTCATGGTGCACAGCCTATCTGTCCATGCTGGTTGATGCCTCAATCGCCTGGGCCGGCAAGTCATGGTTGATCTCGTGGACGTTCGGCCGATCGGGGGATGTGAGAACTTTCTGTACGGGTTCAAGGCGGCCCGCTTCGCAGGCCGCGCGCGCCGCCGACCAGGGGCCGGGCCTGCCGGCCCGCCGCCGGCGCCTTGCCGCTTCGCTCCCGGCGCCGACGGTTCCAGCCCCGCCGGCGGCGCGACGGTAGATAGCAGAAAGCCCCGGGCCGCCTGAGTCGAAGACGGTTCCGGGGCATCTGGTTGCCAGTTCAAGGACAGGAAGGGCTCTTCGAGCCTCAGGCTCCGGGATGGGGCCATCCCGCCCACCGTCGACCCAGGCAAAGCCGAGCAGACCAGGGCCAGGGCGCCAAGGTCGTTCGTCCGGTAGGGCGCTCCACCTTGGCGCCCTGGCCCTGGCCCGCTCCCCGGTAGGTGGGTCGACGGCAGACGGGAAGGCATCTGTACGGCAGCTATCGCGGCCGAGGAATTTTAGCCTTCTTTGGGGCTGAGGTATCGCCCATGAAGCGCTGGAGGTCCTTTCCCCAGGATGAGCCTTTAATAGCCTTGCAGCCAGTGGCACGGAGAATTCCAGCTAGGTGTTCTGGGTCTGTAGCAGCCTTTTGGCAGGAGCCGGCCTGCTGTCTCAATGCGACTCCGAGGACGGCAAGGAAGTCGCGTCCTCGGTAGTAGGGAGAAGAATGACGGGGGCATGATGATTCTATGACGGTAGGATCCAAACCCTCAGCTACTGCAATGAGCGTGGCGAGCGGCGGAGAGTCCGGACTCTTCTGGCGGAGCGCAGTGCAGTATCCGCGCAGGTTGAAGGTTAGATCATTAAGGGCAATTTTGCTGGCAAGATCGACCTCATCAAAAGCCAATCCCCAGCCATTTTGGCAGTTTGCTGCACGGAGACGCGCGACCGGGATTGCTGTCGCAGATACCAGTTCTGCCAGCCGTGCTGGCCCTCCCAGACCCTTGATCTTCTTCTCGCTGCCAATTTCAGAAATCATAACGCTGAAAGCATCCATGTGGGAGAGCATTGCTTCGAGGTCGGCATTCTCGTAAGCGAAGACAGGAACCCCTACTGCCTCTTTGTCCTTGACTTCCCCATCGAAGTCACGATCGACTACGCAGGCGACGTTAGTTAGCCGCCATTCCGTAAGCTGCTCGGTGACCTCAAGCGCGATACTGCGGGTATTTGCAGGAAATAGGGCGTATTCCTCGTCGAATCCTGCACGCAGAAAACGGTAGTCCGAGGGACCTTCAACGACGATGATTGGTCGAGTATCCGCCTGCCTGTGTTGCCTAATGCGGTCAGCTACTCTGTCGAAGTTCTTGATTGATGCTGTCACCGATCTACCTGTGAAGTCCGAGTTCTTGAACGAGATCCCACCGGCCGTTAATGATGCCGCTTGAGTGTGTTGCCAAGACTATTTGCAGATCTGCAATGTTGGCCACGTCGGTTATGTCGTCTAGAAAGGCGTGCTTCCATGCGGCGTGGAGGGATATCTCGGGCTCGTCGATTAGAACAACAGATCCGGGTTGAGCAGAGAACAGTAACATGGTGAACAGGGCGAGGATGTGCTGCTCGCCCGATGAGAGGAGTGTTACAGGTATCAGTGACTTATCGTCGTTGGCGACGAAGACTAGTGCACCCGCTTTATCTAGTCGAAGTTGTTTCCCTACAAACTTTTCGTTGACGATCCTTTGTAGGGTTTTTAGCTTTTCATTGACAGGGCGGAGTGGTTCAAGCTTGCGTTCCCAGTCGTCGATGAAAATCGAGAGGACTCGGGTCTCTGTGGCGTCGACGGTGCTTGAGGGAAACTGCACATCGACTAGGGTTTCGGATAGTCCGCTTCTGTAAAGCTCTGCGCTTCGTTCGGCGATGTCCTCGTAGCGGCGTTTAAGGGCCTCGCTTTGGGAGGCGTTCTTTAGGTTTTTTGATCGCGTTAGAACGCGTTTTGCGAAGCTTTGGTCGGTCTCTTGAGTGACGGCCAGGGAAGCGCTTCGCGCTTCTGCAACTTGTACCTTCACTTGCTCAATATATTCATCGATGCGCGATTTGACGCCTGGGCCCCCCTCGGCTGGTCTCTTTGGCTTCGGAGTGTCCAGCCGCTTTGTGTCGATGAAGATGGGTCTGGCGCTATCGATGATCTCGCCGAGCCATTCGAGGTCGATGTGGGTAAATTCAGTATCGAAGAGCGTCTTCTGTAGGTTGCCCCCGGCGGTCCTGAGTCGTCGCTCCCGTACCCGCATTCGTCGGAGGTACTCGTCGATAAGATCGGCGTCAACCAAATTGCCGGTCGCGCGATCGAGAAATGCGGTGCCATGCTTCTCGAATCGTTCGAGCGACATTCCAAACTCGGGGTCTGTAATTAGTTCGGTTCTGCCTATCTTGCCGCCTCGTGGCCCAGTGCCCTCGAAGGTCAGGTGGCAACCGAGTCCGCTGTCGACGGGTTGGCGGTATACGGTTAGCGACTTTGAGTCTGCAAACCTTAAGGATGCCTCTTGGAATGGCATTCGGATCAGCGCGTTGATGTTTAGGTCGAGGATTGCGTGCATGAGTCGCAGAATGTGTGTCTTGCCGACGCCGTTTGGGCCGGCGATGATGGTGACTCGGCTATCCTTTGGAAAAGCTATCTTGTGCGAGAGTGTGCTGCCGAAGAGTCCATGTACTGCAAACTGTCGGATTTGCTGCATTTTCCCTCCGTGTCTGGTTAGCTCTGTGATCCTACCCAGATTCACCTGATCAATACAGGTGCGAAGAGGGGCTGTGTTTTGAGAGTGAGGACTTGCTGTGACGTGCGTCCGCCCCGAGGGTCGTTACTTGAGTGCAGCGCCTGCGCAAAGTGCGCTGTGATCGACTTGCAACGTGTCGCGTCGGAGGTTCGCCAGTGGTCGACATGCAGGTCGACGGTGGGGCCGGCAACGTCTATTACTTGCTGGAGTGCCAGCGTCGGGCAGGAGTGAAGATGGTGGTCTGTCCAGCGCCTCATGATCGTTTCCTCGGGGCGAGATATCTCCTAGTGGCCCCGATGCGGTCTACTCAGGGCGTCGGTCGCGCCACGGCGTGCGGCCTCCCCGCCCACCGCCTCTTGCTCGCATCAGTTCGGCTTCGCCTCGGGCGCCCCGGCAGCACCCGTTGAGGGAGAGGGGCGACTCTACCGGGTAGCCAGCGTTGTCTGACATGAAGCGAGCGATCAAGGTCATCGGGCACAAAATGGGCACAACTGAGCGTCACCGGGGCTGAAAAATGTTAGCAAGGGTTGGCAGTGTGTTCCCTGCTCAGGGTGGGTAGTTGGTCCGATCGGCGTTGATCCAGCCGCTACCGTGGGTGTAAGGGGTTCAGATCCCCTGCTGCCGCAGTAGGCATAGCCGACCTGGAGCGCCGGTCGGGTAGAGAGCTAACCTGACGTTCATGGATGGCCCTGTGGAGCCAGGTGCACTGAGGCAGCTTCGGGAGCAGGCCGCGACGCACGTTGGTCGCCGGCCTGGTCGAACTCCACTCCGGTCCGCTTTGTACCACCTGACCCGAGGCCGGATTGATAGGCGCCCGCGGTACACCGTCGGCCAGCTTCCGATCCTCGATACCCCTTGGCAGGACACCGTTTCGGGTCGGTACTTCGGGTGGCGATGCAGGCAGGCGCACTTGAACCGTGCCTTCGTGTTCGCAGTCGAGTACCTCGTGTGTCCGTACTGCAAGCTGGGATGGGCAGAGAAGCCGTACACCGTTGAGAAGTACCAGCGCAATGGGCTCGCCTCAGCGGGGTTGGAGGCCCTTCGCAAGGAGGACCCGAGGGTGGCGTGGCACACGGCCGGCGGGCATCTGGGCGCCTCGAAGGGGTTCTGGTCAACTGTTGGTGAGGGAGTTCCGGGCGGGTACCACCGGCGGGCGCTGTGCGAGCACGTTGAGAGGCATGGCGGCCTCAAGCCATTCTGGCGTCTCAAGCGGAGATGATCTCTTCGCAAGTGCTCTGAACGAGGTTGCTGGCATGCCCGTAGGGTGGCATCGGAGGGGCGGTAGCGGTCAACGGCGGTCACGGCATCGTCAGTCTGGCCACTGGGAACAGTAGGCGGCGGCTTCGATTTCCTTGTCCGACCGAGGATTTCCTAACCGTGTGCCGCAGGTTCGAATCCTGCCGGGGGCACGTCACAGAACTGCAAATTCGCAGCGCGACCGGTTGATCACTGATCGTGGAAGCCAGTTTCGCGTTCGAGTAAGCGATCGAGGATGCCCCAGCCCAATGGCTGGGGCATCCTCGCGTTGGCTCGATCTCCGACGACACCGTCTACTTTTACAGCCCAGATCGATCCGGCCAGTACCTACGCCCCTGCGGCGACGGGACGATGACCGACCGTACGACAACATCCAGGCTGGCTCAGAACCAATTCGGGGCCGTCCCGCCATCCGGCTCCAGCCCTAACCGGTGAATTCGCTGCCAGCCGGGGTCGTCGGAATATGCATCGATCAAGATTGTCAGGCAATCGCCATCGCCGGCGTCCGTCGCGAGCCGCGCCAATCTTTCCGCCTCTTGATCGTGACCGCCGTTGCCACGCGCCACGACGAGGCTTTGAAAAGCGGACACGTCTCCGGCACACGCTGCACGCTTAGCAAAAGCTTCTGCCTCGTCGCGGTTGTCCTTGTCTTCGCACACTTCGGCTAACAGCGCGAGGTCATACGGGTTACCCAGACCGCCCGCCGATTCTGCTTCGGACACGCGCAGCCGAAGGCTTCGCTCCATTTTGTCCGCACCACCACTCCGCTGTTGGATGTCCCACAGCGGCCGACGAGTGAAGACCTGGACGCCCTTCGTTGCGCGCGCACGGAGTTCTGTTGCCTCACGTGCGTCACCGGCTTCGGAGCGGAGGCGCGCTAGATGCCTGAGAGGCCGTGCTCCCTCGATACCGGCCGCTTCGACCGCTTCTCGTAGCCACTGTTGCGCGCGGCCATGGTCTCCTTGCGTTTCAGCAAGCTGGGCGAGTAATTGCAGGGCTCTAGCGTTGTTCTTACCTGCCGCCACCCTCAGCCATCGTTCGGCTTCATCGATCTCACCGCGAGCGTCGAGAATGCGGGCGAGCTCAATCTGCGCGTTCGTAGCGCCATCGGTCGCTGCTCGCCGGTAGTGCAGTTCGGCTTGTTTGGAGTTTCGGGATCGAGCGTGCATTTCACCCAGCCGAACGCGTGCCTGGACGCTCCCGAGTTCCGCGGCGCGCTCGAACAGCATGGCTGCGTGTCGGAGCCGCCACCGGTTCGCTGCCGCGGAGCCAAGCGACACGAGGATTCCGGCGTCGGCGAAGTGATCGCCGGCCGCCTCCCAGAACTCGGCTGGCGGGACCTGGAAACGCCTGCTGGTTCTGGCCCGTTGCGCCAAGTAGTCGCTCACGGTGTAGCTCGCTTCGCCCTGCGCCCTTTGTGTCGGCTTCTGCCTCCGCCGCGTCATTAGTCCGGATGCACCACGGCACCTGGCGCCCGTGAAAGCCAGTGCCTGGTCCAACCAGTCGTCGCTGACCGCCTGCCATTCGGAGCTTGATAGATATCCGGGAGCGGCGTGCTCCAAGAAGGATCGGGGAGAATCAACGTCGTCGACGAACCGACGGAGGTCGATCGCGGCATCGATAACCGCTCGAGCTGCGGAGGGGGCAGCTTGATACCGCTCGACCATGGCCGGTCCAGCCGCGAGGTACTGCGTGATCTCGCCAGACCTTGAGAAGGACAGGGCCTGCCGCAAGCGTGGGTCGTCGTCTCCCGCATCGCGGACGGCTACCAACTCCTCTGGGCTGAACCGCCCAGGGATCGGCAACTCGTTGCCGGCAAGGAGGATACGAGCTTGTGCGTGCAGATCCGCCTTGTCTGAAGGTGGGAGAGTTGTGACCCTGCTGAGGTACTCCGGCCAGATCGTTCCCAGGATGAGCACGGGTGCACGCTTGTGATCACGAAGGAGTTCGCGCAAGTTAGCGGCCACTATCTCGCTCACACTGGGGTCGGGTGAAACCAGGACATGCTGGAGTTCGTTCAACCAGACGACCGTGAACGGGGGTATCCGCGCCAACCCATCGAGCACGGCCTGTGCCGGCGTCGGCGAGATCGGGTGCCACACTCTCCACCGCGACGGCAATTGCTGGACCGCCTCCCAGCATGCTCGTGTCTTGCCCGACGAAGACCCACCGACGAGGACGATGAACTCGCTAGTGCCGTCGCACGCACGTTGCACGCTCTGACGGAGCTTGCCGTCGTGCGGTCGTAGAACGTATCGCGGAAGCTCGGGGAGCGCTGCTCCTGCTTCGCCTGGAGCGGTGATGGCTCGGTGAACCTCGAGATCGAAGGGGTCGAGTTCGGTGACAGGCACCAGTCGCAGCTCGGGGGTCCCTGATGCGAGCGCAGAGGGATCAACGACATCTGTGTGGTGATAGCTCGCCGGACCGGCGGTGGCCGCGGAGATCCACAACTGCCGGACCTGCTCGCCGACCCTCGCCACCGGTTCATGGCCGGCGGCCCGGGCAAGAGCGACGGCGACTGTCACTGTGTCCTGCTGCGACGCGAGCCCCTCACCGGCGATGACCTTGTTGATCAGGTCCTTCTTCGGCGCACCGGGCAGATCGTCGTTCTCGGCGATCTGCCGGACGAGGGCATCCAACCGCGGCCGGTCCGCCTCGACGTACAGCAGATAGATCGCATCGCGAAGATCCCGCAACGGCCCTGCGGGCAAGTTTTCCTTCTCCACCGCTCGGGAACGGCGGATTCCCGGTCGGGACTCGTCGGCATCCATCGCCTGACCAGCTTGCCGCACACATGTGATCACGCCCTCACCGGCACCGCCCGTCGGCACTCATCGACACCGAGTGGAGCACCTCAGGTGGGCCCTGAACCTGGAATCACAGCCGGCCGGCTCGACAGGTTCCCGCCAGAGCGAAGGACTTTCCGATGAGCACCTACAACAGCGACCGCAACGACCGTCCGCAGAGCAACAGGATCCGCGTCGCCCTCGCCGCCCTCACCGGCCTGATTGCCGGCGCTTCCCGCGCAGCCATCGACCGGCTACTTAACTACCTCAACCTCTAAACTTTTTCTTTAACCTCGGCGGCCGTGGGCCGTGGTGATCCTGTGTGGACTCGGCGTGTCGAGGAGACGTAGACCGGCCACCGCCTGATGATCCTTCACGTTCCCTGCAAGGACATGAAGAACAGAACAGGTGGTGGCCGTGACCACGATTCTGGACTACCTGGGTGGCGTGGTGTTACCCGACACGCCCACGCCGGACACGTCGGTGGTCGGGTCGGCAGCCGGTCCAGCAGCGAGGCTGGCCGGGTTTCGTCGGGACTTTTACCAGTGTCTGCCGCGTCGGGCGGACGCGTTGTTCGAGCTCACCGACGCGCTGCTGTGCTCGGGCGGGCCGGTGACCAGCTTGGTCGACCTGTC
>NZ_JBFBCH010000022.1:0-135850 GCF_040683055.1 Polymorphospora sp. NPDC051019 | reverse complement strand
TGCTCGCGGCGACCAGACGCGCCCCGGTCCGGCGGATCGGCCGGACCGTGCTGGTGCGCGACACCATGGGTGGTCCGCCGCGCCCACGACCGCCCGAAGCGGCGCGGAAGCGGGTGCTACGCCGTTCCCGGAGCCCAGAACCGGGCCAGGCTGCTGGTCGCCGGGTCCTCGGAGCCGGCCAGGGTCGTCCACGGGTCGCCGTCGGCCGGGGTGTCGGTGCCGGCGTACGCGGCCAGGTCGTCGGCCGGCGGCGCGTCGGTGTACGCCGTACCCGGGTCGGCCAGCGGTGCGGCGTCGCCGGCGCCGAGCGTGTCGGCGTCGGTCCACGGGAACCCGTCGACCGGTTCCGGCGGGGCGCCGAGGTCGAGGGCGGGCGGGAACGTGGAGTCCGGCCACGACTCGCCGTCGCCGTGCGGGTCGAGGTCGGGGTCGGCGCCGACCGGGGCGTCGGCCGGGCCGAGCCCCGACTCGGCGGCCGGTGCCGGCTCGTCGAGCCCGGTGTCGTCGGCGTCGATCGGTTCGGCGTCGACGGGCTGGTCCACGAGGTCGCCGTAGCCGAGCGGCGCACCGAACGTCCCGGCGGCCGGGACGTCGCCGGGCAGCTCCTCGTCCGGCAGGTCGTCGGCCGGCAGGTCGGAATCGGCCGGGCCGAGCCCTTCACTGGCGTAGCCGTCGTCGGCGTAGCCGCCCTGGAGGTCGTCGAGGTTGGCGGTGTCGCCGCTGTCGAAGCCGTCTTCCTCGGGCCACTGGTCCCAGTTGTCGGTCATGACAGCCCTCCGCTGCGCTCCGAGCTGTCATGACTCGACCTGAGCCAGCTGATTCGCTCGCGGTGCTCGCTCATGCCACTCCTCCGCTGCGCTTCGAACCGGCACGACCCGACCTGAGCTGACTGATCACGATGCCCCCCATCGCCGTCTACTCCTGTACCTGGGCGGGCTGGATCGCCCGGGCCCGGACGAGGACCTCGTCGACCTGCTTGACACGGGCCCGCAGTGCCTCCCGCTCGGTCTGCAACGCGGCCTTGCGCTTGGCGCGGCTGGCCTTGTCCTCGGCCATCGCCTTGTCGATCGCGGCGATGTGCGCGTCGAGCTGGGCGAGCCGGCGCTCGATGGCGTCGTCGAGGGCGAGCGTCAGCGCGTACTGCAGGTCGGTGAACCGGTGCATGATCTCGTCGGAGATCGCGGCCCGTGCCTCGCCGAGCACCTCGCGCAGCCAGACCTTGGCCTGCTGGCGGTCGGACTGCACGCGGCGCTTGTAGATCAGGAACGCGCCGGCGGCCAGGCCGAGGCCGACGCCGGCGAACGGGATGAGCAGGCCGCCGCCGACCAGCGCGCCGGCGCCGAGCGCGGAGGCGCCGGCCATCGCCCCGCGGCCGGCCATCATCGCCATGCCACCGGCCGACATCGCGATCATGATGTTGTCGCCGTTGCCGCCCTCGCGGCGGGGCTTGCTGGCCAGGGCGTGGCGCAGGGTGGCGTTGAGGCGGCGCAGCACGTGCTGCAGCTCGTGCGGGGCGAACACCTGGGCCAGGACCCGCTCGCCGACCTTGCGGAACCGGAACTCCAGTTCGTGCGACAGCCGTACGGACAGCGCGTGCAGCGCCCGGTCGACCTCCTGGGGCAGGTTCTTGAGGTCGTCGCCCTTCGACTTCTCGATCTTGTTGAGGAAGTTCTCCTGCAGGCTGCTGACGTAGGTGCGCAGCCGGCCGGTGGCCTCGACCCGGGCCCGCTGGGTCTCGGTGTTCAGGGCCAACGACCACTGCCGGGAGTCGGTGCGCTTGCGGGCGGCCAGGGCGGCGCGGTCCTTCTTGGCCTTCTCGGAGTCGGCCGGGTCGGGGTCGGTGGCCTTCATCCGGTCGGTGATCTCCAGGTCGAGCCGGATGACCTCGGACCGGATGGTCCGCAGCACGTTGGCCTGCTGGATCAGGTGTCCCTTGCCGGCCAGGGCGATCAGGGCGTGCTGGAGTTCGGCGATCCGCGACTCGCGGATGAGTTCGGGGGCGGCCTCGCGGGGCAGCGTCATCGCGAGTTCGGCCAGCCGTGCCGACACCGGATACCAGGGGGCGGACGCGAACCGGGGCGCGTGGCTCTGCAGTTGGCCGCGGTCGTCGTCCCAGATGGTCCGCCAGCCCGGGTAGGCGTCGGTCTTGGTCAGCGCGAACACCACGAAGTTGACCCGCTTGCTGGCCTCGATGAGGAAGTCGAGTTCGGGCTTGGCGAACGGCCCGGACGCGTCGACGACGAAGAGCAGGGCGCTGGCCTTCTCGACGGCGTCGAGGGCGATCTCGGCGTGCATCGGGTCGAGGCCGCCGGTGCCCGGGGTGTCGACCAGCGTCAGGTACTGCAGCAGCGGGGCGGTGTGGCCGACCTCGATCCGCCGGGGCGGGCGGATCCCCTCGGGCAGCCGGCCGAAGGCGGTGCCCCAGTCGCGCAGGTCGTTCAGGCCGAGCGGGACCGGGTCCTCGCGGCCGGGCAGCCACGCCTTGGCGCCGGGCGTCTCGGCGTGGACGAACTCGAGGTAGGTGGCGGTGGCCACGGCGGCATCCACCGGCGACAGGTTCGGTACCCCGATCAGCGCGTTGACCAGAGAGCTCTTGCCGCGCTTGGTCTCCCCGACGACCACGATGGACGGCCGGGTGACCTGACGGCGGCGGAACGCGTCGATGTCGGCGGCGGCGTCCGGGTCGACCTTGCGCAGGAACGCCTGCGAGGAGTCGACCGCCGCGGTGAGCAGTTTGCCCAGGGCCGCCTCGGGTTTGGCGTTGGCGGTCGTGGTCACATCGGGCACCTTTCGTCTGCGTCCGTGGTCCGCGCGGTGGTCGCGGCTGCCGGATGATCAAGTCGCGACGGCCGGGCGGCCGCCCCGTACGTGCTGTTCACCGCATGCCCCCGCCGGCCCGCATCTGCTGCGACAGCAGGTAGAAGCCGCGGTGGGCGACCAGCGCGACCCGGGACTGGGCGGGGCTGGCGCCGGCGACGGCGTAGACCCGCCACCGGGTCGCGGCCTCCAGGGCCGCCTTGACGAGCTGGTCGACGCCGGCGCTGGGCAGGTTGAGGATCCACTGCGCGTCGTTGGACAGCGCCAGCCGGGTCAGTTCCTGCTCCATCGGCTCGGGCAGCTCCACCGACCCGGTGGTGACCTGCTGCGCCACCTCCAGCAGCCGCAGCCGGTGGTATTCCGGCTGCTGCAGCACCCGCTCGATGGCGTCGCGCAGCAGCTCGCGGTCCTGCGGCCGCTCGGTGTGGCTGGCGACCTTCTCCAGGCTGGACAGGCCCCAGCCCGCCTTGATGGCGTCGGTGCGCCACCGGAACGCCTGGTCGAGGGTCTGCTTCAGGCGCGGGAAACCGGACGCCTGGAACAGCATCCGGACCAGGTCTCCGCTGGCCAGTTGCGGCCGGGCGGCGAGCTGGGCGATGGCGAAGCCGATGCCGTACAGGTCGAGCAGCCGCAGCAGCCGCTCGCGCTGCTCGCGCGGTACGACGCACTCACGGGACGTGAACAGGTCGACCGACGCCAGCAGCACCAGCCGCTCGCTCTGCGGGAGCTGGCCGAGCGTACGCAGCGCCTCGCAGTCGGCGGCGGTGAGCCGGCCGGCCTCGGTGGTCTCGGCGAGCAGCCCGATCGCCGGGACCACGTCGGAGACGACCCGGCGCAGCACCTTGGTCTGGTCGGCGGCCAGCGGGCCGACCACCGGCCACGGGTCGGCCATCGCCCCGACCAGCTTGTCCACCTTGTTGAACAGGCCGAGGGAGTTGATGGGGTTGCTGGCCAGCCGGGCCGACACCGACCGGAACGCCTCCAGGGCCTGCAGGTCGTCGTCGCGTACGGACTGGGTGAAGACGTAGATGATCGCCTCGGCGCCGGAGATCGCCCCGACCGAGTCGTCGTCGATGTCGTCGTCGAACGGGGCGCTGCCCTCGCTGAACAGGAACCGTTGCGCGTTGGCGCTGACCGCGGTGTTCGTCGAGGACAGACCCGGGGTGTCCACCACGGTCAGGTCGCGCAGGTGGTCGCTGGTCAGGGTGACGTCGACGAACGCGATGTCGGCGCGGGCCACCCCCAGCCGCTGCGGGATCATGCCCGACTCGTCCAGCGGGAGGCTGACCCGGTGGCCGTCGCGGCGTACGACGTCGACCCGGTCGGCGGTGCCGTAGCGGAACTGGGTGACGATCCGGGTGCACTCACCGACCTCCGTGGGCGCCACCCGGCGCCCGATAAGTGCGTTAACAAGTGTCGACTTTCCGGCTTTCAGACGTCCCGCGATGGCCACTCGCAACGGTTCGTCGAGTCGACGGCGTACGCCGAACACCTGCGCCTGAGCGCTAGGACCGACTCTCGGACCAACTTCGTCACACAGAGCAGCGACACGGACACTGAGCGGACCTGGACCCATGACTCGTCAGCCGGCGGTACGGTCGGCAACAATGACGGGGGTCCGGTGGCCTTGCTCGCTCATCTCGGTGGTCGTCCCTTTCGACAATCGGCAGGGCGCAGCGTCCCTGCCGGACCTCACACTACGAATATCCTGCCGGCGCAGGATCCCATGTTCGTGCCACCGTCTCACCCGACGGGGCCGCGAGCCCAGTGTCAGGGGAGGACGCGTGCGTCACGCACCCGGCGGCGACATCGCCGACCGCGCCCTGGACGGCCAGGCCGCCACCGCACGGCCGCGCACCGTCGTCGACGAGGCGACCGCGCTGCTGGCCGCACCGGGCCTGGTCGTCGTCACCGGCGGCCCCGGCAGCGGCCGCAGCACCGTCCTTTCCGGACTCGGCGCCGCGTTCCGCGGCCCGGTGTTCGCCGGCGGTGGCCTGGCGATGCTGTCGACCGTGCCGGCGTTCGCGCTGACCCGGGCGGTCAAGGTACGCCTGCCCGCCCAGGACCCGGCCCTGCTGGCCGAGGCCGTCCGCTCCCGGGTCCGGGCCGGCCTGCTGCTCCTGGACGACCTGCAGTGGGCCGACCCGGCCACGATCGCCGCCCTGGTCCCGCTCGCCGCGCACTGCCGGATCGTGGTCGCCCTGCGTACCCCGCACCGGCTGCCCGCCGAGGCCGTCGCCGCGCTGCGCACCGCCGCCGCCGGCTGGCTCAGCATGCCGGCCCTGGACCCCGACGCCGCCACCGACCTGGCCCGCCGGGTCGCCCCCGCCCTCGACCCGGCCACCGTCACCGACGTCGTACGCCGGGCCGGCGGGGTGCCGCTGGCCGTGGAGACCCTGGCCCGGCACGCCGGCACCCGCCGTGGCGCCGCCGCACCGGCCGCCGCCGACGACGACATCGACCAGGTCGGCTACGCCGTCGCGGCCGCGTTGTCCGACCTGACCAGGCCGGCCCGCACCGCGATGGCCGCCCTCGGCCTGCTCGGCCGGCCGGCCACCGTCGCGGTCCTCGGCGCCGGCGTCGACGAACTCACCGCCGCCGGCCTGGTCGCCGTCGACCCGGCCGGCTCCGTCGGCCCGGTGTCGCCGTACGTCGCCGAGGTCGCCGCCGGGCTGCTCGACGACGAGGGCCGGCGCGCCCTGCACCGCCGGCTCGCCGAACTCGTGCCGGCCCGGGAGGCGGCCCGGCACCTCGCCGCCGCCGGTGACACCGACGCCGCGTACGCGCACGCGGTCGCCGCCGCGGCCGGCACCACCACCGCCGGCGAGCGCGCCGAACTGCTGCTGCTCGCCTGCGGCCTGCCCGGCGTCGACCCGGCGCCGGGCGTACGCGTCGACGCCGCCGTCGCGGCCCTGGCCAGCGGCCGGCCCCGGGCCGCCGCCCGGGTGCTGACCACCACCTTCCCGCTCGGCGTCGACGCCGCCGTGCTGCGCGCCGAGGCACTGCTGCAGATCGGTGACCTCGCCGGTGCCCGCGAGGCCGCGGCACCCGTACCCGACTCCGCCGCGCCGGCCCATGTCGCCGGCCGGGACCGGGTGCTGCTGCTCGCCCAGCTCGCCGGCGACCCCGACGGCGCGGCGGCGACCGCCGCGGCGATCGTCGCCCGGCACGGCGACCCGCCCACGCACCCGGGGCTGCGGGCCGCCGTCGCCGCCGTCCACGCCGCCGGCCGCACCCCCGGCTGGGAGCACGCCCTGGCGTCGGCGGCCGCGGCCGCCGGGGCGGCCGGCGAGGCGCTGGCCGCCCGCTGGAGCGCGTGGCTGCTGGTCGAGACCCTCGCGGCCGACGGCCGCCTCGCCGAGGCCGCGCAGACCGCCGACCAGGCCGCGCAGGCGTGCGCCGCCGACCTCGCCTACAGCTGGCAGACCCGGTTCCTGGCCGCGCAACTGTGGTGCACGGCGCTGCGCGGCGGCGGCGCCGACGAGGTCGTGCGCCGCGCCGGCGACCTGACCGACCGCACCCTGCCGGTGCTGGCGCGCGGTTACACGATCGCGGCCGCCAGTCTCGTCGAGGCCGACGGTGGCCTGCTCGCCCCGGCCCGGGCCCGGCTCGCGAGCGCGCCGACCGGGTCGACGACCGTCGACGTACTGCTGGACTGGGTGGGGCGGGAGGCGGCCTGGCTCGACGGGCAGCCGGACCGGGCGGTCGCGCCGGTCACCGCCCGCGGCGGTCCGGCCCTGGTCGACGGGCTGCGCCGGATCACCGCCCGGTGGGCGGCGTACGACGCCGGGGCCGCCGAACCCGTCGCCGCCGACCCGGCCACCGACCGGCTGCCGCCGGTCGCGCAGACGCTGGCCGCCTGGGCCGCCGCCGACGGGTTCGCGACCGCCGCGCAGGCCTGGCACGACCTGTCCGTACGCGAGGAGGTCCGCTGCCTGCTCGCGCACGGCCTGCACGAGGCCGACGCGGCCCGGGCGGTGCCGCCGCTGCTGGCCGCCGAGCAGCTCGCCGAGCAGGCCGGCCTGGTCGTCCTGGTCGGCCGGGCGCACCGGGCGCTGCGCCGGCACGCCGTACGTCGCGACAGCCGTGGCCCCCGCTCGGGCACCGAACTGACCGACCGGGAACGTGACGTGCTGCGGCTGGTGGCGCAGGGGGAGCCGACGCGCCGTATCGCGGGGCAGCTCGGGATCTCCGGCGAGACGGTCGAGACACACATCCGGGCCGGGATGCGCAAGCTCGGTGCCCGGACCCGGACCGAGGCGGCGGCGCTGGCGCTGGAGGTACTGCGGTGAGCGGCGGCGAGCCGCCCCGCTACGTGGTGCCGTCGGCTCCCGACGCGACGACGGTCCTGCGCCGGCTGGCGCGGGCGGGGTGGCTGACCCGGGAGGGC
This sequence comes from Polymorphospora sp. NPDC051019, assembly GCF_040683055.1. Lineage (NCBI taxonomy): Bacteria > Bacillati > Actinomycetota > Actinomycetes > Micromonosporales > Micromonosporaceae > Polymorphospora > Polymorphospora sp. NPDC051019. The sequence continues at coordinate 128,643 of NZ_JBFBCH010000022.1, read as the reverse complement.
TTCGCCCTGGCCGAGTCGACGTGGGACATGTCCGAGGCGAAGGTGGTGCTGTTCGGCCGGGTTCCCGACCTGGAGACGGTGCGGCTGGCGGTGCTCGCGGCGGCCCGGGGCGTCGGGGTGGTCGCGATCGCCGACACGTCGACCGAGGTGGGCCGGGCGCTGGTCGGTGACCTGGCCCGGCTCGGTCCGGTGTTCCGCGACCCGGAGGCCGAGCCGGAGGACGACACCGCGGTGGTGCTGATCCCGGAGCAGCGGGCGCTGCTGGAGCGGCTGGCGAACGGGGAGACGATCGCGGCGGCCGCGGCGGCGGAGTTCCTGTCGCTGCGGACCGCGAACCGGCGGATCGCCCAGGCCCGCGAGGTGTTCGGGGTCCGGACGACCCGTGAGGCGGTGCTCGCCTACCTGCGCCAGCGGCGCGGCTGAGGGCTCGCCGGGCCGTACGTCAACGGTCGGTGCGGCGGCGGTGGCTGCGGCTGGTGTCGACCGGCCGGGCGGGGTCGACGTGCCGGGGCCGGTCGGGTTCGTCGGGGCGCAGCGGCACCAGGGTGTCGGTGAGCGCGTCGATGATCCGGTCGGTGGCCCTCAGCGCCGCGCCGGGCACGGCCGGGTCCAGGTCGGCCAGGTCGACCGGTGGCCCGAAGTGCACCCGGATCACCGGCCGGCGCACCAGGGCGCGGGCGATGCCGCCGAACATCCCTTTCGGGGCACCGTACGGCAGCACCTCGTGCGCGCCCCACTGCGCGACCGGTACGACGGTCGCGCCGCTGGCGAACGCGAGCCGGGCGGTGCCGGTCTTGCCGCGTTCGGGCCACATGCCGGGGTCGAGTCCGATGCGCCCCTCCGGGTAGACCATGACCACCGAGCCGCCGGCGACGGCCTCGGCGGCGCTGTGCAGGGCCTGTCCGACGTTCTCGGTGCGCCGGTCGACCCGGATGTGGCCGCAGTGCCGCATGGCGGCGCCGACGACGGGGGCGCGGAACAGCCCGCCGGTGGCCATGATCCGTGGGGCGATCCGGCGGACCCGGCAGGCGGCGGTGAGCGCGATCGGGTCGAACGGGCTGATGTGGTTGGCGGCCAGGATCAGCGGCCCGTGCCGCAGCCCGTCGGGTACGTCGCCGGTGACCTTCAGCCGGGCCAGCAGCCCGACGACGACGCGGGCCAGGAACTGGAAGAACAGCCACAGTCGTGGGGCGCGCCAGGTGGTGGGGGAGTCGTCCATCAGCGGTAGATCGTCGCACAGCCGTGCCAGCGGGAGGTGACGTGTGGCACCCCCGGGTAGGGCCGGAAGCCTCTACGACGAGCAGTAGTATTTACTACCGGTTGTCGTAGAACCTCGATGACGGGGGAAAACCGTGGACGCGTTGGACGTCGCCCGCTGGCAGTTCGGTGTCACCACCGTCTACCACTTCCTGTTCGTACCGCTCACCATCGGCCTGTCCGTCCTCGTCGCCGTCCTGCAGACCATGTGGCTGCGCACCGGCAACGAGCGCTACCTCAAGCTCACCAAGTTCTACGGCAAGCTCTTCCTGATCAACTTCGCGATGGGGATCGTCACCGGCATCGTGCAGGAGTTCCAGTTCGGGATGAACTGGAGCGACTACTCCCGCTTCGTCGGCGACATCTTCGGCGCCCCCCTCGCGATCGAGGCACTACTCGCGTTCTTCCTCGAATCCACCTTCCTCGGCCTGTGGATCTTCGGCTGGGACCGGCTGCCGAAACGCGTACACCTCGCCTGCATCTGGGCCGCGGCCGTCGGCTCCACCGTCAGCGCCTACTTCATCCTCGCCGCCAACTCCTGGATGCAGAACCCGGTCGGCTACCGGATCAACCCGGACAGCGGCCGCGCCGAACTCACCGACTTCGTCGCCGTCCTGACCAACAAGGTCGCCCTGGTCACCTTCCCGCACACCATCTTCGGCTGCTTCCTCGTCGCCGGCTCGCTGATCGTCGCCGTCGCCCTGTGGCACCTGATCCGCCGCCCCGGCAACCCCGACGCCGGCACGTACCGCTTCGCCGCCCGCTTCGGCGCGGTCGTCACCCTGGTCGCCACCGCCGGCGTACTGGTCACCGGCGACATCCAGAGCAAGATCATGACGCAGGTGCAGCCGATGAAGATGGCCGCCGCCGAAGGTCTCTACGACACCGAGTCGCCCGCCTCGTTCTCCGTACTGACCGTCGGCAGCCTCGACGGCAGCCGCGAACTGTTCGCCCTGAAGATCCCGTACCTGCTCTCCTGGCTGTCGACCGGCGACGTCAACGGCGAGGTCCACGGCATCAACGACCTCCAGGCCCAGTACGCCGCCCAGTACGGCCCCGGCAGCTACACCCCGATCATCCCGGTCACCTACTGGAGCTTCCGCCTCATGATCGGCTTCGGGCTCGCCGCCGCCGCGATCGCCGCCTGGACGCTGTGGGCCCACCGCCGCGGCCGTACCCCCACCTCGAAATGGCTGCTGCGCGCCGGCCTCGTCATGCCGGTCCTGCCGCTGGCCGCCAACTGCTTCGGCTGGATCTTCACCGAGATGGGCCGCCAGCCCTGGATCGTCTTCGGCGAGATGCTCACCCGCGACGGCGTCTCCCGCAGCGTCTCCCTGGCCGAGGTCCTCACCTCCTTCGCCGCCTTCACCCTCGTCTACGCCACCCTCGCCGTCGTCGAGGTACGCCTGCTCGTCCGCTACGCCCGCCACGGCCTGCCGGACACCACCGCACCCGAGCCCGACCCGACCGAACACGACGACGAAGACAAGCCGCTCGCCTTCGCCTACTGACCCCGGGAGCACCCCGTGGAACTGTCCACCTTCTGGTTCCTGCTGATCGCCGTCCTGTTCACCGGCTACTTCATCCTCGAAGGCTTCGACTTCGGCGTCGGCATCCTGCTGCCCGCCCTCGGCCGCGACGACCGCGAACGCCGCGTCCTGATCAACACCATCGGCCCGGTCTGGGACGGCAACGAGGTGTGGCTGATCACCGCGGCCGGCGCCATGTTCGCCGCCTTCCCCGAGTGGTACGCCACCCTCTTCTCCGGCTTCTACCTGCCGCTGCTGCTCATCCTGATCGCCCTGATCTTCCGCAACGTCGCCTTCGAGTACCGGCACAAGCGCCCCGACGCCGCCTGGAAGGCCCGCTGGGACACCGCCATCACCGTCGGCTCCGCCGTCCCCGCCGTCGCCTGGGGCATCATCCTGGCCAACATCGTCCACGGCGTACCCCTGTCCGCCGACCACGAGTACACCGGCGACCTGCTCGCCGCACTGCACCCGTACACCCTGCTCGGCGGCGCCACCTTCCTGGCCCTGTTCGCCACCCACGGCGCGCTGTTCCTCGCCCTGAAGACCACCGGCGACGTACGCGAGCGCGCCAACCAGCTCGCCGGCCGCCTCGGCATGGTGACGTTCCCGCTCACCGCGATCTTCCTGGCCTGGACGCTGAACATCCGGCAGAACACCGCCGCCGTCGCACTCACCCTGCTCGCGATCCTCGCCCTGGTCGCCGGCCTGGCCGCCAACCGGGTACGGCGCGAGGGCTGGGCCTTCACCGGCACGACCGCCGCCACCGGCCTGCTCGTCGCCACCGCCTTCACCGCGATCTTCCCCGACGTGCTGCCGTCGACCACCGACCCGGCCGGCACGCTGACCACCACCAACGCCGCCGCCAGCGGCTACACGCTGGGCATCCTCACCTGGATCGCCGCGTTGTGCACCCCGGTCGTCCTGGCCTACCAGGGCTGGACGTACTGGGTCTTCCGGCGCCGGATCGGGGTGGCCAACATCCCCGCCGAGTGACCCCGGGTCGACCTCGGTTATTGAACCGTGGTGCAATAACCGGTATGGCCCGCCCAAGAAAAATCACCGACGACCGGCTGCTGGCGGCGGCAGCCACCGTCATCGGTCGCCACGGCCCCGCCTTCACCCTCGCCGACATCGCCGCCGAAGCCCGGATCAGCGCCGGCACCCTCATCCACCGCTTCGGCTCCAAACACGGCCTGCTCACCGCCATGCTCGCCGCCTCGATCGACGCCGCACGCCAGCCGGCCACCACCAGCCCCGACGACGGCGACCCGGTCGCCACGATCCGGCACGCCCTCGTCGACCGCTACACCGCGATCGACGACCCGGCCACCGCCCCCAACCACCTCGCCCAACTCGCCACCGAACTCGCCGACGAACACCTGCGCACCGGCCTCGCCGACCTCCACAGCGCCGTCGAAGCCACTGTCGCGGCCCTGGTCCGCGCCGCCGTCGAAGCCGGCACCCTGCCCGGCGCACCCGCTGCCGCCATCGCCGCCCGCATCCTCACCGCCACCGCCGACGGCGCCGCCATCCACTGGTCCAGCCGCCCCGACGGCCGCCTGCGCGACCGGCTCCACACCGACCTCGACGCGATCCTCGCCGGCTGGCGACACCCCGTCCACACCTGAGGAGCAGCCATGACCGCACCCCTGCACGGACACGTCGCCCTGGTCACCGGCGCCACCCGCGGCGCCGGCCGCGGCATGGCCGTCGAACTCGGCGCCGCCGGCGCCACCGTCTACGTCACCGGTCGCACCACCCGCGCCACCCGCAGCGACATCGGCCGCCCCGAAACCATCGAGGACACCGCCGACCTCGTCACCAGGGCCGGCGGCACCGGCATCGCCGTCCGCTGCGACCACACCGACCCCGCCGACGTACGCGCCCTCGCCGACCGCATCACCGCCGAACAGGACGGCCGCCTCGACATCCTCCTCGACGACACCTGGGGCGGCGACCACCTCGTCGAGTGGAAACCCATCTGGGAACACGACCTCGACAACGGCCTACGCGCCGTACGCAACGCCCTGGAGACCCACCTCGTCACCCTGCACACCGTCCTGCCGCTGCTCATCCGACGCAAACAGGGCCTGGTCTGCGAAATCACCGACGGCGACGACATGTTCGACAACCGCTACCGCGGCACCATGTTCTACGACCTCGTCAAATCCGCCATCACCCGCATCGGTCGCATGCTCCACCACGAACTCCACCCGCACGGCGTCACCGCCGTCGCCCTCACCCCCGGCTTCCTGCGCTCCGAGGACATGCTCGACCGCTTCGGCGTCACCGAACACAACTGGCGCGACGGCATCACCAAGGACCGCTTCTTCGCCATCTCCGAGACCCCGCACTACATCGGCCGCGCCGTCGTCGCCCTCGCCACCGACCCCGACCACGCCCGGTGGTCCGGAAAAGCGCTCTCCGCCGGCCAACTCGCCGCCCACTACGGCTTCACCGACCTCGACGGCTCCCGGCCAGACGCCTCCCGCTTCATCACCGACGCCTACTACGGCGACAAACCCGACGCCGACGCCGCCGACTACCGCTGACCCGCTCACCCCGTGGCGCCGTGCCACAGGGTGAGCGGCATCCACCGGGCCTCAGCCCGCGTCGCGCAACTCCGCCAGCCGCGCCTCGATCTCCGCCAACTCCGACCGCAACCGCTCCGCCTGCTGCTCCGCCTCGGCCCGCTCGGCACTCACGATCTGCTCCACCGCCTCGTGCACACCAGGCACGTCGATCAACGCCACCATCTTCAACGCCTCCGCCGGCTTGATGACGTACGGCTTCGCCAACGCCTTGCTGCCCTGCGTCGCACCCACCGTCCACTCACCCTCGGCGTACGCCAGCGTCACCGTCAGCCCCGGCGCCGCCTTCGGCTTCGCCACCTTGGCCGCCTTCGCCGCCCGCCGCGCCGGCTTCGCCTCCACCTCCGGCTCCGACTCGGTCACCGGCTCCGGCCGCGGGGCCGGCACCGGCTGATCCAACTTGAACTCCGGCTCCGCCGGCGGCGCCGGCTCCACGGCCCCCACCTTCGGCTCCGCCGCCCGCCGGCCCGCCGGCACCCGCGGCGCGATCCCCAGATCCGCGGGGGAGAACGGCAGCTCGTCACGACCGAACCGGACCACCACCCACTCCTCGGAGACCGCCGGATCCGTCAGCGCCACCACCTGGCCGACCTGCCCCGCGATCTGCCCCGCCGACTCGGTGAACACCACCTTCGGCTTACGACCCGCCGCCAGCGAGTCACGGATGCCCTCCAGCTCCTCGGTCGACAACCCAGCGGTGCGCGTCGCCATCACAACCCTCTTTTCGTACGCATGTTTGATTGCAGCCTTCCTACCAGGCCACACCGACAACGTCGAGCACGACACCCCGGCCGCGTCAACCCGCCGCCGCCTCCCGCAGCACCGCCAACGCCCGGTCCGCGTGCGCCGTCATGCTCACCTCGCTGTGGATCGCCGCCAGCACCCGCCGATCCGTACCGACCACGAACGTCATCCGCCGCGTCGACAGCGCACCCAACGGCAACGCCCGCCGCACCCCGAACATCCGCGCCACCGACCCGTCGACGTCGGACAGCAGCGGATAACCGAACCCGTACCGGCCGGCGAACTCCCGCTGCCGCTCCACCGAATCCCGACTGACCCCCACCAACTTGGCCCCTACCTGCGAAAACTCGTCAGCCAGGTCCCGGAAATGACAGCTCTCCGCAGTACACCCCGGCGTCAGCGCCGCCGGATAGAAGAACACCACCACCGGCCCGTCCGCCAGCAGCACACTCAACCGCCGCGGCGTACCCGTCTCGTCCGGCAGTTCGAAGTCCTCGACCAGATCACCCTTGCCCAGACCGGCCACCACGCACCTCCACGTCGTCGACCGGCCCACCGTACGCCGGCCATCCACACCGGACGGCAGCGCGGTAGCGTCACCACCACGACCAGCCGAAAGAGGGGGAGTGGGCAGTGCCCGACACACCGGTAACCGTGGTAACCGGCGGCAGCCGCGGAATCGGCGCCGCCACCGTACGCCGGCTCGCCGCCGCCGGACACGACATCGCCCTGTGCTACCGCGACGACACCGCCGCCGCCGAAACCGTCCTCGCCGACATCCACACCACCGGCCGACGCGGCATCGCCGTACGCGCCGACGTCACCGACCCCGACCAGGTCACCGACCTGTTCGACCAGACCGAGGCGAAACTGGGGACGGTCACCGGCCTGGTCAACAACGCCGGCGTCACCAGCCGCATCGGCCCACTCGTCGACCTCACCCCGCAAGACCTGCGCCACGTCATCGACGTCAACCTCGTCAGCGCCATCCTCTGCGCCCAACAGGCCGCCCGCCGCATGAACGCCGGCGGCGCCATCGTCAACGTCTCGTCCGCCGCCGCCACCCTCGGCTCACCCGGCGAATACATCCACTACGCCGCCGCCAAGGCCGGCGTCGACGCCCTCACCATCGGCCTGTCCAAAGAACTCGGCCCACGCGGCATCCGCGTCAACGGAGTCGCACCCGGCACCGTCTGGACCGACATCCACACCGTCTCCGGCGACCCCGACCGCCCCAACCGCATCGCCCAGCGCGCACCACTGGGCCGCGCCGGCGACGCACCCGAGATCGCCCACGCCATCGCCTGGCTGCTCAGCCCCGAGGCGTCGTACGCCACCGGCACCATCCTGCGCGTCGCCGGCGGACTCTGACCCACGACAAAGGGCCGGCCCACCAGGGCCGGCCCTTGTTCCGTACCTGTACCCGGTCAGTACGAGTAACCGCGCGACGCCATCCAGTGCGCCATCGTGATCGTGCTCATCCAGTAGCTCGCCGGACCGACACCACTGGGATCGGCGACCCGCACCTGCCGCCCCTCGTCGCCGTAACCGACGATCGTCACGTAGTGCCCACCGGGGAAGCTGCGCCAGAAGCCGTCGTTGTCCGTCGCCCCGCCGACGATGTTCGCCACCACCGGCCGCCCCTTGCCGACCGCCTCGACCACGTCCGCCTGCAGCCGGTCCATCTGCGCCGACGTCGCCTTCTGGCCGGGAATCTCCCGCACCCGGTAGGCGTCCCCGCCGACCACCTTGTTCAACACCCGCGCGATGTCGTGCGACGAGTTCGTCCCGGCGAACGTCGTACCCAGCTGCCCCGCCAGGTTGTCCTGGCTCGGCGTGTGCCCCTGCGCGCTCAGCGCGATACGGGTCGACGCCGGACCGCAGTAGTACGCGTTCGGCTGGTACTGGAAGTCGTACGACAGCGTCTTCTCCGCCGGCGCCTTCGGCGCGGCCTCCTTGGGTGCGGCCTCCTGCGGCGGCGCCGCCTGGGCCCGCTCCGGCGTCAGCGCCAACTGCACCACACCCGACTCGGCCCCCGCGTTTGACTCCGCCCCGGTCGGGGTACCGGACGAAAGGCTGCCCGTCGTCGCGGCCACCGCCAGCACGGCGGCCGACGCCACGGCCACCGAACGGAAACGGTTGGGGATAACCCGACGGAACGGATTGTACGAACGAGAGTTTTCCACTTGAAGCTCCATTACCCGCCGACTGTCGTCGGCGTCCCAATCGAAAACGGCAGACGTCGACCAGACCGACGAATCGCGACCCACCCGGGACAGGACCCGCAAAACCGACGGCGGGCCGCAGACGGCACCGCCGCCACAACGGGAGACGCGAAACAGGAAAAGGACAGCCGGCAACGGCCGGCTCAGTCGATTCCGAACCGATCTGGTGTCGTGATCAGTGATCCGGCGTCAGCAAACAGCCAGGATCGTCGGTCCACGCGACAAGCGGCCGCACGACAGGGAAATGGGGGATGTGCCAACCAGGCACGCTCGGTACCGCACGAACAGTCGTCTCCTTCCACAACCGCCTACCGGGTTAGCTGACGGATTCGGGCGGGAAAGGTCGCCCTACCGCAGGCATCGGCCCACGGATTCACCCCGATTGCTTGGGTCCCCGGCTCGTACGAATACGACTAAGCGGATCCGCTCCGGCGCCATCGGATGATGACCCAACAACCGGAACGGATTTCCCGACCGTACTGGCCGCCCTCCCGCCCTGCCAAGACCGGATTCTGGCGGTGCGATCTATCGCACTCGCGTTCGCCGCACCCGGGCGAAGCCGGGCCGCAAGCGCCCAGCAAAGCCAAAACGGAACGGACGGTGTGTGCACCACCGAAACAACGGCGCCCCCGAGGCCCACCGTCGATACATCACCCGACCACGACGCCACCGAAAAGACGACCCCCATGCCCTCTCGGCCAAATCATCGGGTACGGGCAGCCAGGCCACCCGCCACGACACCAAAGGTGCCCCTGTGACGCCCGGCCACCAGTGGGAGAAAGCCGGCCGAACCACCCCGACCACGCTGGGCAACCCCACCACCGCCATGGCACCATCACGCACGTGACCAGCAACTCCGCCACGACGCAGCACCTGCGCGACCTCGCCCGCCTGCGCCGCGTCCGGGACCGGATCGACCGGGAGTACGCCCGGCCGCTGGACGTCGAGGCCCTCGCCCGCGGCGTGAACATGTCCGCCGGACACCTCAGCCGCCAGTTCCGGCTCGCCTACGGCGAGTCGCCCTACTCCTACCTGATGACCCGACGCATCGAACGCGCCATGGCCCTGCTCCGCCGCGGCGACCTCAGCGTCACCGAGGTCTGCTTCACCGTCGGCTGCGCCTCACTGGGCACCTTCAGCACCCGCTTCACCGAACTCGTCGGCGTCCCGCCCAGCGTCTACCGCCGCCAGGCCGGACACGCCACCGCGGGAATCCCGTCATGCGTCGCCAAACAGGTGACCAGACCGATCAGGAATCGAGAAGCAGCAGCCAACGGCCACAACTAGCGTGACCGGCATGGACATCACCATTCACCACACCTTCCTGCCGCAGACCGACCCCGACGCCGCCCTCGCCTTCTACCGCGACGCCCTCGGCTTCGAGGTCCGCAACGACGTCGGCTACAGCGGAATGCGCTGGATCACCGTCGGCCCCACCAACCAGCCCGGCACCTCCATCGTCCTGCACCCGCCGGCCGCCGACCCCGGCATCACCGACGACGAACGCCGCACCATCACCGAGATGATGGCCAAAGGCACCTACGCCAGCGTCGTCCTGGCCACCCACGACCTCGACAGCACCTTCGAACGCCTCCAGGCCAGCGACGCCGAGGTCGTCCAGGAGCCGACCCAGCAGCCGTACGGAATCCGCGACTGCGCCTTCCGCGACCCCGCCGGCAACATGGTCCGCATCCAGGAACTCGGCTGAACCCACGAAACGACCGATGACCGCCGACCCCCGCGCCCGGCGCCGCCACGACACCGAACACCGGCGCCGGGCGGGGGAGCGGGGCGACCGGCCCGCCACGCACCAGGCGACGCCGCCACCGCGGCCCCGCCCGACAGATGGAGACACGATGAGCAAGGCCACGACGACGCAGCCGCCCGCGCCACACATCGCCGACAGCCACGACCTGATCCGCGTACACGGCGCCCGCGAGAACAACCTCAAGGACATCAGCGTCGACATCCCCAAGCGCCGACTCACCGTCTTCACCGGCGTCTCCGGGTCCGGCAAGAGCTCCCTGGTCTTCGGCACCATCGCCGCCGAATCACAGCGGATGATCAACGAAACCTACAGCGCCTTCGTCCAGGGCTTCATGCCGACCATGGCCCGACCCGACGTCGACGTACTCGACGGACTGACCACCGCGATCATCGTCGACCAGGAACGGATGGGCAGCGACCCACGCTCCACCGTCGGCACCGCCACCGACGCCAACGCCATGCTCCGCATCCTGTTCAGCCGCCTCGCCAAGCCACACATCGGCTCACCCCAGGCCTACTCCTTCAACGTCGCCTCCATCTCCGGCGCCGGAGCCGTCACCGTCGAACGCGGCGGCACCACCACCAAGGAACGACGCAGCTTCAGCATCACCGGCGGCATGTGCCCCCGCTGCGAGGGCCGGGGAGCCGTCAACGACTTCAACCTCGCCGCCCTCTACGACGACACCAAATCCCTCAACGAGGGCGCGCTGACCGTACCCGGCTACAGCATGGACGGCTGGTACGGCCGCATCTACCGCGGCTGCGGCTTCCTCGACCCCGACAAGCCGATCCGCAAGTACACCAAGAGGGAACTGCACGACCTGCTCCACAAGGAGCCGACCAAACTCAAGGTCGAGGGAGTCAACCTGACCTACCTCGGACTGATCCCACAGATCCAGAAGTCGTTCCTGGCCAAGGACGTCGACGCCATGCAGCCGCACATCCGCGCCTTCGTCGAACGCGCCGTCGTCTTCACCACCTGCCCCGAATGCGGCGGCACCCGCCTCAACGAAGGCGCCCGATCCTCCAAGATCAAGGGGATCAACATCGCCGACGCCTGCGCGATGCAGATCAGCGACCTCGCCACCTGGGTCCGCGACCTCGACGAACCGTCGGTCGCGCCACTGCTGGCGAAGCTACGGCACACCCTCGACTCCTTCGTCGAGATCGGACTCGGCTACCTCAGCCTCGACCGGCCCTCGGGCACCCTGTCCGGCGGCGAGGCACAGCGCACCAAGATGATCCGCCACCTCGGCTCCTCGCTCACCGACGTCACCTACGTCTTCGACGAACCCACCATCGGCCTGCACCCGCACGACATCCAGCGGATGAACGAACTACTGCGGCAACTGCGCGACAAGGGCAACACCGTCCTCGTCGTCGAACACAAACCCGAGACGATCGCGATCGCCGACCACATCGTCGACCTCGGCCCCGGCGCCGGCACCGCCGGTGGGGAAGTGGTCTTCGAAGGCACCATCGACGCCCTACGCGCCAGCGGCACCCTCACCGGACGGCACCTGGACGACCGGGCCAGCCTCAAACCCTCGGTACGGACACCGTCCGGAGCACTCGAGGTACGCGGCGCCAGCACCCACAACCTCCGCGCCGTCGACGTCGACATCCCGCTCGGCGTGCTCGTCGTCGTCACCGGCGTCGCCGGCTCGGGAAAGAGCTCACTGATCCACGGCTCGGTCGCCGGCCGCGACGCCGTCGTGTCGGTCGACCAGGCCCCGATCCGCGGCTCGCGACGCAGCAACCCGGCGACGTACACCGGACTGCTCGACCCGATCCGCAAGGCGTTCGCGAAGGTCAACGGCGTCAAGCCCGCCCTGTTCAGCGCCAACTCCGAGGGCGCCTGCCCGGTCTGCAACGGCGCCGGCGTCATCTACACCGACCTGGGCATCATGGCCACCGTCGCCAGCACCTGTGAGGAGTGCGAGGGAAAGCGGTTCGACGCGTCGGTGCTGAAGTACCACCTGGGCGGCCGCGACATCAGCGAGGTCCTGGCGATGTCGGTGACCGACGCCGAGAAGTTCTTCGGCGCCGGCGAGGCGCACACACCCGCCGCACACAAGATCCTCGAACGGCTCGCCGACGTCGGGCTCGGTTACCTGAGCCTCGGCCAGCCGCTCACGACACTGTCCGGCGGCGAACGGCAACGGCTCAAGCTGGCGACCCACATGGGCGACAAGGCCGGCGTGTACGTCCTCGACGAGCCGACCACCGGCCTGCACCTCGCCGACGTCGAGCAGTTGCTCGGCCTGCTCGACCGGCTCGTCGACGCCGGTAAGTCGGTCATCGTCATCGAGCACCACCAGGCGGTCATGGCGCACGCCGACTGGATCATCGACCTGGGGCCGGGGGCCGGCCACGACGGCGGCCGGATCGTCTTCGAGGGCCCGCCCGCGGATCTTGTCGCCGCCCGTTCCACCGTCACCGGCGAGCATCTGGCGACGTACGTCGGGAGCTGACCGCCGCCGACGCAGGCGGAGGAGACGGGGTTGGCGTGACGCTCGACCGCCACGAGAGGAGAGCGTCGCGCCGGGAACGGCGGTGGGACGCCGGTTCGGTACGACGCGGCGTGCCGGCCGGCTGCCGGACAGGGCGTGAGTGCGGGCGTACCCGAGCGGGACCGCCGGGCCGGCTGGGCGCGCACGTTCAGGGAAGGCGGGAGAGGGCTGCCTGAGCGCGGTCCGACCCCTGATCTGAATGTTCGATAATGTACATTATGTCAACCAGAGCATTATCGGGGGCTCGGAAATCGGCGGCACCCGCCCCCGGGGCGCGTTGATCAAGGAGTTGTGTTTTCGCATAGGTGTACGAGTCGGGCATGCTTTCTCCTTGATCGCGGCGGCCAGTACGGGTCGGCGGCCCCGTCGGTCGGCACGCGCGGCGCAGCAAGGGCACAGCGCGTGGTGCGCGGCCCGCGGGGCGCGATCGGGCATCACGCGGGGCCGGCCGTCGGCGGAAATGAGTGAGGCGTCCCCCGAGCGGCTGGCCGGTTCTCAAGAAGCGGTGAATGCTGCATAATATTCCTTATGCATGACAAACAGGACGAAACCGGCGAACAGCGGGTAGTGGTCCTCATCGAGGAGTTCCTGACGGCGCGGGCGGCGCGCAAGCCGTCACCGCACACCCTGGAGGCGTACCGGCGCGACCTGCTGTCGGTCGCCCGTCTGGTCGCCGAGGATCCCGACACTCCCCTCCCCCTGGCCAGCCTGCCGATCTCGGCGCTGACCGCCCGTACGCTGCGGTCCGCGTTCGCCCGGTTCGCCGCCCCGCGCGCGGTCGCCTCGGTCTACCGGGCCTGGTCGACGTGGAACACGTTCTTCACGTTCCTGGTCGCGGACGCGGTGGTGGCCGGCAACCCGATGCCGGCGGTCGGGAAGCCGTCCGCTCCCCCGGCGCTGCCCAAGCCGCTGCGGGGCGAGGAGACGCCGGAGCGGCTGCTGGAGGCGGTGGCGCGCGACGACGACCGTCGGCAGCGGCATCCGTGGCCGGAGCGGGATATGGCGGTGATCGCGCTGGCGTTGTGTGCCGGGCTGCGGCTGTCGGAGCTGCTGGCGTTGCGGGTGGGGTCGCTGGCGGGCCGGCCCGGCGAGCGGCGGGTCGAGGTGGCGGGTAAGGGTGGCCGGGCGCGGGTGGTGCCGGTGGAGCCGGAGTTGGACGCGGTGGTGTCGGCGTACCTGGAGAGTCGGGTGCGGCGGTTCGGGGCGCGGTCGGTGGGGCGTACGTCGGTGTTGCTGGTGGATCGGCACGGTGAGCCGTTGCGGCGCGGTGGGCTGCAGTATCTGGTGGAGTCGTGTTACCGGCGGGCGGGGATCACGGATCGGGTGCCGGCGGGTGCGCAGTTACACGCGTTGCGGCATACGTTCGCGACGCGGTTGGCGGAGGACGGGGCGAGCGCGTCGGAGATCATGCGGTTGTTGGGGCATGCGAGTCTGACGACGAGTCAGAACTACATCGACGTGACGGCGGGTCAGCAGCGGGCGGCGGTGCGGGCCAACCGGACGAACCAGTCGTTGGGTCGGTTGCTGGCGTCGGTGGTGCCGTCGGGGTCGTGAAGGTACCTGTCCCCTGGGCGGGTCAGACGACGGCGACGGCGTCGATCTCGACGAGGAAGCCGGGGCCCAGGCCGGCGACGACGTGGACGGTGATGGCGGGCGGTGGGTCGGCCGGGTTCCACGCCTGTTGGAAGGCGGCGAACCCGTCGTTGATCGCGTGGCCGTCCGCTACGGCGATGGTCCAGTGCACGATGTTGGCGAGGCTCGCTCCCTCGCTTTCATGCGAGCGGACGCAACCGGACGGGTGCTGCACGACCCCAGGGGAGGGTCGTTCTGGTTCGACGCCGGAGCGCTCTGCCTGGACTTCGCCCACACCGGCGGCGAGGGCCGGTATGCGGTGTTCGAGACCCTCCACGAGCCGGCCGATCTGGCCGAATGGCTGGCCCAGCCACCGCTGGCCGCGGTCCTGACGGTCCCCGCGACGGCCGGCGAGCTGACCGCGGCCAAGGCGCTGCGGCAGGCGATCTGGGAGGCGGCACACGCCCGGGCGGCACGGCGCGCCCTCCCCTGCGGCGCGGTCGACGTGATCAACCACGCCGCGGCCGCGGCGTCGCTGGTGCCCGAACTCGCCGCCGACGGCACGACGGCGCGATGGGCGACGCCGGTGGGAGCCGCGCAGGCGCTCTCGACGCTGGCGCGGGAGATGATCGGCCTGCTGTCCGGGCCGCTGTCCGAGCGTTTCCGCGTGTGTGCCGGCGACAACTGCCCGCTGGTGTTCGTCGACTCCTCCCGTCCCGGCGCCCGGCGGTGGTGCGCGATGGAACGCTGCGGCAACCGCCACAAACTGCGGGCTCTGCGCGCCCGGCGGGCCACCGAGCCCTGACGGCCGGGCGGTGTCGTCGTGATAGTTTCGGCGACGCCGTGCGCCGCTGTGAGTCGAGGAGGTGAGACCGATCAACCCTGTGACAGGTCGGGACTCCCTCCCCCGCATGGTCTAGGGAGTGCCCGCACAAGGCATCCCGAAAGGCTCGACATCCTGTGCGCTTCACCTTCGAGACGTCGTCGGACGGCGTCCGTGAACAGCTGTTCACCCTCGGCGAGATTCCCGGCGTGCTGTGGACGCCGGACGGCGCCACCGGCCCCCGTCCCCTGGTCCTGATGGGACACGGCGGCGGCCAGCACAAGAAGGCGCCCGGCATCGTGGCCCGGGCGCGCCGCTTCGTGGTCGGGTGCGGTTTCGCGGTGGTGGCGGTCGACGTGCCCGGTCACGGTGACCGGCCGAAGGACCCCGAGTACGACCGGATCGCGACCGCGAACCAGGCCCGGGTGGCCGCCGGGGCGGAGCTGGCTCCGCTGATCGCGCGGTTCCAGGCCCTGGTGGCCCGGCAGACCGTTCCCGAGTGGCGGGCGGTTCTGGACGCGGTCCAGGACCTCGACCGGGTCGGTGCCGGCCCGGTCGGCTACTGGGGTGTGTCGCTGGGGTGCGGGCTCGGTGTTCCGTTCGTCGCCGCCGAGCCCCGGGTCCGTGCGGCGGTGCTGGGCCTGGGCGGGGCGCTGGCATCGGCCGAGGTCGCCGCGCGGGTCACCGTGCCGGTGGAGTTCCTGTTGCAGTGGGACGACGAGCGGGTGCCGCGGGCCCAGGGGCTGGCGCTGTTCGACGCCTTCGGTTCGGCGGAGAAGACGTTGCACGCCAATCCGGGCGGGCACGGCGAGGTCCCGGCATTCGAGGTGGACAGCAACGTTCGGTTCTTCGCCCGGCATCTCGGCTGATCCGGACGTGTGCGGCGGCGTGCCGGTCGGGGTTCGTCCCGGCCGGCGCGCCGGGTCGGCTGCCGTGGGCGGTCAGCCGTTCGAGGACGGGTGGGATGCGAGGCGGTGCGTCGACCCCGCCGCCAGGGCCCGGGTGACGTGCTGGATGCCCCCGCGGATCATGTCGCCGTACGGGTCGTCGGGCAGGTGTTCGACGAGGCTCCGGGCGGTGGTCAGGTGCTCGCGGGCGAGGGCGGTGTTGCCCAGGCGCCGGTGGTCGTCGGCGAGGCTGAGGTGCAGTGACGGCAGGAAGCCCTGGACCTGGAGCGAGGAGTGGTACCGCTTCGCGCGTTCGTCGGTGAGGTCGGCGACGGCCGCCAGGGCGCGTTCGTCCCACAGCAGTTCGGCTTCGGTGGTGTCCTGCAGGTCGGCGAGGTGGTGCGCGAGGGTGCAGCGGTGGAGGGCGTCGCCGGTGGCGCCGATCTGGTCCCACAGGGCGGTGAGGGTGTCGCGGGCCTGGACCTTCTGTCCTGATCGGCCGAGTTCCACCGCGGCGGCGATGCTCGTCATGGTCGCGTCGGGCATGGTCTGCGCCGGCTGGTTCACGGTTCTCCTTGTGGTGCGGGCGGGGTGGTTGCCTTGACCGGCATGGCCAGGGTGGTGAAGTCGCCGTCGTCGGCCGAGCGGACGACGACGGGCCGGTGGGGTCGGGTGATCTGGAGCATCACGTCGGGGCCGACGCTGGCCGACAGGGCCGGATGCAGCGTGGTGAACCGGAAGCTGATCGCCACCGGTTCGCCGGTGGTGTCGGCGGGGACCGTGACGGACGGCCGGTCGTGGGCGGACGACGTGATGGTCAGGCCGTCGCCGACGAGGAGGTCGAGGCGGGCTCGCGGGTCGTCGCCGAGGGCGGCCAGGAGCCGCTCTCGGGGGGCGACGACCCGGGTCAGGGGTTCGGGCGGGTCGTCGAGGACGACCCGGTAGGACGGGTACGTGCCGTCGATCGTCGGCAGCAGCCGTTCGCCGCCCGGCCCGTCGAGCCGGACGTGGGAGTCGGCGAGCCGCAGCCGTACGCTGGTCTGCTCGCCGATCCACGGCCGTGCGTCTTCGAGGTGCGGGGCCGCGACGACCGCCGCTGCGGGCTCTCGGCGGCCTCTGACGGTTATCGACCTGGCCGCCAGCCGGTACCGGTCGGTGGCGATCAGGCGGAGTTCTCCCGCCGTCGTCTCGATCAGGACTCCGCCGAGCACGGGGATCTCGCCGGTGGTGTCGGCGGCCGGGGCGACCTGCCCGATCGCCTGGGCCAGTGTTCGGCCGGGGACGGTGACGACGTTGCCCGTGCGGTCGCGGATCAGGGTCAGCGCGGTGGTGGCGGTGGCGCGGGCGACCTCGACGGCGCGTTCCAACGTGCGCAGGTGGGCGGCCAGGAGTTCCTCGGCCGCTTCGGCCGGGCCCGCGAGCAGTCGTCGTACGTCTTCCAGCGGCAGTCCCGCCTGCCGTAGTTGGCGGATCAGGACGACCTCGTCGATCTGGTCCGGCGAGTAGTACCGGTATCCGGTGACCGGGTCGACGGCGTCGGGGCGGACGAGGCCGCAGTCGTCGTAGAACCGTAGTGCGCTCGTGGTGACGTCGGTGGCCCGGGCGAACGCCCCGATCGTCATCCGGTCGTCTTGTTCCCTCACGCCGCCCATCGTGGGGCTTCGAGCGGCGTGAAGGTCAACCCGGTGGAGGAGGCTGTGCCGCTGGCGTGGCTACAATGGTCGGACTCCGTACGGCGTACTGAGTTTGGTTGACGGATCCGGGGGCGGGCGTGACGACGATGTGGCGGCGGTGCGCGGTGGTCTTCGAGCCGGCGGACCCGCCGCGGGCCGGCCGGCTGGCGTTCTGGTCGCCCGACGGCGGCCCGCCGCCCGACGACGTACCCGGCGACGGCGGTGAGCTGACCGTGGCGGTCCCCGACGGTGCCGGCGTCACCGTGTCGACGGTCGCCGCCCGCCGGCTACCGGTCGGCACGGCGCTGCCCCTGCTCGCCGAGGCGGGTGCGCAGGCCGACGCGCACCCGGCGGCCGCGTTCTGGTCGGCGGCCGCCGACGTGGCGTTGCACCTGGTGGCGCGGGGGCGGCTGCTGCCCGGGGTCTCCCCCGCCGGCTTCGACGCGTGGCGGGTCGGCCCGCTCGACGCCGACGACGTCGGACGCATCGGTGCGCTGGGTGCGGCGATGCCCGGCTGGGCACGCGCCGTACCGGTGCCGGACGTCGGCGGGGTCCGGCTGCCGGCGGCGTACCCGCTGCTGCGGGCGTTCCTGGACGCGGTCGCCGACGACCTGCCGCGCGACCGGGACGCGGACGGGACCGCGTACGCCGGCCGGGCGCCGCGGCGGGTCGACGGGCTGCGGGACTGGGCGGCCGAACTGGCCGCCGGCGTCGACGCCGGGGTACGGGTGTCGCTGCGGCTGGAGGTGCCCGGCGGTGATCCGGCGGCCGGCCCGTGGCAGGCGGTGGTCCAGGTGCACGGGCTGGCCGATCCGGGGCTGGTCGCCGACGTGGCGCCGGTGTGGGCGGGGGCGGCCGCCGGGTTCGACGCGCGGGCGCCGCAGGACGTGGTGCTGGCGGTACGGCGGGCGGCGCGGGTGTGGGAGCCGCTGCGGCGGCTGCTGTCGGGGCCGGTGCCGGACCGGATGGTGCTCGGCGACGACGAGGTGGCCGAACTGGTCGACGGTGCGGCGCGCCGGCTGGCGGCGGCCGGGGTCGCGGTGCGCTGGCCGCGGGAGGTGGAGCGCGACGTGTCCGTACGGGCCCTGGTCGGTGCGGGCTCCGGCGGTTCGGGAGCGGCCGGTGGCCGGGTGTTCGGTGCCGGTGCGCTGCTGTCGTTCGACTGGCAGGTGGCGCTACGGGGCGAGCCGCTGACGGCGGCCGAACTGGAGGTGCTGGCGGCGGCCCGGCGGCCGGTGGTGCGGTTACGGGACCGGTGGGTGCTGGTGGCTCCGGAGGTGGTGGCGCGGGCGCGGGAGGGGTCGTTGCCGGCGGTGGCGGCGGTGGACGGGCTGGCGGCGGTGCTGTCGGGTTCGACGGTGGTCGGCGGGGAGCCGGTCGAGGTGGTCGCCGACGGCTGGCTGGCGCGGCTGCGGGAGCGGCTCGCCACCCCGGACAGCGCCACCCCGGACGGTGCCGGGCCGGATGCCGGCGTCGCCGTACCGGCCGGGCTGACGGCGACGTTGCGCGACTACCAGGTGCGTGGACTGCGGTGGCTGGTCCGGATGACGTCACTGGGGCTGGGGGCGTGCCTGGCCGACGACATGGGACTGGGCAAGACCGTCACGTTGATCGCGCTGCACCTGCACCGGCAGGCCGATCCGGCGACGGCGGGCCCGACGCTGGTGGTGTGCCCGGCGACGCTGCTCGGCAACTGGGAGCGGGAGGTGCGCCGGTTCGCGCCGGGGGTCGAGGTGTCGCGGTTCCACGGCCCCGACCGGTCGCTGGAAGCGGTGACGGGCGGGTTCGTGCTGACGACGTACGCGACGATGCGGCTGGACGCGGCCCGGCTGGCACGGTTCGGGTGGGCGCTGGTCGTCGCCGACGAGGCACAGCACGTCAAGAACGCCGGCTCGCTGTCGGCACGGGCGCTGCGGCTGGTCGCCGGCGGCGCGGGGGCACGGGTGGCGTTGACGGGTACCCCGGTGGAGAACAACCTGGACGAGTTGTGGGCGATCCTGGACTGGGCGACGCCGGGGCTGCTGGGTCCCCGTACGGTGTTCCGGCGGCGGTGGGCCGATCCGGTGGAGTCCGGTGACGAGGCCGCGGCGCGCGGTCTGGCGCGGCTGGTGGGCCCGTTCCTGCTGCGGCGGCGCAAGTCGGATCCGGACGTGGTGCCGGAGTTGCCGGCGAAGACGCAGACCGACCGGCCGGTGGCGTTGTCGGTGGAGCAGGTGGCGCTGTACGAGGCGGTCGTCCGTGAGGCGTTGGCGCGGCTGCCGGATACGGCCGGGATGGCCCGCCGGGGTGCGGTGGTGTCGCTGCTGACCGCGTTGAAGCAGATCTGCAACCACCCGGCGCAGTACCTGAAGGAGGACGAGCCGGTCCTGGCCGGCCGGTCGGGGAAGCTGGAACTGCTCGACGAACTCGTCGACGCGATCGTGGCCGGTGGCGGCGCGGTGCTGGTCTTCACCCAGTACGTGGCGATGGGGCGACTGCTGCGCCGGCATCTGCGCGGGCGCGGGTTCGGGTGCGAACTGCTGCACGGCGGCACGTCGTTGCCGCGCCGGCAGGAGCTGGTGGACCGGTTCCAGGCCGGTGCGGTGCCGGTGTTCGTGCTGTCGTTGAAGGCGGCCGGGACAGGGCTGAACCTGACCCGGGCCGATCATGTCGTCCACTTCGACCGGTGGTGGAATCCGGCGGTCGAGGACCAGGCGACCGACCGGGCGTACCGGATCGGGCAGACCCGGCCGGTGCAGGTGCACCGGCTGGTCGCCGAGGGCACCGTCGAGGACCGGATCGCCGCGATGCTGTCGGCGAAGCGGGAACTGGCCGACGCGGTGCTGCACTCCGGTGCGGCGGCGCTGACCGAGCTGTCCGACGCGGAGCTGGCCGAACTGGTGGTGCTGCGGTGAGCGGCGACCGGGTGCGGGGCTTCCCGGCGTTCGGGCGCGGCGGCCGCCGCGTGCGGCAGTTCGCGGCGTCGTGGTGGGGCCGGGCCTGGGTACGGGCGATGGAGGAGACGGCGCTGGACGCCGAGCAGCTGCGCAAGGGCCGCCGGTACGCGTACACCGGGCACGTCGGGTCGATCACGGTCTCCCCCGGCCGGCTGGCCGCGCCGGTGTACGGCGACGACGGGGCGACGTACACGACGGTGGTCCACGTGGAACGGCTCGCCGACGCCGGCTGGGAGCGGCTGGCCGACGAGGTCGCCGGCAGTGCCGGCTACCTGGCGGCGCTGCTGGACGGTGAGGTGCCGCACGACCTGGTGGCGGCGGCCGGCGACGCCGGCGTGCGGCTGCTGCCGGATCTGGGCGACCTGCAGCCGGAGTGCGACTGCGCGGACTTCGAGTTTCCGTGCCGGCACGCGGCGGCGTTGTGTTACCAGGCGTCGTGGCTGCTGGACGCCGACCCGTTCGTCCTGCTGCTGTTGCGGGGCCGGGGGCGGGCCGAGCTGTTGGCGGGGTTGCGGCGGCGCGGCGCGGCCGGCTCGCCGGCCACCGCCCCGCCGGAGCCGGCCGCGGACGGGCCGGTCGGGGTGGACGCGGTGGCCGCGTACGCGGGCGGGCTGCCGGCGCTGCCGGTGCCGCCGCCCACCGTGGCCGCCGACCCGGCCGGTGGCGTGGTGTTCCCGGCGGCGCCGGGCGTCGATCCGGAAATCCTGCGCCGGGCGGTCACGGCCGCCGCCGGGCGGGCGGCGGCGCTGCGCGACCGGCGGTAGCCGGCGGCACGGATGGAGGCGGGTATGGCCGGCGTGGCCGGCGTCACGGGTGCAGGTGGGTATGGCCGGCGGTAGCCGGCGTCACGGGTGCAGGTGGGTGACGACGATCCGGGTGGCCTCGGCGATGAGGGCGTTGTCGTAGCCGGCGTCCTTACGGTCACGGCTGGACAGCACGGCGACGACGATCGGTGCCCGGCCCGGCGGCCGCAGGACGGCGATGTCGTTGCGGGTGCCGTAGCCGCCGGCCCCGGTCTTGTCGCCGACGGTCCAGCCGTCCGGCACACCGGCACGGATCAGTTCGTCGCCGGTGGTGTTGCCGGCCAGCCAGCCGTTGAGGATGTCGCGGTCCTCGCCGGACAGGGCGTCGTCGACGGCGTACGCCCGCAGGCTCGTGGCGAGCGCCCGAGGTGTGCTGGTGTCCCGCCGGTCGCCGGGGGTGGCCTGGTTGAGGTCGGTCTCCCAGCGGTCGGCGTCGGTGCTCGTGTCGCCGACGCGCCGCAGCGCCCGTTCGAAGCCGTCGGGGCCGCCGAGGTGGCGTAGCAGCAGGTTCCCGGCGGTGTTGTCGCTGTAGCGGACGGCGGCGTCGCACAGGGCGCGCAGGGTCATGCCGGTGTCGACGTGTCGTTGCGTGACCGGGGAGTGGGTGACGAGGTCGGCGCGGGTGTAGCGGACGGTCGCGTCGAGTTGCGCGGTCGTGGTCGTGTCGAGGACCGCGGCGGCGGCGAGGGCCTTGAACGTCGACGCGTACGCGAACCGTTCGTCGGCCCGGTACGACACGGTGCGGCCGGAGCCGGTGTCGACGGCGTGGACGCCGAGCCGGGCGTCGTACGTGGTTTCGAGGTCGGCGAACGCCGCGTCGGCCGCCGGCGCGTCGGCGGCGGCGGTGGTCGTGGCGGCGCCGGGTGTGGCGGTGGGGCCGGATGTGCCGGGTGTGGTGGCGGGTTCGGGGCCGGCGCAGGCGGTGGTCAGCAGGACGACCGCCGCGGCCAGCACGCCGACGCCCCGTACGGTGCCGTTCCCGGTCGACATTCCACCACCTGGTCCTTCGGTAGGCGCCACGACACCGAACCGCCCCCGGCAGGCCGGAACGGGCCTGCCGGGGGCGGTTCGACAAGACACGGTCAGCGGCCGCCGCGGCGGGCGCGGACCTCCTCCAGCCGCTCGTTCAGGATGTCCTCCAGTTCGGCGATCGAACGCCGTTCCAGGAGCATGTCCCAGTGCGTACGCGGCGGCTTGGCCTTCTTCTGCTCCGGCTCGCTGCCGTCGACCAGGCGTGCGACGCTGCCGTCGAACTTGCACTCCCAGGTCGTGGGGACCTCGGCGTCGACGGCGAACGGCACCTCGAACTGGTGGCCCTTCAGGCACAGGTACTCGCGGGTCTGGCGCGGAGCGAGTTCGGTGTTGCGGTCGGACTCGTAGCTGACTGCTCCCAGACGGCTGCCGCGCAGCATGCGCTCGCCCATGATCGGCTTTCCCCTCGGTCGTGGTGCTGGTGTTCCGTACGTGGTGCGGTGGTGGCCCCGGTCGGCCGGATGCCACCTGACAACCTTCTCGCTGAATGTAACGACCTGCGACAGCCCGGCGATTCCCGCCGGGCGGTGTCGGACAAACGCTCCGAGGATAGCCGGAACCCGCCACCGGCCGCCCGGTCATCCGGGGTGATACTGCCCGCTACCGCGTGCGCCTACACCGACGGTACGGCGCCGGCCGCCGCCCCGTCGACAGGTGGCGGCGCCCCGGACGGCCGGCTGGCGGCACCCAGCGCCGCCAGCGCCGCCGCGAGATCGGTGACCTGGCCGGACAGCTGCCCGGCGCGGGCCTGCGCGGCGTCGGCGTCGGCGCGCGCCGCGGCCAGCCGTACCGCGAGCTGGTCGGCGTCGGCGCGGGCCGCCGCGGCATCGGCGGCGGCGGCACGCAGCTCGCCGGCGACCCGGTCCCGTTCGGCGCGGGCCGCGTCCCGGTCCCGGACCGCGGCGTCGGCGACCGTACGGGCCCGGGCGGCGTCGTCGTCGGCCTGCCCGGCCCGGGCCCGGGCCTGCTCGGCGTCACGGGTCGCCTCCTGTGCCCGCGCCCGCGCCGCCGCCGCCTCGTCCCGGGACCGTTCGGCCTGCGCGACCGCGTCGGCGGCCGCCTGCGTCGCCCGCTGCGCGTCGGCGCGGGCGGTGTCCCGATCGGCGACCGCACCGGCCAGGTCCCGGCGCAGCCCGGCCACTTCCCGGCCGGCCCGGTCGGCGTCGGCGCGGGCGGCGACCAGCTCGCCGCGTACGGTGTCGCGGTCCTGTTCGGCACGCTCCCGCAGCGCTTCGGCGGCGCTGGCCTGCCCACGGGCGGTGTCCCGCTCGACGACGGCGGCCTTCGCCGCCGAGATCGCCTGCGCGGCCTGCTCCCGCGCCCGGTCGGCGTCGGCGCGGGCCTCGTCACGGGCCGACCCGGCGGCCGCAGCCTGCTCACGGGCCTGGCCGGCGGCGCGGGCCGCGGATTCGGCGTCGGCGCGGGCCTCGTCACGTTCGGCGTGCGCGGCCGCGACCCGGGCGGCGGCGGCCGCGTCGGCCTCGGCCAGCCGCCGCTCCACCCCGGCCGGCGACAGTTCGGCGTGCAACGCCTCGGTGAGGGTGCCGACGACCTGGTCGAGCCGGTCGACGGCCTCCCACGTCCGGGCGACCTGACCGGCCAGGCCCGGCGAGTTACGGTGCCGCATCCGGGTGTTACGGGACTCGCGCTGGCAGGCGCCGTCGTTGTCGCGGCAGTACCGGAACGGCCGCCCGGCCGCGGCCCGCTGCGGCACCGGCCGCCCGCAGTGCGCGCACGGCCGCGTCTCCGTGATCTCCCCGTCCGGCCCGGTCCGCGCCACCTCCGGCGCGGTGTCCCCGTCCGCCGTCGTACGCCCGTTTCGCATCGTCGTCATCGCCGGCAGATCCTACGTGCGGGCCGACACCGCCGGCCGGAAACGGTCGGGCGTGTCGTCAGCGGCGCGGCGGGCCGGGCTCGACGATCTCGCCCTCGATGACCTCGCTCGGCCCGGCCGGCTCCGGAGCCGGCTCACCGGGCGGCGGCTTGGTCAGGGTCGGCCCGGCCGGCTCCGGCGCCGGCTCACCCCGGTGCACCCGCACCCGGCGGGGCCCGAACAGGTCACCGGCGACCGCCGACGACACCCGCCGCTCGGCGGCGCCCTGGACCCGGCGGCGGGTCAGCCGACGTACCGGCGGCACCGTCAGCAGCAGCCCGGCCGCACCCGACACCAGACCCGGCGCGGCCAGCAGCAGCCCGGCGGCGAGGCCGACGACGCCGTCGGTGACCTGCTCGCCGGGCGGCGCACCCGACTGTGCCGCGTCCCGGAACCCGCGCCAGGCGCGCAGCCCCTCCCGGCGCAGCAGCCACATGCCGAGCACCGACGCCGCCAGCCCGATCAGGATCGTCCACCCGAACCCGATGGCCCGGCCGACGAACACGAACACCACGACCTCGACGACCGCCAGGGCCAGCAGGGCCAACGGCACGTAGCGGAGCCTGCCGCGCATGTCAGCTCACATCCCGAAGCTCGGTGTCCAACCATTCAAGCATGACACGCGTACCGGTCACGGCCAGCGCGCGTGGGCGTCGGTACGGGACCGCACCGCCTTCGTCACCGCGTCCCGCCGGTCCCGGGCACCCCACATCGTGACCCGCCACAGCGCCTCACCGACGATCAGGGTGCTCATCTTGCTCGCCCCCCGCTCCCGCTCGGCGAACGTGATCGGCACCTCCACGATCCGCAGCCCGGCCCGGTGCACCCGCCGCGACAACTCCACCTGGAACGAGTAGCCCTGCGACGCCACCGACTCGAAGTGGATCTTCTCCAGGGCCGGCAGCCGGTAGACCCGGTAGCCGCCGGTCGCGTCGTGGACCGGCATCCCCAACGCCAGCCGCGTGTACAGGTTCCCGCCGCGCGACAGCAGCTGCCGGTGCCACGGCCAGTTCACGACCTTCCCGCCACGCACCCACCGCGACCCGATCACCACGTCGGCGTCACGGGCCGCGTCCAGCAGCCGCGACAGCTCCTCCGGGGCGTGCGAACCGTCGGCGTCCATCTCCACCACCGCGTCGTAGCCGCACTCGCGGGCCAGCGCGAACCCCGCCACGTACGCCGCACCCAGCCCCTGCTTACCCGGCCGGTGCAGCACGTGCACCCGCGGATCGTCGGCAGCGATGGCGTCGGCGACGTCACCGGTGCCGTCCGGGCTGTTGTCGTCGGCGATCAGGACGTCGACCGCCGGCACCGCCCGCCGCACCCGCGAGGTGATCACGCCGACGTTGTCGGCCTCGTTGTACGTCGGGATGACCACCAGCACCCGGCCCACCCCCGGGTAGCCGCCCACGTCGTCGCTCACCGTTCCTCCGTATCCTCACCGGCGCCCGCCACGACCGCCGTACCCGCGCCGGCCGGACGGGCCCGGCGACGCCACACCGCCGCGACGGCGACGACCGCACCGGCACCCACCACCAGCAGCACCTCCGGCCACAACCCGACCCGCGTCGCGACCGTGCGCCCCTCCCGCAACTCCAGCTCCCGCACGATCACCTCGGCGGTGTTGAACCCGGTGCCCTGGAATACCCGCCCGTCGACCCCGACGAACCCCGACACCCCGACCGTGGACGCCATCAGCGCCTGCCGGCCGTGCTCGACCGCCCGCAGCCGCACCATCGCCAACTGCTGCCGCGCCTCCGCCTCGTTGAACGTCGCGTTGTTCGTCTGCACCACCAGCAACTGCGCACCCCCGACCACTGTGTCGCGCACGATCCCGTCGTACGCCACCTCGAAACAGATGACGTCACCGACGACCGCCGGCCCCAGCGGCAACACCCCCGGCTCCGACCCCGGCACGAAGTCCGACGCCACCCGGTCGACCTCCTTGCTGACCATGCGCGCGATGTCCCGCAACGGCACGTACTCCGCGAACGGCACCGGATGCCGCTTGACGTACATCCGCTCCCGGTCGACGCCGACCCCCGGCAGCCACACCAGGCCCACGTTGCGGACCTGACCCGGTTCCGGCCCCCGCAACACCGCACCGACCAGGATCGGCGCCCCGATCGCGTCGGCGGCCACCGAGATCCGCGCCGCCGCGTCCGCGTTCCGCAACGGGTCGATGTCGCTGGAGTTCTCCGGCCACACCACCAGGTCCGGCCGCTCCTGCTCGCCGGCCGCGACCCGCCGCGCCAACTCGACGGTGCCGTTGACGTGATTGTCCAGCACCGCCCGCCGCTGCGCGTTGAAATCGAAACCCATCCGCGGCACGTTGCCCTGCACCACCGCCACCACCGCCGTACCCGTCGTCGGCGTACCACCGACCGGCACCACGAACCCGGCCCCGACGACCGCCACCGCACCACCGAGCCCGGCCACGACCGGCACCAGCGCGGCCCGGCCCACCGGCCGCCACGACCGCCACAGCGCCGCCACCACGAACCCGCCGGCGACCGCGACCGCGAACGTCACCAGCGGCGCCCCACCGACCGCCGCCAGCCGCAGCAGCGGCGACTCGTCCTGGCTGAACGCCAGCCGACCCCACGGGAACCCGCCGAACGGGGTCCGGTCCCGCAACGCCTCCTGCGCCACCCACAACACCCCGGTCACCGCCGGCCACGACCACCGCGCCCGGTCCACGACCGGACTCACGTACGCCGCCACCGCACCCAGCAACCCCAGGTACGCCGACTCCAGCCCGGACAGCAGCAGCCACGGCAGATTGCTCAGGTGCAGGTTCGTCCAGGACAGCAACGGCACGAAGAACACCGCACCGGACAGCGCCCCGTACCCGAACCCGGCCAGCGGCCGCCGCCGGTGCACCGCCACCGCGAACAACGCCACCCCGACCGGCGCCAGCCACCACCGGCCGTACGGCGGAAACGACACCAGCAGCGCCAGCCCCGCCCCGACCGCCGCCAGCAGCGACAACCACCACGGCAGCGGCCGGCCCGGCACGCCCCCGCCCACCGCACCGACGTCACCCGAACCCGACCGGTCCACACCGGCCGTCCGCACCATCGCCACCCGCGCCTCACCCATGACCCGGCCGCGCCGGCACACCCCGGCGACGGTCCATCCCCGCAACGCTACCGGGCCGCAAAACCACGCCCCGCACAAAGCCGCACGCAACGGACGACCAGCGGGTTCACCACCACAAACGGAAATCGGGGCGTGACCGTAACGGTCACGCCCCGATGCTCCCAGGCCCCTCCCGGCCGGTGCGGCAGTGGCGACCCACCCGACCTTCGGACCGACAAGACGGTGGCTGGCTGCCCCCGTCAGGCCGTTGTCTACTGGCCGCGTAATTCCCCCTGCCCGTACACCGGTAAGTCGCAGCCGGTTCGCGCCGCCCCGCCGACCCCCGCCCACTGGACCTGGCCGTGGCGACAGTTGCCGCGCGGCCAGCAGACGAAGGGACGAAGCGAACAACAGCCGCTTCCCGTTGTAGGACTCAAAGACGGTACGTGCCACCCCCCAGGACCTGTCAACAGCCGCAACGGCAGACATCGCGAACATCGGCGTGTCGCCCTGGCGTGTTGCGCCCGGATCACCTGTCCGACGTACCAGCCAACCCCCGCGCCAACCCCGCCGCCGCCACCGGAAACTCCTCCGCCAACAACCCCACCGCCGCCAACACGTAGTCGACGTCGACAACCGTCCGCGGCGCCCGCGGCACCGCCCACCCACCGGCATGATCCGCCAACGCCGCCGCCAGCACCCCCGCACCACCACGGGTGTGCCGCAACACCCCGCCCGAACCGACCACCAGCCGCACGTCCCGCAGATCCCGCGCCGCCCGCTCGCCACGCCCACCACCACGGGCATGCCGGCGCAACGCCACCGTCACCGCCAACTCCGCGATCCGCAGATCCACCACACCACCCGCCCCCGCAAGCGTCGACGGATCCGCCGCCAGACCCGCCGCCGCCACCACCAACCCCTCACCCTCACCGGCGGCCAGCAACCGCTCCTGCTCCGCCGCCGCGACCACCCCCGGCGCACTCCACCGCATCCCCAGATCACCCTCGACCGTCCGGGCCCGCCACCACATGCCGGCCACCTCCCGCCCCGGCCCCGTCGCCCGCTCGTCCGGAGTCAACACCGAATACACGTCCGTGGTCGCCCCACCCACATCCACCACCAGCAGGTCACCACCGACCTGCCCGGCAAGGACCTCCACCCCGGTCAACACCGCGTCCGGGGTCGCCGCCCGCACCAGCGACGCGAACCGCGGCCCCCGCGACAACCGCTTACCGCCGATCACATGCCGCAGAAACACCCCCCGGATCGCCGCCCGCGCCGAACCCGGCGCCAGCACCCCGATCCGCGGCAACACGTTGTCGGCCGCCGACACCGGCACCCCCCGCCCGGAAAGCACCGCCACCACCTCGTCACGCACCTCGACGTTGCCGGCCACGACCACCGGCACCCGCCACCGCGCCCGCGCCAACCGGCCCGCGTTGTGGACCAGCACCTCCGCGTCACCACCATCGGTGCCACCGACCAGCAACACCACGTCCGGCCGCGCCGCCCGCAACGCCGACAACCCCGCCGCATCCAGCCGGCCCGCCGCCACATGCACCACCCGCGCCCCCGCCGACAACCCGACCCGGGCCCCGGCCTGCGCCGTCACCAGCTCCTCGTAACCGACCACCGCCAGCCGCAGCCCGCCACCGGCCGACGAACACACCAGCCACGGCACATCCGTGCCCCGAAGACCGGCGGTCGCCGCCGACACCACCGCGTCCAGGCCGTGCAACACGTCCGAACCCACCGTCGTCGGCCCCGACGCCGACCCGACCAGACCACCACCGGCCAGGTCGACGACCGCCACCTTCGTGAACGTCGACCCGACATCGGCACAGACCGCGTACGTCACCGGCAACCAGCCCAGGTCACGGGCGGGGCGGGACGACCACCGTACCGGTCGCCGTCACCGCCACCAGCGGCTCCGGCAGCACCGACGCCGCCGACCCCACACCCTCACCACGGCACACCACCGCGCACACGAAATCCAGCGTCCGCGACCGCGTCCCCACCCGGGTCACCGTCGCCGACACCTCCACCACGTCACCGGCCCGCACCGGCCCCCGGAACTGCACATCCGAATACGACGCGAACAACCCCTCGTCACCATCGGTACGGATACACACCTCCGTCGCCACGTCACCGAACAACCCCAACGCGTACGCCCCGTCGACCAGATTCCCCGCGTAGTGCGCGTGCGAGTACGGCACATACCGCCGGTGCGTCACCGTCAACCCCAACCGCCCGTCACCGCTCTCGCTGCGCTCGCTCATGCCCCCACCTTCTTCGTGATCAACGCGTGCACCAGATAGCTCGCGACCTCACCCGGCGTCGTACCCCGACCGAAGATCCGGTCCACACCCAACTCGCCGGCCATCTTCTCGTCGAACCGCGGCCCGCCCACGACCAGCAACGGCCGCCGACCCGCCGGCAACGCCTCCCGGAACGCCGCCGACATCTCCCGCGTGTTGTGCAGATGCGCGTCCCGCTGCGTCACCACCTGCGACACCAGCACCGCGTCCGCCCGCTCCGCCCGCGCCGCCTCCACCAGATCCGGCACACTCACCTGCGCACCCAGGTTCGTCACCCGCAACTCCCGGTAGTACTCCAGACCCTTCTCACCCGCGATCCCCTTCACGTTCAGGATCGCGTCGATGCCCACCGTGTGCGCGTCCGTACCGATACACGCCCCCACCACCGACAACTTGCGCCGCATCCGGCGCTTCACCACCGCGTTGACCTCCTTGGCGGACAGCAACGGAAAATCCCGCTCCACCACCTCCACCTTCGACAGATCCACCAGATGGTTCACCCGCCCGTACACCACGAAGAACGTGAAACCGTCCCCCATCTGCCGCGAATGGACCAGCATCGCCGGATCCAGCCCCATCTTCGCCGCCAACTGCAACGCCGCACCCTCGGCCCGCTTGTCCAACCGCACCGGCAACGTGAACGACACCTGCACCATGCCGTCCCCGGTCGTGTCCCCGTACGGCCGCACGACCTGCCTGCCCACCACATCCGTCACGGTGCCGACCTTTCGTTCGCGACTGCGGGGCTCCGCTTCGCTGCACTCCTCGCGCTCACGGTGCCGACCTTTCGTTCGCGACTGCGGGGCTCACTCGCTGCGCTCGCTCACTCCTCGCGCCCACGGGCCCCTCCAGGATCTCCGTCGCCGGGTTGTAGTAGCCCGCCTCGTGCCGCGCCACCCCGTCCAGACCCTTGCCCCGGTCCGCCGGCCGCCGCATGATCCCGAACGTCCCCTCCGCGATCGCCCGCAACAACGTGTCGTCGACGATCCGCTCCAGCAACGACACCGCCTCACCCAACACCTGGTTCGCCCGCGCCTGGATGAACCCGCCCGGCGCCGGCACGAAATCCTCCGCCAACCCGCCCGCCGCACCCAGCACGTACCGCACGTTCTGCAA
Source organism: Polymorphospora sp. NPDC051019 (assembly GCF_040683055.1). NCBI lineage: Bacteria > Bacillati > Actinomycetota > Actinomycetes > Micromonosporales > Micromonosporaceae > Polymorphospora > Polymorphospora sp. NPDC051019. The sequence continues at coordinate 97,897 of NZ_JBFBCH010000022.1, read as the reverse complement.
CGCGATGTCCCGGTCGGACAACCACGGCGTCACCACCGCCTCGGTCATCATCCCCACCAGCAGGATCCCCTGACCGGTCAGCGCACCCACCAGATTGAAGAACCCGTCCAGCAGATTCCCCCGGAACACGTCCCCGGTCATGTGCTTCGTCGGCGGCATCCACTTCAACGGCGCATCCGGAAACAACTCCCGCGCCAGCAACGCGTGCGCCAACTCCAACCGCAACGACTCCGGCACATCCGGATTGATCTCGAACGCGTGCCCCAACCCCAACTGCCAGTCCGCCAACCCCGCCTCATGCGCGAAAAACTCGTTCAACAACTGCGACACCGTCACCGTGTGCGCCTCGTCGACCGCATCCGCCGTCGTCAGATAATTGTCCTCACCGGTATTGATGATGATCCCCGCACGCGCGTGGACCTGCCGCGAAAACCGCTGGTCGACAAACGTCCGCACCGGATTGATGTCCCGAAACAGAATCCCGTACATCGAGTCGTTCAACATCATGTCCAGCCGCTCCAGACCCGCGAGCGTCGCCATCTCCGGCATACACAACCCGGACGCGTAATTCGTCAACCGCACATAACGCCCCAACTCCCGCGACGACTCGTCCAACGCCGCCCGCATCAACCGGAAGTTCTCCTGCGTCGCGTACGTCCCCGCGAAACCCTCCCGCGTCGCCCCCTCCGGCACATAGTCCAACAACGACTGCCCCGTCGACCGGATCACCGCGATCACGTCCGCACCCGCCCGCGCCGCCGCCTGCGCCTGCGGAATGTCCTCGTAGATGTCACCCGTCGCCACGATCAGATACACCCACGGCCGCCGCGGCGGATCCCCCCACCGCCGCACCAGACGCTCCCGCTCCGCCCGCCGTCGGTCGATCGACCGCACCCCCGCCGCCACCGCCCGACGCGACGCCCGCCGCGCCGCCGACGCCCCCCGCCCCGACGGCACCACGAACCGCACCGACCCCGCCGCCGCCTTCTGCGCCAGCAACGTCACATCGTCGACACCCTCCCGCGCCATCGCCTCGAACACCGGCACCGCCACCCCATGCCCCAACCCCACATCGGCGACCACCGCGTCCACCAACCGGTTCACCCACGGAATCCCGTCCGGATCCGCACCCGACACCCCGGCCAGCCGCAACACCGCCCGCTCCACCGACACCGTCGTATGACCGCGCGCCAGATCCACCACCGGCTGACCAGCCCGCCGCGCCAACTCCCGCGCCCGGCCCACCAGCACCGGGTCCAGATCCAGCTTGCCCACGCTCACCCCTCGCCGAAAATCACGTCGCCACGCAACACCGTGCGCCGACAAACCGGTAGCGGAGTCGGATCCGCCGGCCCACGAAGATCCGGGTCCTCGGCCACCAGAACCGGCAACCCACCCACCACCTCCGTCGCCACGTCCCACACCGCGAACGTCGCCGGCGCCCCCGGCGCCAGCACCCCGTCCATCACCCGCCCCGCCCCAGGCGGCAACGCCCGCCAACCACCCCGACTGTGCGCCGCGAACGCCGCCCGCACACTCATCCGATGCACCGGATTGAAATGCGACACCGCCGCCCGCACCGAACCCCACGGATCCACCGGCGTCACCGGCGAATCCGACCCGAACGCCAACGCCACACCCACCCCGTGCATCGCACCCAACGGATTCGAATCCAACGACCGCTCCACCCCCAACCGCTGCGCGTACATCCGCTCCCCACCACCCCACAACCGGTCGAACGCCGGCTGCATACTCGCCACGATCCCGAACTCCACGAACCGCCCGATCATCGGCTTGTCCGCCATCTCCGCATGCTCGATCCGATGCCGACCCGCCCGCAACCGCGCCACCCCCACCTCCTGCGCCGCCGCCGCGAACCCCGACAACACCGTCGCGATCGCCTCGTCACCGATCGCGTGGAAACCGCCCTGCAACCCCAACCCCACACACTCCACCAGGTGGTCACGCACCTGATCCACCGACACGAACCCCAACCCGCAACCCCGGTCACCATCCAGGTACGCCTGCGACACATGCGCCGTACGCGACCCCAACGCCCCATCCGCGTACAGGTCACCACCCGCCGCCACCGCACCCAACTCCCGCGCCCGCACCCCACCCATCAACTCACCCCAATAGCCGTACACCTCCGGCAACCCCACCCCCGACAACCCCAACACCCCCACGAAATCCGCCTCACTCGACGTACCCGGCCCACCGCACTCGTGCACCGCCGCCACCCCCAACCCCGCCGCATGCCGCAACGCCGCCCGCTGCGCCAACCCCCGCTGCGCCGCCGACACCGACCCCAACGCCACCCCGCGCACCACATGGTGCGCCGCCTCCCGCACCCACCCCGACCCGTCGAACCCCTCCACCGCCCGCACCTGCGGCGCCGCCGCCAGCAACGCCGACGAACACAACGCCGAATGGATCGACGCCTGCGACAGATACACCCGCCGCCCCGCCGCCGCCCGATCCAACTCCGCCGGCCCCGGCGGCACCTGATCCGACCACGTCGACTCGTCCCACCCGTGCCCGATCACCACCGCATCCGCCGGCAACCCCGCCGCGAACCCCGCCACCGCCGCCAACAACTCCCCCGCCGACCGCACCCCCGACAGGTCCAACCCCGACAACGCCAACCCCGTGTCCGTCGCATGCACATGCGCGTCCACGAACGCCGGCGTCACCAACCCCCCACCCAGATCCACCACCGCATCCGCCGACGGCGCCTCCGCGTCCACCCCCAACCAGGCGATCAACCCGTCCCGCACCAGCATCGCCGTAGCCGTCGGCTCCGCCGGACAGTAGAACCGGCCACCCCGGTAGAGCACCGAACGGCCACCTTCGCGCACAGAGGCATCAGTCATGCCCATCAGTCTGCCGCCAACCGCGCCTCGAACAACCCACGCACACCCGGCTCCGCCCGCAGCAACCCCAACGCGAACTCCGCATGCCCCGGCACGTAACCGTTACCGACCAGCATCGACACGTCCGCCGCCAACCCCTCCGCCCCCAACGCCGCCGCCGCGAAACTCGTCGCCATCGAGAAGAACACCACCGTGCCCCGCTCCGCCGTCGACAAAATCGCCCCGTGCTCGCAACCCGGCACGTCCACACACACCACCGTCACATCGGCCGGGCCACCCAACGCACCCGCCACCGCCGCCGACAACGCCACCGGATCACGCGCGTCCGCCAGCACCACCTCGTCCGCCAGCCCCGCCGCCACCAGCCGCTCCCGCTCACCGGCCACCGGAACCACCCCGACCGTGCGCGCCGCACCCGCCCGCCGCGCCGCCGCCAGCGCCAGCGACCCGCTCTTGCCCGCACCACCGAGCACCGCCACCGTCGGCGCCGCATACCCGCGCACCACCCGGTCGGTCAGCGCCGGCGCACCACACACGTCCAGCACCGACAACGACAGGCGCGGATCCAGGTCGTCCGGCAGCACCGCCGCGACCGACCGCGCGAACAGCACCGCGTGCCCCGCACACGGCACCTGCTCACCCAGGCCGTCCCAGCCGGCCAGGTCGTCGTCGACCGACAGCGGCGTCAACGTCAACGACACCAGCGTCGCCACCCGGTCACCGACCTTCAGTCCCAGCGGCGACTCCGGACCGACCTCCCGGACCGTACCGACCAGCATCCCGCCCGACCCGGTGACCGGATTGTGCATCTTGCCGCGCGACCGGATGATCCCGAGCACCTCGGCCCGCACCGCCGCACCGTCACCACCGTGCTTCTCCGACAACTGCCGGAAGCTCGCCGCGTCCAGGTTCAGCCGCTCCACACCGATGAGCACCTCGTCCGCGCCGGCCCGCGGGGTCGCGTCCAGCCGCCACGCGGCCTGCGGCAACACCCCCGCCGGCTCGATCACCCGGTGCAGCCCGACCGGCGACGTCATCGCGACCCCTCTCATCTGCCAACCCAACTCGCAACGCGGGAAAACTTCCGGCAGAATAGTTCCTCGACAGGAGGATTTCCAGTAGCCTCAGGCGGCCCCGACCCGGGCAACCCACCCGGGCGCGCACCCACCAGGAGGGTCCGTGACGCACCCCAAGGAGGCGGCACCCCGCCCCACGCACCCCGCGCCCACCACCCCCGGAGCGCGCCCCACCGCCGGACAGCCGTACGACTACGTCCGCCGCGAACTCACCGAACCCGACTGGACCCGCTTCCCCGGCTGGCGCGACATCACCCGCGAACAGTGGGAATCCGCCCAATGGCAACGCGTCAACTGCGTCAAGAACACCAAACAGCTCCGCGCCGTCCTCGGTGACCTCGTCGACGACACCTTCTACGCCGATCTCACCGCCGACCAGGCCGAACACGCCACCATGTCGATGCTCATCCCACCCCAGATGATCAACACCATGGTCCCCACCGGCCCCGTCACCACCGACACGCTGCGCGCCGACCCGATCCGGCGCTACATGATCCCGATCGCCTCCGACCGCCGCACCGACTGGCCGTCCCACCCCAACGCCAGCCGCGACTCACTCCACGAACACGACATGTGGGTCGCCGAAGGACTCACCCACCGCTACCCCACCAAAGTCCTCGCCGAACTGCTCTCCACCTGCCCCCAGTACTGCGGCCACTGCACCCGCATGGACCTCGTCGGCAACTCCACCCCCGCCGTCGACAAACTCAAACTCACCCTCAAACCCGTCGACCGCTACGACGCCCACATCACCTACCTACGCGCCCACCCCGGCGTACGCGACGTCGTCGTCTCCGGCGGCGACGTCGCCAACGTCCCCTGGCGCAACCTCGAGAACTACCTCATGCGGCTGCTCGACATCGAAACCATCCGCGACATCCGGCTCGCCACCAAGGCCCTCATGGGCCTACCCCAGCACTGGCTACAGCCCGAAGTCGTCGAAGGACTCGAACGCGTCGCCCGCACCGCCGCCCGCCGCGGCGTCAACCTCGCCATCCACACCCACGTCAACCACGTCCAGTCCCTGACCCCGCTGGTCGCCCGCGCCGCCCAGACCGCGCTCGACGTCGGCGTACGCGACGTACGCAACCAGGGCGTCCTGATGCGTGGCGTCAACGCCACCGCCACCGACCTGCTCGACCTCTGCTTCGCCCTCCAGGGCGAGGCCGGAATCCTGCCGTACTACTTCTACATGTGCGACATGATCCCCAACGCCGAACACTGGCGGGTCCCGGTCTGGCACGCCCAGCAGCTCCAGCACGACCTGATGGGCTACCTGCCCGGCTACGCCACCCCGCGGATCGTCTGCGACGTCCCGTTCGTCGGCAAGCGCTGGGTCCACATGCTCACCGAGTACGACCGCGAGCACGGCATCTCCTACTGGACGAAGAACTACCGCACCTCGATCGAGACCGACGACGACGAGGTCTACGACAAGCGCTACGCCTACTACGACCCGATCGACACGCTGCCCGAGTCCGGCCAGCGCTGGTGGCGTAAGCAGACGGCGGCCTGACCCGCGCACGAGGAAGGGGACCCCCGACGTCGGGGGTCCCCTTCCTCGTCGTTCGTACGATCAGCCCCGGAACGCGTCCCGTACGTCGCGGCCGGCGTCCTTCACGTGTTCACCGGCCTGTTTGGTCCGCGCACCGGTCTTCTCCGCCGACCCCTCGGTCCGCATGCGCTCGTTGTCGGTGGCGTCGCCGAACTTCTCCTTGGCGGCGCCCTTCATCTCCTCGGCCTTGTTCCGGGCCTTGTCGGCGATGCTCATCTCGACTCCTCCGTCGTGCCGGTGTCGGTTGGTCCTGACTCCTGGCATGCCCCCTGGTCCGGTGCCGGAAACATGTTCGGTGGTGGGGCACACCACCGCTATCGCATCCTAGGACGCTAGGTCATCATCGGGAAGCCGTCGGTGGTTGACTGAGGGCATGGCGGAGATCGTCCTCGTCCGGCACGGCCACACCGAGTGGAGCGCCGCGCACCGGCACACCTCGTACACCGACCTCGACCTCAGCCCCGACGGCGAACGCCAGGCCCGCGACCTGCGGGACCGGCTCGCCGGGCGCACCTTCGCCGCCGTCCTGGCCAGCCCCCGCCGGCGGGCCCTGCGCACCGCCGAACTCGCCGGGCTCACCGTCACCACGGTCGACGACGACCTCGCCGAATGGGACTACGGCGACTACGAGGGCCGCACCACCGCCGAGATCCACGCCGACCGCCCCGACTGGAACCTGTGGACCGACGGCGCCCCCGGCGGCGAGACCCCCGACCGGATCGGCACCCGCCTCGACCGGGTCCTCGCCCGCGCCGCCACCCTGCTCGCCGGCGGCGACGTCGCCCTCGTCGCCCACGGACACTGCCTGCGCGTCACCGGCGCCCGCTGGATCGCGCTGCCCCCGGCCGCCGGCGGCCGGCTCCGCCTCGACACCGCCACCCTGTCCGCCCTCGGCCACGAACACTCCCGCCCCGTCATCCTGCGCTGGAACACCTGAGAACGCGGACTGGACCCTTCCCCTGGGGCAAGCCGCAGCATCGGGTGACCGGCCGACCGGCCGGCACGAGGAGGGGGCGGGAGTGCCACTGCTGACCATCGGAGCCTTCGCCGCGGCCGCCCGGCTGTCGGCCAAGGCCCTGCGGCTGTACGACGAACTCGGCCTGCTGCCGCCGGCCGCCGTCGACGGCGACACCGGATACCGGTACTACGACCAGGCGCAACTCGGCCGTGCCCGGCTCATCGCCCGGCTACGCGGTATCGGCATGCCACTGGCCCGGATCCGGGCCGTCTGCGACCTCGGCCCCGCCGCGGCCGCCGACGAGGTCGCCGCCTACTGGGCCCATGTCGCCGCCGACACCGCCGTACGCCAGCGGCTCGCCACCCGCCTCGTGGAAGACCTGTCAGGAAGGGTCACCATGCACGACACCGCACTGGGCATCCGCCCCGCCGCCCGTACCGACGCCGGCCACGGGCGCGACACCAACGAGGACGTCGCCTACGCCGGCACCCGGCTGCTCGCCGTCGCCGACGGCACCCGCGGCCCCGGTGGCCGGGCCAGCACCGCCGCCGTCGAGGCGCTCACCGCCCTGGAGACGGCCACCGTGGACGACCCGCTCGGCGCCCTCGCCGACGCCGTGGCCCGCGCCAACCGGGCCGTCGACCACGTCGGCGCCGACGTCCCGGCCGGCGACGGCGAGGCTGCCACCACCCTGACCGCCATGCTGTGGAACGGCTCGCACCTCGCCCTGGCCCACATCGGCGACACCCGCGCCTACCTGCTGCGCGACGGGCGGCTCAGCCAGCTCACCCACGACCACACCTGGGTGCAGTCCCAGGTCGACGAGGGACGGCTCGGCCCGCAGGAGGCCCTCACCCACCCACAGCGGGCCCTGCTCGCCCGCGCCCTGACCGGGGCCGCCGGCACCGAACCCGACCTGTCGCTGCACCGCGCCCTCGACGGCGACCGCTACCTGCTCTGCTCCGACGGGCTGTCCGGGGTCGTACCGCCCGCCGCGCTGCACACCACCCTGCGCGACGCCGGCGAACCGGCGCGCACCGTCGACGCGCTCATCGCCCTCGCCTACGACAACGGCGCCCCCGACAACATCGCCTGCGTGGTCGCGGACGTCGTCGCCGACTGATCCGGCGTACCCGCCCCGGTGCCCAGGGCGGCGCCGGGGCTACGGCGCCGGCTGCTGGGCCACCTTCGGCGGCCGGTTCTCGTACGGCGTCGACAGCACGACCGTCGTACGCGTCGTCACGTTCGCCGCGGTGCGGATCTCCTGAAGGACCCGTTCGAGGTCGGTGGGACCCGCCACCCGCACCAGCAGCAGATAGAAGTCCTCCCCCGCCACCGAATAACAGGAATCGATCTCCGGCAGGTGCGAAAGCCGTTCCGGCGCGTCGTCGGGCTGCGACGGATCGAACGGCCGGATCGCCACGAACGCCGTCAACGGCAGGTCGAGCGCCTCGAACGACACCCGGGCCGAATAGCCTTTGATCACTTCCCGTTGTTCCAGCCGGCGCACCCGCTGGTGCACGGCCGACACGGAAAGGCCGACCTTTTCCGCCAGATCGGTGTAGGACAGTCGGCCGTCCGCGGTGAGGGCGGCGACGATAGCGCGGTCGATCTCTTCCACGGCGAGAAACCTACCGTTCCCGGCCGTGTCGGGCGATCCCGAAATGAACGAATGTCCCGCCGTCTCGCGCCGGCACCACGGCGGGGCGGGACACGGGGGCGACCGGACCGGTCACCGCACGACGGCGGCGGCGGACGATCGCCCTCGGTGACATCGCGCGGCCGCCCGTCACGGTCCGGACGGACGCGGTACCGGCCGAGCCGCCAGGCGCTCCCCGCCCGACTGACGGCTCCGTCCCGGGAACCCGTGCCGGCAGATCACCGACCGTGCGCGGTCCGGTAGGCGTCGCTGACCTCCTGCGGAATGCGGCCCCGGTCGGAAACCTCGAAACCGTTCTCCGCCGCCCAGGCACGAATCGCGCGGTTCTCGTCGCGACCGCTGCTACTGGTCGCCGTCGAACGGCCGACCGGACGGTTCACCGGACGCACCACGCCGCCCCGGCCGATACGGTGGCCGGCCTTGATGAACTCGTCGAGAGCCGCCCGGAGCTTGCCGGCATTGGCGTCCGAGAGGTCGATCGTGTAGTTGACGCCGTCGATACCGAACTCGACCGTGCGGTCGGCCGGTTGACCGTCGAGGTCGTCGATGAGTGTGGTAATTACCTGTCGGGCCATGGAATCTCCTAGAAAGGTGGTCAGGGCGGAGATCAAGTCTCGCGTAGCACGAGGTCGAAGAGCAAATCCGAGGTGTGCGTGCCAGATTACGCTTCTGTTGCGACACGGAGGCGCCATTCACGTCGATCCGCAATGACGAATAGCGATCACAGCCTCACCGTACGCGTAATGGCAGGTGCGCCCGGGCGCCGATGCGGTAATCGCCCGACCCCCTACCCGGCCGTCCGGGCGCGGCCGGACGGCCGTGGGCCGGGCCGCGCTCCCTGCGCCGGGGTTGATCGTCGCCTACCTTGGGAAAGAGGAAGACGATCGCGCGGAGGGGGCAAGGCATGGGAGACGCAGTGGTCAACCAGCAGAAACTCGACGACGGCACGGTCGTGGTCGAACTGCGCGGCGAGCTGGACCTGGCGACGAACGACGCCCTGCGGGCAATGCTCGTCGACCTGGTGAAGGCACAGCGCCCGCCACGTATCGTGGTCGACCTGCTACACGTCAGTTTCGTCGATTCGACCGGAATCGGAGCGCTGCTCGCCGGCTACAACGCCGCTATCGATTCCGGCGTCGGCTACAAGGTCCGGGCGGTGGCCCCGTTTGTCGAACGGCAACTGCGGCTCACCGGCGTCTACGGCCAGCTCGTCTCGCCCTGAGCCCGGCCCCGGTCCCATTCCAATAGGGCCGGGACACCAATGCAATGCGCGCGGGACCCGTCAACGACGGTCGGCGGTCACCGACAGCCGGATCTGCGCGTCCACCCACGGCCCAGACACCGCCGGCGGGTCGGCACCGAGCCCCGCCGCCACCTCCTCCACCGCGTCCGCCGACCGGCGCAGCCCAACCCCGGCGAGCACCCGGCCGGCGGCCCGCAGCCGCTGCGGAAACGTCGGCGGCAGGTGCCGGACCCCGCGATGCGCCAGCTCCGCCAGCAGCCCCAGCGCCGCGTCGACGGCGGCGCCCAGCTCGTCGACCCGCGCGTCGGCCCCGGTGGCCAGGTGACCACGGTCGTCGCCCTCGGCCAGATCCGGCACCACCACCGCGCCCTCCACCGCGACCGCGGCCGGCGCCACCACCAGACCACCCCGGGTACGGTGCACCGCCCCGCTGACGAACCGGGGCCGCCCCCGCTCGCCGCGCAACGCCCCGGCCAGCGCGTCCAGCGCCCCCGGGCACACCCGACGGTGTACGGCGGACACCGTGGCCGTACCACCGGCGGCGTCGGCGACCACCGCGTCGAGCCGCTGGTCGCCGGGCCGGTAGCCGATGGACCGTACCTCGGCGATCTCGACCACCCGGAACGCCTCCGCGTCGACCCGCGGGCGGATCAGCCGTGGCGGCAGCGCCTCGAGGGTAGCCGCCAGCCCGGCCAGGTCCCGGACCACCAGCCCGTCGGGCAGCGACCGCCAGCCGCCGGACGACGGCGACACGGTCGTCGCCGCGATCCGCCGGGTCGCCAGCCGGACCCGGTGCGCGGCACTGCGCGCCGCCGACTCGGTGACGAGGTTGCCGGCGGCCAGCGCACCGACGGTGGACCCGCCGACCCGCCGGCCGGCGAGTTCCGGCCCGGTCGGATCGGTGCCCTCGGCGACCGGCCACCGGTGGCGCAGCACCAGCACGGTCGCCGAATCCGCCTGGGCGAGGAACACCTCCGCCGTACGGTCCTCGGCCGTGCCGGTGATCCGGCAGCCGAGACCGGTGAGCCGGACCCGGCGCAGCGGGGTCTCGGCCGCCTCCTCGGTGCCGAGCACCCGCGTACGCGGGCCGGCGGCGGCGCCGGTCACCGCCCGGTGCCGGGCGTGCAGCTCGGCGAGCAGGTCGGCGACCCGTTCCGGATGGTAGTGGGCACTGCGCTCCCGGTAGGCGGTCAACTGGCCGGCGAGGTCGTCGAGGGCGAGCAGCGGCCAGCGCAGGTTGGCCGCCTCGAGGTCACGCCGTACGACGGCGAACGCGCCGGCCAGCCCCGCGGAGTTGACCGCCCCCTCGAGCAGCACCTCGTCGGCGAGGTCCAGCGCCGCCTCGAGACCGGAACCGCCGGCGGTGACGATGGCGCCGCCGCCGACCTCGACGCGTACCTCCGGCACCCCCGGGGCGGTCTCGTCGGCGACCCGGCAGGCCCACACCGCCAGCGCGACCGCCTCCTGGTGGGCGCCCGGGGCGGCCGCGGTGTGCGCGTAGCCGAGCTGGTGCGGCACCAGGAACCGGACCGTGCACGACGGCAGCTCCACCAGCGGCGCCGGGTCGGCGGCCCCGGGACGGCGCACCAGCGCGCTGAAGCCGCGCCGGTGGGTACGGCGGGCCAGGGCCAGCGCCCGGCTGCCGATCAGCGCCTCGATCTCGTCGTCGCCGAACGTTCCCGGCGACCAGTCGAGCACCGCCGGAGAGGCCGGCGGCGGGTCGCCGGCCGGTGCCGCAGGAGCCGGGGTTGGCAAAGCGACCGGCGGGGCGCCCGGCCCGGCCGGCGAGCCGGTCATGGCGGCGGCCTGGTAGGCCAGCACCAGGGTCAGCACGTGCCGGCAGGCGCCCGGAGCGCCGCAGTCGCAGTCCGCCGCGTCGAGGGCGGCGCCCGGCCCGATCCGGGTCCGTACCCCGTCCGGGTGCTCCCCGGTCAGGGTGCCGTCCGGCTCGACCCCGACCACCGGGCCGTCGCCGGCGTCGACCGCCTTCGCGGCACGCTTGAGCAGGCCGCGGTTCGTCAGCGCGGCCAGCGCGTCCGGGGTCAGCGCCAGCAGGTCGGCGCGGGTCGCGGTCATCGGCCGACGTGCTCGGCGACGAAGGCGGCGAGCTCCCCGGGCGTCATCGCGCCCACCCCGGCCCCGACGTCGGCCAGCCGCTGGGCCATCGCCCGGTCGTAGTCGGGGTTGGCATCCTCGTCCAGCGCGGCCAGGCCGAGGACGTGGGTGCCCTGCTCGACGAGGCGGGCGACCCCCCGGACCAGCTGGCCCTGGTCGCCGCCCTCGTAGAAGTCGCTGACCAGGGCGACGATCGTACGGCGCGGGTTCTCGACCAGGCCGGCGGCGTACGCGACCGCCCGGGCGATGTTGGTGCCGCCGCCGAGCTGCACCTTCATCAGCAGCTCCACCGGGTCGTCGACGTCGGCGGTGAGGTCGACGACGTTCGTGTCGAACGCGACCAGATGCGTCTTGACCCCCGGCAGCCCCCACAGGCACGCCGCGGTGACCGCCGAGTGGATGACCGAGCCGACCATCGACCCGGACTGGTCGACCAGCAGGATCACCTGCCACCGCTCGAGGTGCCGGCGGGTACGGGACACGAAGTACGGCGTCTCGATCACCAGCCGGCGGTGTTCGGGCTGGTAGTGGGCGAGGTTGCCGGCGATGGTCCGCCGTACGTCGAAGTTGCGCGACTGCCGGAACCGGCTCGGCCGGCGCGACCGGGTACCGGCGAACGCCTGCCGGACCTCCGCCGCCAGCCGCTCCAGCAGCTCGGCGACCACGGCGGCGACGATCCGCCGGGCCAGCTCCAGCACCCGCGGGTTCATCAGGTGCCGGGTCCGTAGCACCGCCTTGAGCAGCGTCGCGTTCGGCTCGACCCGGGCCAGCACCGCCGGGTCGGTGACCACCTCGTGGATCTCGTAACGTTCGACCGCGTCACGTTCCAGCCGCTCGACGGTCTCCTTCGGAAACAGCCGGTGGATCTCGTCCAGCCAGTCGATGGTGGTCAGCGCCGACGGACCGTCACCGCCGGCCCGGCCACCGCCCCGGCGTACGTCACGGCGGGCCAGGTCCTCGTCCCGGCCGTACAGCCAGCCGAGCGCGGCGTCGCGGGCCGCCGCCCGGCCGGTCAGCCCGCCCGCCCCCGCACAGGCGTCGGCCGGCTCGCCGAGCACCAGCCGCCACCGCTCCAGCCCCTCGTCGGTCACGCGACCGCCTCGCTCCCGTTCGGTGACAGTGCCCGCTCCGGGAGCAGGCCGGCGCGGGCGAGGACCGCCTCGACGTCCGCGTCGAGTTCGCGGCCCCGGGCGAACAGGACCGGGTCACCGGCCGTACGCAGCAGGGCACCGCCGGAACCGGCCACCCCCCGGCGGTCCAGCAGCCGCCCGGCGACCCGTTCCCGCTCCCGGGGCGGGAAGTACGCGAACGCCTGCCGCAGGCCCGGCAACGCGACCAGGAACTCGCGCTCGGGCATCGCGGTGACCAGCCCGTCGAGCACCCCGAGCAAATCGGGCCGGCCGTCGCCCGGCCCGGTGTCGGCGCTCAGGATCTCCTCACGGGCCAGCGCGAACAGGCCGGCCAGCCAGTCGCCGAGGGTGTCGCTGCCGCCGGCGGTGCGGACCGCCGCGACCGGGTCGGCGCCGGTGCCCAGCGCCCAGGTGAGGCCGAACATGGCCCCGCGCAGGTCCGGTGGCACGCCCCGGTCGGCGGCCAGCCGGCCGGCGACCGCGAGCACCGCCGGCCGGTCGAGTTCCAGCACCGGCCCGGCGTGCACCACCGCGTCGCGCAGCGCCGCCACCGCCGCCAGCCGCGCCGGCTCGGCCGGTGCCGGCCCGCCCCGGATGCCTTCCGCCAGCCACAGCGCCCGGACCGTCGCCGACGAGATCACCGCGCCGAGCACGCCGGTGCGCGCCACCCCGAACAACCGGTCGTGCCGCCACAGGCCGAGGGCGACGGCGAGCACCCGGCCGAGCGAAGCCAGTTCCCGTACCGCGCCGACCGCCCCGGCCACCCGGTCGAGCACGTCCCCGGAGAGGTCGGCGATCCCGCACAGGGCGGCGTCGAACAGCACCGATGCCAGCCGGCCCGCGTCGCCGGCGACGACGGCGGCCCGTTGGGCGAGGCGGGCGACGGCCGCGTCCCGCAGCGTCGCACCGTAGCCGCTGGCCTCGATCAGGGCGCTGAGCCGCTCCTCGGGCACCTCGACCGACCACCGCTCGACCAGCACCGCGTCGACGCCGGGGGTCGGGCCGGACTCCCGCCGGAACCCGGGTACGCCCAGCGTGCGCAGCCGGTGCAGGACCCGGCTGCGGGCCAGGTCGGCCGGGGCGGTCAGGTCGAGCCGGACCTCGCCGGCGGTGCCGAGCCCGTGGCGTTCCAGCTCGGCGGTGACGTCGCCGACGAGCGGCGGCAGCGGGGTGTCCGGGTGCAGCCGGCCCACCCGGTCGCCGCTGAGCGCCGCCACCATCTCGACGACCACCGGGTGCGTGCCGGCCGGCAGCGGGCCCCGGCTGGTCCACGGCAGCGGCACCTCGAGCGCCTCGTCGACCAGCGCCGAGACGAGGCCGTCGAGGATGTCGACGCGGGCCGGCGGCCGGTGGCCGCGTACCCGGGCCAGGCCGGGCGCCATCGTGCGGGCGGCGACCAGGTCGGCGGTGGAGACCCGCTGGCGGCGGCGACGCAGCCGGGCGACGACCGACGCGGTCAGGTCGTCGGCGGCCCGGGCCGGGCCGTGCTCCCACAGCCGCTGGTAGTAGTCGGGCGACGGCATGCCGGACTGGTAGCCGTCGAACGAGTCGAGCCGGCGAAACGAATACGGCACCAGGAAGCTGCCGCCGCGGGCGCCGTCCGGCGGCCGGGGTACGTCCGGCCAGCGGCCGTCGCCGGTGCCGGCGAGCCGCATCAGGGCCGGCCGGTGGAAGCCGCCGGACACCACGACCACCGGGCGACCGTCGGCCCGGGTCGCCGCCGCGTCGACCCAGCGGGCCATGTACGCCTCGCGGGCGCAGTCGTCGTCGCCGGCCGTCGACTCGTCGCGCAGCAGGTCGAAGTAGGTGGCCAGGCGTTCGGCGAGTCCGTCGTCGGGCTGGATCTCGAACAGGTGGTCCCACAGCGTGTCGACGTTGTCGACGGCGAAGGTACGGCACAGCCGGTCGACGACCTCGGCGTAGCGGCGCTCGGCGTCGGCGTAGCGGCGCTCGGCGTCGGCGTAGCGGTTGGTGCGGTCGGCGAACGCCGGATGCCACGCCGGCAGGTCGATGAACCGGACCTCGGCCCCGAGCCGCCGGCCGGTGGTGAGCGCCACCCACTCCGGGGAGTAGTCGCAGAACGGGCTCCACGAGGCGTGCGCCCGGGTGCCGTCGCGGTAGGAGGTGAAGACGGCGACCGGCAGCCGGTGGCCGAGCAGCAGCTCGTCGAGCCGGTCGTTGACGTCGGCCGGCCCCTCCACCAGCACGTACGCCGGCCGCAGCGCCTCGATCGTGGACGCGACCAGCCGGGCGCAGGCCGGGCTGTGATGGCGTACGCCGAGGTAGGTCACGCCGGCGACCGGGCCGGCGGGTGGTGCGGTCATCAGCCGGGCAGCAGGTGCCGGGCGTCGTGGAACGCCTTCCAGTGCGCGCCGGCGTGCCGGGGCACCCGCTGCTCCAGGTAGCGGCGCAGCCGGGCCAGGTCCTCGGCGTCGTCCTTGGCGGCTGTGCCGGCCAGGCAGGGCACGATGTCGGCCGGGGTGCCGGCGTCGCCGCGCAGGAACCAGGCCCGCAGGCCGACGGCGTGCGCCACCGACACGGCCTCGGCGGTGCTCATCACCGCCGACAGCCGGTCCGCCGGCTCACCCCGGCCGGTGGTGCCGGCCCGCAGCTCACGGAACGTGGTGACCAGCACCTCGAGTACGTCCCGCCGGGGTGGCACGGTCACCCCGGAGCGGCGCAGCAGCGCGCCGGCCTCGGCCTCCACCAGGTCGAGTTCGGTGGCCAGGTCGGGGATCGGGAAGACGGTCTCGAAGTTGAACCGGCGCTTCAGCGCCGCACTCATCTCGTTGACGCCCCGGTCCCGGGTGTTGGCGGTGGCGATGATGTTGAAGCCCTCCCGGGCGAAGACCATCGCGTCGGCGCCGGACAGCTCCGGCACCGACAGCACCCGGTCGGACAGCGGCGACAGCAGGCAGTCCTGCACCTCCAGCGGGCACCGGGTGATCTCCTCGAAGCGGACCACCCGGCCCTCGGCCATGCCGCGCAGCAACGGGGCCGGCACCAGCGACCGGGTCGACGGGCCGTCGGCGACCAGCAGGGCGTAGTTCCACGAGTATTTGATCTGGTCCTCGGTGGTCGCGGCACCGCCCTGGATGGTCAGCGTCGAGTCGCCGCTGACCGCGGCGGCGAGCAGCTCCGACAGCAGCGACTTGGCGGTGCCCGGCTCGCCGACCAGCATCAGTCCACGGCTGGTGGCCAGCGCCACCAGGGCCCGGTCGATCAGCGACGGGTCGCCGACGAACTTGGCGCTGATACCGGCCCGCTCGTCGCCGAGGACGAAGGTGCGGGCGGCCTGGAGGCTGAGCGCCCAGCCGGGTGGCCGCTCGCCACGGTCGGTGTCGCGCAGCCGGGCCAGTTCGTCGGCGTACCGGACCTCGGCCGGCGGCCGCTGCACCCCGACCGGCGCACTCACGCCGCCACGCCCGCTCATACCGCCCCCTCGCTCGCTCCGCCCGCTCACGCCGCCCCCTCGCCGCGCTCGCTCATGGCATCTCCTTGCGTGGGTCGGTGCCGGCGTCCTGGATCGCGGCGACCCGGCGACGGGCGTCGGCGGACAGGGCCGGCAGGGCGGCGGCGGTGGCCGCCGGGTGGGCGAGCACGTGCGCGCGCAGCAGCTCGGCGGCGGTCCGGGCGCCCGCCGTCGGACCGCCGGCCGCCTCGGCGAGCAGCCGTACGGCCCGGACCGGGAAGCGGCGGGCGGTCGCCTGCACCGACGCCGCCACCCGGGGCTGGTCGAGACGGTCGAGCTGGAGCCGCAGCGCCTCGTCGGTCGGCAGGACGGCGAGCGCGTCCAGGAGCCGCTGCCGGGCGTCGGCGTCGGCGTAGTCACGGTCGAACCAGTCGGCCAGCCGCGGCGCGATCGCCGGCCCGATGCCGTCGACGGCGGTGGTGACCAGGCTCTGGTGCTGGATCACCCACCAGGTCCGCACGTGTTCGGCGATCAGGTCGAGCTGCGGCAGCGACCCGACCGCGCACCACAGCAGGCCGCCCACGGCGTAGTCGCTGGTCGCCGGCAGCGCGGCGCACTCCTGGTCGACCCAGGCGGTCTGGGTGGGCAGCAGGAAGCAGATCGCGACCCGTTGCCGGGCCGAGCCGGCGCGCAGGGCGGCGAGCGCGTCGACGGCGGCCGCGTGGTCGGCGCCGGCGGCGGCGGCCAGATGGGCCCGGGTACGGGCGGCGACGGCGAGCCAGTGCGCGTGGTGGCTCCAGCCGGTCGCCGACAGGTCGGTGTGCCGGCCGATCCGGACCCGGCCGCCGCGCGGCGGGTACGGCCCGTGGTCGACCACGAGTCCACTGAGTTCGACGACGGCGGAGGCGGCGAACACCACGCCGTGGGCGGCGACCCAGCCGTCGGCCAGCGCCCGCATCCGGTCGATGTTGCCCCAGCCGTAGGCGTGGCTGGCGGCGGCGGCGACCGCGGCGGCGCCGGCCGCGGTCGGCTCACCGGTCAGGTGGGCGCGGGCGGCGGCGGCGATCCGCGGATCGGTGTGCGGGTCGGCGAGCAGTGTGTCGATGCCGGGGCGCAGCGGGGCGAGGAACTCGTCGGCGGCGGCGACGGAGGCCGGGCCGGCGTGCACGGGCGGGCCGGCCGCGCCGCCGCGGCGCGGGATGATGGTGCGCCGCCACGCGGGCGGTAGCTCGAACCGGTCCTCGTCGACGCGGGCCGCCGGCGCGGGCGGCTGCGACCGTCCGGTCTGGACCGGCACCGGCGCGTCGGCGCGGGCGGTCCGCGGGACCGTCGTGGTGCCACCGCCCGGTTCGAATGCTCGCACGGGGAATCTCCTTGATCATCCGCGTTGTCGGGCCACACTGTAGCGGTGCCGTCCGACAAAGCGGACCGACCTGGGCCGCAGCGACACGAAGGGCGCGGGAGGAGCCGGTCGGCCCCTCCCGCGCCCATCGATCACACCGTCAGACGTTGACGCCGTAGTCGGTCGCGATGCCGTGCAGGCCGGAGGCGTACCCCTGGCCGATCGCCCGGAACTTCCACTCGGCGCCCCGGCGGTAGAGCTCGCCGAACACCATTGCCGTCTCGGTCGAGTAGTCCTCGGACAGGTCGAACCGCGCCAGCTCCCGGTTGTCGGCCTGGTTGACCACCCGGATGAAGGCGTTCTCGATCTGGCCGAAGGACTGGTTACGGGCCTGCGCGTCGTGGATCGAGACCGGGAAGACGATCCGGGTCACCTCGGCCGGCACGCCGGCCAGGTTCACCTTGATCGTCTCGTCGTCGCCGTCGCCCTCACCGGTGAGGTTGTCACCGGTGTGCTCCACGCTGCCGTCGGGCGAGGTCAGGTTGTTGTAGAAAACGAAGTGCTGGTCGGAAAGGACCTTGCCGGCGTCCCCGCAGAGCAGGGCGCTGGCGTCCAGGTCGTAGTCGGTGCCGGTCGTGGTCCGCACGTCCCAGCCGAGACCCACGTTGACGGCGGTGAGGCCCGGCGCCTCCTTGGTCAGGCTGACATTTCCACCCTTGGACAGAGTTACACCCACGAAGAGCCCTCCCACACACGCGATGATTCTGCGAACGTGACTGAACGTTACACAAATGCCGCCACGGGTCGTCCACCGCTTCGGGTGCCGGCCGGGTCCGGACGATCATCGGATGTGGGCCACGCGTTGCGCACCGGGTGCGCCGATCGGGCACCATTGCACACTGTGTGGAGCAACCGTCGACGACAGCGGGCCGAGGAGGCCCGGCAGGCGGAGCAGGCCGCCGCCCGGGCCGCCGACGCGTTCCTCACCCTCGACTCCGAGCAGACCTCCGTCGCCGCCGACTTCGACCTGCTGCTCGGCGTGCTCGCGCCGGCCGACGTCCCGGCCGCCCGGCGGTCGTACGACGCCGCCGCCGGGCAGTGCCAGCGGGCCATCGCCGCCTACCTGGCGCTGAACGCGCCCGACGCGCCCCCGCCGGCGACCGCCGCCCTGGAGCGGTCCCGGGCCGACCTCGACGCCGCCCGCGCGGCGCTGACGCGGTTCGCGCAGTGGTGCCGGACCCGGATGGCGCACGCCGCCGCCGCGATCACCGCCGCCGAGGAGCAGGCCGGCGACGCCCGGGACGCGCTGGCCGCGGCGACCGCCGCGATCGAGGCGACCCGGGCCGCCGGCCGCGACACCACCGGCGCGCAGCAGCAGCTCGCCCGTGCCCGGGAGGCGTACCACCAGATCTCCGAGGCCGCCGTCGGGCGCGCCACGGTCGGCATACGCGCCGCGGTCGCCGAGGCCCGCCGCCAGGCCGAGCAGGCCCGCCGGCTGGCCGACGAGGCGCGTACGCTGCCCGAGCGCACGCCGAAGGCACTGGGCAGCCTGCGCACCCGGGTCGACGGGCTGCGCTACCGGATCGGGCAGCTCGACGAGCGGATGTCGGACCTGCGCCGCGAGTTCGTGGCGGCCTGCTGGACCGACCTGACCGGGGGCGCCAAGGCGGCACACACCGAACTCGACGCGGCGGTCGCCGCGGTCGGCGACGCGGAGCGGCGGGTGACCGCCGGCGAGTGGGAGGCGGCCTGGGACGCGGTCACCCGGGCCCGGGGCCACCTGGAGCGGGTCACCGAGACCGTCGACGCGCCGGGCGAGCGGCTGGCCGCGCTGCGGGCCGTACGCGACGACCCGCGGGCCGAGTCGGAACGGACCCGGCGGGTGATCCGCGACGCGCAGCGGTTCGTGCTCGGGCTGCCGGGCGGGCCGCCCGGCGACAGCGCGCGACAACTCGACAGCCGGTCGGCGCTGCTCCAGACGATGGTCGGCAAGCTGGACGTGCCACACCCGGACTACTGGACCTACCTGACGCAGCTGGCCCGCATCCGGACCGAGGTCGGCGAGCTGGTCGACCGGATCCGGCAGGGCGGCTGAGCGGCGCCCGGCACCGGCCGGGGCCGGGTCAGCGGGACCGGTGGGCTGCCGTGGCGGCGCACGCGTCGGCGACCCGGGCCGCCCGTCCGGCCAGGTCGGCGGCGAGGTCGGCCAGCTCTTGCCAGGTACGGGCCAGGACCTGCGCCTCCTCCTCGGTCATCGGGACCACCACGGGGGTCTGCGGGCGGCGCGGGTCGTCGATCGTCAGGGCGGCGCGGACCTCGTCGGCGGCCACGGTGGCCGCGTCGACGTCGAGGCAGGCGTCGTGCAGGCGGCCGAGGGCGGTGCGGGGCGTCCAGAACACGTTCTCCACCCTGAGTGACCGGGGCCCGGCCGAGCAAACGAAACCACCCCCTGATGCCTTCGGAACGCGAGTTCGGCCAACGATCTGTTGGCATACGGCGCGGGCCGGAGGGCTACCCTTGCCCGGGTGTCCCCCGACCGGCGGTTCGACCGCCTGCGTATCAAGCACCTGCGGGTCTTCGACGCGCTGGTGCGGCGCGGTCGCTACCGCAGCACCGCCGAACAGTTCGGCGCCACCGACCAGCACATCCGCGACCTCGTCGACGACCTCGAACAGGCGTTCGGCGGCGGACCCGGGACCCTGGTCACCCAGGTCGCCGGCGCCCGCGGCGCGTACGTCCCCACCCCCGCCGGTGAGCAGGCCCGGGACATCTTCGGGCAGATCCTGAACCTGCTCGACGCCGCCGAACGGCTGCGGGGCGCGGCGACCGGCCAGCAGCGGCTGCTGGCGTTCCTGCCCCACCACACCCAACTGGTCACCAAGGTGATGGTCGCGCTGCGCGACCGCGACCTCGTCGTACCGCACACCCTCGACGAACTCGACCGGGCCGGCGGGCGCTTCGAGGAGCGGGTGCTCGACAACGTCCGGCGGCGGGTCTACGACCTGGTGCTCGGGCCGCCGCCGGAGCGGCGGGCCAGCGACCGGCGCCGCAAGGGTCTGCAGACCAACCTGCTCTACACCGCGCGGCTGGAGGCGATGGTGCCGGTGGAGCGGGTCGGCGACGGCCACCTCGAGTTGCACCGGCTCGCCGAACACGAACTGCTGCTGCCGCCACCGGGCTTCCGGTCCCGCGACATCCTCGACACCAGCTTCGCGGAGAGCGGCCTGGCCGACCGGGGGCTGCGGCTACGGGTGGTCAAGCCGTCACAGGTGACCGGGGTGCTGGTCAAGATGGGCTGGGACGGGCTGGGCACCGTCGTGCTGCCCTCGGACATCGCGCTGCCGTTCAAGGCGGGGAACTACTCGGCCGGCCCCGACGCCGACCGGTTCGCCTGGGTGCCGCTGGTCACCGGGGCGGACACCTACCTGACGCACGGCGTCTACGTCACCACCCGCGCCCACCGCGAGGCCGAACCGGGCGTACAGGAGATCGTCGACGCGGTCGCCGCGGCCGTCGACGCCACCCCCGGCCTGGAGGGCACCGACCCGCTGGCGGCCGGACCCGCCGACCGCGCGCTGCGGTCGCTGCTCGCCGGCCTCGCCGAAGGGCGGTACGACGGTCACCTCGCCGCCGTCCGCGCGGCGCTCGACGCCCGTGACCCGGCCGGGCCGCCCTGAACGGGCGGACCGCCGGGCCGTCCGGCGGGACGGGGTGGGAGCGCCGGACGGCCCGGGGCCCGGTTCAGGGCAACGTCGCGGCGAGCGTGAGCACCCGGGTGACCTGGGTCGGTGAGCCGTTGTCGTCGCTGATCAGGTGCACCACGGCCGGGCCGCGGCCGAGCGGGGCGAGGGCCGCCATCCCCTCGTAGTTGTCCATCAGCGGGTTGACCTGGCTGCCCGGAGTGGTCGCGCCCAGGGTGGGGCAGGCGGTCAGGTCGGCGACGAGCCGCTTGGTGACCAGCGTGCCGGGTGGCGCGGTGGACAGGTTGGCGATGCCGGAGACGTCGGGCGCGCTGTTCACGCCGGTGACGGCGTACAGCCTGACGTCGTTGCCGACACCGGGGGTGAACTGGATCTCCAGGACCAGCAGGCGGCCGTCGCCGTACGCGGCGACCTCGGAGATCCGGTGCCCGGGGTCGGCGGCGTACCCGAGCTGGCGGTCCAGCGCATAACCCGCGCCGGCCTTCCGGTAGACCAGCATCCGGCGGATCAGCGACTCGCCGGACGCGGGCGCGTCACCGGACAGCGGCGCCTCCATCGCGGCGTAGACGTGGCGGCCGGACGGCGAGATCGACAGGCTCTCCAGGGTGCCGTTGACGCGGGCCTCACCGGCTGGCGCGACCCGGAACCGGGCCGGCACCGGCAGCGCGCCGCGCTCGACCCCGTCCCGCCCGAAGAGCCGGATCGACGGTTCGACCTCGGAACTGACCAGGAGGCGGCCGTCGGGCAGGACGGCGACGCCCTCACCGTCGAAGGTGTCGCCGTCGTAGCGGGTGCCGTCCGGGCGGCGCAGCGGCACCGTGGCGCTCACCCGCGGGTCCAGCGGGTCGCGGACGAAGAACAGCCGAGGGTCGTCGTCGGAGACCGTGACGAACCCGAGGGTACGCACGTCCGGGGCGAACGCGGACAGTTCGGTGACCGGTACGCCGGCGAACGTCGTCTTGTCCAGGGCGTCGCTGAAGGCGAGGGCGGATGCGGCCGGCGGGCAGTCGGCACCGCCGCGCGTCGGCGCCGCGCCGGCCGGCGGCACGACATCGGCGGGCGCGGCCCCGGCGGGAGCCACGGGTACGGCGACCCCGGCGAGCAGCAGGGTGGCGACGGTGAACAGGCGGGCGGTGGTGGATGGCATGATCGCTCCTTCCGGGCAGCGAGGGCGGTGCCGCCGCCGAGCATGCGCCGCCGCCCGGCCGCGCCGGCCCACCCCGTTCCACGGCCCGGAACCACCGGGCCGACCGTCCCCCGTTTGGTGACGATCCGTAGCTGACCGCAGTCGATCGGTGTACGTTGAGTCAGCCGTGGGCATCGGGCCCACCCCAGGAGGTCGGGATGCGGCCCGAGCCACCCGGCCCTGACGGTGGGCCGCCGACGGGCGCCGTCGGTCGCGCCGTACGCCTGCTGGAGCTGCTGGCCAGCGGCGGCCCACGCAGCCTGACCCGGCTGGTCACCGACACCGGGCTGCCGAAGACCACCGCGCACCGCGTCCTGCGCATGCTGGTGGCGCACGACCTGGTCGCGCACGGGCCCACCGGCTACGAGGTCGGCCGCCGGATGCGTGAGCTGGCGAACCTGATCGTCGGCCAGCACGACGACCTGCGCCGCGTCCTCATGCCGTTCCTGGTCGACCTCTACGAGCGCACCGACCACGCCGTACGGCTCGGTGTGTTACATGGCGACGAGTGCGTCTACCTGGAGACCGTGTACGGCGCCCGGCACGCGGCGGCGGTGCGCGGTGCCGGCGACCACGGTCCGGCGCACAGCACGGCGGCGGGCAAGGTGCTGCTGGCGTACACGGCGGGCCGGGTCCCCCGTCAACGCCCGCTGCCGCGGTTGACCTCGTTCACCGTCGTCGACCCGGCCCGGCTCGGCGACGAACTGACGGCGGTACGGCGTACCGGCGCCGCGACGGCCAGCCAGGAACAGCGGCTCGGCCTGGTCACGGTCGCGATGCCGGTGCTGGGGCGGGACCGGGCGGTCGTCGCCGCCATCGAGATCGTCGGCGACGCGGCGTTCCGGCCCCGGGAGGTCGCCACCGCACACCGGCAGGTGGCGCTGGCCGCGTCGGTGGCGCTCGGCAGCCGCACGTGAGTTGATCTGAGCGCCAGGCACCCTACGCGGCGCCGATAAGGTGGCTGACGCTCGGATCAACAGCGGCACCCACCCGCGCCCTGCGGCGAGGCCCGGCGACGCCCGCCCTGCCACGCCCGCAGCGCCCGCAGCGCCCGCACGATTAAGGGGATGATGTTCGCAAGCCGGGCGCGGAACGCCACGATTCCTCCGTGATCGACGCCTGGGGCGCGGGAACGGCCGCCGGCCGCGAGGATCGCTGGGCCGGCCACCTCCAGCCCGTCGGTGGCGGCGCGTCCACGGTAGCCTCCTGGCGTGACGACAGCGTCCGACGACGACACCGCGACAGCGTCTGGCGACTGCACCGCGACGCTGCCGCGTAAGCGGATGGCCGCGGCCGTGCTGTTTCGCGACGTCAGAGGCCGGATCCTGTTGGTGGAACCCCGGTACAAGGACGACTGGGAGTTGCCGGGCGGATGCGTCGAAGCCGACGAGTCGCCGTACGCGGCCGCGATGCGGGAGCTGAACGAAGAACTCGGCCTGTCGCTGACGCCCGGCGGGCTGTTGGTGGTCGACTGGGTCCCGGCGCAGGCCGGCCGCACCGAGGGCGTCATGTTCGTCTACGACGTGGCGTACTCGCCCCCGCCAGCGAGGCGGAGATCCGCCTGCCGGCCGACGAGTTGCGCAGCTGGGCCTGGTCGACTCCGGCCGAGGCGCGACAGCGACTCTCGCCGCTGCTGGCCCGGCGGGCCGCGGCTGCGCTGGCCGCGGTGGGCGGCGGCACGGCCTACCTGGAGGACGGCAACCGCGTCGGGTAGGCGTTCCGCCGGCCGAGAGAGGACAGTCGAAAGAGGACGGTCGACGCCGCCCGGCGGCGGGCGGCAACGCCGACACGAGGAGACCGCCCCACCCGCGACACGGGCCCGTGGCCGGACGCGCGGCGGCCGTACGTGAGTTGACCTGAGCGTCAGCCACCTTACGCGGCGTCGACAAGGTGGCCGACGCTCAGATCAACAGCGGCGCCGCCCCGCGGCCCGGCCCGGCGGCGCCCGCCCCTCCCGTCCGGCGGCACGTTGTATTGCGCCGGGATGACCCGTGCGTTTCAATTGGTCGACCCGACTGAGAGAGCGCTCTCAGATCCGCTGGTTCCCCCACCACCGACATCCACGCGGAGTGTGTCCATGCCAACCGACCAGCCCGCCCCGCTCCCCCGGCCCGCGCTGCGCCGCCGGCACGTCCTCGCCCTGTCCGCGACCGCCGCGACCGTCGCCGCCACCGGCGTCCAGGTCGCGACGCCCGGCAGCGCCCTGGCCGGCGGCGGCCACGACCGGCCGCGCCCCGGCCGGGTCGTCGACCGCCATCTCGAGGCCCCGGTCGAGCGCGCCTACCACTACCTCGACTTCGTGCAGGACGCCTACCAGCGTGGCGACACCCCGCGCCTGCTCCAGAGCTACAACAACGAGTCGCAGCTCATGACGACCGCGTTCATCTACGACAACGCGCTCGCCGTGATCGCCTACCTGGCCCGCCCGACCCGCGACAACGTACGCCGGGCCCGGATCATCGGCGACGCGCTGCTCTTCGCCCAGGGCAACGACGAGGCGTACGCCGACGGTCGGCTGCGGCAGGCGTACGCGGCCGGGCCGATGCTGTTCTACGGCGGCTCGCCGGAGTTCCCCGGACTCGTCCGCGCCGACGGCAAGGCGGCGTTCCTGTGGCCGTACGGCTTCAGTGGCTCCTCGGTCGGCGACGTGTCGTGGGCCGCGCTCGCGCTGACCCACGTCTACGCCCACACCCGGGTGCGCAAGTATCTCGACGGCGCGGTCGCCGCCGCCCGCTGGGTGGTGGACAACACCGTCTCGCCCTACCGGTACGGCGGCTACCACGGCGGCGTGCAGGGCGACGGCGTCACCCACCAGCGCTGGTGCTCCACCGAGCACAACATCGACGCGTACGCACTGTTCACGTTGCTGGTCCGCTACACCGGCGACCGGGCCTGGCACCGGCACGCCAAGGTGGCCGGCGACTTCGTCCGGTCGATGTGGAACCCGGTCGACGGGCACTTCTGGACCGGTACGCAGGGCGCGGGTCCCGCCGACGACCCGGACGAGATCAACCGGGCGGTCCGGCCGGAGGACCCGAACACGTGGGGCTATCTGGCGCTGCGCGAGCGGACCCACGCCCGCGGGCTGGACTGGACCGCGCGGGAGCTGGCCGTCACCGACGCCGCCGGCCCGAACTCGGAGATGCCACCCGGCCGGCCCGTCTCCGGGGTCACGTTCAGCGACCTGTCGAAGGTCCTCACCGGCACGGTGCCCGGCGGCGACCGGCCCAACAACCGCGACGCGGTGTGGCTGGAGGGCAACGGCCACCTCGCCGCCGCCCTGCTGGAGCGCGGCGACCGGCCCCGGCGCGGCCCGGACGACCGGACCCGGGCGGTGCACCACCTGCGCCAGACGGTGGTCGCGCAGGAGCGGCTCGGCGGCGGGCAGACCGTCGGGCTGACCGACGACCCCAACGGCGGCCGGCTGTCCGACCCGGCGGCCGGCGGCACCTGGACCGGCCGGCGGCTGCCCGCCCGGTCCGGGATCGTCTCGGCGACCAGCGCCTTCGACACCGGGTTCGGGTTCGCGTACTTCCAGCGGCAGCACGTCGGCGCCACCGCCTGGTTTTTGATGGGCGCGCAGTCGGTGAACCCGTACCGGATCTGACGCCTGGCCGCCCGGCCGGGTGCCTTCGGCCGGGCGGCGGCAGGCGCCGGTCGGTGGCCGCCCGGACGGCCACCGACCGGCGTACCGGGCCGCCCCGGGACGCCGGCGCGTCCGGGGTGGCCCGGCGGCTCAGGCCCGGTTGCCGCGGACCCGCCGGATCGTGTCGCGGTACCACAGGGCGCTGCGCTTGGGCGTACGCACCTGGGTGTCGTAGTCGACCCGGACGATCCCGAACCGCTTCGCGTAGCCGTACGCCCACTCGAAGTTGTCGAGCAGCGACCAGGCGAAGTAGCCGCGTACGTCGGCGCCCTGCTGGCGGGCCCGCGCGACCGCGCCGATGTGCGAGACGAAGTAGGCGGTGCGCTCGTCGTCGCGGACGAACCCGTTCTCGTCGGGCTCGTCGTCGAACGCCGAACCGTTCTCGGTCACCACCATCGGCAGGTCGGGGTAGTCGCGGCCGAGCCGCACCAGCAGCTCGGTGAAGCCCTCGGGCACGATCTCCCAGCCCATCGCGGTACGCGGCCGGCCGGTCGACACCTCCCGCACCACCGGGTTGCCGTCGGCGTCGGTGGTGTTGCCGTCCTCGTCGACGCCGGAGAACGCCGAGCTGAAGTAGTGGTTGACGCCGAGCACGTCGAACGGCGTGGAGATGATCTCCAGGTCGCCGTCGCGGACCGGGATGGTGATCCCCTGGGCGGCCAGGTCCTCGACCACGTCGGCCGGGTAGCGGCCGTACCGCAGCGGGTCGAGGTAGATCCGGACGCCGAGGCCGTCGGCGCGCCGGGCCGCCTCCCGGTCGAGTTCGGTGTCGGTGGCCGGGCTGGACGAGCCCATGTTGAGCGTGATGCCGAGGTCGACCGGGCCGGACGCCGCCGCCCGCATCCGCTGGGTCGCCAGGCCGTGGCCGAGCAGCAGGTGGTGCACGGCCGCCATGCTCGCCGGGAAGTCCTTGATGCCGGGCGCGTGGTTGCCGTACGCGTAGCCGAGCATCGCCGAGCACCACGGCTCGTTCAGCGTGGTCCAGGTCCGTACCCGGTCCTTCAGGTGGTCGAAGACAAGCATCGAGTAGTCGGCGAACCGGTACGCGGTGTCCCGGGCCGGCCAGCCGCCGGCGTCCTGGAGTTCCTGCGGCAGGTCCCAGTGGTAGAGGGTGATCCACGGGTCGATGCCCTGACCGAGCAGTTCGTCGACGAGCCGGTCGTAGAAGGCCAGGCCGGCCGGGTTGACCGGGCCGCGCCCGCCCGGCTGCACCCGTGGCCAGGCCACCGAGAACCGGTACGTGTCGACGTCGAGTTCGCGCATCAGCGCGACGTCCTGCGGCATCCGGTGGTAGTGGTCGCAGGCGACGTCACCGTTGTCGGCGCCGTCGATCGCACCGGGTACCCGGCAGAACGTGTCCCAGATCGACGGCGTGCGGCCGTCCTCGGCCACCGCGCCCTCGATCTGGTACGACGAGGTGGCCACCCCCCACCGGAAGTTCGGTGGCAGGGTGTCGATCGGGTCGGTCTGACCGCTTTCCACGTGGCCGGGATCGAGTGTCGTGGCGGTCGTGTCCATGCTGCTCCTGATCGGTTCGATGGATGGGTACCCGGTCGACGGACGGGTACCGGGTCGGTGGGTACGGGAAGCGGGTGGCCGGCCGTCAGCCGGTCGGTGCGGCCGGGTGCAGCCAGCAGGCGACGGTGCGGGCCGGTCCGGCCCGGTCCGGCGGCGGGCCGAGCACCGGGATCTTCTCGACGCACGGGTCGAACGCCTTGGGGCAGCGTGGGTGGAAGGCGCAGCCGGTCGGCATCGCCCGCAGGTCCGGTGGTGAGCCGGGGATGCCGGACAGTTCGCGGCGCGGTCCGCGCAGCGCCGGGAACGAGCGCAGCAGCCCCTCGCTGTAGGGGTGCAGCGAGTCACGGTAGAGGGTGGCGGCGGGTGCCTCCTCGACGATGCGCCCGCCGTACATGATGGCGATCCGGTCGGAGAACTCGACCAGCAGCGACAGGTCGTGGGTGATGAACAGCACCGCGAAGCCGAGCCGTTCGCGCAGTTCGACGAGCTGGCCGAGGATCTGCCGCTGCATCACCACGTCGAGCGCGGTGGTCGGCTCGTCCATGATGACGATCTGCGGTTCGAGGGCCAGCGCCATGCCGATCATGACCCGCTGGCGCATGCCGCCGGAGAGCTGGTGCGGATAGCTGTCCAGCCGGTCGGCGGAGATGCCGACGAGCCGGAGCAGTTCGCGGGCCCGGTCGAGCCGGGCGGCCGGGCTCAGTCGCGGCTCGTGCGCCTTGATCACGTCGAGGAGCTGGGTGGCGACCTTGTGGACCGGGTTGAGGGAGTTCATCGCCCCCTGGAACACGATCGACGTCTCCGCCCAGCGGAACCGGCGCAGTTCGGCCGGGGTCAGGGCCATCACGTCGAAGGGTTCGGCGCCGCCGGGCGGGTGGTAGACCACCGATCCGCCGCTGACGACGCCGGGCGGCGGCAGCAGCCGGGTCAGGCCGTACGCCAGCGTCGACTTGCCGCTGCCGCTCTCCCCCGCCAGGCCCAGCACCTCGCCGCGGTGCAGGGTCAGGCTGACGTCGCGTACGGCGCGTACCGCCTGGTCGCCGAGGCCGTAGTCGACGTCGAGGTGCTTGATTTCGAGTACGGGCGTGGTCATCGCTGGCCGACCCTTTCGCTGGAGAGCACGTCGGCGCCGCGGGGCGCCGGTGGCGGGGGCGCGGTGCGCAGGACCGGGGTGAACCCGACCCGCATCCGCACGGTGCGGCCGTCCGCGGTCTTGACACTGGTCTTGCCGCTGCTGCGCAGCCGGGGGCTGACGAACTCGTCGATGCCGAAGTTGACCAGTGACAGGGCGGTGCCGAGCAGGGCGATGGCCAGGCCGGCCGGGACGAACCACCACCAGGCACCCTGGGCCAGGGCCTGCTGGGACTGGGCCCAGAACAGGATCGTGCCCCAGTTCCACTCCGACACCGTGGAGATGCCGATGAACGCCAGCGTGATCTCGGTCATCACCGCGAAGATCACCGTGCCGACGAAGCCGGAGGCGATGATCGCGGTCAGGTTCGGCAGGATCTCGAAGATGATGATCCGCCAGGTGCTCTCGCCGGTGGCCCGGGCCGCCTCGACGTAGTCGCGCCGGCGCAGCGACAGGGTCTGCGCACGCAGCACCCGGGCTCCCCAGGCCCACGAGGTGGCGCCGATGACCAGGGCGACCATCAGGTCGCCGGCGCCCGGAATGGTGGAGGCCACGATGATGATCAGGGGCAGGGCGGGGATCACCAGGAACACGTTGGACAGCGCCGAGAGGCTCTCGTCGGCGGCGCCGCCGAGGAACCCGGCGGTGACCCCGACGAGCACCGACAGCACGGTGGCGACCAGGCCGGCGAGGAAGCCGACGAAGATGACGCCCCGGGTGCCGACCAGCACCTGGCTGAAGATGTCCTGCCCCAGGTGGGTGGTGCCGAACCAGTGCTCCGCCGACGGCGGCGCGACCAGGTCGGAGCCGCGCGCCGACGGGTCGTACGGGGCGATCCACGGCCCGATGACCGCCAGCAGCAGGAAGAAGCCGAGGACGACCAGGCCGGTGGCCGCCTTGGGGTTGGCGACGAACCGCAGCCGGCGCCGTTTCGGGGCGGCCTGGGCGGGCGCGGCGGGCGCGCCGTCGCCGGTGACCGTACCGGTCATCGTGGTGGCGGGCATGGACACCGGTCAGCCCTCCTTGCGGGTACGCGGGTCGAGTGCGAGGTAGGCGAGGTCGGCCAGCAGGTTCGCGACCAGCACGGAGATCGTGATGATCAGGAAGATGCCCTGCATCAGCGGGTAGTCCTTGGCACCGACCGCCTGGAAGAGCTGGAACCCCAGGCCCGGGTAGGAGAAGACGATCTCGACCAGGAGGGTGCCGCCGACGATGAAGCCCAGCGACAGGGCGAAGCCGGAGACGTTGGGCAGCAGCGCGTTGCGGGCGGCGTAGCTGACCGCGACCCGCCGCTCGGACAGGCCCTTGGCGTGCGCGACGGTGATGTAGTCCTCCGCCGCGACGGTGACCATCATGTTGCGCATGCTGAGGATCCAGCCGGAGACCGACGAGACCAGGATGGTCAGCGCCGGCAGCAGGCTGTGCTGGATGGCGCTGGGGATGAAGTACTGGTCCCAGGCCGGCACCAGGCCGGGCGCGTAGCCGCCGGACGACGGGAAGAAGCTGCCCGGCCCGGCGAGCAGGGCGATCGCGATCAGGCCAAGCCAGAAGTACGGGATCGACGAGAGGAAGGTGGTCACCGGCAGCAGCCCGTCGGCCCACGACCCGCGCCGCCAGCCGGCCAGCACGCCGAGCGAGGTGCCGACGAAGAAGCTGATGATGGTGGTGATGCCGACCAGGGCCAGGGTCCACGGCAGGCTGTCGGAGAGCACCTGGGAGACCGGGGCCGGGAAGAACGTGAACGACATGCCGAGGTCGCCGCGGAAGAGCTGGCCCCAGTACTCGACGTACTGCTGCCAGAGGCTCTTGTCCTCGTCGAGGCCGAACAGGACGTAGAGGGAGGCCATCGCCTCGGTGCTGAGCTGGCCCTGGTAGCGGGCGATCAGCGAGCGGACCGGGTCACCGGGGATCATCCGGGGGATGAAGAAGTTGAGGGTGATCGCCGCCCACGCGGTGAAGAGGTAGAACGCGACGCGTTGCAGCAGGAACCTCACGGCTTCACCACCCGGCCGTTGTCGGTGCCGGCCGCCGGTGCGGCGTCCCCGTCGTCCGCGGACCCGGGCGCGACGTCCGTCGCCGGTGCGCCGTTCTCGTAGAGCCAGCAGGCGGCCCAGTGCGCGGTGCCGTCGGCCAGGTCGAAGCGGGGCGGCAGGTCGGTGCGGCACTTCGGCATCACATGCACGCACCGGGGGTTGAACCGGCAGCCGGCCGGCGGCCGGATCAGGCTCGGCGGCTCGCCGCCGGCCCGGTCGACCGGGGTGGTCTCGGCCAGTTCGTGCGCGTCGCCCTGCAACCGGTCGGGATCGGGCGCCGACTCGATCAACAGCCGGGTGTACGGGTGTGCCGGCCGCTGGGTGACCGTCTCGCTGTCGCCGCCCTCGACCATCCGGCCGGCGTACATGACCAGGGTCTCGTCGGCGAAGTAGCGGGCCGAGGCGATGTCGTGGGTGATGTAGAGGATGCCGAGGTTGAGCCGTTCCTTCAGGTCGCGCAGCAGGTTGAGCACGCCGAGCCGGATCGAGACGTCCAGCATGGACACCGGCTCGTCGGCGAGCAGCACCTGCGGGTCGGCGCCGAGGGCGCGGGCGATCGCGACCCGTTGCCGCTGCCCGCCGGAGAGTTCGTGCGGGAACTTGTCGAGATAGCGCTCGGGCGGGGTGAGTTGCACCCGGCCGAGCAGGTCGTGCAGGTTGGCCTCGAGGTCGGCGGCGGTCTTCCCGGCCCGGCCGTGGATGCGCAGCGCCCGGGTGAGGTGGTAGCGGACCGTGTGGACCGGGTTCAGCGAGGCGAACGGATCCTGGAAGATCATCTGCACCTGGCGGCAGTAGGCCCGGAACCGGCGGCCGCCGCGTACGGTGACCGACTCGCCGCGCAGCCGGATGTCGCCGGCCGTACGCCGGAAGAGTTGGGCCAGCAGCCGGGCGACGGTCGACTTGCCCGAGCCGGACTCGCCGACCAGGGCGGTCACCCGGCCGCGCCGCAGGGTGATGTGCACGTCGTCGACGGCGTGCACGTGCAGTGCCGGGCGGAAGAGGTCGCGGACCCCCCGCCGGACCGGAAAGTGCTTGGTGAGGCCCTCGGCTTCCAGGACCACCTCGGTGGTCGGGGCCGCCGCGGGCGTCGGGACGCTGGTTGTGGTCATCGTGCCGAGGCTCCTGTGCCGGGTCGGGCCTGTCGCCGCCTGGGGCCTCCCGGGCGGCACCGTGGCGCCGCCCGGGAGGGGTCAACAGGTCGGATCAGGCGTTGGCGGGCTTGAGGTTGAGCACGACGTCGACCGCGTTCGGCTGGGTCGGCTGCGCCGGGGCGTACGGGTTG
This sequence comes from Polymorphospora sp. NPDC051019, assembly GCF_040683055.1. Classification (NCBI taxonomy): domain Bacteria; kingdom Bacillati; phylum Actinomycetota; class Actinomycetes; order Micromonosporales; family Micromonosporaceae; genus Polymorphospora; species Polymorphospora sp. NPDC051019. The sequence continues at coordinate 66,035 of NZ_JBFBCH010000022.1, read as the reverse complement.
GCGTCGTCCGGCCAGCCCACCCAGTTCGTCGTCACGTACGCGCCACCGGCGTTGTCGGCGCCGACCGGGATCATCGGCATCTGCTCGACGAAGATCTTCTGGAGGGTGTTCATCGCGGTGGTGCGGGCCGCGTCGTCGGCGGCGTTGGCGAAGGCGGCCAGCGCCGCGGTCGCCTCCGGGCTGTCGAACCGGCCGAAGTTGCCCGCCGCCGGGGTCCCGATCGGCTTGAGCAGGGCACCGTCCATGATGGTCTGGTAGATGTCGTACGGCGTGGTGCCGCCGTTGGTCCACCGGAAGGTGGCGTCGAAGTTGCCCTCCTCGACGGCCTGGAACCAGGCGTCCTGGTTGGCCTTGTCGACGGTGGCGGTGATGCCGATCTGGGACAGGTTGTCCTTCACGATCTCGAGGCTGGTGATGTAGTCGGACCAGCCGGCGGGGTCGGTCAGGGTCAGCGTGACCGGCTTGCCGGTCGGGTCCTTCAGGGTGTTGCCGTCGAAGGTGAAGCCGGCGGCGGTCAGCTCGCGCTTGGCGCCCTCGACGTCGACCTTGTGCAGTTGGCCCTTGAACTCCGGCGCGATGAACGACTCACCGGCCGGGGTCGGGATGCCGGTCACCGAGGTCACCTCGGGGTGGAAGTACGCCGCCTCGGCCTGCACGAAGATGTCGTTGCGGTTGATGACCATGTTCATCGCCCGGCGCAGCGCCGGGTTGTCGAACGGCTTCTTGGTGGTGTTGATGTAGAGGCCGTGGATGCCGAGCACCGAGGCCGGCCAGACCTTGTTGTGCTCGGGGTTCTTGTCGACGTAGACGGCCTTGTAGTTGGGGATGAAGACGAAGCTCCACTCGGCCTCGCCGTTGGCCAGGGCGGTGGTCTGCGCGTTGTTGTCGGTGTACGACGTGTAGCGCAGTTCCTTGACCGCCGGCGGGTCCTGCCAGTAGCCGTCCCGGGCCACCAGCGTGGTGGTCTGCGGGGTGAACGACTTCAGGGTGAACGGGCCGGTGCCGACCGGGTTCTTGTTGATGTCGGTGGTCGGGTCGGCGATGCCCGACCAGATGTGCTTGGGCACCATCGGGATGGAGTTGAGGATCTTGGCCTGGTTGACGAACTGCGGGGAGCCGAACGTCATGTTGACCACGTTGCCGGCGACGGTGATGTCGCCGTACGGCACGGCGGCGCCGTTGAGCCCCTCGTGCTTCTTGATCAGCTCGAAGGTGAACGCGACGTCCTCGGCGCTGAACGGCTTGCCGTCGGACCAGGTGACGCCGTCGCGGATGGTCAGCGCGACCGCCTTGTAGCCGTCGGTCCATTCCCACTTGGTGGCCAGCCACGGCTTGGCGGGGTCGGCGGGGCGGATCGCGTTGGTCATCACCAGCGGCTCGTAGATCTGCCAGCGGTAGCCGAGCGAGGCGCCCGACGACGAGCCGAGGAACGGGTTGTGGTTCTCGGTCTGCGGGCCGTTGGGCATGCCCACCTTGAGCACGGTGGTCGAGCCGGCCCGGTTGTTGTTGCTGTTGGGCGACTCGCCGCTGCAGGCGGCCAGCAGGCTCATCGCGGTGAGACCCGCGACGGCCGCCGCCGCCAAACGCTTGGCGCGCATCTGGTTCCTCCTGATGGTCGGGTGGTGCGGTTGTGGTGTGGTGTGGGTGATATGTGTGCTGGAGATGGCTCGTAGAGCGCTCTCACGATCGGGTACAGCTAAACCCCGGCAGGGTGTGCCGGGGTTTTGTCAGACGGGAACTGCGGGGGTCGCCGGAACGGCGGGCCCGGTCTGGCCGGGCGGGTTCGGGACGGGAGTGGTGGGTACGGTCGAGCCGCGGACGATCAGCGTGGTGGGCAGCACCTGCGGGGTCTCCGGCAGGGGCGTGCCCGCGAAGTGGTCGATGAGCATCCGGGCGGCCGCCTCGCCCATCTCGCGCATCGGCTGGTGCACGGTGGTCAGCGGCGGGTCGGTGTGCTGCGCGTACGGCACGTCGTCGAACCCGACGACGGCGACGTCGCCGGGCACCGACCGGCCCGCCTCGCGGACGGCGCGGATGGCGCCGCCAGCGGACAGGTCGTTGTGGGCGAAGACGGCGTCGAAGTGCACGCCGCCCTCGAGCAGCCGCTGGACCGCGCGGCTGCCGCATTCGAGGGTGAAGTCACCCTCGACGACGAGTTCGGGGGGTAGCGGGTGGCCGTTCGCCGCGTACGTCTCGACGAAGCCGGCCAGCCGGTCGCGGGTGCAGCCGAACCGCCGGCTGCCGGTCACCACGAGCGGCCGGGTGCGGCCGATCCCGAGCAGGTGCCCGGCGGCGGCGGCACCCCCGGCCAGGTTGGTGGTGGCGACCGACGGGAAGACCCGCCGGCTGCCCCGGTCGTCGATGAGCACGACCGGCAGCCCACGTCCGGGCAGTTGGGTGATGTAGTCGAGGGTGCCCTCGGGCTCGATGACCAGCAGCCCGTCGAACGACTTCGCCGACACCTGGGCGGCGAACTGGCGCATCGACTGGGCACCCCGGTTGCAGGTGAAGAGCAGCAGGCCGTAGCCGCCGCTCTCGACCACGTCGACGGCGCCCTGGACGACCTCGCCGATCCACGGCCAGATCAGCGAGGGGACCAGCATGCCGACGATGCGGGTACGGCCCCGGGCCAGGCCGACGCCGCGGGCGCTGGGCACGTAGCCCAGCTCCTCGATCACGGCGCGTACCCGGGCGGCGGTGTCGTCGTCGAGTTCACCACGGCCGTTGAGCACCCGCGAGACGGTGGTCTTGCTGACCCCGGCTCGCGCGGCGACATCGGCGATGGTGATACGCACGACACCCCCTCGTGTGTCACGGCGGTTAACCGCGGATGCGGAACCGGTTTCGAAACCGGTTCCGGGCCGAGTCAACCGGAGTGACGCGCACCACGTCAATAACGCACGGATAACGAAACTAAATGTATAGCAAACCTTGCTAACAGTTAGATCCTGGTGTTACCTCATATCAGCGTCGATGTCTCGCCCACCACCCCGGGGCCCGAAGGTCACCGTGCGTGACCAAACACAGGTGCGGCAACGCCCACCCACCGAAAGCCCTTCTCAGGAAGGGGGAGATCCCCGTGCCATCGACCGGGACCCCACCACCCGTCACCGTCCGTACCGGCCGGCGCACCACCCGCCGCCGGGCCGCCGCGGCCACCGCACTCGCCACCTGCCTGGCCGCCACCAGCCTCGCCCTGGCGGCCAGCCCACCCGCCCACGCCGCCAACGAGCGGGTCGACGTCTGGCTGACCACCACCTCCGACGCCGGCGGCCGGGTCGTCACCCGGGGCCTGCAACCGCAGACCCCGACCGCGTTCTCGGCGGGCGCCGGCAGCGCCACCCACACCGTCACCGTCGACGAGAACACCACCTACCAGAGCTTCGAGGGCGGTGGCGCGTCGTTCACCGACAGCGCCGCCTGGCTGCTGGGCAGCAGCAACACCGTCAGCGCGACGACCCGGGACCGGGTCATGCGCGACCTGTTCCACCCGGTCGACGGCATCGGCCTGGCGTTCGTACGCAACCCGATGGGCGCCTCCGACCTGGCCCGGTTCAACTACTCGTACGACGACACCTGCTGCGACCTCGGCGACTTCAGCATCGGCCACGACCTCGCCGACGTGGTGCCGCTGACCAGGCAGGCGCGCGCCCTGAACCCGGCACTGAAGGTCAAGGGCGCACCCTGGAGCGCGCCGGCCTGGATGAAGGACAACAACCGGTTCACGAACCGGGGCTGGCTTAAATGGGAGTATTATCCGACCTATGCGCAGTATTTCGTGAAATACATCCAGCAGAACCAGGCCCAGGGGCTGAAGATCGACTACGTGTCGGTGCAGAACGAGCCGACCTGCTGCGGCACCGACGCCACCGGCTACGCCTCGATGAACTGGAACGGCTCCGGGCTGCTGGAGTTCACCAAGAACCACCTGCTGCCCGCCTTCCGGGCCGCCGGCATCACCACCAAGGTGTTGATCCTCGACTACAACTGGGGCAACTACGACGACCTCGGCTCGGTGCCGCTGGCCGACGCCGCGCTGCGGGGCGACCCGCTCTTCGGCGGCATCGCCTGGCACGGGTACGGCGGCGACGTCAACCTGCAGAGCACCATCCGCAACCAGTACCCGGCGGTCAACCAGTACATGACCGAGCACTCCGGCGGCACCTGGGTCGGCGACCAGCACGCCCAGGACATGCACAACCTGATCGACTACACCCGCAACTGGAGCCGGTCGTGGGTGAAGTGGAGCCTGGCGCTGGACCAGAACATGCTGCCGTACGTCGGTGCCGGCTGTAACGTCTGCACCGGCCTGGTCACCGTGCAGCGCGGCGGCAGCCGGCACGGCCAGGTCGACAAGACCGTCGAGTACTACACGATGGGCCACCTGACCAAGTTCGTGAAACCCGGCGCGGTACGCATCGCGTCCACCGCCAACGGCTCGGTCAAGAACGTCGCCTGGAAGAACCCGGACGGGTCCAAGGCGCTGATCGTCCACAACACCACCGGCGGCAGCCAGTCGATGCGGGTCAACTGGGGCAACCAGTCCTTCGTCTACACCCTGCCCACCCGGACCTCGGCCACGTTCACCTGGTCCGGTACACCGGGCGGCCCGAACCCGCCGGCCGGCGGGCCGATCACCGGCCTGGCCGGCAAGTGCGTCGACGTCGCCGCCGCCGGCACCGCCGACGGCACCACCGTGCAGTTGTACGGCTGCAACGGCACCGACGCGCAGCGCTGGACCCGTCCCGGCGACGGCACCGTACGGGCGCTGGGCAAGTGCCTCGACGTCAGCGGCGGCTCCACCGCCGACGGTTCCCGGGTGCAGTTGTGGACCTGCAACGGCACGCCCGCGCAACAGTGGACGTACACCGCCGGTCGTGACCTGGTCAACCCGCAGGCCGGCAAGTGTCTGGACGTGACCGGCAACAACTCCGCCGACGGCACCCCGCTGCAGATCTGGAGCTGCACCGGCGCCGGCAACCAGAAGTGGACCGTCCCGGCCTGACCTCCGCCCCCCGCCCGGTCGGGGCCGGTCCGCCATGGACCGGCCCCGACGTTTCTGTCGTACCCGTTGGGTAGGGTGGCGAGCCCCGTAGTCCCACGTCCACACCCCTGCCGGGCCGGCGGCGCAGCGCCGGTGCCGAGGGGTGCCGGCCAGGAGTGCAGATGCTCAGAATCCACTTCACGGTGGCCGACCTGAACCGCACCCGGGTCGCCACCGCCCCGGACCCGCTGTGGGAGCTGACGCTGAGCATGCACCACCTGCGCCGGCGCGGCTCCCCGCCGCTGCTCGCCGGCTGGAAGGCCGACCTCGCCCACCGGCTGCGACCCGACACCACCCTGCGGCACGAGATCTCGCCGGCGCTGGCCCTCAACCCGCCGACCGGCTACTTCCCCGACTTCCTCACCCCGGCCGAGGCCGCCGACGGGTTCGAGGCCGGGTTGCAGGCCCTGCTCGACACCCCGCGCGACCGGCTGCGCGCCGAGATCGCGCTGCTCGGCACCGACCGGCACCGGCTCGACCCGGCCGCGCTACGCATCGGCGACGGCGACCCGGCCGCGCTGCGGACCCTCGGCCGGGCGCTGCGCCGCTACCACGACGTCGCCGTGGCACCGATGTGGGACCGGATCCGGGCCTCGTTCGACGCCGACCGGGCCCTGCGCGCCCGCACCGTGCTCGACGGCGGCGCCGTCGCGCTGCTCAACGGTCTGCACCCGGCCGCCCGGTTCACCGACGGGGTCCTCGAGATCGCCAACTACCGGGCAGACCGCGACCTGCACCTCGACGGCCGCGGACTGGTGCTGGTGCCGAGCTACTTCAAGGCGGCCAGCCGGCCGATGGCGCTGGTCGACCCCAACCTGCCGCCGGTCCTGGTCTATCCCGTCGAACGGTCGGCCCGGGTCGCCGGCGAGGCGGGCCGGGCCTCGCTTTCGGCGCTGCTCGGCCGGACCCGGGCCGCGGTGCTGGAACTGGCCGCCGACGGCCCGTCGACCGGAACGGTGGCCGGGCGGCTCGGCATCTCGGCACCGGCCGCCAGCGAACACCTGACCGTCTTGCGCGACGCCGGCCTGGTGGTCAGCACCCGGCAGGGCAACACGGTCCGGCACACCCTGGCGCCGCTGGGGCACACCCTGCTCGACGGCGGCCCCTGACCCGGGCCCGGCGGTCTGGCGGACCACGGCCCCGGTCGGGCCGGGATCGGATCGGGGCCGGGAATCAGGTGCCGCCGCGCGAGCGGCCTGGAATCAGGAATCAGGTCAGGCCGTGCACCGGGATCTGGGCGCCGTTGACGACCGCCGACTCCGGGCCGCACAGGTGCCGGACCACCTTCGCGATCTCGGCCGGGTCGACCCACCCACGCCGGTCGGCGTCGGGCTGGCTGGCCCGGTTGCCGGGCGTGTCGATGGTGCCGGGCACGACCGCGTTGGCGCGCACCCCGTCCCGGCCGTACTCGGCGGCGAGCGCGCCGACGAAGCCGAGCACCGCCGACTTCGCCGTGATGTAGCCGGCCGCGCCGGCGAACGGCCGGGTCGCGGCCCGGCTCGACACGCAGACGACCGACCCGCCGCCGGCCGCGACGAGGTGCGGCAGCGCCGCCTGGCAGACCAGGTACGTCGGCCGCAGGTTGAGCCGCAGCTGCGCCTCGAACTCCTCGACGCCGGTCTCGTGCACCCGGCCGCCCATCGCGAAGCCGCCGACGAGGTTGACGACCGCGCGCAGCGGTGCCGCCTGCGTTCCGGCGGCCAGTGCCACGCAGCGGCGTACGGCGTCGGTGTCGAACAGGTCGGCCTCGACCAGGACGAGGTCGGGGTGTGGTTCGAGCCGGTCGCGTTCGTCCTCGACCAGCCACGGCACGACGACCCGCCAGCCGTCGGCGAGCAGGGCGGCGGTGACCGCGGTGCCGAGCCCGCCGGTCCCACCGGTCACCAGCGCGGTACGTCCCAAAGCCGCTCCCCTTCCAGGTTTCCGCCTACCGTACGCAGGACCGGACGGCCGTGTCGCCGCGACCCACCGGGTCCGGTGGCGGTCAGCCCGGCCGGGGCAGGCCGAGTTCGGTCGCGACGGCACGCAGGTCGTCGTAGTGGGTCTGGAGGATCGGCGTCGACTCCTGGGCGTACCGCTTGGCCTCTGCTTCGGTCCCTCTGTCCAGTTCGGTCTTGTTGCGGCGGATGGCGCGTTTGTGGGCTGACGCCTCGGACGCGATGAAGAGCCGCTCGAACCGGTCGCCGTCGGCGTCGCGCAGTCGGCCCAGGACCACCTGCTGGTCGCGGTTCAACCTGTCCGGCAGTTCGACGCCGACGGCGGCGGCGGTCCGGCGCAGTTCCACGTCGAGCTGGGTGTTGTCGGCGACGAACTGCGCGCCGAGGTCGGCGATCTGGGGTGCGACGTCCTTGGTGCCGGCCAGCTGGCCGGCCTCGATCCCGGCCAGGTTGGCCTGGTGGGCGGCGCGCAGGTAGCGGGCGTCGTGCCGGGCGGGACGGTCACGTTCACCGGCGGGTCCGGTGACGGCCGTCGGGGCGGCGCCGCCGGTCGGCGGGTGGCCGGATGGCGGCGCGGCCGGCGCGGGTACGGGGATTGACAGCACTATCGCGGCTATACCGGTTATTGCGAGGTTTCGTACGTTTTGCCACATTCGAACCACCTCCCGCCGGTTCGGCGCTCCCCTCGGATACCCGCGACGGTGGCGTGATCACCACCGATCGGTGCCCGACTCCCCCGGCCGCCCGGGCGACGGGAAGCCTTGCGGCGCAACGGGTCCGGCGCCGGGTGACCGCCGGACGCCGGGATCTGGCCGGCAACGCCGCAGGTCGCATACCGGTTACGGAACGGATCGGGGGCATTCCACAACCGTTACCAGGCACATAGAGTGGTGTCGCTCGTACGGCCACGACAACCGACCACCGGAGGCAGAGCGGATGCGGACAGACGACTGGTCCACAGCGGAACGACCGGCGCGGATGGGCCATCAGCAGATCCGCGACGCCGCTTTCGGACCGGCGCCCCGCCGCGGCGGCGGCCTCAACCCCGACGAGGTACGCGCCTTCCTGCACCAGGTCGCCGACCAGATGCTCCGCCTGGAGCGCGAGCTGGCCGAGGCGACGAGCGAGTCGATCCGGGTCAAGGAGGCCCTCTACCGCTGGCAGGTCGAGCACGCCGCCACCTGCGCCCAGCGCCCGCGCTGACCCCGCCGGACGCCCCGGCGCGGCACCCCGGGGACGGGATGCCGCGACGACGGGGGATTGCGGGTCAGAGGTTGCCCGCCCCGGCGCCCGCGCTGACGATCGACTTCACCTCGGCGGCGGGGTCGAGGGTGTAGGCGTACGGAATCGCGGCGACGCTACCGCCCTGCTCGCCCTCGCCCGAGTTGACGAAGTGGTTGTCCCGGGCGACCAGCGTGCCCGGCCCGGACGAGCCCTCACCGAGGTGGAACGGGTCGTCGGTGTCCTCGAAGAAGTTGCCCTCGACGAGCACCCCGGCGTCCTCGGTGGACGCGACGCCGTACCCGCCGACCGAGGCGTAGTAGTTGTTGAACACGTGGACCGGATTGCCGAACCGCACCCGTGGGTTGCGCTGCTCGGTGCCGTCGAACCAGTTGTGGTGGTAGGTCACCCGCAGGTGGCCGATGTCCTGGCCGCCGTTGTCGTCGCTGTGGCCGAGCAGCATGGTCTTGTCGTGGCCGCGTACGTGGTTCCACGAGATGGTGACGAAGTCGGAACCGCGCTTGACGTCGACGGCACCGTCGTAGCCGACGCCGAACGTGTTGTGGTCGATCCACACGTTGGTCGACTCGGTCTCCACGTTGATCGCGTCGTCGTCCCAGTCGTCGAAGTACAGGCCCTGGATGATGACGTTGTGCGACTCGCGCAGGGTGAAGCCGTTGCCGGTGATGGTGCCGCCGCCGGTGATGGTCTTGTCGGAGCCGACCCGGACCATGTCGGACAGGTTGATGGTGCCGCTCACCTGGACGATCGCCGGCCCGTCCTGCTGTACGGCGTCGGCGAGGCCGGCCTCGTCGGTGACGGTCACGGTCGGGCCGCCCGCGCCGCCGGTCGTGCCGCCGTTCTCGGTCGCCCAGCCCACGAGTCCGGGTGCGTCGAGAGCCTCGACGCGGTCGGGCGCCGGGCCGGCGTTCGCGATCGCTCCCGCACCGAGGGTGAGCGTCGCCGCGGCGAGTGACGCGCCGAGGAGCACCGGGAGGGATCTGCGGTGCCGGGTGGTGGGTTGCGTGGTGTGCATGGGTTCTCCTCTGCCTGGGTCCCGGCGACGCGGGGTCGCCGGTGCGGCGGCGGGCCGTCGGGCCACCGCCGCACTGCCTTCGTGCGTGGGATGAAGGTCCACGATCCGAACGGGACCTTCGCATTCACCGTAGGCAGGCAGAAATATATGCGTCAATAAGACGGAATTGCAGGAAATTTGAGGTGAAATTAGCGCTAATCGGCCAGCCCGGCCGTCGAATTGCCGGGTTGCGTCCGAATAGCGCCACTTCCACCCTACGGCGCGACTCCGGAACTTGCAGCGCGAGCCGGGCAGTTTTGCAGTCGTCCACTGTGATCAGGGTTATTCACGGGTTGAGAAAAACTCAGAGTGAGAGTAACGTTCTCGACGTACCGCCCGACCGGAAAGGACGCCCGATGACCGAAGAGGACTTCCTCGCCGCGTACGACCCGCGCGCCTACCCGCCGGTCGCGGTGACCGTCGACGTCGTCGCGTTCACGATCCGCGACGGACGGCTGCACCTGCTGCTCGTACGCCGGGCCGCCCCGCCGTACGCCGGACACTGGGCCCTGCCGGGCGGCTTCGTCCACCCCGACGAGGACCTGCCCACCGGCGCCGGCCGCGAACTGGCCGAGGAGACCGGCGTACAGGCCGGCGGGCTCGGCCGGGTCCACCTGGAACAGCTGGGCACGTACGGCACACCGGGACGGGACCCGCGGATGCGGGTCGTCTCGGTCGCCTACCTCGCCTTCGCCCCCGACCTGCCCGACCCGGCGGCCGGCTCCGACGCCGACGAGGCGGCCTGGGTGGCCGTCGACAGCCTCGGGCTGCCGGACGCCGCCGCGCTGCCCGGCCGCCCGGTCCGGCAGCGGCCCGGCACCACCCGGAAGCTGGCCTTCGACCATGCCCGGATCGTCGCCGACGGCCTCGACCGGGCCCGCTCCAAGCTGGAGTACACGCCGCTGGCCACCCGGTTCGTCGGCCCCGAGTTCACCATCGCCGAACTGCGCGCGGTCTACGAGACCGTCTGGGGCGACACCCTGCACGCCGGCAACTTCCACCGCAAGGTGCTGTCCGTACCCGGGTTCCTGGAGAGCGTCGGCGCGACCACCGACCGCGGTGGCGCGCGCGGCGGGCCACGGGCCCGGCTCTACCGGGCCGGCGACGCCCGGCTGCTGCACCCGGCGCTGCTGCGGCCCTCCCGAGAGGAGGCCGTCCGATGACGACGGTCGCCGAGGCGATCCGGCTGGTCATGTCGGCCCGCGACGCCGACGACCTGTTCGGCGACGCCGACCCGGCCCGCCGCTACCGCGACCTGGCCCGGGTGCTGCACCCCGACCGGCGGCCGGCCGCCGGGACCGGACCGGATGCAGCCACCGAGGCGTTCGTCCGGCTCAGCGGCCTGTGGCAGGACCGGCGGCGCGTGGTGATCCGGACCCGCCGGGACAGCTACCGCCTCACCGGGAGCCCGACCCACCGCGGCGACCTCGCCGACCTCTACGACGTCGGTGCCGACCGGCTGCTCAAGCTGCCCCGCGACCCGGCCAACAACGACCTGATGGCCCGCGAGGCCCGGGCCCTGCGGGCGCTCGCCGACCGCGGCGACCCGCGGTTCCTGCCGTACGTGCCCCGGCTGGTCGACACGTTCCAGCACACCGACACCGCCGACGGCACCCAGCGCCGGGTCAACGTCGTCGCCGCCGTCGGCAACCTGCACAGCCTCGCCGAGGTCCGGCGCCGCCGCCCGGACGGGCTCGACGCCCGCGACGCCGCCTGGATGTGGCGACGGCTGCTCACCGCCCTCGGCCTGGCCCACCGGGCCGGTGTCGTGCACGGCGCGGTGCTGCCCGAACACGTACTGATCGAACCGGACGCGCACGGCGTCGTCCTCGTCGACTGGTGCTACTCGGCCAGCGACGAGGGCGAACGGATACCGGCGCTGGTGCCGGCGTACGCCGACTGGTATCCGGTCGAGGTCACCCGACGGGAACGCCCCGGCCCGGCCACCGACATCGCCATGGCCAGCCGGTGCATGGCCCACCTGATGGGTGACCTGGCCCCGCCGGCGCTGCGCCGGTTCGTCGCCGGCTGCACCCTGCCGTCCCCGCGCCAGCGTCCCGACGACGCCTGGCGACTGCTCGACGAATTCGACGACGTGCTGGCGGACCTCTACGGCCCCCGCACGTTCCGACCGTTCACGCTCTAGAGAGGAAGGCCCGAGATGGGAAGCGGAATCTGGTCCACCGACGTCTACGACGCCGCCAAGAGCTACCGCCGCGCCAGCGGCAAGAGCGCCTTCGCCTACAGCGACGGCGGTGCCCGTACGGTGCACCCGTCGCTCGACCCGCGCGGGGTGACCGCACGGGAGAGCCGGGACAGCGCCGAACACCCCGAGTCGGTCGCGATCGCGGTGCTCTTCGACGTCACCGGCTCGATGCGCAACGTGCCCCGGGTGTTGCAGGAGAAGCTGCCGCAACTGCTGGGCCTGCTGCTGCGCAAGGGTTACGCCACCGACCCGCAGATCATGTTCGGCGCGATCGGCGACGCCACCTGCGACCGGGTGCCGTTGCAGGTCGGCCAGTTCGAGTCGGACAACCGGATGGACGAGCACCTCGGCAACATGGTGCTGGAAGGCGGCGGCGGCGGGCAGATGACCGAGTCGTACGAGCTGGCGATGTACTTCATGGCCCGGCACACCGCGATCGACTGCCACGAGAAGCGGGGCCGGCGCGGCTACCTGTTCATCATCGGCGACGAGATGGCGTACCCGCAGGTGAAGCGGCGCGAGGTCCGGGCGGTGCTGGGCGAGGGCATCGCCGAGAACGTGCCGCTGGCTGGCATCGTCGACGAGGTGCGCCAGAAGTGGGACACCTACTTCCTGCTGCCGGCCGGCAGCTCGCACGCAAAGGACCCGCGGGTGCTCGGCTTCTGGCGCGACCTGCTCGGCCAGAACGCGATCGAACTCGACGACCTCGACGCGGCGTGCGAGACGATCGCGCTGACCGTCGGGCTGGGCGAGGGCACCGTCGACCTCGACGAGGCGCTCGACGACCTGCGCGAGGTCGGCTCGGATGCGGCGGCGACGGTGTCGAAGGCCCTCGTCCGCATCGGCGCCGACCGCGCGCCGGCGACCCGCTCGGCGCTGCCGGCCCGCACCGGCACCACCGACCGCGTCACCCGGCTGTGAGTGCGAGGAGCGCAGCGCAGCGGAGCACCGCAGCACGAACCAAACAGCAGCTAGGGAGCACACCGTGGAGCACGTCATCGTCGTCGACCTCGGGTACGGCGACGCGGGCAAGGGCACCGTCGTGGACTGGCTGTGCGCGAGCCGGCCGGTCCACGCGGTGGTCCGCTTCAACGGCGGCGCGCAGGCGGCGCACACCGTCGTCCTGCCGGACGGGCGGCACCACACGTTCGCGCAGTTCGGGTCGGGGACGTTCCGGCCCGGGGTGCGTACCCACCTGTCCCGGCACATGGTGGTCGACCCGCTGGCGCTGGCCGGCGAGGCCGACCACCTGGCGGCCCTCGGGGTGACCGACGCGCTTCCCCGGCTGACCGTCGACCGGGACGCGCTGCTCGCCACCCCGTGGCACCGGGCCGCGAACCGGGCCCGGGAGCTGGCCCGGGGCGGCGACCGGCACGGGTCGTGCGGGATGGGGGTCGGCGAGACGATGGCGTACGCCCTCGCGTACCCCGACGACGCGCCGAGGGTCGCCGACTGCCTGTCCCCCGCCCGGCTGCGTACCCGCCTGGCGGCGCTGCGCGACCGGCTCGCCGCCGAAGTCGGGCCGCTCGACGCGCCGCCGGTCGACGACTGCGTGGCCGCGTTCACCGCCTTCGCCGAGCAGGTGTCGGTAGTGGACGGCGACTTCACCGGGCGGCTGCTGCGGGCCGGGACCGTCGTCTTCGAGGGCGCCCAGGGGGTGCTGCTCGACGAGTGGCACGGGTTCCACCCGTACACGACGTGGAGCACGACCACGTTCGCCAACGCCGAGGCGCTGCTCGCCGAGGCCGGGCTGGCCGGTACGGCGACCCGGCTCGGCGTGCTGCGGACCGTCACCCCACGGCACGGGCCGGGGCCGCTGGTCACCGAGGACCCGGCGCTGGCGCCGGCCGAGCCGCACAACCACACCAACGCCTGGCAGGGCCGCTTCCGGTTCGGGCACTTCGACGCGGTCGCCCACCGGTACGCGATCGAGGTCGCCGGCGGTGTCGACGGGCTGGCGCTGACCCACCTGGACGTGGCGCGCACGCACCGGCCGAGGATCTGCGCCGGGTACGACTGGACCGACCGGCTGGTGCCCGGGCCGCCCGGCGACCTGGCCCGCCAGGAGGCACTGACCCGCCGCCTGCTGACCAGCCGCCCGGTGTACGCCGAACCGCCCCCGACCGACTGGCCGACAGCGGTGGAGCAGCATCTCGGCACCCCGGTCCTGGTGACCTCGGACGGCCCCACCGCCCGCCACAAAACCCCCCGCGTCCCCGGCCTGGCGCCGGCCGCGCGCTGACCCCGCCCGCGTGGGCGGCGCGGCCGGCGGGGACGCGGGCGGCCGGCACGGCCGGCGGCGCGGCCGCCGACGCGTTGATCAAGGACTCGTTGCGCGACATATAGTGCGAGTCGGGCATGCTTTGTCCTCGATCGAGCCTCATCGGCGGGCGGCGCCGCCCGGGCGAGAGGCAGCGGGCCGCGGCGAGGGCGGGGCAGCGCGGTACGCGGCGACAAAAGGGCTATAAAGGGTGAATGGCATGGTCGTGGTCCTGGCTGACCCACAGTTACCAGGAGCAGATCGTCGCGCCCGGCAAGCAGGCCGTCCTCCTGCTGCTCGTCGGACTCGTCCTCGGCTTCGCCTTCATCCGCACCAGCACCCGGCTGATCCGCGCCCAGGTCCGCTGGTGGCCCGGCAACGTGTCGGCCGGCGGGGTGCACCTGCACCACGAACTGTTCGGCGTACTGATCATGCTGGTGGCGGGCACCGTCGGCTTCGCCGTACGCACCGACGGGCCGGCCCGCGACCTGCTCGCGTTCGCCTTCGGGGTCGGTGCGGGGCTGGTGCTCGACGAGTTCGCGCTGCTGCTGCACCTCGAGGACGTCTACTGGACGCGGCAGGGCCGGACCTCGATCGACGCGGTCCTGGTCGCCGTCGCCGGCACCGGCATGCTCCTGGTCGGTACCGTCCCCTTCGGGCTTTCCGGCATCAGCGACGCGGAGGCCTCGGCCCGCTGGCTCGCCGTGGCGGGTGTCGTGGTCAACCTGAGCCTGAGCGTCGTCACCGCGCTGAAGGGCAAGCCGTGGCTGGCGCTGCTCAGCGTGGCCGTGTCGCTGGCCGGGCTGCTGGGCGCGATCCGGCTGGCCGCGCCCGACAGCCCGTGGGCCCGGCGGTTCTACCGCGACCGGCCGGATCGGCGGCGCCGGGCCACCGTACGGGCGAGACAGTGGACCCGGCGCAAGAACCGGCTGGTCGACCTGCTCGGCGGCCCGCTGCTGCCGACCCCTCCCCCGGACCGCCACCCCGACGCCCCGGACTGACCGCCCGGCCATAGGTGGAGCGCCGGCCGATCACGGAGAAACCGTGCCCGGTCCGCACGGTATGTCGCGCGACAACTCCTTGATCAACGCGGCAAGCCGACGCCGGCACGGCAAGCCGGGGCCGGGGCGGTCAGCCTGCTACGCGGCCGCCGGTCACGGCCAGGGTCTCGGCGGTGATGTAGCTGGACTCCTGCGAGGCGAGGAAGACGTACGCCGGCGCCAGCTCGGCCGGCTGCGCGGCCCGGCCGAGCGGGGTCTGCTCGCCGAACGACGCCACCTTGTCCGGCGGCATCGTCGCCGGGATCAGCGGCGTCCACACCGGACCGGGCGCCACCGAGTTGACCCGTACGCCCTGGCCGATGACCTCCTTGGCCAGCGCCCTGGTGAAGTTCACGATCGCCGCCTTGGTGGAGGCGTAGTCGAGCAGGTTCGGCGACGGTTCGAAGCCCTGGATCGACGACGTGTTGATGATCGTGGCGCCGGGCGGCATGTGTGGCAGCGCGGCGCGGCACAGCCAGAACATGGCGTACACGTTGGTCTTGAAGACCCGGTCGAACTGTTCGGTGGACAGTTCCGCGATCCCGTCGACCGACATCTGGTAGGCGGCGTTGTTGACCAGGATGTCGACGCCGCCGAACTCCTCGACGGCCCGCTCGACGAGCCGGCCGCAGTGCGCCTCGTCGCGTACGTCGCCGGGGACCGGTACCGCGCGCCGGCCGGCGGCCTCGACCAGTTCCACCGTCCGCTTCGCGTCGTCCTCCTCCTCGGGCAGGTACGACAGCAGCACGTCGGCGCCCTCCCGGGCGAACGCGAGCGCGACGGCCCGGCCGATTCCCGAGTCGGCGCCGGTGACGATCGCCTTGCGGTCGGTCAGCCGGCCGCAGCCGCGGTACGTCTCCTCGCCGTGGTCGGCCTCCAGCCGCATCGCCTCGTCGGAGCCGGGTGCGGACTGCTGTTCGGCGCCCTGCGCCTGCGGCCGGGGGTACTGGGTGCGCGGGTCCTGCCGGGTGAACTGGTCGGGCATGCTCCGGATCTCCTCGTCTCGCCGGGCGGTGCCGGACGCACCGCGGTTGATCTTCTTCCTTTCCTGTCCGGACCGGTTCAATCCCCCGATCCGCCGCGCACCCTCGATCCGCTGCGACCCCTAATCCGCGCCGCCTCGATCCACCGCGCCGCCTCGATCCACCGCGGCGAGGTGGTCGAGGGTGTCGCGGCGGCGGGTCGGGGCCCGGCCGGCCGGGGCGGGCGGCTCGGCGCCCGGGTCGGCCAGCGGCGGCACCGGCCGGGTCACCGGCGCGGCGCCGGTCACCGTGAGCGGCTCCCCGTGGTGGCACAGGTCGACCGACGCGGCCGGCCCGCCGCCGTCGAGGCGGTACGTCACCGAGCCGGCGGGGCTGCCGGGGCCGGTGCCGGCGGTGACCGCCACCCGCAGCCGCAGCCCACGCCAGGCGATCGAGAACCGCAGCGCCGGCAGGTGACTGGGCAGCCGGGGCGCGAACGACAGGGTGCCGTCGTGGTCGCGCAGGCCGCCGAAACCCATCACCACCGCCGTCCACGCCCCGGCCAGCGACGCCACGTGCAGCCCGTCGCCGGTCTTGTCGCCGAGGTTGCGCAGGTCCTGCAACGCCGACTCGGCCAGGTAGTCGTGGGCGAGTTCGAGGTGCCCCACCTCCGCCGCCAGTACCGCCTGGCTGGACGCCGACAGCGAGGAGTCGCGTACGGTGCGCTGCTCGTAGTAGGCGAAGTTGCGGGCCTTCTCCTCGGGCGTGAACGACTCGCCGCAGCACAGCATCGCGAGGACCACGTCGGCCTGCTTCACCACCTGCTTGCGGTACAGCTCGAAGTACGGGTAGTGCAGCAGCAGC
The DNA here is from genome assembly GCF_040683055.1 of Polymorphospora sp. NPDC051019. Classification (NCBI taxonomy): domain Bacteria; kingdom Bacillati; phylum Actinomycetota; class Actinomycetes; order Micromonosporales; family Micromonosporaceae; genus Polymorphospora; species Polymorphospora sp. NPDC051019. Next base: position 49,426 of record NZ_JBFBCH010000022.1, on the reverse strand, counting down.
GGATAGTCGTCGGCGCCGGTGCCGGCGAAGTCCCACTCGGCGAGCCGGGTGAACCCGGCCGCCTGCTCGTGCACGCCGAGCTTGTCGTCGTACGGCAGGTGGGTCGCCGCCGCCGCGGCCCGCCAGGCGGCCGTCTCGTGCCGGTCGACGCCGAGGTCGGCGGCCCGGTCCGGATACCGGTCGGCGGCGTCGGCCGCGGCCCGCAGGTTGCGGCGGGCCATGACGTTGGTGAACAGGTTGTCGTTGACGACCGCGGTGTACTCGTCGGGTCCGGTCACCCCGTCGAGGTGGAAGCCGCCCTCGTCGTCGTAGCGGCCGACGTGCCGCCACAGCCGGGCCGTCTCCACCAGCAGTTCGAGGCCGGGCCCGCGCGCGAACCCGGTGTCGCCGGTCGCGGCGACGTAGCGCAGCACCGCGTCGGCGATGTCGGCGTTGATGTGCAGCGCGGCGGTGCCGGCGGGCCAGTAGCCGGAGCATTCCGGGCCGCCGATGGTCCGCCACGGGAACGCGGCCCCGGCCAGCCGCAGTTCGCGCGCCCGCTCACGGGCGGTCGGCAGGTTGGCGTGCCGCCACCGCAGCGCGTCCCGGACCGCGTCCGGGACGGTGTACGTCAGCACCGGCAGCACGAAACTCTCGGTGTCCCACAGCACGTGGCCGTCGTAGCCGTTGCCGGTCAGGCCCTTGGCGGGGATCGGGGCGACGCCGGCCCGGGCGCCGGACTGCAGCACGTGGAACAGGTCGAACCGGACCGCCTGCTGCACCTCCGGGTCGCCGTCGAGTTCGACGTCGGCGAGGTCCCAGAAGTCGTCGAGCCGGGCCCGCTGCTCGGCGGCCAGCGCGTCCCAGCCGGCCCGGCGCGCGTCGTCGACCGCCGCGGTGGCCTCGGCACACAGCGCGTCGACCGGCGCCGTCCCGTCCACCGCGGTGGTGGCCCACGCGTACCCGATCAGTTTGCGGATCCGCAGCGTGCCGCCGACCGGCAGGTCGGCGGTGACCGTCGTACGCACCAGGTCCGGCCGCGCCGTCGACGTGCAGGTCACGCCGTCCGGGCCGGTGACGTCGTGGTCGACGGCCGACACGACCGGCAACCGGCTGCGCCGCGTACGGTGCGCCAGCAGCCCGCCGGTGCGCCCGGCCCGGTGCCGTACGGCGCTCAGCGGCGCGGTGAGCGCGGTCGCGGCCCGCGGGTCGTCGCGGTCCCCCGGGGTGTCCTCGTCGGCGAGCAGGTCCGACTCGATCCGCAGCCGGACCGGGTGGTCGACGGCGGTCACCTCGTAGTCGATCGCCGCCACCGCCGGCCGGGTCAGCGACACCAGCCGGGTGCTGCGCAGCCGGACCGCCGCACCGGCCGGGCTGACCCACTCCACGGTCCGCCGCAGCGTGCCGGCCCGCAGGTCGAGGACCCGTTCGTGGTGCGACAACGTCCCGGTGCGTACGTCGAACGGCACCTCGTCCACGTACAGCCGGATCAGCTTGCCGTTCGGCGCGTTGACGACGGTCTGGCCCCGCTCGGGGAAGGCGTAGCCGCTCTCCGGATAGTCGAGGTCGTACTCCTCGTACAGCGAGTTGAGGTAGGTGCCCGGCACGCCGGCCGGATCGCCCTCGTCGAGGTTGCCGCGCAGGCCGACGTGCCCGTTCGACAGCGCGAACGTCGACTCGGCCTCGGCCAGCCAGTCCAGGTCCAGGTCGGGTTCGCGGACCTGCCACGGCTCGACCGGGAAACGCGGCCGCGCCCTCATCGGGCCGCTCCGGGCGCGACGGGACCGGGCGACGGGGCTGGTGCGGCGGGACTTGCCATCCGGTGGGGCCTTCCGGTCGGGTGCGATCGGTATGCCCCGGAACATCTCCACTCGCGGGCCGGCTGAATCCCACCACCGGGCGGGTGACAGGAAACTCCCAGGTTCGCCGGCCGGCGAACCCGGGAGTCCCGGCGCTCAGCCGGGCTTGCGGGCGACCCCGGCCCAGTAGTAGGCGGCGTTCGGGTCGGCCGGCGGTGGGCCGTCCGGCCGCCACGCCAGCACCGGCACCACGCCGGGCTCCACGAGTTCCCAGTCGCCGAAGAACCGCTCCACCTCGGTGCGGGTGCGGGGCACCAGGGTCATGCCGCCGCGGCCGGCCGCCTCGACCACCTTCGCCATCGCCGCCGGGTCGAAGTCCTGGCCGGGGTGGGTGACGACGACGTAGCTGCCGGGCGGCAGGGCGTCCATCAACTCCCGGGACGTGCCCCACGGGTCGTCCTCGTCGGCGATCAGCATCAGCATCGCGACCAGCATCAGGGCCACCGGCCGGTCCAGGTCGAGGGTGCGGGCCAGCACCGGGTCGGCCAGGATCGACGCCGGGTCGCGCAGGTCGGCGTGGATGTATTCGGTCGCACCGGCACCGGCGTCGCCGATCAGCGCCCGGGAGTGGGCGAGCACGATCGGGTCGTTGTCGACGTAGACCACCCGGGCGTCGGGGACGTTCCGCTGGGCGACCTCGTGCAGGTTGGGGCTGGTCGGGATGCCGCTGCCGATGTCGAGGAACTGCCGTACGCCGGCCTCGCGCACCAGGTGGTCGACGACCCGGTCGAGGAACCGGCGGTTCTCCCGGGCCATCGTGCGGATGTCCGGGATCGCCTCGGCGAAGGCGGCGCCGACCGCCCGGTCGACCGCGAAGTTGTCGGTGCCGCCGAGCCACCAGTCGTACATCCGGGCCGAGTGGGCCACCGTGATGTCGACGCCGGGCGGGGCGATCTCGCGATCGGCCCGGACGTCCCGATCACCGGAGTCGTCCACTGTGGTGTCCCGCGCCGCCACCGCACCGCTGTCCTGAGCCACGATCACGCCTCCCGTCGCATCGCCGTCGATCCAGCCGACCTTAGCCGGCACTCAGTCCCGCCGGCAGCCCCGCCGGCGCGAGAGGGGCACGGTGAGCGGACGCGGCCCGACAGGCTAACCGGCATGGTCCAGGGCGAACTCCTCCGCGTCGATGTCCGCGTAGACGTCGTCGCCGTTCTCGTCCAGTTCGCCGACATCGTCGAACCGCCGGCTGCACTCACGGACCACCTCCAGCGGGTGGCCGACGTGGTCCGCCATCATCCGCCAGAGCGCCCTGGTCCGAACCGGATCCACCGAACCCACCCCCGCCGGGGTCACGTACACGGTGACGCGATCGGAGTGCTCCTCCTTCACCGCCTTGCCCAGGCAGAGGGTCACCCGGCACTCCCAGCAGACCAGCCACGCCGCTTCCGACACTTCGCCGTCATCCCGTCCGGGGCCGCACCGCCGGCCCGTGGTCGTCGCCCACCCTGACCTCGCCCACCCGCTGCCTCCCACGGTCGCGGCGGTCTCCGGATGCCGGGGGCGTCGGGAACCCCATCCGGGGGGTGGGGCGGTCCGGGGTGTCGGCAGGTCCGTTGCGGACCGCCCGGGACCCGGCCGTGTGCCCCGTCCGGGGGCTAGGGTCCAGGGACGCCCGCGACGCCGGCGGGCACTCGGGAAGGGAGAGCGCCGGTGACGACGCCCGGTCCACGCACCGACGCCGACGTGCCCGGCTACGTGCGCGGACTCGGCCTGCCCGGGCTGGCCGACGTGCACGTGCACTTCCTGCCCGAGCCGATGCTGCGCAAGGTGTGGGCGTACTTCGACCGGGCCGAGCGGAACTACGGCCTGCCGTGGCCGATCCACTACCGCACCGACGAGGCCGACCGTCTGCGCCGGCTGCGCGCCCTCGGCCTGCACGCGATCCCCGCCCTGTCGTACGCGCACAAGCCCGGCATGGCGCGCTGGCTCAACGACTGGGCCGCGGACTTCGCCGGCCGGGTCCCCGGCGGGCTGCACTGCGCCACCTTCTACCCCGAGCCGGACGTCACCGACGTCGTTCGCGACGCGCTGCGGCGTGGGGCGCGACTGTTCAAGGTGCACGTCCAGGTGGGCCGGTTCGCCCCGGACGACCCGCGCCTCGGCGACGCCTGGAGCCTGCTCGAGGCGGCCGGGGTCCCGGTCGTGATCCACGCCGGCTCCGCGCCGCTGGCCGGCGAGCACACCGGCACCGCGCCCGTACGCCGGCTGCTCGCCGACCACCCGCGGCTCACGCTGGTGATCGCCCACCTCGGCATGCCCGAGTACGACGGGTTCGCCGACCTCGTCGAGGCGTACCCGAACGTCCACCTCGACACCACGATGGCCGGCACCGACTTCAGCGACCGGTTCGCCCCGCTGCCGCGCCGGTACGTCGACCGGCTCGCCGGTCTCGGCCACCGCGTCGCGCTCGGCAGCGACTTCCCCAACATCCCCTACCCGTACGCGCACCAGCTCGCGGCGCTGGCCCGGCTGGATCTCGGCGACGGCTGGATGCGCGACGTGCTGTGGCACACCGGCGCCCGGCTGCTGCGGCTGCCCGGCTGAGCCGCCGGGAGTCAGCGTCCGGTCAGGGGCAGCTCGCCGACGGTCTGTCCGCCGCTGGTCTCCCCCGTCGGGCGGAAGCCGAGCCGCAGGTAGAACCCCTCCGGCCCGGACTCGCCCGGCTCCCAGGTCACCGTCGCCCGGTCCGCGCCGCGCCGGCGTACCTCGTCGCACACCGCGCCGACGGCGAAGCGGCCGTATCCCCGGCCCTGGTGTTCGGCGGCGATGTTCAGCCGCCAGATGCCGGACCGGACGTCGCCCGGGTCGTCCGGGGTCCACCTGACGGCGAGGAATCCCATCACGAAGCCGACGAGCCGGTCGCCGTCGTAGACCAGCCGGGGCCAGGCGACCTCGGGGCGCGCGTACGCCTCGGCCAGCGACCAGGCGACCGGCTCGACGAAACGCTCCTGCTCGGGCCGGATCGCCAGGCGGCAGGCCGCCTCGACGTTGTCCGGGGTGACCTTCTCCAGCCGTAATGACGAAGACATGCCGGCACCGTACAAACCCGACCCCGTGGGTTCGACGGATTAACCGCCGGGCGGCGTGGCGGGGCGTTCCGGCGGAGGGTCCGGCGGCGGGAGCGGGCGGCCGCGCAGGACGGCGGCGAACAGCAGGCCGAAGCCGAGCGCCATCAGCGGCAGCCCGGGCCCGAACGGCAGCTCGCCGACCCAGTTGCTGCTGCTCCGCTCGGGCATCGCCCCGAGGCTGACCGCGACCACGGCGAGCGCGAGGAACATGCCGGCGACCCCGGCGGTCACCGCCGTCATCGCCGCCGCCACCGAGCGGCCGGCCCACAGGCTGGCCACGACCGCCCCGGCGAGGAAGGGGATCGTCAGCAGCGTCCACCCGCCGCCGGTGCTCAGGGTCGCGTACTCCCATCCCGAGTACCACCACAGGTACGACGGGCCGACCTTGAACCACGGCAGCAGGTAGCCGGCGAGGGCGGCGACGGCGCCGACCAGCATCGCCGCGTCGGGCGCGGGCCGGTAGGGCCGCTCGTGGGCAGTCATCGCGGTCGACGGTAACAGCGCCCGACCAGTGCGTTGCGGCACCGGTCCGGCGCCGGCCGGCCTACGCGTCGAGGAACTCGTCGACCATCGGGGCCAGCCACTCGGCCCGCTGCGGCAGGCTCGTGTGCGTGGTGCCGGGCAGCACCGCCAGCCGGCACCGCGGCAACCCCACCAGGTCGCCGGCGACGCCGCCGCCGAGCAGCCGGAACATCCGCACCGCGTGCTCCGGCACGACGATGTCGGAGTCGGCGAGCACGACCATGGTCGGGGCGGCGAGGGCGCGGATCTGGTCGGCGGACCAGCGCGGCGGGTCGGCGTCGAGCCGCTTCACCTTGCCGACCAGGTTCGCCCATCCGGCCGGGTCCGGGGCGGTACGCAGGTACTCCTCGTGGAACTGCGAGCCGCGCAGGTGCTCGGGCCGCAGGTCCTGGATGCCGTCGAGCAGGCCGGGGTGCAGGCCGGACTCGTCGAAGCTTCCCGAGGCCAGGACGAGGCGGCCGACGCGGTCGGGGTGGTCGGTGCCGAGCCGCAGGGCGACGCCCGCGCCCATGCTCCACCCGAGTACGTCGGCGACGTCGACGCCCAGGTGGTCGAGCAGGCCGACGACGTCGGCGGCGAACCTCTCGTACGTCAGCGGCCGGTCGGCGTCGGCGGTACGGCCGTGCGCCTGGAACTCGACGGCGACGACCCGCCTCGTCCTCGCCAGCAGTGGCAGGAGGGCGCCGAACGAGGTGCCGATCGCGGAGAGCGCGCCGTGGAGCAGGACGAGCGGCCGGCCCTCGGCGGTGCCGTGCTCCTCGTAGTACATGCGCAGGTCGTCGACGGTCGCGTAGCTCATGGCGGGTTCCCCTCGGTGTGGCGGTGCGGGCGACGTCCACACCGTGCGGCACGCCGCTTACGGCCGGCTTCAGCTCGGCTTACCGCTTGTAGGGTGGCCGGCATGCAGTTCGGCGTACTCGGGCCGCTCGCCGTCACCACCGACGCCGGCGGGCCGGTCACCGTACCCGGGGCCAAGGTCCGGGCGCTGCTCGCCGACCTGCTGGCGAACCGCAACCAGGTCGTCTCCACCGACCGGCTCATCGACGACCTGTGGGGTGACGCCCCGCCCGCGAACGCCGCCGGTGCGCTCCAGGTGCGGGTCTCGCAGCTCCGCAAGGCCCTCGACGACGCCGAACCGGGCGCCCGCGATCTGGTCGAGTCCCGGCCGCCCGGCTACGTCCTGCGGACCACGGCGGTCGACGCGGACCGCTTCGCCGAACTGTCCGGGGCGGGCGACGTCGAGCGGCTGGCGGCAGCGCTCGAACTGTGGCGCGGCGAGCCGTACGCCGACATCGCCGACGCGGAGTTCGTCCGCGCCGAGGCGACCGGCCTGGCCGAGCGGCGGCTCGCCGTGCACGAGCGGCTGGCCGACGCCCGGCTCGCCCGCGGCGAGCACGACCTGGTCGCCGCCGACCTCGCCGCGCTGGTCGCCCGCTATCCGCTGCGGGAGGGCCTGCGGGCACTGCACCTACGCGCCCTGTACGCCGCCGGCCGCCAGTCCGAGGCCCTGGACAGCTACGCCGACCTGCGCGACCGGCTCGCCGACGAGCTGGGTCTCGACCCCGGTCCGGACCTCGTCGCCCTGCACCGCCGGATCCTGGCGCAGGACGCCGGCCTCAGCGCGCCACCGAGGTCCGCGCCGCCGGCCGCCGCACTGGTGATGCCTGGGCCGCCGCCGGCCGCCGCACTGGTGCGGAACAGCATCCCGGCCCGGTTGGACGAACTGGTCGGCCGGGCCGAGGCGCTGACCGAGCTGCGCGTCCTGCTGGCCGGGCGGCGGCTGGTGACGCTCGTCGGGCCGGGCGGCGTCGGCAAGACGCGGCTGGCGACCGAGGCCGCCCGGGAGGCCGGCACCGCGCCGGACGGTGTGGACGGGCCGGTGTTCCCGGACGGGGTCCACCTGGTCGAGCTGGCGGCGCTGCCGGCCGGTGACCCGGGCGTCGCCGACCGGGTCCTCGCCGCGCTGGACGTCCACGAGAGCACGGGCGCCGGCGGCGCCGCCGGGGACCGGCTGCTGGCGGCGCTGCGGCACCGGCGGCTGCTGCTCGTGCTCGACAACTGCGAGCACGTGGTCGAACCGGCCGCCGACCTGGTCGCCCGGCTGCTGCGCGACGCGCCCGGGGTCACCGTACTGGCGACCAGCCGGGAGCCGCTCGGGCTGACCGGGGAGCTGCTGTGGGACGTACCGCCGCTCGCCGTGCCCGCCGACGACGGCGACGTCGACGCGGTACGCCGGTCGGCGGCGGCCCGGTTGTTCGCGGCCCGGGCCGCCGCCCGGCAGCGCGACTTCCGCCTCGACGAGCGGACGGCGCCGGCCGTCGCGCGGCTCTGCCGCCGGCTCGACGGCCTGCCGCTGGCCCTGGAGCTGGCGGCGACCCGGGTCCGGTCGCTCGGCCTGGCCGGTGTCGTCGACCGGCTCGACGACCGGTTCGGGCTGCTCGCCACCTCCGCCCGTGACGTGCCGGCCCGGCAGCGCACGCTGACCGCGGTGATCGGCTGGAGCTGGGACCTGCTCGACGACCGGGAACGTGCGGTGCTCGCGCGGCTCGCCGTGTTCGGCGACGGCTGCACCCTGGACGCGGCCCGGGCGGTCTGCGCCGCCGACTCCGACGTGCTGGGCCGGCTGGTCGACCGGTCGCTGTTGGTCCTGGACGAGACGGCCGGCGGCCCGCGCTACCGGCTGCTGGAGTCGGTCGCGGCGTTCGCGCTGGAGCGGCTGGCCGACGCCGACGCCGTACGGGCCCGGCACGCCTCGTACCACACCGAGCTGGCCGAGCGCGCCGATCCGGCCCTGCGCGGCCCCGGACAGCGGTCGTGGCTGGCCCGGCTCGACGCCGAGGACGCGAACCTGCGGCTGGCGCTCGCGTACGGCGGCGGGTCCCGCCTCGCCGTCGCCCTGACCTGGTACTGGTTTCTGCGCGGGCGGTTCACCGAGGCGGCGCAGGCGCTGTCGGCGGCCGGCGACGACGCCCGGGCGGTCGCCTGGCGGGCCGGCTTCGCACTGTTGCAGGGCGCCCACGTGTCGCCCGCCGAGGCCCGCGCCGCCGACCCGCGGGTCACCTGGTTCGTCGCGTACGCGCTGGTCGACCGCGGCGAGCTGGACCTGGCCGCGGAGCTGCTGTCCGTGGCGGCCGACGCCGGCGACCGCTGGACCGAGGCCGCCGTGCTCAGCTCCCGGGCCAAGCTGGCGCACGCCGCCGGTGACCTGGCCGCCCTCGAGCGCGACGCCACGCGCTGCGCCCGGCTGTTCGCCGAACTCGGCGACCGGTGGGGTCGGCTCCAGGCGACCGACTGGGTCGGTGGCCTCGCCGACCTGCGGGGCGAGTACGACCGCGCCGCCGCGATGCACCACGAGGGCCTGCGGTGGGCACGGGAGCTGACGCTGTGGCCGGAGGTGGGCAGCAAGCTCTCCTGGCTGGCGTGGATCGCCGTGCAGACCCGCGACTACGCCCGGGCCCGCGAGCTGGGTGAGGAGGCCTACCGGCTGGCGGTCGAGCAGGCCGCGCCGGCGGCGATGGTCTTCGCGGAACTGAGCCTGGGCATCGCGGCCCGCCGCGACGGCAAGCTCGACGTGGCGGTCACCCACCTGGAGCACCTGGTGGAGATGGGTCGCCGCGACCCCCAGCCGGCGCTGTTCCTGCCGATGGTCCTGCTGGAGCTGGGCTACGCGGCCGAGCAGGGCGGCGATCCGGCGGCCGCGCTGGCGCTGCACGCCGAGGCGTTCGACCTGGCGTGGGCGATGGCCGCCCAGCGGGACGCGGTCGGCGCGCTGGAGGGCATGGCGTCGGCGGCGGGTGACCCGGGCGTGGCGGCCCGGCTGCTGGGCGCGGCGCGGGCGGCCCGGTCCGCGGCCGACTTCGGGGCGGCGCCGGCCGAGCGTGACGCACTCGACCGGATCACCGCCCGGCTGGTCGCCGCGCTCGGCCGGGCCGAGTTCGACGCCCTGGTCGCGCGGGGGCGCGACCTGGGCCCGGCGGAGGCCCGGGCCCTGGTCCGGCCGTCGCCGGCTACCGCCCCGCCGGCCGGTACGTCGCGATGATCACGCCGTTCTTCATGACCCGGGTGCCGGCGAGTTCCAGGGTCGCCGTGGCGTCGGCGAGCGGGGACGTGACGCTGGGACCACCGACGAGGACCGGGTGGATCCAGAACACGGCCTCGTCGAGCAGGCCGGCGGCGAGCAGGGTGTGGGCGACCGGGCCGTAGCCGTACATGAGGATGTTCTTCCCGTCCTGGGCCTTGAGCCTGGTGACCTCCTCGACCAGGTCGCCCCGCAGGACCGTGGTGTTGTTCCAGGCCGGGTCGGTCAGGGTGGTCGAGGCGACGTACTTGCCGACGCCGTTCATGTAGCCGGCGCCGTCGGCCTCCGACATCTTCGGCCACGCCTCGGCGAAGCCCTCGTAGGTGGCGCGGCCCATCAGCAGGGCGTCGGCGCCCTTCTGCAACGAGTCGGCGAACGCACCGGCCTCGTCGTCGAAGTACGGCATCGTCCACATCGGGTTCTCGATGACACCGTCGAGGGTGATGTACGTCGACGCGATGATCTTGCGCATTGCTTCCTCCAGGCTGTTCTCCGTTGACACCCGGAACACTGCCCGCTCCCCCTTACGGTTTCCTTCAGGTGGCCTTACCGGTCACCCGGCGCGAGGTGTCGTACGGCCGTGCCACCGTGTGGCATGACCGAATTCGTGACCTCGGCGGACGGGACCCGGATCGCCTTCGACGTCGAGGGTGACGGGCCACCGGTCATCCTGATCGGCGGGGCGATGCAGTTCCGCGCCTTCGACCCCGACACCGTCCAGCTCGCCCACCGGCTCGCGGCCCGTGGCTTCACGGTCGTCAACTACGACCGGCGCGGGCGCGGGGAGAGCGGCGCCGGGTCGGTCGGTGCCCTGGAGTCCGAGATCGACGACCTGGCGGCGCTGGTCGGGCGGGTCGGCGGCCGGGCCGCGCTCTACGGGAGTTCGTCGGGCGCGGTCATCGCGTTGTGGGCCGCGCAGGCCGGGGTCGGCGCGACCAGGCTCGCGCTGTGGGAGGCACCGCTGGCGCTGGAGGGGCAGGGCGACGGCGGGGAGACCCTTCGCGGCCTGCGGGAGCGGATCGCGGCCGGTGACCACGAGGGCGCCGTCGAGTTCTTCATGCGCGACATGCCGCCGGAGTGGCTCGCCGGCTCGAAGGCCGGCCCGGCCTGGCCGGTGATGGTGGGGATCGCGCCGTCGCTGGTCGCCGACGCGGCGGCGCTGACGAGGGCGCAGGAGGCGCCGTGGGCGCGGCAGTGGTCGGCGGTGGACGTGCCGGTGCTGGCCATCGTCGGCGAGCGGACGCTGCCGCTCTTCCCGCCGGCCGCCGCCGCGCTGGTGGCCGCGCTCCCCCGCGCCCGGCGGGTGACCGTGCCGGGCACCGACCACGGCTGGCAGCTCGACGCGATGACCGACACCCTCGCCGGATTCCTGACGGACTGAGAAAGCGTCAACTGCCAGTTGACGACCGTCCGTCGTCAACTTATGGTTGACGCATGACGAACCCTGTTCAGATGCCCGCCGAGGTACGCCTCGACGACCTCATCGAGGGCATCAAGAAGGTCCACACCGACGCGCTCGAGCGGCTCTCCACCGCCGTCATCGCCGCCGACCACCTCGGCGAGATCGCCGACCACCTCATCGGCCACTTCGTCGACCAGGCCCGCCGCTCCGGCGCCTCCTGGACGGATATCGGCCGCAGCATGGGGGTCAGCAAGCAGGCGGCGCAGAAGCGTTTCGTCGCCAAGGCCGGCGACGTGCCGGTCTTCGATCCCAGCCAGGGCTTCAACCGCTTCACCGACCGGGCCCGCAACGTGGTCATGGCCGCGCAGGAGGAGGCCCGGGCCGCCGGCAACGACGAGATCCGCCCGGCGCACATGGTGCTCGGACTGCTGGCCGAGCCGGAAGGGCTGGCCGTCAAGGCGGTCGCCGCCCAGGGCGTACCGCCGGAGCGGGTGCGCGACGTCGCCGCCGCCACCCTGCCGGCGGCGACGGCCGAGGTACCGGAGCTGATCCCGTACGACGCGCAGGCGAAGAAGGCGCTGGAGTTGACGTTCCGGGAGGCGATCCGGCTCGGTCACAACTACATCGGCACCGAGCACATCCTGCTCGCCCTGCTGGAGTTCGAGAACGGCACCGGGGTGCTCGCCGACCTCGGCGTCGACAAGGCCGCCGCCCGCGAGTGGATCGAGACCGTACTGCGCAAGTACCGGGCGTGAGGGTCCGCCGCGGTCAGCTCCCGTCGGCCGCGACGATCTGCCGCAACGCCCGTACGTGGGCCGAGTAGGCCCGGGCACCCTCGGGCGTGAGCGACAGCCACACCCTGCTGCGCAGGTCGCGGGTCGCCCGGTCCTGCCGGACGTAGCCGGCGTCGGCGAGCTGGGTCAGGTGCTTGCTGAGCGCGGACTTGGAGAGTCCGAGGTGGTCCTGCAGGTGCTGGAACTCCACCTTGCGGGCGGCGCTGAGCATGGCGCAGATCCGCAGCCGGTGGGGTGCGTGGATCATCTCGTTGAAGGCGGGGATCTCAGCGTCCATCGCCGTACGCCCGCCGGTAGACGTGTCCGGTACGCAGGACGACCGCGGCCGCCACGACACCTCCGACGATCCAGATCCACCAGGCGCCGGTGAGCGCCGAGACGGCCCAGCATCCGCCGAAGGTGGCGAGCATGACGGCCAGGAACGGGGCCATGTCGGTGAACTTCACCGCGGCCCACGACACTCCCTCGCGGTTGAGCCAGTACCTCGCCCCGAGAACGATCGCGACGACGGTCAGGGCGAGGCTCGCCTTGCCCGCGTCGGACGGCGGCAGGAGGCGGACCACATGGAGTCCGGCCACGAGGGCCGCCATCGCGACGAAGAACCAGCGCGGGATCGGCGGGTAGCGGACGGCGTCCTCGTCGTCGGCGAGTTGGCGGAGCATTTCCCGGGCCTGCCGGGGCGAAGGGTTCGACTCTGTTTCCATGACGGAAACTGTACGGGCGAGTTTCCATGATGGCAACTCACCCGTACGGCGGGGTTCGAGAAGGTCGGCGGCGTGCCGGCCGGGGCACCGTGGCCCCGACCGTCACGCCGTCCGGGTCAGCTCCCCGAGCAGGAGGCCACCGGAGCACGGTTGGCCCCGGTCCACGATCCGAGGAAGCCGAAGGTGGTGCCGGCGCCGGCCGCAAGGGTGCCGTTGTAGCTCACGTTGCGGGCGGTCACCGCCGACCCACTGCTGGTGACCGTCGCGTTCCACGCGTTGGAGACGGTCTGGCCGTCGGCGAACGTCCAGGTCACCGTCCACTGCCGCAACGCCGTGTTCCCGGCGGTCACCCGCACCTCACCCTGGAACCCGCCCGGCCACTGGTTCAGCACCGTGTACGTGGCGGTGCAGGCACCGGCCGGCGGCGTGGGCGTCGGCGGGGTCGTGGGCGGGGTCGTCGGCGGCGTGGTCGGCGTCGTTCCGCCGAAGATGGTCGCCTCCCGCGCGGTGGCCCGGATGCCGTGCGGGCCGTTGAAGATGCGCTCGCCCCAGGTGGTGAGCCGGGCGGGGTCGAAGCTGGTGGCCATGTCCAGGATCGGGTCGGTGTTACCGCTCCACGACCACCCGAGGTAGCCGAGGTCGCGGGCGTCCGCCTCGGCGAGCAGGGTTTCGTGGTCGACCTCGCCGGCGTTGAACCGCCAGCCGAACTCGCCGATGACCAGCGGCCAGCCGTTGGCCTCGAAGTGGTCGAGGTAGCCGACGATGCTCGCCGCGGTGTTGTAGACGGCGTACATGTGGATCGACAGCACGGTGTTCCGCCGCACGTCGGCGTCGAGGATCGTCTGCGCGTCGTTCCGCATGACGGACTGCCAGTCCTGGCCCCAGTTCGGGCCGTCGACCATCAGCAGGTGCTGGAAGCCGTTGGCACGCATGCGCTGGATCGCGGCGGCGGTCGCGGCGGTCCACTGGCCGGCGTTCACGTTGCCGATCGGCTCGTTGCCGATGTTGATCACAACGTAGTTCTCCTCGCCCACCAGGGCGCTCTTCTGGCTGATCCAGTAGTCGACGGCCTCGTCCAGGGAGGCGGCCGCGCCCTCCTCGCCGTACCCGGTGGTGTCGTGCACCTCCAGCACGCAGATCAGCTTGTTCTGCTTGCACAGGCCGATCACGGCGGCGACGTCGTTGGACGGGCCCCACCGCTTGCCGGTGCCCAGCACGACGCGCACGGTGTTGGCCCCGAGCGCCTTGACGTCGGCGAACGAGTCGGTCTCGCCGGTGAACCAGACGTGCGGGTGGTTCACCCCACGCATGACGAACGGTTCGCCGTTGGCCTCGACGATGGTGGTCCCGTCGATGTGCAGACCGACCGCGGCGTGGGCCGGTGGTACGAACATCAGGGCGGAGGCGGCGAGCGCGACGATCGCGGCGCCGACGACGGTGAGTGGTCTTCTCATGAGCTGCCTCGAAGGTGAGGGCCGGCCCCGGAGCCGGGGCACGACGGCGTACGCCACGGGCATGGGCCCTGGCGAGCGCTGCCCCTGCGCTCGCGGACGTGCCCGGCCCGCTGACGTGTGACGATTGTCCCGGCTCGGGGACGAAGGTTACGCGTCGAGGCTGATCGATGCAATGTGAGCGCTCACCGACGCCGGGCCGGCGGGCACCGGACCGGGCGGACACCGGACCGGCTCAGCACCCGGGCTGGTGGATCCACCCCACGCCGACGCCGTGGACGGAGTCGACGGCGCCGATCGTCCGTACGCACTCGACCGGGGCGTAGAGCATGTCGCTCCAGCTCACCGCGCCGGCGACCCAGGGCTGCGTCCAGGTGAACCGGGCTTCCCCGGGCGGCGTGTCGCGGTAGATGTTCGTCGTCATCCCGCCGGGCCATCCGGTCGGCGCCGCGAACCTCGTCCGTACGGAGATCCAGTTGGTCCCGCAGTTCCTGCCGTACCAGAGCTATCCCGTGCCGACACTCGTGGCGGAGAAGGTCACGATGTCGACCGTCTGGAGCAGGACCATGGAGGACGCACACCCACTGTCGTACGGGTCCTGGTTGTCGTATCCGTATCCGCTGCGCGCGGCGGCCGGGGCGGCGCCGCCGAGGGCGGCGACGAGGCCCGCGACCACGGCGACCGCCACCGACGCCGATCGTCCGAATCCCATCCGTCTCTCCGTTCCGGTCCGGCCGATCCGGCGACCCTCCGTCGCCGCGACCGCTCGACCCGGTGTCGACGCCAGGTCTGCGCGGGCCGGCCGGACCGGCCTCGTTGCACAGGCGAAGAATCCCGCAACGGCGGCTGTCGACCGCCCACCGAACGGCATCCGGCGGCCCCTGGGGGACGGCACCGCACCGCCACTCTCGGGCAGGAAAGTTTCCGAATGTTACGAACGGCTGTCAGATATTGACATAGATCCCCTTCTCAGTCACGCTCGTCGATGCGCTTGATCCCCACCACAAATGGAGGCTCACGAATGTTCAGACGTGCTTCGAAGATGCTGGCGGCGCTCGTCCTCACAGCCGCGGCCACACTGGTCGGCGCCACCGTCGGCGCGTCCCCCGCCTACGCCGACGGCTGCTACACCTGGGGCCGCACCCTCCAGCAGGGTGCCTCGGGCGAGGACGTACGGCAGCTCCAGATCCGGGTCGCCGGCTACCCGGGCTACAACGCCCAGCTCGCCATCGACGGCGTCTTCGGCCCGGCCACCCGCTCGGCCGTCATCCGCTTCCAGCAGGCGTACGGCCTGGCCGCCGACGGCGTCGCCGGCCCCAACACGTTCAACCGCATCTACGCGCTGCAGGACAACGACTGCACCCCGGTCAACTTCAGCTACGCCGAACTCAACAAGTGCAACAGCACCTGGTCCGGCGGTGCGGTGTCAGCCGCGACCGCCCGCGCCAACGCGCTGGTCAGCATGTGGAAGCTCCAGGCGCTGCGGCGCGCGCTGGGCGACCAGTCGATCCGGGTGACCAGCGGCTTCCGCAGCTACTCGTGCAACAGCGCGGTCGGCGGCGCGAGCAACAGCCGGCACCTCTACGGCGACGCCGTAGACCTCGGCGCCGGCCCGCACACCCTGTGCCGCCTCGCCCAGCAGGCCCGCTACCACGGCTTCCGGCAGATCCTCGGTCCCGGCTACCCCGGCCACAACGACCACACCCACGTCGCCGCGGTAGGCGGCTGGTCCGCCCCGTCCTGCGGCATGTAACCCCCACTCCCCCGCGATCTTGCACTAGTCACCCGACAAACCCAGACAAAGGCGGGAGACAACTGCAAGATCGCGGGGGCTCGGGGGCGCCCGGGCCGCCCCCGAAGCTCAGGGCTCGGGGGCGATGCGTACGCCCAGGGCGGCGGCGAAGACGTGGGCCAACTGGATCAGGTCGGCCGCCTCGACGACCGCGCCCCGCCAGCTCGTCACCCCGGCCACGTCCAGCAGCACACAGTCGCGGAACCGGGTGCCGGTCATCGTGGCGTTGTCGAACCGGGCGCCGGTCAGGTCGCAGCCGACGAACGCCGCCCCGCCCAGGTCGGCACCGGTGAAGTCGGCGCCGGTGAGGTTGCAGCCCTCGAAGCGTACGGCCGTGAAGCGGGTGAACCGCCAGCCCGACAGATCCATCCGGCACGCCTCGAACACCACGTCGCGGGCGACCGCGTCGACGAGGGCGAAGCCGGTCATCCGCGAGTCGGCGGCCCGCACCCGGAGCAGGGTCGCCGACGGCATCCGCAGGTTGGCCCAGTCGCCGCTCTCGACCAGGCAGTCGGTGAGGCGGGCCCGGGACAGCGTCGTACCGGCCAGCGTGGTGTGGCGCATCCGGCACTGGGTGAACTCGACCGCCTCGGCCCGCCGGCCGGACAGGTCGAGGTCGACGAAGCCGAGCCGCTCGTAGCCGGCCTCGGTGTCGAGGTCGTGGTCGGGCAGCACGGCCGGGTCGAGTGACGCCGGCGGCCGCGGCCGGGCCGGCTCGGCCGGCACCCGCGCCGGTCGGGTTCGCGGTCGGGACGGGGACACCGGGTCACCCTACGGCAGCGCCGGGGCCGGGCCGGCACCTGCGGTGACCGGCGACACGTTCCGGAATGATCAAGCTCTGGACCAGCTTGTACGTCGAATAGACCCTACTTTTCCGGTAGGCGATCGACGACTGTGACGGAGTGACGCGATGACGGCCCTGCCCACCCCACTGGTCTCCACCGACTGGCTCGCCGACCACCTCGACGACCCCGACGTACGGATCCTCGACGCGACCGTGCACCTGGCCGCGCCGGAGCCGGGCAGCACGCAGTGGAGCCAGCGGTCCGGACACGACGACTACCTCGCCGCCCACATCCCGGGCGCGGCGTTCGCCGACATCATCGACGACCTGTCCGAGCCCGACGGCGGCTGGTTCACCAAGCCGTCCCCGGCCCGGTTCGCCGCCGCCGCCGGCCGCCTCGGTATCGGCCCGGACAGCCGCGTCGTCGTCTACTCGCTCGACCCGTTCTGGGCCACCCGGGTCTGGTGGCTGCTGCGGGCCAACGGCTTCGACAACGTCGCCGTGCTCGACGGCGGCTTCCGCAAGTGGACCGCGGAGGGCCGGCCGACCCGCGCCGGCGCGGAGAGCTACCCGGCGGCCGGGTTCGTCGGCAGCCCACGCCCGCAACTGTTCGCCGAACTCGCCGAGGTCGAGCGGGTCGTCGAGAGCGGCTCCGGGGCATGCCTGATCAACAGCCTGTCGCCGCAGGACCACCACGCGACGCAGACCAACAGCTACCCCCGCCCCGGCCGGATCCCCGGCAGCGTCAACGTGTTCGTCGGCGCGCTGCTCGACCCGGCCGACGGCACGTTCAGGCCGGTCGACGAGCTGCGCGAGATCTTCGCCGACGTACTGGCCCGGCCGGGCCGCAAGGTCACGTACTGCGGTGGCGGGATCGCGGCGACCGGCGACGCGCTGGCGCTGACCCTGCTCGGCGAGCCCGACGTCGCCGTCTACGACGGCTCGCTGCGCGAGTGGACCAGCGACCCCCGGCTGCCGCTCGAGGTCGGCTGATCCACCCGCGCGCGTGGCGTCAGGCCGGGCTGCCGAACGGCGCCCACCCGGCGCTGCCGAGCGGACCCTCGCAGAACGGCGCGGTGCGGGCCGCCGGTCTCACGCCGTTGCCGGCCCCGTACTCCGACTCCTCCAGGTCCTCGGCGTAGAGGTCGAGTTCCACCGGGTTCGTCAGCTCCATGACTGCCTCCTTCTGATCGGACCGTCCCGGCCGTGACCGGCCGGGACACCGGGTGAGCGCCCGCTGGGGTCGGCGCTCACCCGGTGGCTGTGGGGTTTCCCAGGGCGACGGCGAACAACGGCTGCCGGCGTACGCCGTCGCAGTGCAACGGCCGGCGTACGGCGGCCGGCACCAGGCCGGCGAAGACGCAGCCGACCAGGTCACGGGCGACCGCGTCGAGCCACATCGCGTACGCGGCGGCGCCGGCGCGGGCCAGCAGCAGCCGGTAGCCGTGCCCGTCGCGGCGGGCGGTGGCCGACCCGATGTCGCCGAGGATCGTGACGATCGCGCCGGCGTCGGCGAACTCCGGGTCGGCGAGCAGGTCCGCGCCGGCGTCCCGATTCGGCAGCGGCAGCACCGGGGTGACGGTCCGGGTGGCCGCGTCGTAGCGGTGGACACCGGCCCGGAGGCCGTCGACACGCAACGCCACGACCAGCACCTCCAGCGGGTCGTGGTCGACCTCGGTCGGCCGGTCCCGGCGGTCCGCCGCGATCCCCGCCGCGACGGCCGCGCCGAGTTCGGGCAGCCGCAGCGGGGTGGCCGCGAACCGTCGTACCGCCCGCCGGCGCGACAGCGCGGTGAGCAGGTCGGACCGTCGTCCGAAGGCGGCCGGTACGGCCACCGGCGGCCCGGTGGCGGGCAGCGCGGGCAGGGCCGGGAGCCCTTCGGCGGGCGGGCGGGTGGCGTCGAAGGAGCGCAGCAGCGCGAGCGCGAGGCCGGCGGGCGAGGTCACGCGGGCACCTCCCGGTCTCCCGGGGCGCGCCCGTCCACCGCCCGCTCCAGCAGGTCGATCACGGCGGTGACGGGTTCGGCGGCACGGTCGACGCCGAGCACGGCGGCGAGCCCGGCGTCGTCCCACTCCGGGCGGGGCGGCGCGGTCAGGCCCAGCGGGATCGCGGCGGCGCCGGTGGCGGCCTGGGCGCAGCCGGCGTCGAGCAGCACCAGGCGCAGCGCGGTCGCGTCGTACTCGCCGACCGCCCGGCGCAGGTCGGCGGTGAGCACGATCGAGGCGGGCGCGGTCCCACGTACGCCGTCCGTCAGGTCCGCGAGGCGGGCGAGCGCGTGCCGGTCGGCGACGTAGCCGTAGACGCCCGCGGGCAGGCCGGCGACGTCGCGGGCCACGAGGTGCGCCACGACCGAGCCGAGGTTTCCGGCGGTCGCGGTCCAGCGCAGCACCCGGTCCGGGGTCTCGCCGCGCCAGCCGGCACAGACCGCCAGCAGCACCCCGACCGCGGCCAGGTCGACCCGGTCGCCGGTCCGGCCGTCGCGCAGCAGGTCCATCGCGGGCGCGGGCAGCGGCGTACGCGGCGCGAGCGGCCACGTCTTCGCGGCGCGGCGGGACGCCGGCCCGGCCGGCCGGTAGTGCGCCCGGTGCCGCCCGGCGTCGGGGAAGTCCCGGGGCGCGCGGCCGACCGCCGCCTCGTAGCGGGCCGCCGGCGGCGCCTCGCCCGGCTCGCCCGGCACGGCCGAGCAGTCGGGACAGCCGGGGCGGGTGGTGGCGGCGTGCCGCTCCTGGGTGAGATCGGTGAGGTCGACGCCGCGCCACCGCATCGGCAGGGCGACCTGGGTGGCCCTGCCGACCAGCCCGAAGATCTCGTTGGCGGCCAGCGCGGCGGCGAGCGCGAGATCGTCGGGGTCGGGTGGGCCAGCGGGATCGGGTGGGCCGGCGGGGCGCCCGGTGGCGCAGGCGGGGCACGGGGTGAACCGGGAATCGACGTACGGGCCGAGGTGGGCGACGCCGTCGCGGACCGACACCCACAGCAGCGGGATGCCGCTCCGCCAGCAGTCGGCGACCGTGTCCGCGTCGTCGTCCGGTGCCGCTGCCGCCAGCACGACCAGCGTGGCGGCACCGGCGGGGAACGGCCCCGCGCCCCGGCTCACCGCGATGTGCGCGCCGAGTTCGGTGGCGAGCGCCGCCGCCAGCGGGCCGTCGCCGCGTACCTCGACGTGCGCGGCCGCGAGCCGGGCGGCGGTCAGCTCCCAGGCGGCGTCGGCGCCGGTCGCGTCACCGATCCGGGACAGGAAGTCGGCCAGGTGGTCGGGCACCGCGGTCACGTCGGCACCGGCCGGCGCGGCCTCCTCGACGGCTCCGCAGGCCCACAGCAGGGTCACCGCCTGGAACAGTGCCCGGGGCGTGATGCCGAGCGTGGCGGCCAGGGTCGGGTGGTCGCGGCTGCCGTCCATCAACGGCAGCAGGCGCGCGACCAGGTCGACGGCGGCCCCGCCGAGGCGCTTGCGGCGCGCCACGCCGTCGATGACCAGCCCGTCCCCGGCCCGGTACGTCAGCACCCCACGCCGGGTACGCGGCCGTACCGGCACCGCGAACCGCCGGTCGGTCAGCGCCGCCCGCGCCACGAACCCGGCCGTGACGACGCCGCTCATGCCGGGCCCCCGGTCCCCTCGCGGCGGGCGTCCGGCACACCGGGTTCCCCGGGCCGGCGCAGGCGCGCGGCGAGGTCGTCGAGTCGTGCCGCGTGGTCGCGCGGCGGCCGGCAGCGGGGGCAGCGGTCGACCGCCACCACCCCGTGCCGCCCGGTCGTGCCGGTGACCAGGTCGACGGTACGTACCCAGCCGCCGGGCCGCTCGCCGGACGGCGTCCAGGCGTCGCGGACGGCGCGGCGGGCCAGCGCCACCGCGAGCCCGACGTGGTGGTCGGCGTATCCGGGGATCGGCCGTTCGACGGTCCCGGTGTCCGGGCCGCCGTGCTGCCGGCGGCGGCGCTGGAAGCAGTCGTGGCAGGCGGTGCGCCCGGGCACCACGACCGGGCCGCAGCGCAGGTGGGGGTGGTCGAGAAGGACCGGGAACCAGGGCCGGCGGGCGGCGTACGCGGCCCGGTCGACGGCGTCGGCCAGCGCGGGCCGGTCGTGGCCGGCGGCCAGCACCACGATGTCCGCCGCCGGCCGGCTCACCGGCCGGTCGGTGACGGTCGAGCCGGGATGGCCGGCGGCGAGCCGCGCGGCGACCCGGTGCCCGAAGTCGCCGGACGCGACGACCAGCAGCGTCGGGGTGGCCGGCTCAAGCCGGGCACCCTGATCGCGCACGTCTCGCTCGACGGTGGCGTACATCGTGGTCCTCCGTGGTGCGGTCGGTCAGGCGAACGGTTGCGGTACGGGGTTGACGTCGGCCTCGGCGCGCACCGGATGACCCATGGCGGCCGGGGCGGCGTAGAGGCGGGGGTGGGCGAGGTAGCGGGCCCGGTGCACGAACGACAGCGGCATGAGCTGCGGTACGAGCACCCGGACCACGACCGCGCCGGCCTGCTCGGCCTCGTCGGTGGTCAGGTCGACGACGACGACCTCGCAGCCACCGGCCCGCAGCCGCGCCAGCAGCCAGTACAGGACGGTGATCGGCTCCCCCGGCGGCGGCGCCGGCAGGTCGGCGAGACGGCGTACCGGGCGGTCGCCGTCGAGCAGGAAGTCGAAGTGGTGCCGCCGGTCGCGGCGGCCGAGTGCGATCGCCCCGTCGACGACGCTGGCGACGTCCGGCCCGGCCGGCGGCGTACGGGCGGCGGCCGCCGCCCGCAGCGCGATCCGCAGGGCGGCGGCCTCGCGGTACACCTTGGCCACCGCCGCGCGCGGATCCGCCACGCAGGCGGCGGCCACGAGCTGGGCGAGGTGCCGGTCGTGGTCGGCGAGCTGCAGGCCGAACAGGACCGGGATGCCGAGGTCGGTCGTCGCGTCGAAGAGCAGCGTGTGCACGTACGGCACCCGACCCCGGCCGACGAGCTCCCGGGACCGGTCGTCGAGGCCGGCCGGGTCGGCGGCCAGCCGGGGCAGCCGGAGACGTTGCAGCCAGGCGAGGCTGACCGCGTCGCGCTCGACGACCTCCAGCAGGCCGGCGACGACGGCCGCGACCGGATCGGTGTGCGCCGCGCAGCCGGTCGAGGTCGGGTTGGTGACCGCCTCCGCCGCCGACTCCGGCGGGTTCTTCAGCCAGACGTGGGCGGCCGGCACGTACACCGGCCGGTCGGCGGTCAGCGACCAGCCGCGTACCCAGCGGCGCGGGGCGGCCCGGTCGGGTGCGACCAGGCCGCAGCGCGGGTCGGCGAGTTCGGCCGGCGAGCAGCGCGGCCACGAGTCGAGGTCGACCGCCTCGGCGCCGAGTTCGTCGGCGCTGGCCCGGATGGTCCGGTCGGGGTCGACGGCGCAGGAGGAGTACCGCTCGACGGCCTCGGCGACGGCCAGGTGTGCCGCCCGGGCGGGGTCGAGGTCGCCGCCCGCGCCGTCGAGGTTGCCGTGCTCGGGGCGGTGCGACCAGCGGCGGTGCGGGTCGAGCACCGGGCCGGGGTCCCCGAGCCGGGCGACGAAGGTCGGCAGGTCGGCCTCCCCGTCGGCGGCCGGCAGCCGGGTCACGGCGCCGACCAGCCCGTACGGCGAGACAAGGGCACCGAACCGGCGCAGGCCGGTCGGTACGGTCGAAGTGTCGGATAGCGGACGCGATTCGCGGTCGGGTCCGTTGTGGATCCCGGTCACCGCTGGGTTCATCGTCGCCGCCTGTCGTCGTCCACCTCGGATGCCGACCCAGTGTGGGCGGCCCGGCGGCCCCCCCGCCTGAGTGCCGGGTACTCAAAAGTCACGGCGCGGCCGGAGAGCGGTTACTCATCCGGACCGGACCGGACCGGGCCGACCGGCGGCCGGCCGGGGCGGGCGAAGAGGATACGACCCGCACGCACCCGCCCCGTTCAGCCGCTAGACGCCGCTGTCTAACTTGCCGGTAAACCGCATGAGTAGCTGGAGGACGCGGGGATGCGGATGGTTGCGGATCGGTTGTCGGTGGACGGCCCGCTGGTCGGGCGCGACGACGAACGGGAGCGGATCGCGGGGGCGCTGACCGCCGTACCGGGCTGCGGGGTGCTGCTGGTCGGCCGGCCCGGGGTGGGCAAGAGCCGGCTCGCCGCGGCGGCCCTGGACGACCACGAGCGGGCCGGTGCCGCCGTCGTCCGGCTGGCCGCGACGCCCGGCTGGCGGGAGGTGCCGTTCGGCGCGGTCGTCGACCTGTTACCCGGCGCGGCCCTCGGCGTCACGGACGTGTTCCGTGAGGTGGAGCGCCGCCTGCACGCCATCGCCGCCGGCCGGCCGGTCGTGGTCGGCGTCGACGACCTGCACTTCCTCGACGACGCCTCCGCCGCCCTGCTGGAACGGCTCGTCGTCGGCGGCTCCGTGCAGGTGCTGGCCAGCACCCTCGACGCCACCGTCGACGCCCCGCCGGTCGCGCTGCTGCGCCGGGCCGGCGCGCTGGCCCGGGTCGAGGTGGCACCGCTGGCGTTCGCCGACTTCCGTGATCTGGTCTCGACGCTGCTCGACGGCCCGGCCGACGGGCTCACCCTCGACGCGCTGTGGCGGCTCACGCTGGGCAACCCGCTGTTCGTACGGGAGGTGCTGCGGGCCGGTTTCGCCGACGCGGCGCTGCGCCGGGAGAACGGCATGTGGCACTGGCGGCCCGAGCACCTGGGCACGCCCGGGCTGCCGGAGGTGGTCGGGCTGACCGTCGGCGCACTGACCGCCGCGGAGTCGTCGGCGCTGGCGTACGTCGCGTACGGCGCCCCGGTCCCGCTGCCGCTGCTCGAACGGCTGGTGCCCGCCGACGTCACCGAGGACCTCGAGGAGCGCGGCCTGATCCGGCTCGACCAGACCGGCCAGCGCACCGTGGTCCGGCTCGGCCACCCGCTGTACGGCGAGGCGGTGCGGGCCCGTACCGGCCGGCTACGGACCCGGCGGATCCTGCGCGAGCTGGCCGATGCCCTGGAACCGGAGACGGCCGGCGTCGAGGACCGCATCCAGGTGGTGTCGTGGCGGGTCGAGGCGGGGCTCGAGGTCGACCCGGCCGAACTGCTCGGCACCGCGACCGAGGCGCTGCGCCGCGGCGGCGCCGGGCTGGCGCTGCGGCTGGCCGAACGGGTGCCGACCGCCGCCGGGGCGTGGCACGCCGGCCGGGCCCTGGTCGCGCTCGGCCGGCACCAGGAGGCCGACGACCGGCTGCGGCGCGGCTACGCGGAGATGGAGGTGCCCCGCGACCGGGCGCAGGCCGCCGCGCTGCGCGCCCTGAACCTCTTCTGGGGGCTGCGCCGTCCCGACGACGCCCTGCGGGTACTGGCCGACGCCGAACGGACGCTACCGGACGGGGTGCACCACGAGCTGCTGTCGGCGCAGGCCGGGATCGCGGTGTTCTGCGGCCGCGGCCACGAGGCGCTGGCGACGATCGCGACCGCGCTGGAACAGCCGTCGCAGGACCCGCTGCTGGCCACCGCGATCGCGCCGCTGCGGCCGTACGTGATGGTCTTCGCCGGGGCGCCCGCCCAGGTCGCCGCCGCGTTCGCGGCCGGCGACCCGGCGCTGCCCGAGGTGTGGCCGACGATGCGGGCCGCCACCCAGACCTGCCACGTGCAGGCGCTGGTGATGGCCGGTCGCATCGTGGAGGCGACCGAGGCCGCGGAACGCTACTACGCCGACGCCGTCGCCCACGGCGCGCCGGACGGGGTGGGCCTGATCGCGATGGCACGCGGCATCTGCGCCGGCGAACGCGGCCAGATCGAGGTGGCCTCCCGCTGGATCGACGAGGCGCTGGCGGTGACCGATCCGGCGACGGTGTTCCCGATCCGGGTGAAGATCCTGGCGATGCGGGCCTGGTGGGCGGCGCACCGGCGCCGGTTCGACGAGGGCTGGGCGGCGCTCGATGAGGTGACCCGGCTGGTCCCGGACGGCAGCTCCGCCGGCGACTACGCCCGGCTGAGCGAGGCGTGGCTGCTGGCGATGTCGGGCGAGCAGACCCGGGCGGTGACGCTGCTGCGGGAGCTGACGGACGCGTTCCTGGCCGGCGGGCAACTGTCGGTGGGGATGGACGCCGTGCACCTGTGGTCGCGGCTGGAGCCGTCGGCGGCCGTCGCCGCCGAGGCCCGCCGGATCGCCGACCTGTGCGACACCCCGCTGTTCGGCTGGTACGCCGACTACGCCGAGGCGCTGGCGGCCGGCGACCCGCTGCGGCTGGAGGAGATCAGCCAGGCGTGGGAGGAGCACCGGTACGACCTGCTGGCGCTGGAGGCGGCGGTGCAGGCGGCCCGCTGCCAGCCGCCGGACGGCCGTACCGCGAGCCGGTTGGCCCGCCGGGTCGAGCGGCTGCGCCAGGAGTGCGCCGGGTTCTGGCCCGCGTGGCTCGACGAACCGGACCCGGCCGGCCCGCTGACCCCGCGCGAACGGGAGGTGAGCGCGCTGGCGGCGGCCGGGCTGGGCAACCCGGAGATCGCCGAGCGGCTGGTGCTGTCGGTGCGGACGGTCGAGAACCACCTGCAACGGGCGTACGGCAAACTCGGCATCCGGGACCGCCGGGAACTGGCGGCGGCGATCGGCGCTCCCCCGACGCCGGTCCGTTAGGGGGAGGTGGGCCGGGGTACGTGGGCTGTGGGTACGTGGGCTGTGGGGTACGTGGGCGCCCGTGGTGCCGCCCACCGCCCGTGCCCCGCGCCGCCTGTACGGGCCGTCCGCGCGTTGCCCACCCACGCAACAACTTTCTCTTTGGTGCTCGTGGGTGCAGGCTCGGCGCCATGCGTTGGACCTACGACGGGACCATCAGGAACGTGCTCTGGATCGGTGGCGCGCAATGGGCCGGCAAGACCACGGTCGCCGCCATCCTGACCAGCCGGTACGGGCTCACCCACTACCACTGCGACTACCATGATTCCCGAGCCCACGAGGATCGCCGGAACGCGGCCCGCGCCCGTCAGGGGCAACCACCAACAGACTGGCCGGCATATTGGAGCGAGCTCTCCGCGCGCGAGATGGCGGTCCGCGCCCTTGACGACTTCGCCGAGAGGTTTCCCTGGGTCTTGGACGACCTGCGCGCTCTGGTTTCCCCGCACCCGATCCTGGCCGACGGCTGGAACCTCCGGCCCGACCTCATCGCCACCGTCGCCGACGATCTGCGTCGCGCGGTCGTGCTGGTTCCCACCGACGAGTGGCGCGAGCACCAGGCCGCGACTCTATCCCGGGCGGGTGTGTTCGGCGTGGACTTGTCCGATCCTGAACAAGCCCGGCGTAGCCGCCTGGAACGCGACAGAATCCTTGCCGCAGACGCCGCTCAGCGTGCCACCGCCCTGGGCATACGGGTGATCGAGGTGGACGGTACCGAGAACGCGGAGTCCATCGCCGACGAGGTAGCCGACCACTTCAGTGCTGTCATGACCGCCTGATCGATCTCGGCCTTGCCATCACGCTCGGCCGCCGCCATCCGCTTGCAGTGGTGCGCGATCGAGGACTCGTTGCCGCAATCGTGCCCCGTAATGCCTGAAACATCCCCTCGATCGGCGCGACCGGGGCGGTTCGGCCTTGATCGACTCGGCGGTCGGCCTCGCCGGGCCGTACGCCGCGCCGGCCGGGCTCGCCGATCTAGGACTTGTTGCCGGAATCCTGCCCCGTAATGCCCGAGACATCCCCTTGATCGGCGTGGCCATCCGGAGCGGCGCGGCTATCCGGAGCGGCGGCGCGAGCGGGAGCGGCACCAGCGGGAGCGGGGGCAGCACCGGGGGCGGCGCCGTCCGGGGCGGCCTGATCGGGGGTGGGGCGGGGGTTCGTGCCGGGGAGGATCAGGCGGCCCAGGGCGGTGTTCGCCACCGTGGCGCAGGCCGCCGAGCCGGTCGCTATCCCCCAGCCGACCGGGCCGAGCGGCGTACACCCGAAGAACTGGCTCAGCCCCGGCGTCTGGATCACCGCCACAAGTGCTCCAACGGACACCGCCGCGGTCGCCAGGACGGCGGGGCTGGCGCCGCCGGTCAGCACCGTCTGGCCGAGCTGGGTGCCGACCAGGGCGGCGAGGGCGACCGTGCCGGCCCGCTTGCGGCGGCCGGTCGCCCGGGCCAGGGTCCAGCCGGCGGTGGCGCCGAACGTGGTCGCGCCGGCCCGCAGTCCGATCTCCCGGTTGAGGCTGGCCCCGAGCGACGCGTCCGGGCCCTCGGCGAGCAGGTCGACGCCGGCCTCCGGGCGGGGCGGGCGGACCGCGATCGCCATCGCCGGTGCCAGGTCGGTGAGCAGGTTGACCAGCAGGAGTTGGCGGGAGCTCAGCGCGGAGCGGCCGGTGACGGCGGCGGTGACGACGCTGAAGGCGATCTCGCCGAGGTTGCCGCCGACCAGGACGCTCAGCGCGTGCCGTACCGACGACCACATGGCCCGTCCCTCGACCAGGGTGGCGATGATCGTCTCGAGCCGGTCGTCGGTGACGACGAGGTCGGCGGCGGCGTGCGCGGCGGGGGTGCCGCGCTGGCCGAGCGCGATCCCGACGTCGGCGAGCCGGATCGCCGGGGCGTCGTTGGCGCCGTCGCCGGTCATCGCGACGGTCCGGCCGGCGCCGCGCAGGGCCTGGATGATGCGTACCTTGTGGGCCGGGGTGCAGCGGGCCACGACGTCGGTCGCGGCCAGCCGCTCGGCGAGCGCCGGATCGTCGAGCGCGTCGAGTTCGGCTCCGGTGGCGACCCGCTGGCCGGGCCCGTCGGTGCTGATGATGGCGGCGATCGCCGCGGCGGTGGCCGGGTGGTCGCCGGTCACCATGATGGTGTGCACGCCGGCCTCCCGGATCCGCCGGACGGCCGGTGCCGCGCTGTCGCGTACGACGTCGGCCAGGGCGACGAAGCCCAGGAACGTCAGCCCTTCGACGTCGCCGTCGGCGACCGACGAGGTGGTGGCGACCGGGCACTCGGCGACGGCGAGGACCCGCTGCCCGGCGGCGGCGTGCCCGGTCAGCAGTTCTTGCAGCGCCGACCGGCCGGCCGCGTCCAGCGGTACGTCGCCGCCGGGGTCGCGCCGCAGGGAGCAGCGTGGCAGCACCACCTCCGGGGCGCCCTTGACGCTGAGCAGCAGGGCGCCGTCCGGGCCGCCGACGGTGGCGTGGTAGCCCCGGGACGCCTCGAACGGCAGTGCCGCCGTCAGGTGCCAGCCGGGCGAACCGGTGTCCGGCCCGATCCCGGCGGCGCGGGCACCGGCCAGTACGGCGGCGTCGGTCTGCTGCGGCAGGTCGGCCGGGTCGTCGGCCTCGGGTGTGGCCCGCAGCGCCGCCGCCAGCACCGGGCGCAGTTCGTCGGACAGTTCGTCGAGGGCGGCGTACCGGCCCGGGTCGCCGACCCCGGCGAGCCGCAACCGGCCCTCGGTCAGGGTGCCGGTCTTGTCGAAGCAGAGCACGTCGACCCGGCCGAGCGCCTCGATGGTGCGCGGGTTGCGGACCAGGGCGCCGTGGTTGGCGAGCCGGCGGGCGGCGGCGAGCTGCGCGGCGGAGACCAGGAACGGCAGGCCCTCGGGTACGGACGCGACGGCCAGGTTGGCGGCGGTCGCCGCGGTCTGTGCCAGCGGTACGCCGTGCAGGAGTCCCGCGCCGGCGACGGCGACCGCCGCACCGGCGGCCAGTGGCAGCGACGAACTGGTCAGGTGGGTGAGGCGGGCCTCGACGCCGCTGGCCGGGGCGGCGCCGCGGGCGAGTGCCATGCCGCGGCCGGCCTCGGTGTCGGCGCCGGTGGCGACGACGACCGCGGCGCCGTGGCCGGCGGCGACGCTGGTGCCCTGGTAGACCATCGATCTGCGGTCGGCGACCTCGCCGGCGACGACGGCGGCGGTGTCCTTGCCCACCGGCAGCGACTCGCCGGTCAGCGAGGACTCGTCGGTTTCCAGGCCGACCGCCTCGATCACCCGGCAGTCGGCGGGTACGGCGTCGCCGGGGCAGAGCAGGACCAGGTCGCCGGGGACGAGGTCGGCGCCGCTGATGGTCTGTTCGGTGCCGCCGCGCCGGACCCGTACGGTGACCTCGGCGCGGGCGAAGAGCCGCCCGAGGGCGTGTTCGGTGGCCGCCTGCTGGGCGGCGCCGACCAGGGCCGACAGGGCCAGGACCCCGCCGACGAGGCCGGCGTCGACGACCGAGCCGACGGCCGCGGACAGGCCGGCGCCGAGTGCCAGCACCGGGGTGAGCGGGTTGGCGAGTTCGTCGACGAAGGCGCGGGCGAAGCCGGCGCCGGCGGGTGGTTCGCCGCCGGTCTGCCGGACCCGCCGGCCGGCCTCCTCGTCGGTGAGGCCGGCCGGCCCGCTGCCGAGCCGGTCGAAGACGACCGGTACCGGCATGAGGTGCCACGGCGTGGTCGGCGCGGGCGGCGTCGGCGGGTTGCGGGGCAGTTCGTTGGCGCGCCAGACGCCGTTGCCGAGTGCGACGGCGGCCGTGAGGTGCAGCGGCATCTGGGACCGGCCCGGCAGGTCCCCGGGCGGGCTGGTGAGCGCCGTCACCGCCCCGAGGCCGGTGCCGGCGCCGGACAGCACGATGCACTGCTGGATCATGCGCCGGGCTCCGCCGGCGGCCTCGACCACCATGGCGGCGACGTCGATGTCGGTGTCGACGATCAGGTGGGCGCCCCAGGCGGGCAGGCCGTCGGTGCGGGCGGTGCCGATGCCGCAGTCGGCGGCGGCCAGTGCCCGCCGGTCGCCGGAGACGAGCATGACCATCGCCCCGTCGGCCTGGAGGTCCCGTACGGTCGAGGCCAGCGGGACGGTGTCCGGGGTGGCGACGACCAGTCGCAGCCCGGCCCGGCGGGCGGCGTCGGGCAGGACCTGGCTGGCGCGGGCGGGTTCGGCGGTGGCGCCGGCGAGCGCGACGAGCCGCCCGTCGTGCGCGAGCCCGAGCACGGTGTCGACCCGTTTCCGCAGTTCGCCGACTTGTTCGGCGCCGGCGCCGGGGGCGAGGTCGCCGACCGGGGCGAGTTCCCAGCCGTCGGCGGTGTGCCGGCCGGTGGGGTGGTCGGCGTCGAAGAGGGCGAAGGCGCGGGCGACGGTCTCCTGCTCGTCGGGTGCCCGGTCGTCGGGTGCCGGTAGCGGGACCAGGTCGGTGAGCACGGCCCGCGAGGACCGCAGCACCTCGGGGTCGACGACGAGGGTGTCGATCCGGTCGAGTTCGCGCAGCACGTCGCGGTCGACCACGACCACGCCCCGGCGGGCGAGCAGCGCGCCGAGCCGGGCGGCGTAGCCTTCCCGGCCGGCGGCGGCGGCCTTCGGCAGGGTGGACAGGGCGACGGCGGCGGCCCGCTTGGCGCCGCCGAACGGCAGGGTGGCGGCGCCGGCGAGGGCCCCGGCGGCCATTACCCGGACCGCGTACCGCTCGACCGGGCCGTCCGGTTTGGCGACCGGCCGGTCCTGTGCGATGCACGGCGCGGCGGCCCGTTCCGGGGTGCCGGTGAGCCGTGCCTCGGCCTTCTCCCAGGCGGCGAGTTCGGCGCGGGCTTCCTGCCATTCCAGCAGCCGCCTGCCGGTGTCGAGCACGATGCTGGGCCAGCCGCCGGACAGTCCGTGGGCCAGCGACTCGGCCAGCGGCAGCACCGAGTCGGCGCGCGGGGCGCCCTGGAGTCCCTTGCCGGCGAGCATGTGCAGCCTGGGGTGCAGGTCGACGACCTTGAGCAGGCCGGCGAACTCGCCGGGTAGGGAGGTGAACGGCAGTACCCGGGTCGCGACGGCGAGGCCGAGGCCGAGCGTGTCGGCGGCGAGGGTGGTGACGGCCCGCCCGGTACGCGGCCCCTCCTCCGGCGGGTGCGGCGGGTCGATGTCCGGGTCGGGGGCGTAGCCGTCGTTGCGCTCGATGCCGCTGATCACCGACATCAGCTGGTCGAGGCTCGGCCCCGGCTGCTCGACGGCGACGACGACGCGACCGGTCGGCGGGTTGATCCGGGCCCAGGCCACGCCGGGGACCTTGGACAGCGCCGCCTCGACCCGTCGGCCCAGCCGGCCGCCGGCCGGTTCGGCGACGCCCCGGACCTCGATGTGGTGGCGGCCGGGCCGGGACCAGACACCCCGCTGGTTGATCCCGGCGGCCCGGGCCAGTCCGGCCACGACGGCGCCGGCGTGCGCGACGGCCGTACGGCCGACGGCCGCCAGGGGTCGCCACCCCGTCGGAATCATCGATCGCTGTCGGTTGCCGGCGGCTCCGTGCCCCACGCCATGTCGCCTCCCACGCCTGTCGGTAGGCCCGTGGGCTTCCCAGTTCCGGGCGGTCTATTCCGCCGGTCGGGCGAGGTGCCGCGGGTCAGCCGATGCGCAGGCCGAGGGCCTGGGCGATGACGACGGCCTGGGCGGCGTCGATGACGGCGCCGGACAGGCGTACGGCCGACGGGTCGAGCGCGGTGAGGTCGCTGCCGCGCAGGTCGGCGCCGGACAGGTCGGCGCCGGTGAGGGTGGCCGCCGACAGGTCGACGCCGGTCAGGGTGGCACCGGTGCAGTCGGCGCGGGACAGGTCGACCTCGCGCATGCGTACGTCGGTGAACGTGACCCCGCGCAGGTCGGCGCCGGTCAGCGTGACGAAGGACCAGTCGCCGCCGGTCACCCGCAGCGGGCGGGTGCCGCAGTCGGTGATGGTGCTGCCGGTGAGCTTGCAGCCGGTGAACTCGGCGTCGAAGAGTTCGCTGCGTTCGATGACGCACCGCACCAGGGCGGTGTCGTGGTGGCGGGAGGCGTTGAACCGTACGTTGGCGAAGGTGCATCCGGTGAAGGTGACCCGGCGGGTGGTCGCCTCGGTCAGGTCGACGCGGCGGAAGGTGCATCCGGAGTAGACGCGGTCGACCATGTCCTCGCCGTACCAGTCCTCGTCGGCGAACTCGCGCCCCTCCACCACCAGTTCGGGCATGGCTGACACGGTAGCGCCCGCCGGACGGTGGAGGCGTAGTCGGGGGTTCGTCCGATCCCGACACCGGCTGTTAGGACGAGCAACTTCACTGTAAGGACTACTTACTAATTCACATGCCTCTTACTAGCGTGACTGCCAGCGCGCACGGACCGGTCGCCCGAGCAACCGGATCGCCCGGCCGCGTACGCAGACGAGGGGCTGACATGCTGACCCACCCGGCGCACGCCCGCCACACCCTGATCGAGGTCGCGGACCTGCGGCAGGACCCACCGCCCCAGGCGGTACGCGGCCATGAGCGGGCGCTGCGCACCGTCGTCGACTGGGCCCGGGAGTACCTGTGCCAACCGCACCCCGACCTCGGACGCACCGGCAACGTCTGCCCGTACGCCCAGGGTTCGCTGGACCGCGACGTCTTCCACCTGGCGGTGGCCCCCGGCCGCACACACGCCCCCGCCGACCTGGACCGGCTGCTGGTCACCTACCGGGACTGGTTCGTCGACCTCGCCGCGCGGCGCGGGTCCGCCGCGCAGTTCTCCACCATCCTGATCGTCTTCCCGGACCTGCTGCCCGACGACGTACCGCTCGTGGTCGACCGCACCCAGGAGCGGCTCAAGTCGCGGTTCGTTGCGCACGGGCTGATGCTCGGCGAGTTCCACGACGGCCCGCCGGCCAAGGGCGGGCTGTGGAACCCGGACTTCCCGGCACTGCGCTGCCCGGTCCCGCTGCTGGCGATCCGGCACATGGTGCCGACCGACTTCCTCTTCCTGCGCGACGACCCGGACCATGTACGCGCCTACCTGGCCCGCCACGCCGGCCAGGTCCCGCCGCACCTGCGGGCGACCGTACGCGACGCCGTCGACCGCTTCGGACTCGAGCCCGTCGCCGGCGGTGCCGGTGCGCGCTGAGCCCCCGACGACGGTGCCGGCCCTGCTGGCGGCGCGGGCCGACGACGAGCCGGACCGGGTCGCGCTGGTGCTCGACGGGGTGGGGACCCTCACCTTCGGACAGTGGCGGGCCCGTGCCGACGCGGGCGCCCACGAACTGCGCGACCGCGGCGTGGGCCGGGGCGACCGGATCGGGCTCGTCTTCGGCGGGCCGGACTGGCTCGACTTCGCGGTCGGGTATGCCGCGGTCACCGCGGCCGGCGCGGTCGCCGTGCCGCTGTCGGACCGGACCCCGGCCGCCGCCGACCTGCTCGCCGGCTGTGGCGCCACCGGCGTGCTGCACGCCGGCACGGCACCGCGAGGTCCATGGTGGACACTGCACGCGGACGGGCTGGGCCGGACCGCCTCCCCCGGCCCGCCCGACGGCGACGTACGCCCCGGCGACCTGGCCCAGATCGTGCACACCTCGGGCACCACCGGCCGACCGAAGGGGGTGGCCGCCACCCACGCCAACCTGACGTTCGGCGCCGCCCCGCGCCCCCGGCGCCGACCGCTGGCGCACTCCGACCACTTCGTGCACGCCTTCCCGATCGGCACCAACGCCGCGCAGACCATGCTGGTCCAGGCGCTGACCGCCCGGCCGGCCGCCGTGGTGGCGCCCCGCTTCGACGCCGACGGCTTCGCCGCGCTGGTCGCCCGGCACCGGGCCGGGACCGTCTTCGTGGTGCCGTCGATGGCGATCGACCTGCTGCGCGCCCGCGCGGCCGAGCGGCACGACCTGTCCGACGTACTGCTGGTCGCCTCGACCGGCGCGGCGCTGCCACCCGCGGTGGCCCGCGACCTCACCACCGCCCTGCCCGGCGCCACGGTCGTCAACAACTACACCTCGACCGAGGCCGCCCCGGCCCATACCACCGTCGTCTACGACCCGGACCGGCCGACCGCGCTCGGCCGGCCGGCCGCCGGCGCCGAACTGCGGATCACCGACCAGGACGGGGTGCCGCTGCCGGCCGGCGCGACCGGCGAGGTGTGGCTGCGGGCCGACACCGTGCCCCGGACGTACTTCGGCGACCCGGCGGCCAGCGCCAGGGTCTTCCGCGACGGCTGGGTCCGGATGGGCGACCTCGGCCACCTCGACGCCGACGGCTACCTGCACCTGGTCGACCGGGACGGCGACACCGTCAAGACCGGCGGGTTCAAGGTGTCGACGCTGCATGTCGAGTCGGTGCTCTTCGACCACCCCGACGTCGCCGACGCGGCCGTGGTCGGGCTGCCGCACGCCACGCTGGGCGCGATGGTCGCCGCCGCGGTGGTGCCCGGCCGCCCGGTCACCGCCGACGCGCTGCGGGCCCACCTGGCCGAGCGGCTCGCCCCGCAGGAACGGCCGCTGCGGCTGCTGCTGGTCGACGCGCTGCCGCGCAACGACGGCGGCAAGGTGGTCCGGGCCGCGCTGCGCGACCTGTTCGCCCGGCGGCCCGACGACGGCGACGGGGCGCCGGTGACGGCGGCGGAACGTACGCTCGCCGCGCTGTGGGGCCGGGTGCTCGGGGTGCCGTCGGCCGGCCGGCACGACGACTTCTTCGCGCTCGGCGGCGACTCGCTCAAGGCCGCCCAGATCGCCACGCTGGCCGCCGCCGAGTTCGGCGTCGCCGTACCGGCCTCGGTGGTGTTCGACCGGCCGGTGCTGGCCGCGCAGGCCGGCTGGCTGGCCGCCGCGAGCGCCGCAGGGCCGGCGGCGGAGATCGCGGAGACGGCGACGACGGCCGCGCCGGAGACGAACGGCGACGGCGGGCGGGACATGCCGCTCACCGCCCAGCAGGACAACTTCCTGGCCTGGATGTACGCCACCGACGAACCCCGCGACCCGGGCCCGATCAGCGTCGCGATCCGGATCACCGACGACCTCGACCCGGCCCTGCTGGAGGCGGCGCTGGGCGTGCTGGTGACCCGGCACGAGGCGCTGCGCACCGTGTTCCGCGCGGCCGGCGGGGCACCGCGTGGCCACCTGCTCGCCGACTGCCCGCCGGCGGTGACGGTCACCGCCGCCGCCGACGAGGCACACGCCGCGCGGCTGGTGTGCGCCGACCGGGAACTGCGGTTCGGGCTGGCTCAGGGGCCGCTGGTGCGGGCGGTCGTGGTCCGGCTCGGCGACGCCGACCACGTGCTCGGCCTCGCCGTGCACCACCTGGTCTTCGACGGCTGGTCGATGGGGGTGCTGCTGCGCGAACTCGGCCTGGTCTACTCGGCGCTGCGCACCGGCCGCCGACCCGTCCTGCCGGCGCCGCCGGTGCCGTACGTCGAGGCGGTGGCCTGGACCCGGGCGCAGTGGCCGCGCACCCGCCGCTACTGGCTGGACCGCCTCGACGGGGCGCCGGCCGTCGTCGCGCCGTTCCCGGGCCGGCGGCACGCCGTCCGGCTGCACAGCGACTCGCTGGAGTTCCGGGTCGACGCGGACGCCGCCGGCCGGCTGCGGTCCCTGGCCAGGGACCGGGGCGCCAGCACGGCGATGCTGGTCACGGCGGCGTGGGCGGCGGTGCTGACCGGGTGGAGCGGGGTGCCGGACCTGGTCGTCATGTCCCCGGTCCCGGGGCGCGGCCGGCCGGAGTTCGAGGTGCTGGTCGGCTGCCTGGTGCAGTCGTTGCCGCTGCGGATCGACACCGGCGGCGACCCGACCTTCGCCGACCTGCTCGACCGGGTACGCGCCACCACGCTCGCCGCCGTCGACCACCAGTACTACCCGTTCGCCGAGTTCTACGCCCGCTTCCCGGCCGCCGCCTGGCTGCGCTTCGAGAGCTGGGGCGGCGACCCGCACTTTCCCGGCCTGATCTCGCAGGGGTTCCCGCTGCCGCGCGCGCTGGACGCCGACTGGCCGACCCCGGACGGGCAGCCGGACCTCGGGGTGCCGGAGCTGGCGGTGGTCGAACAGCCGGACGGTTCGCTGTCCGGCTGGCTGCTGTGGAACTCGTACGCCTTCGACCGGTCCACCCCGCGCCGGCTCGCCGCCGGCCTGCTGCGCCTGCTGCACGCGCTGCCGGCCGGCGCCACGACACCGGTGTCGGAGCTGACCGGCGAGCGCTTCCCGGAGACGGAGGTAGTGTGACCACTGTGGACTTACCGCGGCTCGGTCCGGCTTCGGCCGCCCAGCACGGGCTGTGGTTCACCGAGCGGATCGGCGCGGCCGGCTCGGCCTACCACATGCCGCTGCCGGTACGGCTGTCCGGCGCGCTCGACGCCGACGCGCTCGCCGACGCCTGCGACGCCGTCGTACGGCGGCATCCGGTGCTGGCGTACGCCTTCGACGACACCGACGGCGAGCTGGCGCTGGTCGCCGCCGGCCCGCCCCGGCTGACCCGGCGGGAGGTGCGGCCCGCCGACGTCGCCGCCGTGGTCCGGGCCGAGACGTTGCGCCCGTTCGACCTGCGGCGCGGCCCGCTGGTCCGCTTCACCCTGCTCGGCCTTGCCCCGACCGAGCACCTGCTGCTCGTCGTCGCCCACCACCTGGTCTTCGACGGCGAGTCCAAGGACGTGCTGCTGCGCGAGCTGGCGGCGGCGTACGGCGCCCGGGTCACCCGCGCGACCGGTGCGCCCATCCCGCCGGTGCCGTACGCCGGGCACGCCGCCGACGAGGCGGCCCGCATCGCCGCCGCCCTGCCCGCCGCCCGCGAGTTCTGGGCGGACCGCTGGCGGGAGCCGGCCCCGGTGGTGCTGCCGGGGCTGACCCGCGTGCCGGACGGGGTCGAGCCCGGCGAGGCCGTCGAGTTCGACCTGACCCCGGCCCGGCGGTCGGCGCTGGCCGGCTGCGCCGACCGGTCCGGGCACACCCGCTTCGAGGTGCTGCTCGCCGCGGTGCAGGCCGTCCTGCACCGCTACGGCAACGCCGCGCCGACGGTCGCCGTCGACCTCGGTACGCGTACCGCCGCGACCCGCGACGCGATCGGGCTGTTCGTCAACGAGCTGCCGGTGGCCGTCCGCCCCGACCCGGACCGGCCGTTCGCCGACCTGGTCGCCACCACCCGCGCCGAACTGCGCCGCACCTACCCGGTCCGGGCGGTGCCGCTGGCCCGCGCCGTCGACGGGCTGCGGCCCCGACCGGCACTGGCCCCGGTGTCGGTCAGCTACCGGCGCCGCACCGGCCCCGACCCGGTCTTCGCCGGGCTGCGCACCGAGGTCCGCTGGACCGCGTTCAACCACGCCGCCCGCAACGCCCTGCACGTGCAGGTGGTCGACGGCCCGGACCGGACCACGGTCAACCTCCAGCACGCCGCCGGCGGCGTCGACCGGGACAGCGTCGACCGGATCGCCGGACACCTGACCACGCTGCTCGACGCGGCGACCGCCGCACCGGACACGCCGCTGCGCGCGCTGCCGGTGCTCGGCGAGCCGGAACGCCGCCTGCTGCTGGCCGGCTGGCAGTCGTCGGCCGGGCCGGCCGCGCCCGCCACCGACCGCCTCGACCCGGCCGCCGGCGATCTCGTCCCGGCGGCCGGCGATCTCGTCCCGGCGGCCGGCGATCTCGCCCCGGCGACCGGCCGGGCGACCGGCCCGCTGACGGGGACGGTGCCGGAACTGGTCGCCGGCTGGGCGGCGGCCACCCCGGACGCGCCCGCGGTCGTCTTCGCCGGCGCGGTGACGACGTACGCCGAACTGGACCGGGCCGCCGCCGCGCTCGCCGGCCGGCTGCGGGCCGCCGGCGCCGGCCCCGGCACCCGGGTCGCGGTCCGGCTGCGGCGGTCACCGGACCTGCTCGCCGGGCTGCTCGCGGTGCTGCGCACCGGTGCCGCGTACGTGCCGCTCGACCCCGACCACCCGCCGGCCCGGCGGGCGTACGTGCTCGACGACACCACCCCGGCGGTGCTGCTGACCGCCGCCGGCACCGCCGACGACCCGGCCACGCACCGGCCGGTGGTGGTGCACGTCGACGCCCCGACCGGCCCGGCCACCGGACCGGACGTGCTCGCCGCCGACCCGGACGCGGTCGCGTACGTGGTGCACACCTCCGGCTCCACCGGCCGGCCCAAGGGCGTCGAGGTCACCCACCGGTCGCTGGCACACCTGCTGGACGCGATGCGCGCCGTCCTCACCAGCGGCCCCGCCGACGGCTGGCTGGCGCTGGCCTCGGCGACGTTCGACATGGCCAAGCCGGAACTGTTCCTGCCGCTGGTCACCGGCGGCCGGATCGTGCTCGCCGCCGGCGACGACACCCGCGACGGCGCCGCCCTGCTCGACCTGGTCCGCCGGCACGGGGTCAGCCACGTGCACGCCACCCCGACGACGTGGCGGCTGCTGCTCGACGCCGGTCTCGCCGAGCCGGTCGTGGCGCTGTGCGGCGCCGAGCCGCTGCCACCCGCGCTCGCCCGCGAGCTGCGGCCCCGGGTACGCCGGCTGTTCAACCTGTACGGGCCGACCGAGGCCACCGTCTGGGCGACCGTGGCCGAACTGCCCGACCCGGTCGACGCGGTCACCATCGGCCGGCCGCTGCCCGGCGCCCGGGCCTACGTGCTCGACCCGCTGCTGCGGCCGGCCCCGGTCGGCGTGCCCGGGGAGATCCACATCGCCGGGACCGGGGTGGCGCGCGGCTACCTGCACCGGCCCGGGCTGACCGCGGCCCGTTTCCGGCCCGACCCGTACGGCCCGCCCGGCTCACGCCTCTACGCCACCGGTGACCTGGGCCGGTGGCGCCCGGACGGGCGGCTGGAGTTCCTCGGCCGCATCGACCGGCAGGTGAAGGTACGCGGGCACCGGGTCGAGCCGGGCGAGATCGAGGCGACCCTGGACGGGCATCCGGACGTGCACCGCTCCGCGGTCGTGCTCCGCGCCGACGACGGCCGGCCGCGCCTGGTCGCGTACGTCGAGTTCCGGCCCGGCCGGCAGGTGACCGACGCCGACCTGCGCCGGTTCCTGCGCGAGACGCTGCCGGGCTGGATGGTGCCGGAGGTGGTGGTGCCGCTGGCGGCGCTGCCGACCACGCCGAACGGCAAGCTCGACCGGGCCGCGCTGCCGGCCCCGGCCACCGTGCCGCCGCCGGCCGGGACGGAGCCGGCGACGGACGGGGCAGAGCCGGAGCCGGACGGGCTCGGCGCCGCCGTCACCGAGATCTGGCGGCAGGTGCTGCGGGTGGACCGGATCGGCCCGCACGACGACCTCTTCGACGACCTGGGCGGGCACTCGCTCAGCGTCACCCAGATCGCCGCCCGGATGCGCCGGCAGCTCGGCGTCGACCTGCCGCTGCACGTCTTCTTCGACACCCCGACGGTCGCCGGCGTCCTCGCCGCCGTCGCCGGGGACGACAGCCCGCCCGACGCCGACGAGCCACGACGGCCATGAACGAACACCACTATCACCGAGGAGGCCGTCCCATGCCGACCACCACCACCCCGGCGGGCGCGGACCGACCCGGCCACGGCGGCGTGGCCGCCCTGTCACCGCAGCGCCAGGAGCTCCTGGCCCGCAGGCTGGCCCAGCTCGGCCTGGGCAGCGCCGCCGAGCCGGCGATCCCGCGGGTGCCGCGCACCGGGGGCGAGCAGAGCTTCGCGTGCTCGTCCGGGCAGCAGCGGATGTGGCTGGCCGCCCAGTACGACCCGGCCGACCCGTCGTTCCACGTCGCGATGTCGCAGCGGCTCACCGGCACCCTCGACGTCGGCGCGCTGCGGGCGGCGCTGCGCGACCTGGTCGCCCGGCACGAGGTGCTGCGCACCGTCTACGTCGGCGTCGACGGCGAGCCCCGCCAGGTGGTCCGGCCGACCGGCGACGTGCCGGTGACCGAGGTCGACCTGCGGCACCTGCCGGCCGCCGGGCGCGAGGACCGGGCCCGTGAACTGGCCCGGGACGCCTTCGCGGTGCCGTTCGACCTGGCCGCCGGCCCGGTGCTGCGGGCATCGCTGTTCCGGCTCGCCGACGACGACCACGTGCTGCTGGCGACCAGCCACCACATCGCGATCGACGGCTGGTCGATCGGCAACGCGCTGCGCGAACTCGCCGCCCTCTACGCGTGGCGGCTCGACGGCGGCACCGGTACCCCGCCCCTGCCCGAGCTGCCGGTCCAGTACGCCGACTACGCGCAGTGGCAGCACGACGGCACGGCCGGCGGCGCCCTTACGCCGGGGCTGGCGTACTGGCGCGAGCACCTGGCGGCGCCCCGGGCCGACGCGCACCTGCCGATCGCCCGCAGGCACGCCGGACCGGCCCGCGCCGGCGGCGCGAAGGTGCACCTGACGATCGGCCCGGACCTGGTCGAGGGACTGCGTACGGCGGCCGGCGGGGCGCGCGGCACCACCCCGTTCGTCACCCTGCTCACCACGTTCAAGGCGCTGCTGGCCCGCTACACCGGGCAGCGGGACGTCACCGTCGGCACCCTGGTCGCGGCCCGTACCCACGTGGAGCTGGAGCCGCTGATCGGCTACTTCGCCAACCCGATCGCGATGCGCACCGACGTCGACCCCGACCTGACGTTCGCGCAGACCGCCGGCCGGGTACGGCGGGCCGTCATCGACGGCTTCGCCCACCAGAACGTGCCGTTCGACACGGTCGTGCAGGAACTGGCGCCGCGCCGCGACGCCGACCGGCACCCGTTCTTCCAGACCGCGGTGATCCTGCACAACTTCACCGGCGGCGGCCCGTCGGCGTGGCCGGGCCTGGCGGTGTCGTGGTGGGACAGCCAGCTCGACGACATGCTCTTCGACCTGACCCTGGTCGGGGTGCCGCAGCCCGACGGCGGACTGGAACTCACCTTCTCCTACCGCACCGAGGTCTTCGACGCGCCCGACGTCGACCGGTTCGCCGGGCACTTCCGGCAACTGCTCGCCGCCGTGGTCGCCGACCCGGCCCGGCCGCTCGGCGACGTGCCGCTGCTCACCGACGACGAGCGGCGACGCGCCCTGTCCGACTGGCAGGGGCCGGCGCGCGAGATGGCGGCGGCCGGGTTCACCGAGCTGTTCGCCGCCTCGTGCGCCCGCACGCCGGACGCGGTCGCGGTCGGTGACGCCGGCGGCGAGCTGACGTACCGGGAACTCGACGCCCGCGCCGACCGGCTCGCCGCGCTGCTGCGCGGGCGCGGGGTCGGACCGGAGACCCCGGTCGGGATCTGCCTGGACCGGTCGGCGGCGATGCTGGTCGCGATGCTCGGCGTGTGGCGGGCCGGCGGCGCGTACGTGCCGCTGGACCCGGCGTTCCCGGCGGACCGGCTGCGGCTGATGGTCGACGACGCGGGCGTGGACGTGCTGGTGACCCAGCGGTCGGTCCGGGACCGGCTGCCCGACCTGTGCGCCGGCCCCGGCGTGGTCTGCCTCGACGACGGGCCGGACGCCGCCCCCGGTGACGTCGTGCCCACGGCCCCCCCGCCCCGCGCCGACCAGCTCGCGTACGTCATCTACACCTCCGGGTCGACCGGCCGGCCCAAGGGCGTCGAGGTCACCCACGGCGCGGTCGCCAACCTGCTGCTGTCGTTCCGCGACGGGCTCGGCCTCACCGGCGACGACCGGCTGCTCGCCGTCACCACGCTGTCGTTCGACATCTCCGTGCTCGAACTGCTGCTGCCG
Organism: Polymorphospora sp. NPDC051019; assembly: GCF_040683055.1. NCBI lineage: Bacteria > Bacillati > Actinomycetota > Actinomycetes > Micromonosporales > Micromonosporaceae > Polymorphospora > Polymorphospora sp. NPDC051019. The sequence goes on along the minus strand of NZ_JBFBCH010000022.1, from coordinate 8,733 downwards.
CTGGTCTGCGGGGCCCGGGTCCTGGTCGCCACCTCCGCCGAGGTGGTCGACGGAGCGGCGCTGCGGGCGCGGGCCGAACGGGAACAGGCGACGGTGTTGCAGGCCACCCCGGCGACCTGGCGGATGCTGCTGTCCGCCGGCGGGGTGCCGGCCGGCGTACGGCACCGGCTGTGCGGCGGCGAGGCGTTCTCCCGCGACCTAGCCGCCGAGCTGGCCGGCGGCCGGCTGTGGAACGTGTACGGCCCGACCGAGACGACGGTGTGGTCGGCGGCCGGCGTCGTCGAGCCCGGCGACGGGCCGATCGCCATCGGGCCGCCGATCGACAACACCCGCGTCCACCTGCTCGACGGCCGGGGCCAGCCGGTGCCGGTCGGTGTCGCCGGCGAGGTCCACATCGGCGGGCTCGGCCTGGCCCGCGGCTACCGGGACCGGCCCGCGCTGACCGCCGAACGCTTCGTGCCGGACCCGTTCGGCGACACGCCGGGCGGCCGCCTGTACGCCACCGGCGACCTGGCCCGCTACCTGCCGGACGGGCGGCTGGAGTTCCTCGGCCGCGGCGACCACCAGGTGAAGGTGCGTGGTTTCCGGGTCGAGCTCGGCGAGATCGAGGTGGCGCTGCGGGCGCAGGACGGCGTCCGCGACGCGGCGGTGACCGCCTGGCACGGCACCGCCGACGGCGACGCCCGCCTGGTCGGGTACGCCGTCGCCGACGACCCCGGCGCCGACCCGGCGGCGCTGTGGGCCGCCGTCCAGCCCGGCCTGGCCGCCCGGCTGCCCGGCTACATGGTGCCGGCGACCCTGGTCGTCCTCGACGCGCTGCCACTGACCCCGAACGGCAAGGTCGACCGGCGGGCGCTGCCGGCACCCGACTGGGGCGCGGCCGACGCCACCCCGTACGTCGCCCCGCGCGACCTCGTCGAGGCGGCCGTCGTCCGGATCTGGGAGGAGGTCCTCGACGTGCGGCCGATCGGTGTCGACGCCGACTTCTTCGCCCTCGGCGGGCACTCGCTGCTCGCCGAGCGGGTGCTGGCCCGGGTACGGGCGTACTTCCAGCTGGAGGCGCCGACCCGGGCCCTGTTCGAGGCACCGACCGTGGCCGGTCTGGCCGCCGCGCTGGCCGACCTCGAACCGGTGCCCGGCCAGGTCGCGGCGGTCGCCGAACTGCGGGCGCAGATCGAGTCGATGTCGCCCGAGGCAGTGGAACTCATGCTCGCCGAGGAGGGCGGTCGGTGACCGCGTCGACCGACCAACTGCTGGCCGTACTGCTCGCCCGGCGCGGTATCGAGGTCGCCGGCACGCAGGCGATCCGGCCCGGTGACCGCGGCGGGGACCTGCCGCTGTCCCCGGCGCAGCAGCGGATCTGGTTCCTCGACCGGCTCGGCGTCGGCGACTCGACCTACCTGATGGGTGGCGCGCACCGGCTCACCGGGCCGGTCGACCCGGACGCGCTGGCCGGGGCGCTGCGGCTGCTGGTGCGCCGGCACGAGCCGCTGCGGACCCGGTTCACCGACCACGACGGCCACCCGGTGCAGCGGATCCTGGCCGCCACCGACCCGCGCGCCGTCGTACCGCTGCCGGTCGTCGACCTGGGCGACCTGCCGGCGGCGACGCGCGACACCCGGCTGCGCCGGCTGGCCGGGTACGAACTCGGCCGCCCGTTCGACCTGCGGGAGGCGCCGCTGGTGCGGGCCGTCCTGGTCCGGCTGGCCGCCGACGACCACGTGCTGCTGCTCACCTTCCACCACATCGTCTGCGACGACGTGTCGGCCGGGGTGCTGTTCGCCGACCTGATGGCCGGGTACGCCGCCCTGGCCGCCGGCCGCGCCCCGGACCTGCCGCCGCTGCCGGTGCAGTACGCCGACTACGTACGGTGGCTCGGCGAGCGCGACCCGGGTGTCGTCGCCGGCCAGGAGGCGTACTGGCGGGAGCGGCTCGCCGGTGCCCCGGCCCACCTCGACCTGCCGACCGACCGGCCCCGGCCGGACCGGCCCCGGTCACCGGCCGGCAGCCACCCGTTCCGGCTGTCCGGCCGGCTCACCGCGGCGGTCGAGGCGCTGCGCCAGCGCGAGGACTGCACCACGTTCACCGTGCTGCTGGCCGCGTTCAAGATCGTGCTGGCCCGGCACAGCGGCCAGGACGACCTCGTCGTCGGCGTACCGGCGGCCAACCGGTCGCTGCCGGAACTCGAGTCGATGGTCGGCATGTTCGTCAACACCCTGGCGCTGCGCACCGACCTGGGTGGCGACCCGACGCTGCGCGAGGTGCTGCGCCGGGTCCGGCAGACCGGCCTCGGCGGGCTCGGTCACCGCGACGTGCCGCTGGAACGCGTCGCCGAACTGGTCCGGCCGGACCGGGGCGCCGGCCGGCAGCCGCTGTTCCAGGTGATGTTCGTGCTCAACGGCGGGCCGGGGGCGAAGCGGCCGCCGGCACCGGGCGACAGCCTGACCGTGGCGCCGGCCGGGCTCGGCGGCGGCACCGCCCGCTTCGACCTGACGCTGCTGATGGTCGACGGCGCCGGGCCGCTCGCCGGCCAGCTCGACTACGACGCCGAACTGTTCACCCCGGCGACCGTCGCCCGGCTGGCCGCCCACCTGGAGCTGGCCCTGACCGCGCTGGTCGACACCCCCGACCTGCGGCTCGGCGACCTCGCCCTGCACACCCCCGCCGATCTGGAACTGCTGCGCTCCGGGCTGTCCCCGGCGGCCGGCCCCGGGCCCGCCGCCCCGGCCGGATACGTCGACGACCTGATCGCGGCGCAGGCCGCCCGGACCCCGCACGCCCCGGCGGTGACCGGCGACGGCCAGGAGCTGACGTACGGCGACCTGCTGTCGCGGGCCGACCGGCTGGCCCGACGGCTGCGGGCGGCCGGCGTCGGCGGGCGGGCGCCGGTCGGGATGGCGTTGCGGGCCGGGCCGGACGGCATCGTCGCGCTGCTGGCGATCCTGCGGGCCGGCGGCGCCTACCTGCCACTCGATCCGGGCCATCCGGTCGACCGGGTCGGCGGGCTGCTCGCCGACGCCGGGGCGACGGTCCTGGTCGGCGACGCGGCCGGCCGGGAGCGGCTGGCCGGGCTGCCGGTCACCTTCGTCGACGTCACGGACACCGGGGGTACGGCCGACGACGCCGGCCCGGAGCGGGAACGGCGGCCGGACGAACTCGCGTACGTCGTCTACACGTCGGGGTCGACCGGCCGGCCCAAGGGCGTGATGGTGACCCACCGTACGCTGACCGCCCTGGCGACCTCGTTCCGCGACGTCCACGCGTTCGGGCCGGGGCAGCGGATCCTGATGATCCCGCCACTGACCTTCGACGCCTCCGTCGGTGACGTGTTCCCGGCCCTGATCAGCGGCGCGGCGCTGCTGGTGCACCCCGACCCGGCGGCGCTCACCGGGCCGGCGCTGCTCGACCTGTGCGTAGCCGAGCGGATCACCGCCGTCGACGCCCCGGCGGCGCTGTGGCAGCGCTGGGTCGACGACCTCGCCGGCCACGAGGTCCCCGCCGACCTGCCGCTGACGGTCATGATGGTCGGCGGCGAGCGGGTGTCGGCCGACAAGCTCGACACCTGGCACCGGCTGACCGGCGGCCGGACCACGTTCTACAACCACTACGGGCCGACCGAGGCGACGGTGTGCGCCACCGTGCTGCGGTCCGCCGGTCCCGCCGACGGGTACGCCCCCGGCGGGCACCTGCCGGTCGGCCGGCCGCTGCCGCATGTGCGGGCGTACGTGCTGGACCGGCGGATGCGGCCGGCGCCGTACGGCGCCCCCGGCGAACTGCACCTCGGCGGCGACTGCCTGGCCCGCGGCTACCTGGGCCGGCCCGACCTGACCGCCACCGCGTTCATACCCGACCCGTTCTCGGCCGTCCCCGGCGCGCGCCTCTACCGCACCGGTGACCTGGCCCGGGTCGGGCCGGACGGCCAACTCGAGTTCCTCGGCCGGGTCGACCGGCAGTTGAAGATCCGCGGACACCGGATCGAACCGGCCGAGATCGAGGCGGTCCTCGACGGGAACCCGGCCGTCGCCCGGTCGGTCGTCGTGGCCCGCGGGCAGCGGCTGGCCGCCTTCGTCGTGCCGCGCGGGGCGGCGCCGGACGCCGACGACCTGCGCGCCTTCCTGCGGGCGCGACTGCCGGAATACCTGGTCCCCGCGACGTTCACCGCACTGCCCCGGCTGCCGCTGACCGCGCACGGCAAGGTCGACCACGACCGGCTGCCCGCCGAGGTCCCGGACGACGGGCCGCCGTACGTCGCCCCGCGCACCCCCGCCGAGGTCACGGTGGCGCGGGTGTGGGCGCGGGCGCTGGGCCGCGACCGGGTCGGGGTCGCCGACGGCTTCTTCGACCTGGGCGGGCACTCGCTGCTGGCGGCGCCGGTGCTCAGCGAGGTGAACCGGCGGTTCGGCACCCGGCTGCCGCTGCGGGCGCTGTTCGAGGCGCCTCGGCTGGACACGTTCGCGGCCCTGGTCGACGCCGCCCTGGTCGACGCCGCCCTGGCCGACACCGGCACGGCCGACACCGGCGGTGCCCCGGCCGGCCCGGTCCCGGCGGCCCCGGCACCACGGCGGGTCGACCTGCGCGCCGAGGCGGACCTGCCCGACGACGTACGCCCCGCCGGCCGGTACGTCCCGGCGGCCGACCCGGCCGGGGTGCTGCTGACCGGCGCGACCGGGTTCCTCGGCGCATACCTGCTCGACGACGTGCTGCGGCACACCACCGCCGACGTGTACTGCCTGGTCCGGGCCGGGTCCGAGGCCGCCGCGGTGGCCCGGATCGAGGCGAACCTGCGCCGGTACGGGCTCTGGCGGCCGGCGTACCCGGCCCGGATCGTCCCGGTCACCGGTGATCTCGCCGCGCCCCGGCTCGGGCTTCGCGCGCGGGACTTCGACGCGCTCGCCGACCGGGTCGACGTGGTGCTGCACAACGGCGGCACCGTCCACTTCGTGCAGCCGTACGAGCGGCTGGCGCCGGCCAACGTCGCCGGGACCGTGGAGGTGCTGCGGCTGGCGTCCCGGGGGCGGCCGAAGGCGGTGCACCACGTGTCGACGCTCGGCGTCTACCTGTGCCCGGCGTACGCGTCACGGACCGTGACCGAGGCGGTGCCGCCGGACGAGCCGGACGGCCTGCACGGCGGCTACAACGAGAGCAAGTGGGTCGCCGACCGGCTGGTCCGGGCCGCGCGGGAACGGGGCCTGCCGGTGTCGGTGCACCGGCCGGCGCGGATCACCGGCGACAGCCGCACCGGCGCCGGCAACGACGACGACTACTTCAGCCGGCTGCTGCGGACCTTCGTCGACGTCGGTGCGGTGCCGGAACTGGGGTACGACGAGGACATGGCACCGGTCGACCTGGTGGCGGCGGCGATCGGCGGACTGTCGCGGCGGCCGGACGCGCTGGCCGGCGACCGGCACTACTACACGCCTGGGCTGTCGTATCCGGCGATCGCGGAGGTGCTGCGCGGGCTCGGCCGTCCGGTACGGCTGCTGCCGTACCGGGAGTGGCGGGCCGAGGTGGTGCGGGCCGGGGCCGGGGTGGCGCTCGGCCCGTTCGTGCCGACGCTGCCGGAGGAGGACGGTCCACGCGACCACCCGCTGTTCGACTGCGCCGACACCCGACGGTCGACGACGGCGGCCGGCATCCCCGCCCCGCCTTCCCCCACCACCCTCCTGAACCGCTACCTGGGCACCCCGCAACGGCCGTAGCAAGCAAGCGGGGCACGCCCCCGCCCCGCCGCCGCCCCGCCGCCGCACCCCGCCGCGTTGATCAAGGGGATGTATCAGACGAACCCGGTCAAGATCTTGACAACAAGTCCTTGATCAACGCGGCGGACGGACTGGGCGGACGGACTGGCGGGGCGGACACGCGGCGGACGGGGCGGGTAGGGGGCCGGGTCAGGCGATCGTGGAGCGGCGGACGGTGTCGGTGCCGTTGCCGTTGGAGGTGGTGAACCAGATGGCGTTGGTGCCGGGCACCTTCTCCACCGCGCGGATGCGGCCGTACGTGCCCTGCCAGTACACCGACGACGCGCCGATGCTGGTGCCGCTCAGTTCGAGCCGCCACAGCCGCTGGCCGCGCAGTGCGCCGAGGTAGATCGCGCCGTCGACGATCGCCAGGCCGCTGCACGAGCACTCGGCGGTGCTGCGCTGCCACTTCGGGCTCTCGTACGCCGGGTTGCCGCAGGTTCCCTCACAGACCGGCCAGCCGTAGTTGCGGCCGGGCAGGATCAGGTTGATCTCGTCCCAGGTGTTCTGGCCGAACTCGGCCGCCCACAGCCGGCCGGCGGAGTCCCACGAGATGCCCTGCGGGTTGCGGTGGCCGAGGCTGTAGACCCGGCTGCCGGCGGTCGGGTTGCCGGGGGCGGCGGCGCCGGTCCGGGTGATCCGCAGGATCTTGCCGTTGAGCGAGGACGGGTTCTGCGCCAGGTTGGTCTGCTGGGCGTCACCGGTGGTGACGTAGAGGTTGCCGTCGGGGCCGAACTTGAGCCGGCCGCCGTTGTGGGTCGAGGCGCGGACGATGCCGGTGAGGATCGGCGTCGAGCCGGCGGTCAGGCTGCTGCCGCCGGTGTAGGCCATCCGCACGACCCGGTTGTCGCTGCTGCTGGTGTGCATGAAGAAGACGTCCCGGTCGGTGCCGCCGTTCCAGGTGGGTGACACGGCGCAGCCGAGCAGGCCGCCCTCGCCGCCGGCGAGCACGCCGGGCACGGTGCCGAGCAGGGTCCGCACTCCGGCGGGGGTGAGCCGGTATACCCGGCCGCTGTTGCGTTCGGTGATCAGCGCCGCCGCGCCGCCGGGGAGCCAGCAGACGTCCCAGGGGATGGTCAGGCCGCTGGTCAGCGTGGTCGGGGTCTGCGGCACGGCCAGGATCGACGCGCCGTGGCCGGGGTCGCGGGCGGGGGCGGCGCTCGCCGGGGCGGCCGACGTGAGCACCATGACGGCGGCCAGCAGGGCGGCCGCGTACGACGTGGTTCGGACGGTTCTCATGCCTTCTCCTCGGAGGGTGGGAGATCGGAAAGGCAACCGGATCATCTATCGGCATCCGTCGATGCCATTTCGAGGATACGGACAGCTCAACCGGCACGCATCCCGACGATGCCGCTTTTCCGCCGACGACACCCGGGCCGGGACCGCCGGACGGAACAGGCGGTCGACGCGAGCGACGGGACCGCCCGCCCGGGACGGAGGGGGACGGTGAGCCACCTGTGCCAATGCGGAGCATTGGGACCAAAGGGGCATTACGGAGAGTTTGCGGGTCCGCGATGAAGCGCCTCGACCGCGATCAGATCGTTACAGAATGTGACTCATGATCGAGGGAACGAGGTGGAGATCGTGAGAGTACGGCAACGCACCGCAGGGCCGGTGATCGTCGTCGCCGCCGCCCTGCCACTCATCCTGTCGAGTTGCACGAGCCGGACCGAGTCGAAGTCCGCACAGCAGGCCCCGCCACCACCACCAACACTGACCGTCACCCCCGCGGCCGACGCCCGCGACGTACCGCTCAGTGCCGAGGTCGGCCTGGCGGTCGCCGGCGGAAAGATCACCGCCGTGACGCTCAGCGACAGCAAGGGGGCCGCGGTCGACGGCGCGATGCGCGACGACGGCACGTCCTGGATACCGAACCGCCCGCTGAATCCCAAGCAGGCGTACTCGGTGCAGGTCACGGCCGCAAACGACACCGGGCAGACGAGCACCTGGTCGAGCGCGTTCACCACGATGGCCAAGCCGACCAAGCTCCAGCAGAGCACGCTCTACTTCCAGAACAACATGACGTACGGCGTCGCGATGCCGGTGACGGTGGCGTTCGACCCCGGCATCCCCAAGGAGTCGCGGGCCGACGTACAGAAGCGTCTGTTCGTCACCACCGACCCGCCGCAGCCGGGCGCCTGGCACTGGGACGAGTCCGGCCGCCAGGTCTACTACCGGGCCCCGGACTTCTGGAAGACCGGGACCAAGATCAGCGTACGGTCGGCGCTGACCGGCGTGCCGATGGGCAAGAACGGTCACGGCGACGCCGACCGCACGGCCTCGGCCACCGTCGGCGACCACGTCACGATGGAGATCGACAACGCGACCAAGGAGATGTCGGTCTTCAAGGACAACCAGCTGGTCAAGAAGATCCCGGTGAGCATGGGCAAGCCGAGCACACCGACGTCCAGCGGCAAGATGGTGATCATGGAGAAGTTCGAGACCACGGTCTTCGACACCCGTGGCGACCCGAACGGCGGCTACGTGGTCCAGGTCAACGACGCCCAGCGGCTCACCTGGGGCGGCGAGTTCATCCACGCCGCGCCGTGGTCCGTCGGCGACCAGGGCGAGCGCAACGTCTCGCACGGCTGCACCAACGTCTCCAACGCCAACGCCGACTGGCTCATGAAGAACACCAACGTCGGCGACCTGGTCACCATCAAGGGCACCGAGGTCACGCTCGACCCCGGCAACGGCTGGACCGCGTGGAACATGACCTGGGACGAGTACGTCAAGGGCAGCGCGCTTCCGGTGCCACCGGACCTGCGCCCGGCCGGCGAACAGGCGGCCAACCCCGGCGCCCCGGTGGCCGGCGCGCCACCCGCCGGCCCGCCCACACCGGCCGCCCCGGCGACCCCGACCCCCGCCGGGGCCGGTGACTGAGGGCCGTACCGCACGGCGGCCGCGCTGACGGCGCCGCCCCACCGGCGCCAGGGCCGGGCCCCGGGGGCCCGCCCCCCCGGATTTGTGGTGGGCGGACGGGGGGCGCGCCCAA
>NZ_JBFBCH010000021.1:6640-142468 GCF_040683055.1 Polymorphospora sp. NPDC051019 | reverse complement strand
CCGGACGGAGGAGCCGGGGACGGGGGCGGACGGCATGGCGGCAGGTTGGCGCGCCGTTCTCCGTGTTGCCCCACGTAGAAGAAAACGCTTTCCCGGCAGGCTATCCCCACCCATCAGGATCGGTCAATAGGTGCATCGCAGGTGCAGGAAAGCGCATTCTGGCGGCCGCCGGGGCACCCGGTCCGGGCGACGAGGTCCGGAAACGCTGCAACAGAAACGGCACCCTGCTTCGTGTTCATGACGAACAGGGAGGTCGAGTGACGTTCGAGGAATTCGTCGCGGCGCGGCTGCCGGCGCTGCTGCGCTACGCCACCGTGCTGGCCGGCGACCCGCACCAGGCCGAGGACGTCGTGCAGGACGTACTCGTCAAGGCACATTCCCGGTGGGCGCGGATCGACGCGCTCGACCTGCCCGAGTCGTACGTACGCAAGATGATCGTCAACGAACTGGTGTCGACCCGCCGACGGGTGACGGCCAGGCTACGCCGAGAACGGGTCCACCTGCCGGACCCGGTCGACGACCGCACCGAGACCGTCGTGCAGCGCGACACACTCGTCCGGCTGATCCGGGCCCTGCCGACCAGGCAACGGATCGTGATCGCGTTGCGTTATCTCGAGGACATGGCCGACGCCGACATCGCGGCGCTGATGGACTGCAGCGTCGCCACGGTACGCAGTCAGGCATCACGCGCCCTCGCCAGCCTGCGGGGCACCGCCACGCTCCAGCCGTCGAAGGAACAGCGATGATCGATTCAGCAGCGATCCGTGAGGCGTTGACCGCCATCGCCGACGAGGCGCCCGGGCCGGAACGCATCCGCGCGAACCTCACCGGCCGCACCCGGCGGCACCGGCAGCGTCGCCTCGTGTTGCGGCTCGCCGGCACCGGCGTGGCCGCGGCGGCGGTCGGCCTCGGCGGGCTGGGCACGGTGCGCCTCCTCGACCGACCTCGAACCGGCTTTCCCGAGATCTCGGACGGCCCCGGGGGCGGCTGGCTGGAGGTCGCGCTACATCAACATCCGACCTGGCTGCCTCCCGGTCACGGACAGAGCCAACTACGGGTCCTGGTGTCCGGCAAGGAGGCACCGGTCGTCGCGCGACAGTGGGAGCGACCCGGCACAGCCGACGCCCGGACCCCGATCGTCGCACTCACCGTCGGCTGGCACGAGTCCCTGGACGCCGACCGGCCAACCGGCCGTACGCAGGACGTCGACGTCGCCGGCGTCGCCGGCCAACTCGTCCGCGGCCCCGAGATTCCGGACGCCGCCCAGGACGTCCACGTCATCTGGCAGCCGCCCGGCGAGCCGCAACTGATCCTGACCGTACTCGGCGACGACACCGTCGAGCAGCGGGCCAACGTCGCCCTGCGCATCGCCCGGTCGACGCGACCGGATCCGCGCCACGTCCGGGTGGGACCGCGTCCGGGCTGGCTGCCGATCGGCCTGGCCGGCCGGCCCTGGCAACTCTTCGTGCACCACGAAGGAGCCGACTGGCGGCAGTTGGTCTCGGTCACCGGCGGCGACGGGCGGCAACTGATGGTGCTCTCCGGCCCCGGTGCACACGCCGGGTTGCTGAACCAGCAGGCGGCCCGGCCGGTGCGGGTGCTCGGGTCGGACGGCTGGCACGTGCCCGAGAACGGCCACCTTTTCTTCACCCTGCCGGACGGGGTCGCGGTGTTCGTCGGGCTGGACGCGCCGATCGCCGCCGAGCCGTCGGGCGGGGCCCCCGAGACGGTGCCGTTGGCCGAACTCGTCCGCATCGCCGAGGAGTTCGACTTCGGGCCGTGGCCGGAGATGTCCTGGGTCGGCTCGCGGTAGCCCGTACCCGCCCGGCGTTCCGGGTCAGCCCCTGGACGTACGCCTGCGTCTCCGGTTTGTCGTGTAGCCGCACGCCCGACGCGGCGGGCACGGCAGCGCGGCGCACCTCCGCGGCAGACCGGTAGGCTCCGGTGGCCCGCGGTCGTTGGGCAAGACGGTGTACGTGCAGCGTTCCGGTCCCGAATGGCGGTGCCGAGTTCGGTGTGCGCCGGGGATTGGGGTGGGTCGGTGGAGGATCTGAGGCGCCTGTTCCGGTTGGCCGCTGATCATGCCGCCGGCTACCGGGAATCGTTGCCGGATCGGCCGGTCGGAGTGTCGATCGACCAGGGGGCACTGGCTGAGGCGTTCACCGGCCCGTTGCCCTCCGCGCCCTGCCCACCGGAGCAGGTGCTGGCGGACCTGCTCGCCGTGGCCGAACCGGGCCTGGTAGCCAGTGCCGGCCCGCGGTACTTCGGCTTCGTGGTCGGCGGTGCCCTGCCGGCCGCGACCGCCGCCGACATCCTCGCGGCCGGTTGGGATCAGCTCGCGACCAATGCCGTCACGTCGCCGGCCGCGATCGCGGCCGAGGCCGCCGCCGGCGTCTGGTTGAAGGAGCTGCTGGGGATTCCGGCGTCCGCATCGGTCGGTTTCGTCACCGGCGCCCAGGCGGCCAACACCGCTGGTCTCGCTGCCGCCCGCCACCACGTTTTGGCGGACGCGGGTTGGGACGTGGAACGGCGCGGGCTGCTCGGGGCGCCGCCGATACGGGTGATCGCCGGTGCGGAGCGGCACGCGACCATCGACCGGTCACTGCGTCTACTCGGCCTCGGGACGGATCTGGTGGAGCCGGTGCCGGCCGGGCCGAACGGCGCGATTGGTCTCGGGGCACTGCGGGAGGTGCTGCGAGGCGGTCCCTCGGGCCCCACCATCGTGTGCCTGCAGGCCGGCAACGTGAACACCGGCGCCTGCGACCCCCTCCGGGAGGCGTGCGAACTGGTCCGACGGCACGGCGGGTGGGTACATGTGGACGGGGCGTTCGGGCTGTGGGCCGCGGCGAGCCCCGCCACCCGGCATCTGGTGGACGGGCTGGAACTGGCGGACTCGTGGGCCTGCGACGGCCACAAGTGGCTGAATATTCCTTACGACTCAGGGTTCGCGTTCTGCGCCCGGCCGGATGTGCATGCCGCGGCGATGTCCTTTGCCGCCTCGTACCTGGTCGGCTCCGGGGGTGTACCAGCCGGAGGGGATTTCACCGCCGAGTCCTCGCGCCGGGCCCGTGGGTTCGCCGTCTGGGCTGGACTGCGGGAACTGGGCCGCGACGGGGTCACGGCGCTGGTCGACCGCTGCTGTGCGCTGGCCCGCCGGTTCGCCGCCGGCCTGACCGCAGCCGGGTTCGAGGTCGCGAACGAGGTGGTCCTCAACCAGGTGCTCGTCGGCTTCGGCGACGACGCGCGCACCGACCGGGTGGTGGCGGCGGTCCAGGCGGACGGCACATGCTGGGCAGGCGGTACGACCTGGCGGGGGCGGCGTCTGATGCGGATCTCGGTATCGAACGCCACCACGACGGAGGAAGACGTGGACCGGTCCACCGCCGCGATCGTCCGCCTCGCCACGTGACTCCGGGAATCTCCCCGTTCCCGCAGGCTGGTGTTCACCGACAAGCAGGGCTTGTCGCCAACACCGGCCCATCCGAGCGACAGCGGGTCGATCATCGATGGCGTCGCTCTGCCATAGAACTTCATCGCCGAAGCACAGCACGATCTGACACCCCAGGTCCGGTAGCGATCAATGAGGCCGCCTTGCGTTTTCGGCCGAACCCGGCGCAAGCCGCGTTGTTGCCTTCCCAGCTGACAGGGGGTGTCCAGGGGCGTGGATCGCGGTCAGGATGATGAACCGGACATCCTCAACTCCGGCCCCGACCGGTCCTTGCAGCCGCTACCTCGGTGGCTGATCGGAGCGAGTTTCGTCGCCCTCATCGTGGCAGCACTGTTCGTCCTACACGACAGTGACGGGTCACGCAGCACGACGCCTCCTATGGTGAGCCCGACGGCGCCGACTGATCCCGAGAAGTCATGTTCGTCGGCCAGTTCGGACCAGGGCGCTGCGGTGGCAGACGGGGCCACTGGCCTGCTTCTCGAGCAGCCGGGGGACGGACTGCACCGAGATCTGAGCCAGCAACGGTGTGACCCCACCGCCCTGGACGGGCCGTGGGCCGTGGTCGTACGCCGGTCGGACGGCTCGCTCGCCAGGCACGGTGCTGTCGTGGCATTCCCGGTCGAGGTTCCGACTGCGGGACGTCACGTCAACGTCAACGGGGTTACAGGTATAGCGACGGATGCGGCGGTCACATGGCCGGTCGCTGGTGGACACGCCCGCGTCCGTGGAGATGTTGGCCAGTCCATGCTGATCGCGCCTGCTGCTCGAACAACTGTCGTCGCTGGCCGGCCGGGCGTGGATCCGCCTAATGGCTATACGGTGATTTCGACTGGGCCGTACCGACCGCCGATCGTGCGTCAAGTCGGCTACAGCAGCGCGGCAGCCGGCGAGGGGCAAGCCCTCGGCTCGGGCTGGATTCATGCTGGGGTTGCCAGTAGTGGCGGCTTCGAAGACCAGCTCTTCGCGGTGCGTTCGGTCAGCGCCGGGACCGTCCACGGCCGGCCTGCGATGCTGTCCGGCATACGTGAGGGCGCCGGAATGATCGTCTGGGAGCCGACCCCTGGGGCGATAGCCTTCGTCGGCTACGGCGGCGGCAATCCGCTGGACGACAGCGCCGTCGAGGCTCTGCGACGTCTCGCTGGGCGGGCGCGACCTGTGACAAGCGTTGGCTGGCAGGCGCTGCGGCCGGTCACCATCGAGCAGGTCAACGACCACCGCCGTCCTGGGCCTTGGCCCACCAAAATCCAGCGCGTGCCGGGTGGCTGACAGCCCGACAGGACGTCGGCGCGGCAAGGTCGCGGGCTCCCCTGTAACCCGATCCGGCCAGCGCTCCGCCTGGGTCGGGCGGCCAGACGACGGGCTCGGCGCGGGGATCGTCCCCGCGTGCGCGGAGCGTGGCGATCAACTGTTCGTAGTGCGTCCGCGGTATCGGCGCGGGTCGCCTCACGGCCACCCACGACAGGATCTATCTATCATCGTTGTTGGTTGATAGAGTGCGCTCGGCGGCCGCCCGTGCCGGCCGAAGCGCGTCCGCGAGGAGGGGCCGTGGAAGATGTCGTGGAGGTCGTGCGACTCACCCTGGTCTATCTGGTTCAACTGGCGCCGTGGTTCGCCCTGGCGATCTTCATCTCGGCCATGGTGGATCTGCTCTATCTCGACATCATCGCGCGACGCACGTTCCGACGCCGGGGCTGGGTCGGCGTGGTGCTGGCCGCGGCGATCGGGGCGTTCAGCCCGTTCTGCTCGTTGACCGTCATCCCACTCATCCGCAAGCTGCTCGCCGGCGGCATCCCCCTGTCGGCGGTGATGGCGTTCTGGGTGGCCTCGCCGGCGATGGATCCGGAGATCTTCGCGATGACGGCGGCGCAGATCGGCATGCCGTTGGCGACGGCGCGCCTGGTCGGCGCGGTGATACTCAGCGTTGGGGCCGGTTTCGTCGTCCTGCTCATGGAGCGGCGGGGGATGTTCAAGAATGTCCTTCGGCGCGGATACGAGAAGCAGGAGCGACTCGAGGTCCCCCAGTGTGGGCAGGATCAGCAGCGCACCGAGGAGCCGGCGCTGGTGGCCGCCGGTGGCGGCACCGCGCAGGCGACCGCCAACTGCTCGGCGACGGCGGCGCAGGGGCCCGGTGGCTCGACCGGCGCCGACGGCGGCGAGGACGACGACAGGCCGTGGTGGCCGGCGGCGAAGGCGAGTCTGCGCACCCGGCGGAACTGGCAGATCAGCTTCCGGAACATGGGCCGGGACACGCTGACCCTGGGCAAGTGGCTGGTTCTGGCCTGTGTCGCCGAGGCGCTGATCATCATGTACGTGCCGGGTGACCTGATCACGACCCTGCTCGGGAAGGATCCGCTGGTGGCGATCCCGCTCGCGGCGGCGATCAGTGTGCCGTTGTACCTCAACGGTGTCGGCGCGATTCCGATCATCGACGGCCTGTTGGCCAAGGGGATGGCACCGGGGGCGGTCGTGACGTTCCTGCTCGGCGGTGCCGTGACCACGGTTCCGGCGATGGTCGCGGTCCGTAGCGTCGTGACCAACCGGGTCTTCCTGACGTATCTGGGGATCAGCGTGTTCGGCAGCATCATCATCGGCTTCGGCGCCCAACTCGTGCTTTGACGACGGTCAGCCGGCTTGTCGGTCGGGCCGCATGGCGGGGCCCACTCGGACCGAGGACCGCCATACGGAGGATCAGCTGTTCAGGATGTCCGCCCCCGGGCCGGGCAATCCTAATTCGGACAAACGTCAGACGATCTGCCCGATCGCTCCAAACCACAATCGTCCCGGACTCATCCCGAAAGATCGAGTTTGGCGTGTTGACGCGAAACGCGCAGGCCAGGGGCTGCGACAGCAACCGCTACAAGATCACGGAAAGGCTTCCGATTCGGACATTCCAACTCCATCAATCTATTGACACGGATTGGTGAAGGTGCCATCGTCGGCGGTACCCAGCTGATGAACCCGGATGCTTCGTCGCCTCCGGCAATCGTCGGCTGCCGCCGGTCATGTGGCGCGAACATAGGGGGCTACGTTGCCTGATCCCCGGGTGCTTGTGGTGTCTTCCTTCGAAGCGGAACTGCAACCGTTGGCGTCGGCCTGCGTCGCCGCTGCCCTGCAGGACCAGGGGGCGGCGGTGACGGCCTGGGACGCGCACGCGTTCCCCGACCGCCTCCCCGACGCCGAGGTGGACCTGGTCCTGTTGTCGGTGCAACAGTTCGAGGGTCTGCACCGGGCCGTGGACCTGGCCCCCAGGCTGCGGACCGCCCACCCGGGCGCGCCGATCGTCGCCTTCGGCCAGTACGCCCAGATGAACAGCACCGAGTTCCTGGCCAGGGTCGACGCGGTCGCGTTCGACGAGCCGGAACGGATCGCGCAGGAGCTGTGCCAGGCGGCGGTCGGGCAGCTTCCGCTGCCGCAGGTTCCCGCGCTGCGTACGGCGAGCCGGATGACCGCGCGGCCACCACGGCGGCGGATCACGGCCACGGCGCCGGCGCGTCACCTGTTCCCGTCGCTGGTGCACTACCCCGCGCACCACACCGGCCTGGGGCTGATGGGCAACATCGAGGTCTCCCGCGGCTGTCACCACAAGTGCACCTACTGCTCGGTGTACGGGGCGTACGACGGCGGTGTGGCGCCGTACCAGCTGGAGACGGTCCTCGCCGACGCGCGGCAGCTCGCCGACGACGGTGTGCGGCACTTCTTCTTCATCGACGCGGAGTTCTTCAACTCGCGGACTCTCGGGGTCGAGGTGGTCCGCCAGATCGCGGCGGAGTTTCCCGGCTCGACGTTCGAGTTCACCACCCGGGTCGATCACATCCTCGACTATCCGGAGTTGCTGGAAGAGCTGGTGTCGTTGGGGCTGCGGCGGGTCACGTCGGCGTTGGAGTTCCCGTCGGACCGCATCCTGCGGATCTTCGACAAGGGTATCGATGTCGCCCATATGCGTGCGGCGATCGCGGAGGCGGAACGGATCGGTTTCGAGCTGAATCCGACCTTCATCCCGTTCACTCCCTGGGTACGCTACGAGGAACTGCTGACCTTCGAGGACTTTCTGGTCGAGACGGGCCTGGCCCGGGTGGTGGAGCCGACGGCGCTGCAGACGAGGCTGCTGCTGTTCAAGGGCTCACCGCTGCTGCAGTCGCCGTGGCTGGCCGATGTCGATCTCGTGGATCAGGGTTTCCACCTCGACTGGACCCATCCCGACCGGCGGGTGGAGGCGTTGTGGCAGCAGCGCCGCAATGAAGCCGAGGACGCGGGCGCCGTCCGCTGCTGCGTCAAGTGTTGACGGGCCGGGCGGCCGGTAGGAGGAGGCAACAGGTATGAGTGGATCCCATCGCGTCGTCGTCCGTACGGGCGAGCAGCTTCCCGAGATGGACTGGGCCCGGGAGTCCGCGGACTTCACGGACGCGTGGCCGTACGTGGGGCCGACGTTCCTCGCCGCCACGGAGCGGGCGCTGCCGGAGGCGAAGCCGTGGCACACCGTTGCCACGCGGGGTCGGGGCGAGCTGGCGCTGCTGCCCGGGTACGTGCTGACCGCGCCACCGGCCGTGGACCACGATCCCCGTACGTATCTGGGCTGGCAGCCGCCGTCGGGTGACAGCGTGTGCTGCGGGGTGGATGTGGCCCCGAGTGTCACGGCCCAGGTCGACGCGCTGGGCGAGGATGCCTTCTTCCCCACGCTGTTGTTGGGATCCCCGCTGGGTTACCGCACCGAGATCGGCTACAACTTCTGGACCCCGACGCTGTTCGCCACGATGGTCGAGCAGCTCGTCCCGGCGGCGTTCGGCGCCGGGATCCGCAGTGTGGTCGCTCCGTGGGTACCGGACCGGCCGGGTAACGACGCGCTGACCGCCGCGTTGGACGCGGCGGGTGGTCACACCACCTTCTGGGGTTTCGAGGACCACATCCCGCTTGCCGCCGCGGACTGGGACGGGCATCTGGTGGGGCTGCCGAAGAAGAAGCGGCAGCGGGTCGTCACCGACGAACGCCGGGTCGCCGCGGCCGGTGTGACCGTGCAGCGGCTCGACGGTGCGGCGATCCGGCCGCACGTCGCCCGGATCGCGGAGTTGACCTGCCTCAACCGGGAGAAGAACGGTGCCGGGGAGAATCCGGCCCACATCGAGACGATGCTCGCCGAACTGTTGGACGCCGGTGCAGACCTGCGTGCCTACACCGGCAGTCTCGACGGCGACCTGGTCGCCTCGTGCGTGGTGCTGCGCAAGGGGCACCGCCTGCTGACGAAGTGGGCGGGGTTCGACTATGCCCGGCTCGGTGATCGCAGTGGCCTGTACTTCGCGCTGGTGCTCAACGCTCCGGTCCGCGACGCGTACCGCGAGGGGCTGCGTCAGGTGGAGTTCGGTGCCGGCGCCCATCAGGCGAAGGTGCTGCGTGGGTGCAGCTCGCGTCGGATCACCACGAGTCTGGTGCTGGCCGATGCCGCCCACCGCGAACGGGCCTATCCCCTGCTCGATGCCTTCGGTGCGGCCCGGCGTGTCGCCTTCGGCGACGTGGCCGCGCCGAGCCGTCTGCCCCTGCTCGAAACCGCGGCCTCGGGCAGCGCCTGCTGCTCCGACGGCTGAACGCCAGGATCTGGAAGAGGTTCCCGTGAGTGAGACGCTTGCACCGCAACAGGATGTCCAGGACTACTACCGGGACAAGGCGCGTACGGCCGCGGCCGGCTCGGCCTGCTGCGCCGACGACACCGATACCGCCTTCGGTGCTGTCAACTACGCGGGCATCGGCCCGGGCGAGGCGCCGGATCCGGCGCTGCTGGCAAGTCTCGGCTGCGGCAACCCGACCGCGGTCGCCGAGCTGCGCGAGGGTGAGACGGTGCTGGACCTGGGTTCCGGGGCGGGCCTCGACCTGATCCTCAGCGCCCGCCGGGTCGGGGCGGACGGGCAGGTCTTCGGCCTGGACTTCCTCGAAGAGATGCTCGCGGTGGCCAGGCGCAACATCGCCGACGCCGAACTGGACAACATCGTGCTGCTCAAGGGCGTCATCGAGGCGATCCCGCTGCCGGCGGAGACCGTGGACGTGGTCATCTCCAACTGCGTGATCAACCTGTCGGTCGACAAGCTGGCGGTGTGTCAGGAGATGAGCCGGGTGCTGGTGCCCGGTGGCCGGATCGGGATCAGTGACGTCGTCGCAGAGGATCGGCTGTCCGCCGACGACCGCGCCGCCCGGGGCAGCCGTGCCGAGTGTGTCGCGGGTGCGCTGTCGGTCAGCGAGTACCACGACGTACTCACGCGGGCCGGCCTGGTGGACCCGGAGGTTGTCTTCACCCACGAGGCCGCCGACGGGATGCATGCCGCAATCATCCGGGCCCGGAAACCGGCGACACCGATCACCTCAGATGACAGCGCCTCCGCTTAACAGGCATGCTCCCAATAGCGCCCACCGATCAGCTGGCCTTGAACGAGCGGCAGCGCCGGATCGGTCCGCCGGACGAGGGAGAAGCAGTGTTCGACACCACTCTGGTCGCCTACCAGGTCGCCGCCACAGCGCTGGCAGCCATGATCATCGCGGCGCGTGGGTGGCCGTCCGGACACCGCCCGGGCATCTACCTCACCGCGGACCGTCGGCCGGCCGCCGAGCGGTCCGGCGGTGCCTGGTCGCGCAGCGGCACCAGCCAGAACGGCGCCACGTCCGAGCCGGGCCCGGTGTCCGGTGACGACCAGCCCCTGGACCGGGAGACCGCCGAGACGTACGCCCGTTGGTTCCAGGCGCTGTCGGATCCGACCCGGATCATCATCCTCAGCTATCTGAGCCGCCGCACCGAACCCGTCTCGGTCGGCAACATCGTCGACGAACTCGGGTTGGGGCAGTCCCTCGTCTCGCACCACCTCAAGGCGTTGCTCGCGGTCGGCTTCGTCACCTACACCCGCGAGGGAACCTCCCGGCTCTACTCGGTCAACCACAGCTGCATCACGAAGTTCCCGACCGCCGCCGACGTCGTCATGGGTCGCTCCCCCGCACCCACCCCGACGCTGCCGGCGTGGCCGCACCTCGACAACGGAGACCGACGACATGGGCGACAGGAGTAGCAGCCCCGGACAGGATGGCCCGCTGCTCGCACTGGTCGGCAGCGGGGACCGCCGCTACCGGGAGTACATCCTCGCCGCGCTGGCACCCCATTTCCGGCTGTGGCTGCTGGACGCCATCGAACCCAGCTGGCACCGGCCCTACCTGACCGGATTCACCCTTGTCGACACCCACGATCCGGCGGCCCTGGTCGGGGCCGTCCGCCGCATCGGGTCCGAGGTCGCACCGGTCGCCGGCCTGTTCAGCTACGACGAGTGGGTCATCGATGCCACCGCCGTCGCCGCCGAACAACTCGGCCTGCCCGGCAGCCCGCCGCAGGCGGTCGCCGCCTGCCGCGACAAGGCGGCCACCCGCCGGATCCTGGCCGGTCACGGCGTCGGCCAACCCCGGTCGGTCACCGTGACCGGTCAGGTCGAGGCGGTGGAATCCGCCGCCGCGATCGGCTACCCGGTCGTCGTGAAGGCGCGACGGCTGGCCGGCAGTATCGGCGTGCAACGGGTCGAGGACGAGCAGGCGCTGGTGCGGGCGTACCGCACCGCCGACGCCGCAACTCTTCCGGGTGTCGTACGCGACGGCGCGGATGTGCTCGTGGAGGAATACCTCGACGGGCCGGAGATCAGTGTCGACAGCGCCGTCGTCGACGGAAACGTCATTCCGCTCGCCCTGGCCCGCAAACAGACGGGGCTGGCTCCGTACTTCGAGGAAACCGTTCACCTCATCGACGGCGCCGATCCACTATTCGCCGATGAGGCGTTGAACGACCAACTCCGTCTAATTCATTCCGGGCTCGGTCTCACCGACGGCATGACTCACACCGAATTCCGGCTGACTCGTGACGGTCCACGTCTCATTGAGATCAACGCCCGACTCGGTGGCGATTTCATCCCGCACCTCGGTTATCTGGCCACCGGTGTCGACTTCGCCGTCGCCGCCGGGCAGATCGCCACCGGGTGCTATTCCACCAGCCGTCCGACCCGTCGACGGGTGGCTGGTATCCGGTTCCTGTACCCGCCGGTCGACTGCCGGATCCTGAACCTGCGAGTACGTACCGACCTGCTCAGGGCGGGAGTGCATGCCGCGGTGGCGACCGGGCAGCCCGGCCAGGATCTGGCACTGCCACCGCGGGGGTTCCTCTCCCGGTACGGATACGTGATCGCCGTGACGGACTCGGTCGAACAGACGAACGCCGAACTCGAACGCGCCCACGACATGATCGAGTTGGAATACAAAGCCATCTGAGAATAACCCGCCAATCGGACCGACATCAGAACTGCCCCGGCCGGTAGATACAACGCGCCCGAAAACAAGTCATGAAACGCGTATCAGCCCAAGAGCCGACCGTTGACAAGTGTTACAGGCACCGGGATCATTTCGATCAAGCGATTCACTGACCGACCGCAGTTCTCACCCACTATTCAGGGCCTGAGGTCAGTGGCGTCGTATTGCGTATGCCATCCCGACGTATCGACCGGAGGAAGAGGCCCCGTGATCACATTTATCGCACTCAGCGGTTTCCTCGGTGCGGGCAAGACCACGACGCTGGTCGCGGCCGCCCGGCACCTGCAGCAGCAAGGGAAGCGCGTCGCAGTCGTCACCAACGACCAAGGGACGGAACTGGTCGACACGAAGCTCGTCCGCAGCAGCCTCGACTCGGTGGCCGAGGTGACCGGCGGCTGCTTCTGCTGCCGGTTCGAGGACCTGATCGAGGTCGTCGAGGAACTCATCGCCGGCGGGGACGTCGACGTCGTCATCGCCGAGGCGGTTGGGAGCTGCACCGATCTGCAGGCCACCGTGGTCCGGCCCCTGCGCAAGTTCTACGGCGACCAGTTCGTCGTCGCGCCGCTGGCGACCGTGGTGGACCCGATGCGCCTGCGGGCCTTCACCCGGGCCGCCGAACGCGGCGAGCCGGAGTCCGACCTGTCCTACCTGTTCAGCCAGCAGCTGCGCGAGTCCGACGTCCTGGCCGTCAACAAGATCGACCTCATCGGCCAGGACGACCAGGACCGCGTCATCGACGACCTGCGCCGCGCCTACCCGGAGGCGACCGTCATCGGCTACTCGGCGAAGACCGGAACCGGCCTGACCGACCTGCTGCACGCATGGGAGCAGCCGGCGAGCTGGGCCGCGGACCTCGACATCGACTACGACCGGTACGCGGCGGCGGAGGCACAGCTGGCCTGGCTCAACCAGGAATTCGTCATCGACGCCGACGGCGCCGGATTCTCCCCGGACGTGTGGGCGAGCAGCCTGCTGACGCACCTGGCGGAGAACATGCAGGCCGCTGGCGCGGAGATCGGGCACGCCAAGCTCACCGTCGACAGCGACGGCGAACTGACCAAGATGAGCATCACCGGCTCGGGCACCACCCCGTCGGTCGACCTGACCGCCGCCGGCTCCCCCACGACCGCGACAGCCACGGTCAACGCGCGGGTCGCCTGCGAGCCCGCCGTCCTCGACCAGGCGGTGCTCGACGCCGTCGCGCACGCCGACAACATCGCCGGAACCCGGTCCCGGGCGGCCGAGGCGAACTCGTTCAAGCCCGGCTACCCCCGCCCGATCCACCGACTCGCCGCCGCCGATGTCTGACCACGGCCCGGACCGGCCGCAGCCGCACAGCACGATGCCGGTCATCCGTGCCGCGGTCGCCGAACTCGTCGGTACCGCCTTCCTCGTCGCGACCGTCATCGGCTCCGGCATCGCCGCCACCCGCCTCTCACCCGATGACGTGGGCCTGCAACTGCTGCAGAACTCCCTGATCACCGGCGGCATCCTGGTCGCGCTCATCCTCGCCCTGCAACCGGTGTCGGCCGCGTTCAACCCTGTCGTCACGCTCGTCGAACTCGCGCTCGGCGCCGTCAAGGCCACCACCGCCGCCGTCCTCATCGCCGCGCAACTGGTGGGCGGATTCGTCGGCGCGGTCGTGGCCAACCTGATGTTCGACCTTTCGGCGGTCAGCATCTCCAGCACCCAACGCGACACACCGAACCTGTGGCTCGGTGAGGTAGTCGCCACCCTCGGCCTGGTGATGGTCATCTTCGGCATGGCCCGGTCCGGCCGGACCAACACCATCGCCGTCGGCGTCGCCGGGTACATCACCGCCGCCTACTGGTTCACCAGCTCCACCAGTTTCGCCAACCCGGCCGTCACGGTCGCCCGCATGTTCTCCGACACATTCGCGGGAATCACGCCGTCGTCGGTGCTGCCGTTCATCCTCATGCAGCTCATCGGCGGCGGCCTCGCCTACGCCCTGGTCCGGTTGCTCTACCCCGACGCACCGGCCCGGGCCGCCCGAATCGTCCGCCAACGCGGCGCGACCGACGACAGCAAGACGGGCGCGCCAGACATGTCGACCGACGCCGTGGCGTCCCGATGACGAGCACCAGCCGTCGACGGCGGTGCCTCCGGTCCGGCGCCGCCGGGCGGTAGGACGGGTTCAGGTTCCGGGCTCGTCAGTGGTCACAAGCGGTGCTGGTTGTGAAGGCAGCACCGCGCTCTGCCGGCACGAAGACCGTCGACGGTCGAGGCGCGTCGGCTGTCCCGGCCCTCGAAGGTCGGGGCAGCCGACGCGCGTTTGTCGTGCCGGTCAGCCGCCGGAGGTGGCGTTGCCGGTGGCGATCCCGAGGCGGTAGATGTCCAGGACCGGGTCAGCGTGCCGGTCGGTCATGGCAACGATCGTGATCCCGCCGGTGCCGGGCGGATGGGTTATCGGAGGCCGACGGGTCGCGGCGGCAGGGCTATGACGACGTTCTCCGATGCGTGCTTCACGCCGACGCTTCCGCGGTGGGCGCGGGGACACGCAGCAGGGCACCGAGCTGGCGGAACGCGTCGGCTCTGACCCGGTACCAGACCCAGGTGCCACGCCGGTCGGACTCGACCAGGCCGGCGTCGCGCAGCACCTTGAGGTGATGGGAGATGGTCGGCCCGGACAGGGCGAACTCCGGGGTCAGGTCGCAGACGCAGATCTCGGGCACCGAGGCGATCATCGACATCAGCCGCAGCCGGACCGGATCGCCCAGGGCCCGGAACATCGGTGCGATGACCTCCGCCTGGTTCGCCTCCAGACGGCGGGTCGCGATCGGCGGGCAGCAGGCCACCAGGTCGGGGTCCACCACCGGTTGCTTCGACATACCTCTAGTTTGACGGTTCTCGAAACAGCGTGCAACAGTGGGCCTGATTCGAAAAGCATCTAGACAAGCAGCAGCCGCTACGGCCTGCCGCGCGTCGATGCACGACCATTGAGAGGACACCCATGTCCCGCGTCCAGCTCGCCCTGCGTGTATCCGACCTGGAAGGCTCCATCGCCTTCTACAGCAAGCTGTTCGACACCGAGCCGGCCAAGCGTCGCCCCGGATACGCCAACTTCGCCGTCGAGAACCCGCCGCTGAAGCTCGTCCTGCTCGAAGGCGAGCCCGACCGACCCACGGTCATGGACCACCTCGGTGTCGAGGTCCCCGGCACCGACGAGGTCGACGCGGCCACCCGGCGCCTCACCGAGGCCGGCCTGGTGACCCTGGAGGAGAACAGCACCGAATGCTGCTACGCCCTACAGGACAAGGTCTGGGTACGCGGTCCCGGCGACGAACCCTGGGAGGTCTACACCGTCAAGGCCGACTCCCCCCACCTGACGAAGGCCACCGAGAGCGCCTGCTGCACCCCGGCCGCCGAGGAGCAGCCCGCCAGCAGCCCGACCGCCGCCGGCATCTGCTGCACCCCCGCCTGAAAATCCGACTTCTCGGCAGGCACCGTCGGCGTCACGACGGCCGGCTGGAGCCCCGGTACTCCACCGCGATCCCAGCGTTTCCAGGGCAGGACCACCGTCGTGGGCTGCGGAACACCGCGTATCGCAACGGTCGTCTCCAGCCATCCGACGCGAGTCGGGAAACCTGAAACCGGTGGTGCGGCCCCACCCGAACGGGACCGCACCACCGGTCGTAAGCGAAGCGACCTCTCGGGTGCCGTTCCCGGTGGCCACCGACGGCGCGGCGGCAGACAGCCACCGCCCTGGCGGGGTGCGGGCACAGAGCCAGGTAGAGGTTGGAGTACGGCCGCCCGCACCAGACCGGCCCGGCTCGTCGGCGGTGGGCGTCGCCGACGAGGCATCGAGGCAGCCGCATGACTTGTTTCGACGTAGGTCTAGGTTGACAGCTCTCGAATCAGCGTGCACGGTTGCTTAGAGAATTGTCTAGACAGCCGAGAGCTGCGAAGGAGGGCCGCCATGGACCCGTTCAGCTGCCGGCCGACCAGAGCGCGGTTCCACCGCAACCGCACCGAACCCACCACCGCCGCGTCGCACGACCGCCGTCCCGGCACCCTTCGCCCAGCCGCGTGCAGCGTCCGCAGCGAGACCGGGTTCCGACCATGAGGCGAGCCGAGGCGACCGGCGGGTTCGCCGAGGATCCGGACGAGGCACTCGCCGCCACCACGCCTGCGAGGCGCACCGTTCCACCGCACACCGATGGGGTCGCCCTGTTCCCCGACGCGTCAGGGCGCACCGGCGAGCAGCCAACGGATCACGGTCCCCTGCCGCCGACGAACGTGCCTGTCTCGACGGCGAACACCGTCCGGGCCCTCGACCTCGTGCTGGCGCAGATATCCGCCAGGCGCATGACCACCACAGTCAACTGCCTCGCCGACAAACGGTTCGCCGGCCGCCGGGCCGGCACGCCCGGTGGCGCCGCGGCACGGGCGTGGCTCGCGGGCCAGCTTGCAGAACTCGGTGCAACGGTCGCTGTCGCCCCGTTCGACGCACCTCGCGTACCGGAGGTGTACGCGGCGCCACAGGTGCGCTGGAACGACGGCCGAGCACTGCGAGAGCCGGTGTTCGGCCGCGACGTCGGCCTGCACCTGACCTCGTCCGACGCACCACTGATCCGCCGCGGTGAACTGGCGGTCGCCGGACAGGGCGATCCGACCGGCCGCTGGCTGGTCGTCCCGGCGGCGATGAGCGTCTTCGACGCGTACGGACACGCCGGCCGCTCCTGCGGTCTGCTCCTTCCCGGGTCCACTGGCATCGACGGGTGGCTCACGACGACGCTGGCCGGCACCGACGCCGGTCCCCTACCGATGCTCGCCCTGGAACCGAACCTTCACGCGGCGGTCCATGGGGCAGCGGCGCAGCGGCGCGGCTGGTGGTCGGCGAACGCACCGATCCGCCGGCTCGACCTGACGGCCGCCAACATCCACGCGAGCTTCGCGACCGCCCGGGACGCCGACCTGGAGATCCTGTTGACCGCGCACTTCGACGGCGTCGGCGACGTGCCGGGACTGCGCCAGCCGGCCGCGAGCCATGCCGGCGGCGTCGCCGTCGTACTCGAGGCGGCCCGCCTGCTGGCTGCCGCGCCGCCACCACGGACCGCGCTGCGGGTAGCGCTGCTGGACGCCGAAGCGCTCGGTGGCCGTGGAGCCGCCCATCACGCCGCCACGCTCGCATCTGATGGCGCCAGGCCACTGGTGATCAGCATCGACGGCGCCGGACTGGTCCGTAGGGCCGCACACGTCGGGGCCGGTGGCGACGCACACCGCCTGCTCGCGACCGTCGACCAGGCCGGCCGACACGTCTGCCTCCCCCTCTCCCCGCGCCCGTTGATCTCGGACGACCGCCGGTACGCCGCCGCCGGGCTCGCGACGGTGGGGATCGGCGCGGGCATGGGCGGCGACCACAGCCCCGCCGACACTCCCGACCGCGTCCAGCCGGCGTCCCTCGTCGCGCTCGCACGGCTCGTCGTCGCGACCGTCTGGCTCACCGCAAGGCACGCTGCCCGGTTCCGCCGGGCAGCGTGATCAACTACGACGAGCGCCCAGCCGAGATCGAGCGCCGCCGCCAGTAGTGGTCCTACCCGTCCGGGCTCGGCACGATATGCGCCAGCACCTCGACCAGCCCAAGCACCGAAACCACCGCGCGTCCTCGACGCCAGCGAGACTGCGAGCAGATCCGACCTCACGTCAGCTGCGGCCGGATCCTGCCGCTGGGGCTCGCCGCCACTGCCTGACGGGTGTCGGTCAGCGGACCTTCTTCATCGCCCGCTTGCGAGGCGGCGTCAACAGATCGGCGATTCCCGCAATCGCGGACGGCACCAGGCGGTAGTACACCCAGACGCCGCGCTTGTCGCGCTCGAGCAGGCCGGCCTCGGTGAGGATCCGAAGGTGATGACTCACGGTCGGCTGGGAGAGCCCGAGCGGCGCGGTGAGGTCGGTCACGGACGCTTCCCCCGACGGAGACGACTGGATCAGGCTGATCAGTCGCAGCCGGGCCGGGTCGGCGAAGGCCTTCAGCACTCCGGCGAGGCGCTCGGCGTCGGCACGTTTGATCGGCTCGCCGGCAAGGGGCGAGATGGCAGGCGTTGTAATCTTCGCGGATCCCACGTATTGCATGGTCGCAGCAACACCATCGGTAAGCCGGTGAAACGAGGCCTGGATCACCGTGAGTTTGTTCGGGCGGGAGCCGTCTGGATCCGGCAGGTCGGCGGGCGGCGCTGGCCGGGGGGGGTCAGACGGTGGGACGAAGTTCGGTGAGGAGCTTCTCCACGCGGGCACGGATCTCGTCGCGGATCGGCCGGACGGCGTCGACGCCCTTACCGGCGGGGTCATCGAGCTTCCAGTCCTCGTAGCGCTTGCCCGGGAAGACAGGGCAGGTGTCGCCGCAGCCCATGGTGACAATGACGTCCGACGACTCGGCGGTGGCGTACTCCAGGAGCGTGGGGGTCTGGTCGGTGATGTCGATCCCGACCTCCCGCATCGCCTCGACGGCGGCCGGGTTGACGGTCTCGGCGGGCGCGGAGCCGGCGGAGCGGACCTCGACGGTGTCGGCGGCGAAGTGGCGCAGCCAGCCGGCGGCCATCTGGGAACGGCCGGCGTTGTGGACGCAGACGAACAGGACGCTGGGCTTGTCGCTCATCAGGTGCCTTCCCGGGGGTCACGGCGGCGGTTGACGAAGCCCGGACCAGGCCGAGCACGCTGTTCTTGTGGGTACGGTGTTGTCACGATCGGCGGCCGACAGCGGCGTCCTCGTCCTTGGGCACGACGACCTGGTCGGCAGCGGCGCCCGCGTCGGGGTAGAGGGCCGCGAGCAGACCGACACCGACGGCGAGGCCGACGAACTGGGCCACGACGAACGCGGGCACCGAGCCGGGGGCGATACCGGCGAAGGTGTCGGTGAACGCACGGCCGATGGTGACCGCCGGGTTGGCGAACGAGGTGGACGAGGTGAACCAGTAGGCGGCGCCGATGTAGGCCCCGACCGCGGCGGGTGCCGCCGGGGCGCGGCCGGAGCGTGCGAGGGCGAAGATCAGCAGGATCAGGCCGGCGGTGGCAACGACCTCGCCGAACCACAGGTGACCGCCGGCGCGGTCCTTGCCGGAAAGGTCGACGGCGGCCAGGTCGAACATCAGGTTCGCCAGCACTGATCCGGCGATCGCGCCCAGGACCTGCGCCACCACATAGCCGCCCAGGTCGCGGGCGGTGAGGCCGGTGCCGGCGCGGCGACCGAGGAACCAGTCAGCGGCGGAGACGACGGGGTTGAAGTGCGCGCCGGAGACCGGCCCGAAGATCAGGATCAGCGCGCCGAGGGCGAACGCGGTGGCGGTGGAGTTCTCCAGCAGTTGCAGGCCCAGGTCACCGGGGGAAAGGGCCGTGGCCATGATGCCGGAGCCGACGACAGCGGTGACCAGCAGGGCGGTGCCGGTGAACTCAGCCAGCAGGCGCCGCCGAAGGGCAATGGTCATCGGTCTGCCTCTCCCCTGGTGTTGCGGTCCCGGATCGTCGGGCAGATCGGTTGTCGGGTGGCAGGGACGTTCAACTCGTCGGGCAGACGACGGACTCGGCGCTCGGTCTCGTCGCGGATCGGCCGCACGTCGACTGGGTCGAGCCCGGCGAGTCGCGTCGCGGCGGTGTGCGGGGCAACCTGCTGGTCGAGAGTGATCCCCTGGTGGGGATAGGCGGTGGCGGTCATCGGGGACCTCCGGGCAGGATGGCGGGGGCGAGCCGGTCGACGCGATCGGCGAGGTCGGCGTACGCGGCTTCGAACGCCTCGTCGGTATCCACGCGCACCGGGTCCGGGACCGACCAGTGCAGTCGGTGGATCGGGCCGGTCAGTTCCTCGTGGGCGTTGTCGCATACGGCGATCACCAGGTCGTCGCGGCGGACGACCTCGGTGACGTGGGCGGTGCCGGTCGGGTCGAGGTCGAGGTGGTGGCGGTGGGCCACGGCCACTGCGCGGGGATGCACCCGGGTGGCGGGCTTCGTGCCGGCGGAGGCGACATCGCCGTGGGCGCGCTGCCTCCAGAGCGCGGCGGCCAACTGCGAGCGGGCCGAGTTGTGGGTGCATACGAACACCACCCGACCGACGCCCGCCAGACGCGGGGTGGCGAGAGCGGCCAGCGCCTCGGGGCGTAGCCGCAGGTAGGTGCGTCGCCGGTCGCCCTCGGAGCGGCCCCTGATGACAATGCCAGCGCCGGTGAGGACCTTGACGTGGTGGGCGACCAGGTTGGTCGGCATGTCGAGGGCGTGCGCGATCTCCCCAGGGGAGGCATCGCCCAGGGTGAGCGCGTCCACGATCGCCAGGCGTGCCGGATCGCCGAGGGCGGCATGGATCCGGGCTCGCCTACCAAGGGAAGAAGACTCATCCTTCATTGACTCAATGATTGCTGAGCTGTTTTGCTGAGTCAAGTAGGTCTCGCCGGCACCACGCGGAGGACGGCCAGTTCGGAGACGAGCGCAAGGCCTACCTCAGCTCACGCGGCTGAGAACAGATGGACGACCTCGATGTCGATCGAGGGCGGCATCGTCCATCCGCATACCTGGTCGGAGGAGGGGACCTGGCAGGTCGGCAGCCTGTTGCCTGACCTGCACCTCGCCACCGCCAGTTTCGAACCCTCGCCAGACGCGGTGTGGAAGCCATGGTGGATGCACCACGACGGCCCTGAATCGGTGATCGGCCGCTGCGACGCCGGGCCGTGGCATACCGTCGCGCGCGACGGTCGCCCAGCGGCGTTCATCGACTGGACTCTCGCGGGCCCGGTCGACCGTATCGACGAGGTGGTCGCCACCGGCTGCTGGAACGCGCAGTTGCACGATGATGACGTGGCCGATCGCAACGGCCTGCCGGACGCCATTACACGGGCCCGGCACCTCCGGTTGTTCCTCGATGGATATGAACTGTCGAGGGCTGACCGAGAAGGTCTGGTCGGCCGGATGATCGAGTTCGCGATCCGGGATTGTGCCGCGGAGGCGGCCCGAGCCCGGATCACTCCGGGCTCGACCGACCCGGCGCCGCTATGGGCATTGGCTTGGCGGTCCCGCGCCGCAGACTGGATGATCCGCCACCGCACCCTGCTCGAACGCGCCATCGGCTGAGCGGGTCGCGACTGTGGGCCGTCGACGTACGCGTCGGCGGCCCACGGTTTTCGGCAATTCGTCGGAGCTCTCACCCATCAATCGCACCCGTCGGGCACCGCCACCGCAGCCGGCGCACAGCCCGCCAGCAGCGGCGACAGGTATGCGACGACCGGCGGGGAATGCAACGCCGAACACGTCGGATCTCCGCCGACGGCCATCACCTCTCGATGATGGTGCCATTCTCGTCGATGCCGTGGCTCCGCCAATAGACGTCCCACTCGTCGTCCACATGCTGCGGCACCTTGCCCTCGGGATAGCGAACATATGGAGCGGTCGGCTCCTGTCCGTCCGGGATGCAGGCACTGCCGCCCTGACCGCCGACCGCGATGACCGGATACTCGCCGCCGCCGCAGATGCTCTCCTGGAAAGAACAACCACCGGTCACCAGCAAACCGGCCAGTCCAACCGTGGCAAGGACAATCCGTGTACGCATACGGAGGAGTCTCGTCGCGGGTAGCCGCCGCAACCATCCGTACGCGTACTCATGCTTCCTCGCTCGCGCCGTCCAGGGCGTGTCGTGTCGATCATGGGAGCCAGATGATCCGGCGATGAGTACGAGGTTGCGCTTCGTGTAGGTTGCCCGGTCGGAGTCTGGTGGTCGCCCGCCGTTGCCGCCCTTGGCGGCGTGGCGGGAGATCTGGTCGGACCGTTCCGGGATGGCGTGTCAGATCCCGGCACACCGTGAACGAACCACCGCTACAGGATCGGCAGGACACGCCCAAGTGCGGTGACCACAAACGATCACCGGGTTGGTCACGCAGCCCGGGACCGGGGACCACGTGTCGTTCACTCCGTACCCGGGCACGTTCCCGACGCTGCGCGACCAGCACATTCGGATGCCGGTTGTTCGCGTTGGGCCACCGCAGATAGGCGTGCAACTCCCGCCGTCGCCTCCCCACCGGCCGAACTATGATTCGGCACCGGGCCCCAAAACCCTTGGAGAGGACGCATGAGCGATGTGAGCACCGGCAAAGTGGTCGTGAACAGGGCGATGTCGCTGGACGGGTTCATCGCCGGTCCTGGCCACGCGATGGACTGGATCTTCGAGTACCTGACTGCGGACACGTTCCCGGAGGTTATGGCGGCCTCGGGTGCCATGCTCGTCGGCCGGGGCACGTACGAGGTCGCCAAGCGTATGGCCGACCAGGACGCCCCCTACGACGGGGGAGCACAGTTCGTCCTCACCCACGAGCCTCCCGACGAGCCGGACCCTACCGTCACGTTCCTCACCTGTGACATCGAGGAAGCCGTTGCCACGGCACGCAGCGCCGCGGGCGGCAAGAACCTGGAGATCCTCGGTGCTGACGTGGCCGCCCAGTGCCTGCAGCGCGGGCTCGTCGACGAGATCCTGGTGTATGTCCTACCGGTGCTGCTCGGCGACGGTGCCCGCTTCTCGCCCCCAAGCCTCGGCAGGATCGACCTGGAACCTTTGAGCAACACCCAGTCGGGCGCCGTCACAATGCTCCGCTTCCGCGTGCTCGGCGGCTGACCCTCCTGGTCAGACAGCCGCCGCACACGCACGGGTTCTGCCACCCGCCCAGCCTGAGCCCAGCCACGCCACCCGACCGGCAGGTCGAGCGGCGTGTCATCCAACACCGTGAACGTCTCTGGTCAGAGCACTAGGCGGACTCGAGGACGAAGAAGAGGAAACACATGAAGGACCCGGAGCCCTTGACCTTGTCGGGTGGCAGCAGCTCCGCAGGAGTGTCCGGGGAAGGGGGCGGCTCGCTGATCGTCACGATGCGGAACCCAGCGGTAGCAAAAGCATCCGACATGGCGTGCAGCGGCCGGTGCCAGAAGGTCAGCCACACGGTCTGGCCGTCCATGATGTAGTCCTCGGAGTACTTCGTGAGCGCGAAGTAGTCGTCTTCGGGATGGGTGACCGGATAGGCGGCCGGATGCATGACCGAGAGCAGCAGGCGACCGCCTGGCTTCAGCACGCGACGCAGCTCGGCGAGGGGACCCGACCAGTCCTCCAGGTAGTGCAGGACCAGGGACGCGACGACGTCATCGAACTCGGCGTCCGCGAACGGCAGCGGCTTGCTCAGGTCCGCCACGTGCAGGTCGGCGTCTTCACCCAGCCGCTGGCGGGCCAGATTGATCATGGCCGCACTCACGTCGAAGCCGGTGACCACTGCTCCCCTGGCGCGCAGCGCCGCTGACAACGGGCCGGAACCGCACCCCGCGTCGAGGATTCGGCGGCCGGAGACGTCGCCGGCAAGGCGAAGCATTGCGGGTCGCTCGTAGTAGGCGTTGAAGAGGCCGGTCTCGTTCTCCGCCGCGTAGGCGTCCGCAAAGTTGTCGTAGTCGGTTGCTGTCACCGTGACCCCGTTCGCGTGAGAGGCAAGGGTGCATGTCTACCAGAGCCGCGTGGGTGCGACAGACAA
Organism: Polymorphospora sp. NPDC051019; assembly: GCF_040683055.1. Taxonomy (NCBI): domain Bacteria; kingdom Bacillati; phylum Actinomycetota; class Actinomycetes; order Micromonosporales; family Micromonosporaceae; genus Polymorphospora; species Polymorphospora sp. NPDC051019. The sequence continues at coordinate 119,203 of NZ_JBFBCH010000021.1, read as the reverse complement.
GCACCCGACTCGTGCGCGTGGGCCAGGATCCGATCCCACGTCCCGTCCGCTGCCGCAACCGCTCCTCGCAGTTTTTCCACGGCCCATAGCGGTCGGGCAGGTTCCGTCACGGCGTCAGCCCGGGGCGAGAAGGCAGAACTCGTTGCCTTCCGGGTCGGCGAATACCGTCCACGGCACATCGCCCTGACCTACGTCGATGGCGGTGGCGCCGAGAGTCCGCAGTCTGGCCGCCTCTGCCTCTTGGTCGGCACCTGGGTACGGGCGGACGTCGAGATGGACGCGGTTCCGCACGGTCTTCACGTCGGGTGTGCGGAGGAACTGCAGATATGGGCCGACGCCCTTGGCGGAGCGCAGTACCGCCTTGTGGTCGGTCACCTCGTGCAGGGTCCAGTTCATGGCCTCGCCCCAGAAGCGGGCCATGGCTCGCGGATCCGCGCAGTCGACCACCACCGTGGCGATCGGTCCGGTGTCTCGGTAGAGCGAGTCCAGCACGCAGAACTCGTTGCCCTCCGGGTCGGCCATGACCGTCCATGGGACGTCGCCCTGACCTACGTCGACGGGTGTTGCGCCGAGATCCTTCAGTCGCGCGACCACCTCCGCCTGATGGGCCGCCGAGGTGGTGGCGAGGTCGACGTGCACACGGTTCTTCACCGTCTTGGGTTCCGAAAAGGCGATGATGTCGAGGCAGACGGCGACGGGGTCGGGGTAGACGAAGCCCTCGGGTTCGAGGTTGGTCACGCCGGGTTCCTCGCTGGAGATCACCCAGCCGAGCCGCCTTCGCCCAGAAACCGCCCAGCGCGGAGTCGTCCCGAGCCTTCATGCTGACCTGCACAAGCCGCGTTGCCGTGCCGACGATGCTAGCCACAGTCTGGCGCATCAAGATCAGCCGTACCGATCTCGACGGGTGGGGAAGCCGAGCGCGTGGGGCGCGGAACGCGCCCAGCCAGAATCAAAACCGGAAACGGCACCGGTATCCGACCGGTAACGCACGCCGATGCTGGGGCACCGATCGATGCTGTGATCAGCGCCACGCCAACGGGCCGTGCCCCGGCGCCCGACGCGGTCGCCGGTGAGCGCTACGCCCCAGGACCCGCCGGGCACACCGGTCAGTGACTCTTGGCGCAGGCCTCGGCCTTCAGGTCGCGGATCATTCGAGACTCGCGCTCCATGGCACCGATCTGCTGGAGCAGTAGGCTGAGTTCGCCCTTGACCCGCTGCTTCGCGTCATCGGTGTAGGTGTCTTCCCATTCCTCGAACTTCCGCTTGGCTTCGTAGTCCAGCTCCAACGCCTGCGACAGCGACTGGCCGTAACGGGCGTTGGTGTCCACCTTCCAGTCGCCGTCCCCGGTCTTCGGGTCGATGCCGTTGAACCGGATGTAGTTCTCGCGCATGGCTTGGACCTGGGCCTTGGTCAGCTGCCAGGTCTGGAATTGCTCGGAGAACCGGATGGCGTCGTCGTCGGTCACCGGGTTGCCGCCCTGGATGAAGTCGAACAGAGATTCCGCCTGCTCGTGCGCGACCTTCAACGCCTCCTGGGAGATGTCGTGTTGTCGGGTGAGCTGGTCACACAGCTCCCTGTCGTAGGTCATCGGAGGGTGTTCCCGGCCAGGCTCACCGTGGCCGCCTCCTCCCGGGCCGGAAGGTGGCTTCGGCAGCTCACCGGGGTCTCGGCCACCGCCCCCGGGTTCACCGGTTGTCGTGTACCACTTGCAATACGGCACTACGTAGTACGTGTCGTTTTCGTAGTAACCGCTGTGTGCGTACTCGGAGCACGCCAAACCCGCAAGAGCCTGTGCTGGCGCGGCGACGAGCGTGCTGGCCAGAGCAGCCGTCGCCGTGACCGCCACGAGTTCGCGAATCGACCTCATGGCCGAAATCGTCGAGAGGGCTTGCGCAGGGCGCCGCATTCTGTCGGGTTTCCGGCTGTCCTTGATGATTCCGGACCATCGGGACGGTGGATGTCGGGCCGTACCCCTTGATTCCTGACCGATCCGGTCCTCCTCTCCCCTGTCGACCATGCATCGATCGGAAAGCCATGAGGTAACAAGGCGGCGGCAGGACGGTCCAGCGCGAGGACGGCCAGGCCCCGCCGGTGACTCCGGCGGGGCCTGGCGTGGTGGGGGTTACCTGGAACGTCGGTGCGGGGCCGCCCCGGTCGGGTGCGGAGGGGTCAGTTGCAGGTGGTGCCGTTGAGGGTGAACGGCACCGGGGTGACCGGTGAACCGTCGGCGCTGTAGCCGAAGCTGACCGCGCCACCGGTCGGGATGGCGGCGTTGTAGTTCTCGTTGGTCACCGTGACGGCGGCACCGGTCTGCTGGAAGATGCCGTTCCAGTGGCCCTGGACGATCTGGCCGCCGGGGAAGTTCCAGCCGAGCGTCCAGCCGTTGACGGGCGGGCCGTCGTTGTAGACGGTGACGCTGGCCGTGTAGCCGGTGCTCCACGAGTTGGTGACGACGAAGGAGACCCGGCAGCTGCTCGCGAGAGCGGTCGCCGGAACGATGTCGCCGTAGTCGTCGCGGGCGGTGGCGAAGTCCTGGAAGCCGAAGCCGGGGCCGGCGGACCGGGTGGTGGTGCCGGCCGCCAGCACGGTGCCGTCGGGGTTGACCGCGTAGACGGGGCCGCCGCTGTCGCCGCCGCGGGCCGCCTCCTCGCCGTCGAGCTGGGTGGCCTCGACCAGGTCCTCGATGTCGTCGTAGTGGAACTCGACCCGCAGGTTGCAGACCGGGCCGCCGAGTTCGCCGGCCGAGGTGTATCCGGACTGGCAGAGCAGCTGTCCGGGGTACACCGCGGTCCAGCCGACGACCTCGGCGCGGATCTCGTCGTGCAGGCCGCCGACGTAGATGTGGCTGCCGGGCGACGAGGTCGAGATGAGCATGGTGTCGTGGTCGTCGTTGCTGGCGACCGCGTAGCCGACCAGCGTCCCGGTGTTGGTGGTGGTGTTCCAGGCGATGTGCCAGGGCGAGCCGATGGCTCCGCAGTGTTCGGCGCTGAGCAGGTAGCCGGTGCCGGTGACGGCGTCGCGTACACCGAAGCCGGCGGTGCAGCCGTAGGTGGTGAACCCGATCCCGATCCCGCCGTCGTACGGTGCGGCGTCGTCGAACCGGGACCGTTCGACCATCGGCTCGCTCCGGACGATCCGGGTGCTGACCCCGGTCGCCGGCAGCTTCGGAAGTCTCGCGCCGGCGGCGTCGTCGACGGCGACGTCGATGCCGGAGCCGTCGGTGCGCAGCCGGAGGGCGTGGGTGGCGCCGGTCGGGTCGGCGTCGACCACGGTCCGGAGCTTCGCCGCCGCCTTCTTCAGTTCGGCACGCGAGTAGGTGGCGGCGGCCACCTCGACCGGCGCGGTACGGCGGGCGGCCGCCACCGCCGCCGCGATGTCGGCGGGCAGGGCGCCCTTCCACCAGACGGTGACGTGGTCGTCGACCAGCCCGATGCCGGCGTAGCCGCGCGGCGGGGCGGCTTCGACGGCGGTGCGGATGACGTTGGCCGCGTCGACGAGGGGGGCCTGGGCGGTCATCCGGTCCAGGATCCGCGCCGGGATGACATCGTGGATGGAGCCGTCGTCGGGCGTCGGCGTCGGTGCCGACGCCCCGGACGGCTGGCCGGGCGCCGCGTGGGTGGGCGCCGTCAGCGGGCCGACCAGCGCCGTGGCGCCGATCAGTACGCCGGCGACCACCGTGCGGGTGGTCGCCTTCCAGGTCTGTGTCATGCCGTCGAGTCAATCGATGCCGGCGGCCGTGGAACAGGCAGGACGCCCGGCAGGAGTGGTCCTGCCGGGCGGCTGCCGGGCCCCGGACCGGGCTGTGCCGTCCGGGTCCGGGCGCGTCAGAGCAGGTCGAGGGACATCGCGGTGGTGACCGCCGCGGTCCGGTCGGAGACGCCGAGTTTGGCGAAGGCACGCAGCAGGTGTGTCTTGACGGTCGCCTCGCTGATGTGCAGTTCGCGGCTGATCTCGGCGTTGGACAGGCCGCGCGCGACCAGGCGGAGGACCTCGGTCTCCCGGGGCGACAGTGACTCGTGCTGGGGCCGGCGTACCCGGTGCAGCAGCCGGGTGGCGACCGACGGCGCCAGTACGGTCTCGCCGCGGGCGGCGGTACGTACGGCGTTGACCAGGTCGGCGCGGGAGGTGTCCTTCAGCAGGTAGCCGGCGGCGCCTGCTTCGACGGCGCGCAGGATGTCGGTGTCGGTCTCGTACGTGGTCAGCACGACGACCCGGGTCGTGGGGGCGACGGTGAGCACCTGCCCGGTCGCGGTGACGCCGTCGATGCCCGGCATCCGCAGGTCCATCAGGACCACGTGGGGGCGCAGGGCGCGTACGGCGGTGACCGCCTCGGCGCCGGAGCCGGCCTCGCCGACGACGGCGATGTCGGCCTCGCCGTCGAGCATGCCGCGCACCCCGGCGCGGACCACCGGATGGTCGTCGACCAGCAGCACGGAGATCAAAGGTCGGGCACCTCCACCCTGATCGTGGTGCCGCGGCCGGGTTCCGAGTCGACGCTCAGCTTGCCGGACACCTGCTCGACCCGGGCCCGCATGGCACCGAGCCCGTAACCACCGGACGCCTTTTCGGGGTCGAACCCGCGTCCGTCGTCGGCGACCTCGACGGCGACGGTGCCGCCGAGGTGGGCCAGCCTTACCGTGACCAGTCCGGCCCCGGCGTGCCGGCGGATGTTGGCCAGTGACTCCTGCACGGCCCGCAGCAGGACCACCTCGACCGCGGTGGCCAGCCCGACCGGTTCGCCCTCGGTGCTGAAGTCGACGCGTACGCCGGTTTCCCGGCCGAACCGGTCGACGAGCCGGGCCAGTGCGTCGGCCAGCGACGAGCCGTCGAGTTCGGTCGGGGTCAGCGCGCCGACCAGGGCGCGGGCCTCGGAGAGGTTGTCGCGGGCGGTGTCGAGGGCCAGGCCGAGGTGCCGGCGGGCCTGGGCGACGTCGCGCTCCAGTTCGGCGTCGGCCGCCTGGATGAGCATGATGACGCTGGTCAGACCCTGGGCGACGGTGTCGTGGATGTCGCCGGCGAGGCGTTGCCGTTCGGCGAGCATGCCGGCCTCGTGGGACAGCCGGGCGACCTCGGCGCGGCTGCCGTCGAGTTGGCGGATGAGCCGGGCCCGTTCGTCGTTCTGGGTGGTGACCCGGCGGGCCCAGGTGCCGAAGACGGCGGAGCCGACGACGATGGTCGCCGCGACCGGCAGTGGACCGGCGACGGTGTCGGCCAGGTCGCGGGTCGACTCGTACGCCACCGCCACGTCGGCGACGTTGAGCACGAGCACGGCGATCGTCGCCCGTAGCGCGTCCATCAGCATGTACGCCTGCGGGCAGAGCGCGAGCAGCGCGAACGACGACACGCTGACCAGCGCGACGGCCGGGGTCATCAGCACGACGACGCCGGCGAAGTAGAGGTAGGCGCGACGGTCCTCGATCTCGCCGCGGATCAGTGGCCGCCCGTACAGCCAGTACCAGGCGGCGAGGCCGGCCAGCAGGGCGACCGCCCAGGCCCGCGCCACCACCGGCACGGAGCCGGTGGTGGCGACGAAGCCCGACGTGCCGACGGCGACCAGCCCGAAGTAGGCGTCCCACATCGGGAAGCGGTTCAGCCAGGTCGGCGTGTCCTCCATGGGGACTACCGGTCCCGCCGTCCGCGCCAGCGGAAGGTCGTCAGGCACAGCAGCAGACCTCCAATGCACCACGCCCCCAGGACCAGGGCGATCCGCCCATGCTCCCACGACGTGGTGACGATCTCCTGCGGCAGGATGTCGTCGGGCAGGAAGACCGACCGGAAGCCCTGGGCCATCCACTTCAGCGGGAAGACCGCGCCGAGCTGCTGCAGCGGCTCGGGCAGCGCGCTGATCGGGGTGTAGAAGATGCCGGAGATGAAGGCCAGCACGATGTACGGCAGGTTCATCACCGCGGCGGCGCTGCGCTCGGTACGGGCCAGGCTGCTGGCGGCGATGCCGAGGAACGAGCAGCCGATGACGCCGAGCAGGAAGACCCAGCCGAAGGTGACCCAGCGCGAGGCCTCGCTCGGCAGTTCGACGTCGAAGAGCAGCATGCCGAGGCCGAGCAGGATGATCACCTCGGCGACGCTGATGACCAGCACCATGACGACCTTGCCGAGGAAGTACGCCGACTTCGGCATCGGGGCGCCGCGCAGCCGCTTCAGGGTGCCGTCGTCACGGTCGGCCGCGATGCTGATGCCGAGGTTGACGAAGGTGGCCGAGGCGACACCGGCGGCGATCATGCTGGGTACGAAGTACTGCGCCGAGGTGACGGTGCTGCCCTCGTAGATGCCGCTGAACAGCGAGCCGAGCAGGGCGAGCAGCACGATCGGCAGGGCGAAGGTGAAGACGACGTTGTCCCACTCGCGGAAGAAGCCCTTGAGTTCGATCACGCCCCGGTGCAGGCCGAGGCTGACCGCGGAGGGATCCTTCCCGGCGGTCGCGGGGCGGGTGGAGGTGGTGGTCATTTCTGGGCGCTCCCGATCAGGTCGAGGTAGACGTCTTCGAGGCTGGGCCGGCTGACGGTCAGGCCGGGAACGGTGCCGCCGTGGCGGGCGGTCAGTTCGGCGATGACGGGGCCCGGGTCGGTGGCCTCCTGGGTACGGTGCTCGCCGTTCTCGAGCCAGGAGACGGTCGCCTTGGCCTCGGCGCGCCCGCCGAGGGTGGCGGGGTCGCCTTCGGCGACGATCTGGCCCTTGACGATGACCGCGACCCGGTCGGCGAGGTTCTCCGCCTCCTCGAGGTAGTGCGTGGTCAGCAGGACGGTGGTGCCGTTCTCCTGGGCCAGGGAGCGGATCAGGTCCCAGAACTGCCGGCGGGCCTGCGGGTCGAAGCCGGTGGTGGGCTCGTCGAGGAAGAGCAGCGCCGGGTTGCCGATCATGCCGACGGCGACGTCGATGCGGCGCCGCTGGCCGCCGGAGAGGGTGCTGACCCGGGAGTTGGCCTTGGCGGCGAGACCGACCTGCTCGATGACCTGGTCGGGGTCGCGGGGGTTGGGGTAGTAGCGGGCGAAGTGCCGCACGGTCTCCCGGACGGTCAGTTCGCTGAGGTCGGACGCGTCCTGCAGGACGATGCCGATCCCGTAGCGCCAGCGCCGGCCGGCGCGCTGCGGGTCGGCGCCGAGCACCTCCACCTCGCCGCCGTCGCGGTCCCGGTAGCCCTCGAGGATCTCGACGGTGGTGGTCTTGCCCGCACCGTTCGGGCCGAGCAAAGCGAAGATCTCGCCGGAGGCGATGTTGAGGTCCACGTTGTTGACCGCGAGGTTGTCGCGGTACCGCTTGGTCAGGCCGCGTACTCGCACGGCGGAATCAGTCATGTATCGATCATCGCGACCGGTGGGGTCCCCCGGGACGCCCGGACGATTGACAACGGCTGTCCACCGATCGGTGGACAGCCGTCGGCACGTCAGTGGACGTCGGTGGCGGGCCGGTTACTCAGTGGAACACCTTGAGGCCGATGACGCCGGCGACCACCAGCAGCAGGCAGGTGATCCGGGCGACCGTCGCCGGCTCGCCCAGGGCGACCATCCCGACGGTGGCGGTGCCGACCGCGCCGATGCCGACCCAGACGGCGTAGCCGGTGCCGATCGGGATGTCGCGCAGGGCGAGCGCGAGCCCGGCCATGCTGAGCACGAGCGCGACCGCGAAGACCAGCGAGGGTACGGGTCGGGTGAAGCCGGCGCTGCGCCCGAGCGCGATCGCCCACACCGTCTCCAGCATCCCGGAGATGATCAGTAGCAGCCAGGCCATGTCTGTTCCGTCCTTTCCGCGCGGATCGGCCCCGGTCGCGGCCGCGCGGCCCGGGCGCGCGTCGGCGGCCGGGCGGGGGCGGAGAAGGGGAAATGCGACGGAGGCCATGGTGGGTTGCGCGTCGTCTTCGCACGACCGGGTACGACACGCGGCTCGTCCGGGGCGACCCGCCAGATCGGGCGCCGGTTGCCACCCTAGCCGACCGGGGTGGCCGGCGGACCGATGGTGGGCGGACTCACCACACCGGCACGCAAGCCGGCAGCGGCGGGACCGCACCATCCGAAAACAACACTATCGACGCTTGTGAATGTCGCGGGCCACTCCTAGCGTGAGGCCTCAAGCCGGCGGCCATCCGTACGCCGGCAGTGAGACCCGGCGGCGCGGTTCGCACCGAATCCGTCCCGCCGTCGCCCCGACCGCCCCGGAACCCCGGGTGGAATCCCTCGGTAAGGAGCCCGTCTTGCGCATCCGACTGACCCTGGCGATCCTCGCCACCGCACTCACCGGCGCCCTCGTCGCCCCGTCCGTGGCGGCCGCCGCGCCCGCGCCGATCATCGGCGGCGGCACCGTCGCCTCGGCCCCCTGGGCCGCGGCGGTGTTCCAGAACGGCTCGTTCGCCTGCTCCGGCTCGCTGATCCACGCCAGCTGGGTGCTGACCGCCCGGCACTGCCTCGGCGGCACGATGTCCGTCCGCGTCGGCAGCGTCTACTACGGCTCCGGCGGCCAGACCCGTTCGGTCTCGGCCACCTACGGCCAGAACGACGTCGCCCTGCTGCGGTTGAGCAGCGCGATCAGCAGCCCGTCGGTGGTGACGCTGGCCACCGCGAACCCGCCGGTCGGCTCGACGAACCAGATCTACGGCTGGGGCCGCACCTGCACCAACTGCGCGCCGTCGGCGCAGCTCAAGACCGCCACGGTCGGCGTCACCTCGCTCAGCGCCACCGACGCGTACGGCGGCCCGGCCATCCGCAGCAACCGGGGCAACGGCGTGGCCTGGCAGGGCGACTCCGGCGGCCCGCAGTTCTACAACGGCCGGCAGGTCGGCGTCTGCTCGACCGGCAACGGCAGCACCCTGCAGAACTACGCCTCGGTGGCGGCCAACCGGGCGTGGATCACCTCGGTCTCCGGCGTCTGATCCGATCTCCCACCACGCGCCGTGCCGGCCATCCGCTGTGGATGGCCGGCACTGCCGCGTCCGGCGGGTCGGCGGTCAGCCGTCGTCGGCGGGACCGGCACCCCGCTCGAGGGCGGCGTGCGCGGCGGACTCCTCCAGCCCGGAGGCCAGCATCAGGTCGACCGCCACCGAGCGCACCTGCGCCGCGATCGCGGCCGTCGACAGGCCCACCCCGGCGGCGTACACCTCGCCGGCGAGCCGGGCCGCCCGGACGGCGTGCCGGCGGCCGTCCACCGACTCCCGTCCCCGGTCCAGGTCGTCGTGCAGGGCCCGGACCGCCGCCGCCAACTCGTCGAGCGCCTCGGCCAGCACCGGCGGGCCCGCCTCGCCGGTACGCAGCGCGGCCCGCTGCCGGCGGGCCAGCACCCGCGCGTTGCGTACCGCGTGGTCCAGGTGCGGCGCGGCGGTGACGTACATGCCGAGCGCCGACTTGTCGCCCCAGCGGATCGGTGACACCGCGACCGTCTCGCGGGCGCCGGCCAGCGCGTCGGTCAACTCCTGCAACAGCGGCTCGGTGGCCCGCAGCCCGGCCAGCGTGGCGTCGGCCGCCGCCGGGTCGGCCTCGCGCAGCGCCCGGCCGGTCGCGGTCAGCGCGTCGGCGAGGGTGGAGAGCACCGGCCCGACCGCCCGGCCGACCGTGGCCAGCGGGTCGCCGGGCAGCAGCAGCGCGTGTACGCCGAACGCCACCGCGCCGCCGATCAACGCGTCGAGCCACCGGGTGTAGTAGATGCCGCCCGACGGCGGGTAGAGGGTGGCGATCAGCACCGCCGACGCCGCGGCCTGGTTGATCAACAGGGCGCCGCTGCCGAGGAACAGCGCCGCCCCGACGGCCAGGCCGACCACCAGCGCCAGCTGCAGCGGGCCGGCCCCGAACAGCACGATCAGCAGGTCGCCGACGAAGATGCCGACCGCGACCCCGACCACGAGTTCGACGGTGCGGCGCAGCCGCTGGCCGGCCGAGGCACCGAGCACCACCACCGCCGAGATCGGCGCGAAGAACGGCATCTCGTGCCCCATCACGTACTGGGCGAGGAACCAGGCGAGGCCGGCGGCGGAGCCGGCCTGGATCACCACCCGCCGGTGGGTCCAGACCCGGGCACCCCGGGTACGCAGCACCTCCGGGGTCGACCAGCGTCGCCCGGCCTTCGTCTCAGCAGCCCCACGCACCCTGACACGCTACGGCCGGCAGCGCCCCGACCAGCACCGATACCCGGTGTCAACCCGATCACAAACCCGGCCGTACGGGCGCTCCCGCCGGCCGGACCGGAATCGTATGCTTCAATTCCTGGCGCCGCCTCGAGGGGAATCCATGACGACCGGTGAACAGCTGCGCAGCTATCCCTTCGAGCCGTTCCACGGCGACCTGCCCGACGAGTTGCTCAAGATGGTGCGGACCGAGCCGGTGAGCCGGGTGGAGCTGCCCGGCGGCCGGCCGGCCTGGCTGGTGGTCGGCTACGACGAGGTCTGCACGGTGCTCGCCGACCCGCGCTTCACCCGGCACGGCGACCCCTACCCCACCGGCGGCGGGGACGGCGGCTGCCCGGTCCGGGAGCTGAGCATGAACGGGCCGGCGCACACCAGCCTGCGCCGACTGGCCGCCCGGGCGTTCACCGCCCGCCGGGTCGAGGCGTACCGGCCCCGGGTGCAGCAGATCACCGACGACCTGCTCGACGAGATGGTGGCCGGCGGCAGCCCCGCCGACCTGATCGCCGGCCTGGTCGCCCCGCTGCCGGTGCGGGTCATCTGCGAGGTGCTCGGGGTGCCGCTGGCCGACCGCGACCGGTTCGCCGAGTGGACGGCGGCGATCCTGGCCATCGCCGGGCAGGACTCCCCCGAGGCGGTCCGGGCGGTCGCCGAACTGCGCGCATATCTCGCCGGGCGGCTGGCCGCCAAGCGGGAGCGGCCCGGCGACGACCTGTTCTCGGCGTGGCTCGCGGCGCAGGCCGACGACGAGCTCAGCGACGAGGAGATCGTCGGGCTGGCGGTCGGCGTACTCATCGGCGGACGGGAGATCAACTCCACCAGTGCCGGCCTGCGCGCCCTCTTCCTGCACCCCGACCAGCTCGACCGGCTGCGCGCCGACCCCGGGCTGCTGCCGTCCGCGGTCGACGAGATCCTGCGGTGGACGTCGGTCAGCCCGATGTTCCTGCCGCAGACCGCGGTCGGCGACGTCGAACTGGCCGGGCACCTCATCCGGGCCGGTGACACGGTGATGGCGGTGCCGTGGGCGGCCAACCGGCACCCCGACGTCTTCCCCGACCCCGGCGCCTTCGACATCGGGCGCGCCCAGAACCCGCACCTGGCCTTCGGGCACGGCCCGCACTTCTGTCTCGGCGCGGCGCTCGGCCGTTTGCAGATCGAGGTGGCGATCGGCACCCTGCTGCGCCGGTTCCCCGGCCTGCGGCCGGCGGTCCCGCTCGAGGAGCTGCCGTGGCGGCAGGAGCGGGTCAACTGCGGGATAGCGGAGTTTCCGGTCGCCTGGTGAGGTCGGGCAGCACCGACTCGACCGCGTCGGCGGCCCGCTCGACCGAGGTCGCCGCGAGCGGATCGGGTACGGCCGGCGGCCGGTCGTCGATCGCGGCCCGGATCGCCGCCGCCACGGCGTCGGCGGTCCACTCCCCCTCCGGCAGCCACCGGCCGACGCCGTACGCGGCCAGCCGGCGGGCGTTGTCGGGCCGGTCCAGCCCGGCGGCCATCGCCACCTGCGGGGTGCCGGCGGCCAGCGCCCGGCCGAGGGTGCCGATGCCGCCGTGGTGCACCACCGCGGCGACCCGGGGCATCACCGCGCGGAACGGCAGCTTGACGAACCGGTGCACGTCCGGCGGCAGCGGGTCGGGCACCAGGTCCCCGTGCCGGACGGCGAGCAGGGCCGGCCGCCCGAGCGAGCGGATCGCGTCGACGGCGGTGCGGTAGAAGCGGCGTTGCAGCAGCCGCCCGGTGCCGCCGGTGACCAGCACCGGCGCCACGTCGCCGGCGAGCAGTTCGCGGGCCGCCGGCGGGATGTCGTCGGAGGTGTCCTCGTCGGCGAGCACGAATCCGGCCAGGTCGGTGCCGGCCGGGGCGGGCGGGCCGGCGGCGTCGAACCAGGCCGGCCACAGCCCGACGTAGTGCCGGGCCGACGACATCCAGGCCGGCCAGTCGGTGACCGGGCCGAGCCCGATGCCGGCGCGGGCGGTGTCGACACCGTCGGCGAGCACCTCACGGTAGATGCCGGCGACGCCGGGCAGCGCCATCAACTGGAACGGCGAGGCGGCCAGGCAGACGGCGGGCGCGTCGAGCGCCTCGGCGGCGGTGAGCACCGACTGCCCGGAGATCGGCGCCCCGACCAGCACGGTCTGGTGTGGACGGTGCAGGCGCAGCATCTCCCGGCACTCCAGCAGGAACTGGTCGAACAGCCCGGTCCGGTCGAAGTGGCGGCGGAACTCGGAGATGTCGGTCTCGTCGAACTGGCCGGCGGCGTCGGCGAGGTAGCGCTCGTACTCCGCGACCGTGTCGACGGGCACGAAGCCGAGCCCGGCGCGGTGCACCGCGCTTCGGTAGTAGGCGTGGGTCAGCACCGTCACGTCGTGCCCACGGCCGCGCAGCGCCCGGCCGACCCGGACGAACGGCAGCACGTCGCCGTCGGTGCCGTGGATCACCATCAGGATCAGCGCCACCGGCGGCCTCCACCCGTCGCGGCGGGCCGCCCCGACCGGCCGTGGTCAGTAGTTCTCAACGGCGTTGACCCGGGCCGGCCAGTACCGCTGGCCGGGCGGCGCCTGGTAGTGCTCCCACCGCGGCTCGCCGCCGGCCGGCGCGTCGCCGAGCACGGTGACCCGCTGCCCCCGGCGGGGCTCGTCGTAGTCGTTGACCGCGTAGTGCTGGGTGACCCGGTTGTCCCACACCGCGACGTCGCCGGCCCGCCAGCGGTAGCGGCAGACGAACTGCGGGCTCTCGGAGAACTCGAAGAGGTATTGCAGCAGCGCGTCGCTCTCGTTGCGGGTCAGCTGCGGGATGTGCGAGGTGAAGAGGCGGTTGACGTACAGCGAGCGGCGGCCGGTCTCCGGATGCACCCGGACCACCGGGTGCTCGGCCCGGCTGGCGAAGTCGCTGCCGCCGATGCGGATCGCGTGCACCGCGGTGAGCCCGTCCAGCAGCTCGCGCATCGGCGCGGAGAGCCGCTCGTAGACCAGATACTGGTTCGTCCACATCGTGTCGCCGCCGGTGCTCGGGCACTTGACCAGATGCAGGATCGAGCACAGCGGCGGGTTGGCGTGGAACGTCATGTCGGTGTGCCAGACGTCGACCTTGCCGCCCCGCTCGGAGTCGATGATGACGATCTCCGGCTGCCCGTCGAGCCGGGGCAGGTAGGGGTGCAGCTCGACCTCGCCGAACCGGTGGCCGAAGTCGACGTGCGCCGCCGGGGTGAGGTCTTCCTGCCCGACGATGAAGATCACCTGGTACGTCAGCAGCAGCCGCTTCAGCTCGGCGAAGACCTCGTCGGTCAGCTCGGTCAGCCGTACGCCGTGGATCTCGGCACCGAGCGCGCCGGAGATCGGCCGTACGTCGAACATCGGTTTCGACATTCCCGCCTCCGAACCCGTCGTGGTGGTGCCGTCCGTGGGCGCATCATTCCACGGCCGGACGGCCGTACGCCAGAGTCGCAAGGGCCGCCCACGGCGACCTTGACGGCACCGCGCGGCGGCTGCAAGCATCGATCGCAGTTGCTGCCGGCCGCGCGTCCTGGCGCCGCATCCTGCCGCGTTGCGGACGGACGCGTTCCTGACGGGAGAAGCCCCGCGTTGATCAGCCACGCCGTCCTGACCCCGTGCCTGCCCTACGACGATCCGGACGCCGCGCTGCGGTGGCTGGACCGGGCCTTCGGGCTGGCGCACACCGCGGCCGGCGCCGGCCCGGCCGTCGTCACCGCGGGCGGGATCCGGGTGGCCGTCGAGGCCCGCCGGCCCGGCACGCCGCACGTGGCCGTGCGCCTGCTGGTCACCACCGACGACGTCGACGACCTGCACGGGCGGGCGGTCGCCGCCGGCGCCCCGGTCGTCGACGGACCCGACGGCGCCGGCACGTTCACCGTCGCCGACCCCGGCGGTCACCTGTGGACGTTCGCCCGCCCCGCCGGACCAGACCCGGCCGGCGACGCCGCTCCCCCGGCGCCGGCCGGGGCCCTCCCGGTGACCGCCGACGGCGCCGCGTCGCCGCAGGAACGGCTCGGCCGGCTCACCGACCTGGCCGCCCCGTTCGCCGTACGGGTCGCGGCGACGCTGCGCCTGGCCGACCTGATCGGGTCCGGGGTCACCCGCCTCGACGCGCTCGCCGGGCAGGCCGGCGCCGACCCCGACGCCCTCGGCCGGCTGCTGCGCTACCTGGCGCACCGCGGACTGTTCACCGAACCCGCCCCGGACGTGTTCGCGCTGACCGAGACCGGGCGGCTGCTGGGCGAGGACGGCGCCGGCGGGCAGCGGAGCTTCCTCGACCTCGAGGGGCTCGGCGCCCGGATGGACCTGGCCTACATCGGCCTGCTGCACGCCGTACGCACCGGCGAGGCCGGGTACGCCGCGGTGCACGGCCGCAGCCTCTGGGAGGAACTCGACGCCGTACCGCACTACCGCCGGTTCTTCGACAACCTGATGATGAGCCAGAACCACCTGACCGCCCCGCAGGTCGCCGCACTCTACGACTGGAGCGGCGTCGGCCACGTCGTCGACGTCGGCGGCGGCAGCGGCGCGCTGCTGGCCGAACTCCTGCGGACCCACGGCCACCTGCGCGGCACACTGGTCGACCGGCCCGACCCGGCGGGTACGACCGCGAGCCGGCTCGCCGGTCACGGCCTCGGCGGCCGGGTCGAGGTGGTCCCCGGCGACTTCTTCGCCCCGCTGCCGGCCGGCGGCGACGTCTACGTGGTCGCCCGCGCGATCACCGACTGGAACGACCGCGACGCGACGGCGATCCTGCGCCGCTGCGCGGAGGCGGCCGGCGACGGCGGTCGGGTGCTGATCGTGGAGGTGCTGCCGACCGAGCCGCACGTGCCCCACCTGTCCCCGTTCGACCTGCAGATGCTGGCCGTCGTCGGCGGCCGGGAACGGACCCTGGCCGACTTCGAGGCGCTTGTCGCCGCCGCCGGCCTGGCCGTCACCCGGGTCCTGCACGGGCGCGGGGGTCTGGCCCTGATCGAGTGCGCCACCACCCCGGCCAGCGGCGGCGGGGCGGACGCCGGTGACCCGGCGGCCCTGAGCACCGCCGGCTGACCGCGTGCGGATCCTGCTGACCTGCCAGCCGATCACGTCCCACCTGGTGCCGGCGCTGGTTCCGCTGGCCCACTCGGCGGCGGCGGCCGGCCATCAGGTCGCGGTCGCCACGGCCGGCTCGATGGCCGACGACCTGCGCCGGCACGGCGTCGCCCACCTGCCGCTGCCCCGGGTGCCGGGCCTGGCCGAGCTGCGTACCGACCCGGCTCTCGCCGACGAGTTCGGGCTGCCGAAGGTGCTGATGGCGCCCGGCAGCCGCACCGTCGAGCCGGCCGTCGCCCGGCAGATCGCCCGGGCGTACGCCGGGCCGGTCGCCGGCCGGTTCGCCGCCGACCTGCTGGCGGCGGCCCCGGACTGGCGCCCTGACGTGATCGTGCGTGAGCCCGCCGAGTTCGGCGGCTATCTCGCCGCCGAGCGGCTCGGCATCCCGCACGCCACCGTCGACATCGCCCCGTACGCGCTCACCGAACTCCCGATCGTCCACGACGCCGTCAACGCCCAGCGGGTGACGCTCGGCCTGCCCCCGGTCGACGATCCCCGGCACCCGCACCGCCACCTGCTCGCCGCCCTGCTACCGCCCCGCTGGTATCCGCCCGACCTGCGGCTGCCGACCACCCGGCACTACCGGGTGCCGGTCCCCGGGGAGGAGCCGGCACCGGCGGGCGACCCCGGTGCGGCCGGAGCACATGACCGGCCGCTGGTGCTGGCCAGCCTGGGTTCGCTCGCGCTGACCCTGCCGGGGATGGCCGACCTGCTGCCGGTCATCGTGCGGGCGCTGGGCACCCTGCCGGGCCGGGCCGTGGTCACCCTCGGCGGCCAGGCACAGCTCGCCGGGGCCATCGGGCCGGTGCCGGAGAACGTGACCGTGGTGCCGTACGTGGCACAGGCCGAACTGCTCGCCCGGTGCGACCTGTTCGTCACCCACGCCGGCTACAGCGCGATCCGGGAGGCGGTCGCCGCCGGGGTGCCGATGGTGGCGCTGCCGGTCGTCGCCGACCAGCCCGCGAACGCCGCCCGGGTCGCCGAACTCGGCCTCGGCCGGGCGCTGCCGATCGAGGACCTGACGGTCGAGGCGACCGCCCGGGCCTGCTCCGCCGTCCTCGCCGACCCCGGCTACCGCAGCCGGGTCGCCGCCCTACGCGACGAGTTGTGGGCCCTGCCCGACCTCACCCGCCTGGTCCACGACCTGACGACCCTCACCCGCTCGCCGGCACCGGCCCGGAACACCGGGACAGTGCGACGCTGACCCGTGGACGACGGTCGCACGGCGGGGCCAGGACGGGCCGCGCGAACAGCGGCCGGGGCCGCTAGTCCTTTCCGGGCAGTGGCTGCTGCGTCGTCGCGCCGGGGGTCCGGCCGGCCGGCGGGTATTCGCAGTCGAGCGCGGTCGGCTCGCGGTCGCCGTCCGAGCCGTCGTCCACGACCAGGGCGGTGCACACCCGACCGTGCTCGTCGGTGAACGTGACGACCTCGCTGTCGTCGGCGCAGCCCACAAGGGACGCTGCGACGGCGACGCCGAGGAGTGCGGCGGCGAAACGTCGGCGGAGAGACACGCCGGCAGTCTATGGCACCCGGCCACGCCCGGCCCGGGCCGAAGCACGGTGCCGGACCGGGCGCCGAACCCGACCTTCGGACGACGACGGGTCAGCGGGCCGGGCCACCGGTGGCGGCCGGCAGCGCGGCCGGCGTCCGGGACGGGAGGGCGGCCAGATGGTCGGCGAGCATCGGGCCGATCTCGGCGATGGCGTCGGGCCGCATCATCCGCTCGTGCCGGCAGGCGATGTCCCGGTTGTCGATACGGCCGTCGACGTACGGCAGCCAGGTGTCGACGGTCTGCAGCAGTTCGGGCCGGGTCAGCGTCGCGGAGAAGAAGAGCAGGTCGCCGTGGAACCGGTCGGGGTCGAAGGCGCGTACCGCCGCGAGGTTGTTGGTGGTGACCTCGACCAGGGCGGCGATGGCCTCGTCGGACCAGTCGACGAGGGCACCGCCGGCGGCCCGGATGACGGACAGGACCCGGTCGAGGTCGAGCGGGCCGCCGTCGAGCAGGGCGGGGTCGTAGCCGAAGTCGGCGAGGACGACGTTGAGGATCCGCCGCCGCTCGATGTCGGCGGCGACCGGGCTGTGCAGGTGCGGGTCGGGCGGGTAGGCGTCGAGCACCGCCAGCAGGTCGACCTCCTCCCCCCGGTGCTGTAGTTCGGTGGCGGTCGCGTACGCCAGCAGCCCGCCGAGCGACCAGCCGAGCAGGTGGTAGGGCCCGGTCGGCTGGACGGAGCGGATGTGGTCGGCGCAGTCGGCGGCCATCTGCTCGATGGTGCGGGGCGGCTCGCCGGGGCGGGCGAGTGCCGGCGACTGGATGCCGTAGACCGGCCGGTCGGTGCCGACGTGCCGCAGCAGGACCGAGTAGCACCAGCTCAGGCCGGTGATCGGGTAGAGGCAGAACAGCGGCGGCGCGGTGCCGGTGGCGCGCAGCGGCAGGACGACGTCGAGGGCGCTGTCGCCCCATCCGGTGGCCGGCCCGCCACCGGCGGTCGCCGGTGTCCGGTGGGCGTCGGGGACCGGGCCGGTGCCGCCGGCACCGGCGAGGGCCGGGTTGATGCCACCGGCACCGGCGATGAGCGGGTCGGTGCCGAGGCGGGCGGCTAGGCCGGCGACGGTGGGCGACTCGAAGACCGCGCGCAGGTCGAGCCCGACCCCGAAGACGGTGCGGATCCGGCTGGCCAGCCGGGCGGCCCGCAGCGAGTGCCCGCCGAGGTCGAAGAAGCTGTCGTCGACGCCGACCATCGGCAGGTCCAGGGCCTCGGCGAAGAGTCCACACAGGACTACCTCGTGCCGGGTGCGGGGGGCCCGGCCGGCGGCGGCCACGGCCGGTCCGACGTCGGGCAGCGCGTGCCGGTCGAGCTTGCCGTTGGGGGTCAGCGGCAGGGCGGCCAGCACGGTGAGTACCGCCGGCACCAGGTGCGCGGGAAGGGTCTCGGCGAGGCGGGCCCGTACGGCCGTGGGGTCCGTGTCGCGGCCGGCGGCCGGCACCAGGTAGCCGACGAGGTCCTGGTCCCCGGCGGTGTCGGCGCGCAGGGCGACCGCCGCCTGGGCGACGTCGGGATCGGCGGCCAGGGCCGCCTCGATCTCGCCGAGTTCGATCCGGTGGCCGCGCAGTTTCACCTGGTCGTCGGTGCGTCCGATGTAGACGAGTTCGCCGTCGGGCCGGCGCCGCACCAGGTCGCCGGTGCGGTACATCCGCGCCCCGGGCGGCCCGTACGGGTCGGCGGTGAAGCGCTGCGCGGTCAGGCCGGGGCGGCGCAGGTAGCCGTCGGCGAGCTGGACTCCGGCGAGGTACAGCTCGCCGGGTACGCCGTCGGGGGCCAGTCGCAGGAACGGGTCCAGGACGTAGGCGGCGGTGTTCCACGCCGGCCCGCCGATGGAGACGGGTTCCGGGCCGGGGACGCACCGGGCCGCGCTGACCGCGACCGACGCCTCGGTCGGGCCGTACAGGTTGTGCAGTTCGGCGTCGAGGACCCGGTGGAACCGGGTCACCAGGTCGGCCGGCAGCGCCTCGCCGATGCACAGCACCCGGCGCAGGTCGCGGCAGCCGGCGGCGGCCGGTTCGCGCAGGAAGAGCTGGAGCATCGACGGCACGAAGCCGGCGGTGGTGATCCCCTCGGCGCGGATCAGGTCGGCGAGGTGGCCGGGGTCGCGGTGCCCGTCCGGGCGGGCCAGTACGGCGGTGGCGCCCACCAGCAGCGGCCAGAAGAACTCCCACACCGACACGTCGAAGCCGGCCGGCGTCTTGACCAGCACCCGGTCGCGCGGGGTCAGGGCGTAGCGGTCCTGCATCCAGGCGAGGTGGTTGACCAGGCCCCGGTGCGCGACGACGACGCCCTTCGGCCGGCCGGTCGACCCGGAGGTGTAGAGGACGTACGCCGGGTCCCGCTCGTGCGGCGGCCGGGCCCTCTCGGCGGCGGTGAGGGCGGTGCCGGACCGCCCGGTGAGGCTCGTGAGCGTCGCCGGGTCGTCGACGACCAGCACCCCGGCCGGGTCGGGGCCGCCGGGGATCGTGTCGCGGTGGGCGGTGCCGGTCAGCAGCAGGGTGACCCGGGCGTCGCCGAGCAGGTAGGTGATCCGTTCGGCGGGGTCGACGGGGTCGACGGGCAGGTAGGCGGCCCCGGTCTTGAGTACGGCGAGCATCGCCACGACGAGGTCGGCCGAGCGGGGCAGGGCGAGGGCGACGACGGCGCCCGGGCCGGTGCCGCGGGCGAGCAGTTCCCGGGCGAGCCGGTTGGCGCGGGTGTCGAGTTCGCGGTAGTGGACGGCCGCCCCGGTCGCGGTGACCAGGGCGACGGCGTCGGGGGTGGCCGCCGCCCGCGCCTCGAACAGGGCCGGCAGGGTGCCGGGCGGGACATGGTGGGCCGGGCCGGCGCTGCGGGCGAGTACGGCGGCCCGCTCCGCGGCCGGCATCAGCCGTACGTCGCGCAGCCGCAGGCCGGGCCGGGTGCAGACGACGTGCAGGACGCGGCGGAACCGCTCCTGGACGGCGGTGAGTTCGGTGTCGTCGTAGCGGGCCGGGTTGGCGACGAAGTCGATCCTGGGGTCGGCGCCGCCGGGGGTGCCGTAGACGTCGATGGAGAGGTCGTCGACGGGGCCGGCGCCGAGGGTGCGGTCGAGGGTCGGGTGGGGGCCGAAGAGCGGCCGGTTGTCGAACGGCATGACGTTGACCGACGGGCCGAGCAGTTGGCCGGCGTCGGCGGTGAGTCGCAGGTCGGCGCGCAGGTCCTCGAGGCGGTAGCGCTGGTGGCGCAGGACGAGCCGGATCTGGTCGGCGGCCTGCCGGGTCACCTCGTCGACGGTCATGGCTCCGGTGAGCCGCAGCCGCAGCGGCAGGACGGTGGTCATCATGCCGGCGGTCTCGCGGGCGTTGCGGCCCCACCGGCCGGTCATCGGGAAGCCGAGGACCAGGTCGGGTTCGCCGGTGGTGCGGAAGAGCTGGATGGCGGTGGCGGCGACGAACAGGGCCGGCCACGAGTCGCGGTTGGCGGCGACGCGCAGCATCTCCACGTCTGTCGTGGACAGGTGCAGGGTCCGCCGGTGGGCCAGCGGCGAGGCCGGCGCCGTACGGGCGGCGAGGCTGGCCGGCGCCCGCCGGCCGGCGAGGTATCCGGTCCAGAAGGTGCGGTCCTCGGCGTGGCGGTCGGAGTCGCGGTAGGCGGCGTCGTCGTCGAGTTGCCGGACCAGTGAGCCGGCCGGGGCCGGGCCGGCCGGTGCCCCGGTGGTCCGGGCGGTGTAGAGCTGGCCGGTGCGGCGGGCGACCAGCGCGGTGCCGTAGCCGTCGAGGATGACGTGGTGGGCCCGCTGGTAGTAGTAGAAGAAATCGTCGGCGATCCTGATCAGTGCGGTGCCGAATAGCCGACCGGTGGTGAGATCGGTCGGGCGTGCCATTTCGGCGGCCATCCACGAATGCGCGGCCACCTGCGGGTCATTGGTGTTACGCACATCTACGTAGGACAGATCAATGGTGGCCCGGTCGGAAATCACCTGCCACGGTTCGCCGCCGTCCTCGCCGAATTGCAGGCGCAATGCCTCGAATTCCGTGGCGGCCCGGGTGGCGGCCCACTCGAAGGCGGCGCGGTCGAGGTGACCGTGGATCTCGAGATATCCGCCAATGTTCCAGGCCGGGCTGGTGGGCGCCAACTGCTGGGCGAACCAGACGCTGCACTGGGCGACCGACAGTGGCCGACGCGGGCCCGACACGATCATCCACCTCGCTGGCACGGCATCCCGGCTGGCATGGTCGGCAACGCTATCAGCAGGTTGCCGGCTACCGCGAGCCCCCGATCGGACCGTACCGGCGGGGCCGAACCGACCCCTGGACGGTAACAGCGGGTTGGTGGCGGTCGATGCCACTTGTCAGCTTTTCTCCGCCAACTCCGACTTTCCGACAACGCTGGGTGATCATCGGATCGGTACCGGGCCGGATCGGGGACGCCGGATATGAACGCTGTGTTACCCATCAACCAGTGTCTTTACCGACAGATGAGGCGGTGGTAGCGTCCCTATCCCGCGGTGATATTTCCTCGGACAGCGGCAATTCCGCTCGCAGGGGCCTGATGTCATGACCATTGTTGCCAGCACAGATCCGCTCGACTTCACGGGGAAGCTGTCCGCCAGCCACAGCGGCCGCCTTTTACGTGACCGGCTCGGGCAAAGGTGGCCGGAATCGGCCGACCGCCTGTCCACGATGGTGCGTCACGCGCTGCTGCCCGCCGGAAAGCTGATCCGGCCGATCATGGCGTTGGAGTCGGCCGTCGCCGCCGGCGGCCGCCCGGAACCGGTGCTGCCGGCCGCGCTGGGGCTAGAATACCTGCACGTCGCGACGCTGGTCCACGACGACATCATCGACGGCGACGCGACCCGGCGGGGACGGCCGACCGTGTCGGCGGCGTACGGCACCCCGGACGCCATCGTCACCGGCGACGCGCTGATCTTCACCGCCTTCACCGCGATCGTGGAGTGCCGGGCCGGCGGGGTGCCCGCCGACCGGATCGTCGCCGCCGTCGACGCGCTCGCCGGGGCGGGATCCGACCTGTGCCGCGGCCAGGTGCTCGAGGCCGGGCTGGCCGGCGACCCGGCCGGTGCCGCGACGGAATACCTGGAGATGGTCCGGCTCAAGACCGGCGCGCTGTTCCGGGCGGTGTGCCAGATCGGCGCCCTGCTCGGCGGCGCGGACGCCGAGCGGGCCCGGCTGCTCGCCGGCTACGGCGAGAGCGTCGGGATCGCCTTCCAGATCCGCGACGACCTGCTGGCCTACACCTCCGACGCGGCGACGATCGGCAAGTCGACCACCAGCGACCTGGCCAACGGCCGGCCGACGCTGCCGGTGCTGCTCGCCCACCGGGCCGGCGGGCCGGCCCAACGCCGGCAGCTCGCCGAGGCACTGAGCCGGGGCCGCGCCGACCCGGCGGCGCTGGCCGGGGTGCGCGACATCGTGCGCGCCACCGGGGCGCTGGCCGCCGCCCGGGACGTGGCCGCCGAACACGCCGGCCGGGCCCGCCGACGACTGTCCACACTCGACGAGTCGGCGGCCCGGGACACGCTGGCCGCCATCGCCGGCTGGGCCGCGGTGCCCGGATGACGGCCGTCGCGGGGCGCCGGCACACCACCCTGATCGCCCACGTGCAGACCTGGCGCCCCTACACGCTGTGGTATGTCGGCCTGCTCGGCCTCGCCGGCGCCGGCCTCGGCGGTGGCGACCGGGACTGGTGGCGGCTGCTCGCCGCCTGGGCCACCCCCACCATCGGCTGGATCGGCGGGCACTACCTCGGCGACTACTTCGACCGGCGGCTCGACGCGATCAGCAAGGCGCACCGGCCGATCCCGTCCGGGCGGCTACGCCCGCAGGCGGCGCTCGGCTGCGGCGTGGCGTGCTTCGTCGGGGTCGGGGCACTGGCGATCGCCGGCGGCCTCGGCACCGGGCTGGTCGCCGTGCTCGCCGCGATCGGGATCGTCGCGTACGGCAAGGGGCTGAAGGCCCGCGGGCTGTCCGGCAACCTCGCCCGTGGGGCGCTCGGCACCCTCGCCATGCTCTACGGCGCGCTGGTCGTCGCCCCGGTCGGCTGGTGGCCGCTGGTCGCCTTCGCCGTCGCGTTCTGGGCGCACGACACCGCGTCGAACCTGGTCGGCACGATCCGTGACGTGGCCGGCGACCGGGCCGGCGGCTACCGGACCGTACCGGTGCGGCACGGCGACCGGATCGCGGCCGGCATCGCCCTGCTGTTCTACCTCGCCGCCGTGGCCGCCGCCGCGGTCGGCGGACTGGTCCGGCCGGTCGACTCGCCGCTGACCGGCGGGCGGGGCGGCTACCTGGTGCTGCTCGCCCTGACCGCCGCCGTCGGGTTCGCCGCCTTCGCGACCCTGCTGCCGCGCCGCGACCAGCTTTCGATACGGACCGCGTTGCGGGCCCACGAACTGCTCGTCCTGGAACGGATCGGCTTCGCCGGGGCGGCCATCGGGCTCGGCTTCGGGCTCCTGCCCGCCGTCGTGCTGGTCGTACCGGCGCTGACCGTGAGCTGGTGGACCCAGGCCCGGATGCGGGCCGCCTACGAACTCGGTCCGCCCGCTCCCCCGGCCGGGGCCACCGGCCCGTCCACCGGTGCCCCGCCCGCCGGGCAGGCCACGTCCGATCCGTCCTGAAGGGAGCGCCGATGCCCCCCGTACCCGTGGACCGCGTCGCCGCCGCCGTCGCGGCCGGTGCCGAGGAACTCTTCGGCCACCAGCGCCCCGACGGCGCGTTCACCGACCATCCGCCGGCGTCGGTGCTCGGCACCGCGGGCGCGATCACCGCCCTGCACGCCGCCGACCCGGCCGGCTCGGCGGAACTGGTCCGCGGCGGCGCCGCCTGGCTGCGCGCCGCGCAACGCCCCGACGGCGGCTGGGGCGGGGTGCTCGGCGCCGACAGCGAGGTGGTGCCGACCGCGGTCGCCGCCGCGGCGCTGCGCGTCGTCGCCGGCACCGGTGACGCCGAGACGGACGCCGCGGTCGCCGCCGGCCAGCGGCGGCTGGCCGAATTCGGCGGGGTGGCGGCGGTGACCGACCGGGCGGTGGCCGTACTCTGCCAGCAGTTCCAGGCCCTCGCCGGTTTCCCGGAGGCGCCGGCCCCGCGCCGGCTGCCGCTGGAACTGGTGCTGTTCGACGGCGTACGGCGGGACCGGATCTCGTTCCGCACCGCACCGTTCATCGGCATCGCGCTGCTCCAGGGCGCGACGATGCCGACCGGCGCGCTGCGCCGGGCGACGCTGAAGCTGGCCCGGCCGGCCGCGCTGCGCCTGCTCGAGGCGATCCACGAGCACGAGGGGCGCACCGGCGCGTTCAGCGAGGACCCGTGGCCGGCCGCCCTGGTCTGCCTGGGCCTGGCCCGCGCCGGCGAGGCACCGCACCTGGTCGAGGCGATCACCGGCTTCCTGCGCCGGGCCGTACGCCCCGACGGCGCCTGGGACGCGGTCACCAACCTGGACCTGACCAAGTCGGCGTTCGCGCTGACCGGCCTGGTCGCCGCCGGGTACGCCGCCGACCCGCGACTGGCCGCGACCCGCGAACTGTTCCACCGCACCCAGCAGCGCAACCCGTTCCCGGTCTTCGACTGCCCGGCCGGCGGCTGGAGCTTCTCCGGCGCCGACGGCTGGCCGGTCACCCTGGAGTCGGCCGAGATCGTCGCCGGCCTGGCCGGGCTGCCCGGCGCCGCCGACGACCCGGTGCTGCGCCGCGGCGTCGGCTGGCTGACCGAACGCCAGGACACCCGCGGCTCGTGGAGCCTGTGGGTACGCGACACCAAGCTCGCCAACGACGGCCCCTGCCCGGCGATCACCGCCCAGGGGGTCGTCGCCCTGCTCGACGCCGGCCACACCCCGGACAGCCCGCCGGTGGCCCGGGCCGTCGAATGGCTGCGGACCGCGCAGCGGCCGGACGGGTCGTACGAGAACCTGTGGTACCGCGACCACACCTCCGGCACCGCGATGGTCCTCGACGCGCTCGCCCGCGCCGGCCTGGCCGGTGACCCGGTCGCCGTACGGGCCCGGGACCGGCTGCTGGCCGCCCAGCGCGACGACGGGTCGTTCGGCCCCGGCGACGACCGGCCCGGCTCGGTCGAGGAGACCGCGTGGGCGGTCCACGCGCTGCTCGCCGCGGGGCTGCCGGCCGACGACGAACGGATCTCGCGCGGCGTCGGCTGGCTGTTGGACGCCCAACTGCCCGACGGGTCGTGGCCGGCGACCCGGCTCTGCGTCTACATCCGGCACCACATGCACTACCCGAACTCGATCATCACCCGTGGGCTGGCGCTGCGTGCCCTGGCCGCGCACCGGTCCGCCGCGACCGGCGCCGCGCACGGCACACCGACCCCGGGGGCGCGGGCGTGACCACCGACGTCGTCGTCTGCGGCGCCGGCGTCGGCGGGCTGGCCAGCGCCCACGCGCTCGGCGCGCTGGGGCTGCGGGTGCTGGTCGTCGACCGGCAGGACGGTCCCGCCGACGTGCCCAAGGGCGAGATCCTGCAACCGGAGTCGGTACGCGTCCTCGACGCGTTCGGCGCGCTGCCGGCCGTGCACGCCGGCGGCGCGGTCCCGGTGGCCCGGCTGGCGATCCGCGACCCGGCCGGCCGGGCACTGCTCAACCTGGACTACGCCGACCTGGCCGGCGACCACCGGCAGATCCTGTGCACCGGCTACCCGAACGTGCTCGACGCCCTGACCGGCGTGCTCGGGCCGGGCGTGGAGGTGCGGCGCGGCGTCACCGTCACCGGGGTGCTGCGCGACGACACCGGCCGGATCGCCGGCATCCGGGCGGTGCGCGACGGCCGGCCGCACGACATCGCGGCCCGGCTGGTCGTCGCCGCCGACGGGCTGTCGTCGAGGCTGCGGGCCGACGCCGGGCTGACCGCCCGCCGGCAGGCGTACGACCACCGGCTGGTCGCCTTCGACCTGGCCGGGGTACGCGTCGACGACGAGGTGACCGCGTACGCCGGCGACCGGGGGCTGCGCCTGGTCTACCCGCTGCCCGACGGCCGGTGCCGCCTCTACGTGCAGGTCGAGCCGGACGAACTGCGCGGCGGCGGCGACCTGTCCGACTGGTCGGCGGCGGTGCTGGAAGGCACGCCGGCGCTCGCCCCGCTCGCCGACGCGCTGCGCGCCGCGCTGCGGACCCGGCAGATCCTGGCCGTGCACCGGCTGCGCGCCCCCCGGCTGTCCACCCCCGGGCTGGCCCTGGTCGGCGAGGCGGCGCACGCGGTCCACCCGATGGCCGCGCAGGGCATGAACAGCTCGCTGGTCGACGCCGAGACCCTGGCCCAGCGGGTCGCGGCCGCCGGCACCGACCCGGCCGCGCTGGACCGGGCGCTGCGCGAATACCACGCCGCCCGGCTGCCCCGGCTAGACCATACCGCGACCGTCAGCCACAACGCGTCGCGGATGCTGACCACCACCACCGGCCTGCCCCGGGTGCTCGGGCGCCGGATGATGCGGCACACCTCGGCCAACCGGCGGCTGCTGCGGATCACCACCGGCAACCTCGCCGGGGTCGGCGTACACCGGCTGACGGCCCTCGACCGGCTCCACCAGTTCGGCCTGCTGCCCGACCCGCGCGCGAACGACCGTCCCCGACAACCCGCGACCGAGAGCGAGACCCTATGACCACCCCCGTCGACCTGTCGATGAACGAGACGCCGTACCCGCCGCTGCCGAGCGTGCGCCGGCTGGTCGAGCAGGGGGCCGGGCAGCTCAACCGATATCCCGACCACGCGTCGAAGGCGCTGGTCGGCGCGATCGCCGGGCACCTGGACGTGCCACCGGAACACGTGCTGGTCGGGCCGGGCTCGGCCGGGCTGTGCCAGCACGTCATCGCCGGCCTCGACCGCACCCGTGGCGAGGTGCTGCACGCGGCGCTGTCGTTCGAGGCATACCCGCTGCTGATCGCGAACGGCGGGGCGCGGCCGGTGCCGGTGCCGATGGACGGCTTCCGGCACGACCTGGCCGCGATCGCCGACGCGGTCACCGCCGACACCCGCGCCGTGCTGCTGTGCAACCCCAACAACCCGACCGGGGCGGTGCTGCACCGCGCCGAGGTCGAGGCGTTCCTGGACCGGATCCCGCCCGAGGTCGTCGTGATCATCGACGAGGCCTACCGGGAGTTCGTCACCGACCCCGACGTGCCCGACGGGATCGACCTCTACCGGGGGCGCGACAACGTCTGCGTGCTGCGGACCTTCTCGAAGGCGTACGGGCTGGCCACCCTGCGGGTCGGCTACGCCGTCGCGGGCGCCCGGGTCGGGGCGGCCAGCCGGATGGCGGGCATGGTCTTCTTCCCCGGTGGTCTCGGGCAGGCCGCCGCGGTGGCCTCGCTGGCCGCCGACGCCACCGCCGAACTCGCCACCCGGCTCGCCGACCTGGCCGCCGAGCGGCGCTGGCTCACGCAGGCGCTGACCGGGTACGGGCTACCGGTCGCGCCGAGCGAGGCGAACTTCCTGTGGCTGCCGGTCGGCGACGGCTCCGCCGGGTTCGCGCAGCGGCTGGGTGAGGCCGGCGTGCTGGTACGGCCCTATCCCGGCCACGGCGTACGGATCACGGTCGGCGACCGGCCGGCGAACGAGCGGCTGCTCGCGGCCGTACGTGAGACCACGGTCAGCCCGGTGCCGTGACCACCACACCCGAGAGGAACCTCGTGACCACCGACGACCCGCTGCTGACCGTGGTGGTGCCCGCGTACGACAACGGGCACCTGCTCGAAATGACCCTGCACTCGCTGACGCTGCAGACCCTGCCCCGGGACAGGTTCGAGGTGATCGTCGTCGACGACGGCTCGAACGTGCCCGTCGAGCCGGTCGTGGCACGCTACGTCGACCGGCTCCCCCTGACCTACCTGGCGAACGAGGTGAACCGGGGGCGCTCGGTGACCCGCAACCGGGCCATCGCCGCCGGCCGCGGCGAGATCGTGCTTTTCCTCGACGCCGACCAGCCGGCGCATCCGACCACCCTGGAGCGGCACCGCGACTTCCACGTCGGCCGTGGCCTGCGCCCGACCGTCCTGCTCGGCCGCAGCCTCGCCCTGGACTGGGGGGCGATCGACGCGCTCAAGCGCGGCGAGACGCCGGACCACCGGGTGATCGGCGACTACAACGAGGACATCCGCGACTACCTGCTCTTCGCCCCGAGCCGGCGCCGGGACTGGAAACGCGCCCCGTGGATCTACGGGCACACCAACAACGCGTCGGTCGACCGGGCGACCCTGGACGCGGTCGGCGGGTTCGACGAGAACCTGGTCACCTGGGGTGGCGAGGACAACGAGCTGTTCTACCGGATCTTCCACCACCACGGCGACGACATCGACCTGTTCCACCTCGGCGACGAGGCGATCACCTACGACCTGCCGCACTTCCGGGTCATGCCGATGCTGATGTCGCAGCTCACCCAGAACATGCGCTACCTGGCGCAGAAACACCCGCGCTTCGACATGGAGTTCTTCGGCTACCCCGGCAACTGGGCCAACGCCGTACGGCGGATCATGCGCTTCGAGGACGCCCTGGCCGCCTGCGAACGGCACGGCCTCGGCCGGGTCGACACCCTGCCGGCGCCGCTGCTGGCCGAACTGGAGGACCGGGACTGCCTGCTGATCGGCTACGGCGCCAGCAAGGTACGCCTCGGCGACGGTGGCCGCACGTTCGACTACGACGCCCCGCTCGGCGAACAGAACTGGCACCTGGCCGGGGTGGTGACCGGCCTGGAGGACCAGCGGTTCGAGCGGGTGGTCAGCGTCGACCTGTGGCGGCTGTTCGCGCCCGAGGAGCTGGGCGCGTTCCTGGTCGAGTCGGTGCGGATCGGCCGGCGGGTCGACCTGGTCAGGTCGGCGGCCACGGTGACGCCGGCCGACCTGCTGCCGTTGCAGATCGTCGACGACCTGGAGTTCATCCGGATCACCATCGAGCCGTACTTCCGACTGGAGGTGACCGAGGTGGAGGGGACCCGGACGGTGTCGCTGCTCGGGCCGCGCGGGTGATTCCGGCATGCGGGTCCTGATCAGCACATGGGGCTGGCGGTCGCACTTCTTCCCGCTGGTCCCGCTCGGCTGGGCGCTGCGGGCGGCCGGGCACGAGGTGCTCGTCGCCAGTCAGCCGGCGCTGGTCGGGACGATCACCGCCGCCGGGCTGCCGGCCGTCGCCGTCGGTGCCGACCTGGACTTCGCCGAGGTGTTCGGCGGCCGGATCGGCCGGGTCGCCGACGGGGACGGGGAGGAGCCGGCGCCGGACTCGGTCACCCCGATGATCACCGCGGACGGCGGCGTCGTCCGGTACGCCGACGCGATGCTCGACGCCCTGGTCGCCGCCGGCCGGTCGTGGCGGCCCGACCTGGTGGTGTACGAGCCGTACAACCTGGCCGGCCCGATCGCCGCCGCCGCCCTGGACGTGCCCGGCGTACGGCACCTGTGGGGGCCGGACTCCAGCACCGCGATCGGGATCGACGAGGACGGGATCATCGCGCCCCGGGCCGCCCGGTTCGGTGCCGGAAGCGTCGACCTGGCCGGGGCGCTGACCCTCGACCCGTGCCCCGCGCCGATGCAGGTGCCGCTCGCCGGTCCGGCGCTCCCGATCCGGTTCGTGCCCTACAACGGGCCGGCGGTCCTGCCGGGCTGGCTGCTCGACCCGCCGCGGCGCCCCCGGATCTGCCTGACCTGGGGCACGATGATGGCCGGCGTCGACCTGCCCGGCACGCTCGCGTTGCGCACGGTCGCCGAGGCGCTGTGCGGGCTCGGCGCCGAGATCGTCGTCGCCGTCGACGCCGCCCAGCACGCCGACCTCGCCGGGCTGCCCGCCGACGTACGGGTGGCCGACTCGCCGCTGGCCCTGCACCTGCTGCTGCCCGGCTGCCGGGCGCTGGTGCAGCAGGGCGGGGCCGGCACCACGATGACCGGGCTGGCCTGCGGGGTGCCCCAACTCGTCCTGCCGCAGGTCAGCGACCAGCACTTCAACGCCGTACGGCTGGCGGCGACCGGCGCCGGCACCGTCCTCACCGACGACGCGGTGACCGGCGAGCGGATCCGCGAGCGGGTCGCCGACCTGCTCGCCGCCGACCACTGGCGCGACGCGGCCCGGGTGGCGGCCGACCGGGTGGCGGCGGCGCCGAGTCCGGCCGACGTCGTCGCAGCGCTGCAGGAACTGGTCCACACCAGAGAGGTTGCCGCCGTATGAGCGTGTCGTATCCGTTCACCGCCCCGTCGATGCACGAGCCGGCGCCGGAGTTCGGCGAGCTGCGCGAGAAGTGCCCGGTCGCCGCCGTGACGCTGCCCGACGGCACGCCGGCCTGGCTGGTGACCAGGCACGAGGACGTCCGGCAGGTGCTGGTCGACCCGCGGTTCAGCCGGGCCGCGGCGACCGCGCCCGGTGGACCGGAAAGCGAGCTGGGCGCGCTGACCTCGGAGTCGCTGATCGGGCTGGACCCGCCCCGGCACACCCGGCTGCGGCGGCTGGTCGCCGGCGCGTTCACGCCGAAGCGCGTCGAGCGGTTGCGCCCCCGGGTCGCCGAACTGGTCGACGGGATGATCGACGTGATGGAGGGGATGCCCCGCCCGGTGGACCTGGTCGCCAACCTGTCGATGCCGCTGCCCGTACAGGTGATCTTCGAGATGTTCGGGGTGTCGCCCGCCGACCGGGACCCGTTCCTGCGCTGGTCGGCGGCGCTGATGGGCAAGTGGGACCAGGACCCGGAACGGACCCGGGCCGCGCTCGACGGGTTCGCCGGCCTGATCGCCGCCAAGCGGGCGGCCCCCGCCGACGACATGCTGACCGCCCTCATCGCCGCCCGCGACGAGGAGGACCAGCTCACCGAGCGCGAGCTGGTGATGCTCTGCATCGGGGTGCTGATCGGCGGCCACGAGACGACCGCCAACCAGATCAACCTGTTCCTGCTCACCCTGCTACGCGAACGCGACCGGTGGGAGCGGCTGGTCGCCGATCCGGACGCGCTCCCCCGCGCCGTCGAGGAGCTGCTGCGCTACGTCCAGCTCGGCGACAGCGGTGTCGGGCAGGTCCGGCTCACCACCGAGGAGGTGACGCTCGGCGGCACCGTGATCCCGGCCGGCGCCGCCGTGCTGCCGGCGATGGTCGCCGCCAACCGCGACCCGGCGGTCTTCGCCGACCCCGACCGCCTCGACCTGGCCCGCGCCGACAACCCGCACCTCGGGTTCGGTGCCGGGGTCCACTACTGCCTCGGCGCGCAGCTGGCCCGGATGGAGCTGCAGGAGGTCCTCGCCGCGCTGCTGCGCCGGATGCCCGGGTTGCGGATCACCGTGCCGCAGGAGGAGCTGCGGTTCAAGTTCGGCATGGCCGTACGCAGCCTGGAGACGTTGCCGGTCACCTGGTGACGGCGCGGGTACCCCCTGGTTCTCCCGGGTGCGGTCTTCCGCACCCGCTGATTGCGCCGAAGTCGGGGGTCGCCCTCATGGCCGATGCCGCCCTCGGGTCCATACCCTGGTCGGCATGTCCCGCCTGTCGCAACTGTCCACGTACGTAGCTTCGCTGGCCCAGGAGTCGTCCGATCCGTCCGAGGGGGGCCTGGTCGGGTTCGTGACCGACCTCATGGAGTGGCTCGGGGCCCCCGGCGCCGGTCTCGCGGTCGCCCTGGAGAACCTGTTCCCGCCGATCCCGAGCGAGGTCATCCTGCCGCTGGCCGGGTTCACCGCCAGCCAGGGCAAGATGAACCTGTTCGCCGTGATCGTCTGGACCACGATCGGCTCGGTCGTCGGTGCGATGGCGCTGTACTACATCGGGGTCGCACTCGGGCGGGACCGGGTCCGCGCCATCGCGGCACGGCTGCCGCTGGTGAAGCTGAGCGACGTCGACCGGACGGAGGCGTGGTTCATCCGGCACGGGGCCAAAGCGGTCTTCTTCGGACGGATGATTCCAATCTTCCGGAGTCTCATCTCCATCCCGGCCGGCGTCGAACGGATGCCGATCCCCACGTTCCTGCTGTACACCACGCTGGGCAGCCTGATCTGGAACACCGTGTTCGTCATGGCCGGCTACCTGCTCGGCGAGAGCTGGCACACCGTCGAGGCGTACGCGGGCACCTTCCAGAAGATCGTCATCGTGGTCGGGGCGCTCGCCGTGGCCGGGTTCGTCATCGCCCGCGTGGTAAAGGCACGACGCGGACAGCCGGCGACCGACGGCGACGACGTGCCGCCCGACGGCGACGTCGCGCGGCCCGGCGACCTCGCGCGGCCCGACGGCGACATCCCGCGGCCCGACTTCGTCGAGCCCTACCCGCCGGAGGCCGCGGTCGAGCCGTACACCCAGCCGTGGGCGGGCACCGCGGGCCACGCCACCCGCGGCACCGTCTACGGATCCGCACGCGTCCCGGCACACGGGGCCGGGGCCGCCCCGCGCGGCACCCTGTACGGCACCCCACGCCGGCCGGCGGACGACCACTGACTCGCGTAGCTTGTTGCCATGCCGATCGAGGACGTCACGCCCGAGGCGGTGCGACCCGTACGCCGACCGTGGCTGGTGCAGAACTGGCGGGAACTGACCTTCGTGCACTGGCCGACGGATCCCGCCACGGTCGCTCCGCTGCTGCCGCCCGGCACGGCACCGGACACCCTGGACGGGGTCACTTACGTCGGGCTGGTCGCGTTCCGGATGGTCGGCCTCGGGCCGATGCGCGGCCCCGGGATCCCGTACCTGGGCACGTTCTGCGAGACCAACGTACGGCTCTACAGCGTGGACGGTACCGGCCGGCGGGCCGTGGTGTTCCGCTCCCTCGACGCGGCGCGGCTGCTGCCGGTGCTGACCGCGATCGCGACCCTGCGGCTGCCGTACAAGTGGGCGTCGATGCGGCTGCGCCGCGAGGGCGACCTGCTGACGTACACCACCCGGCGGCGCTGGCCGGGCCGTGCGGCCGGCGCGATGACGGTACGGGTGGGTGAGCCGATCGCCGAGCCGACGGCGTTGGAGCACTTCGTCACCGCCCGGTGGGGCCTGCACACCCGGGCCTTCGGCCGCACGATCCACCTGTCGAACGAACATCCCCGGTGGCCGCTGCACCGGGCGACGCTCCTCTCACTTTCCGACGAACTCCTGCCGGCAGCGGGACTGGCGAGGCCGACGGAGGCACCGGTGAGCGTGCTGTACGCCCCCGGCGTGCCGGTACGGTTCGGCGGGCCGTCGGTCGTGTGAGGAACGGCGCCCTCCCACCGCAATAACGAGGTTCGGCCTGGCGCGCCTCGGGCCCGATCGGCTTCGGTCAGGACGGCGGTGAGGCGGTTGGTGCCGTCGCGGAACGCGTTCTGACGGGTGGGTCAAGCGCGGCCACGGGCTTTGGCCGCACAGGCTCAGGGACGTAGCGGCGGGTCACCGGATGCCAGCGGCGTGGAGCTGTCGGATGGCGGCGGGGTCGATGCTGGTTCTCGCCAGCGAACCGGGCGGTGACCCCCCACCACTGAGCGCGCCCACGATCACCGCGATGAGCAGCAACGGCATGAGCAGCGTCCTGACCAACATGGCCCAGCACGCCTTGCCACCGATCCGACCGCCGTCCTTGACCCGCACGAGCTGCGTACCGGTGAGGACCGCGCCGAGCGCACGCCCGTTGCCGTAGCACAGGCCGTACAGCAACGGCACCACGAACAACAACGAGACCGCCAGCAGGGCGACGGTCCCGTCGGGGAGGCCCGCCGCGACGGCCACCAATGACAAGACGACGAAACCCACCCCGACACCCAGCACGTACACCACGAAGTCGACGAGCCACGCCAGGAACCGCGCGCCCCCGCTGGCCTCGACGTACAGGGTGCCGTCGTCGAACGCCGCGAGCCGTTTGGCGGTTCGCCGTCCGAGCACGCGTTCCGCGTGCTCCCTGGCGACCTCCAGTCGGGTCGGCGGCCGGCCTGTTCCGCGGACTGTCACAGCGCTCTCCTTGTCGTGTCGTCGCCATAGTCTGCGCCAACCCCGGAGCGTGACCGGGAACGACCCCACCGTCAGGCCCCGGCCGGCCGGGCGCACGATCACGACGGCGCCGGGGGCAGCGTCAAGCCCAGGAGGATCAATGGCACCGCGGGCATCGGTTCCTCGCTGCGACCGGCGTCATCCCAGAGGCTGGGACCTTCCATGTACATCTACCGCTGGAGAACCTGGCGATCAGCCCCAGCGCGGCTTCACCTTGATCAAGGAAGCTAACGTTGTCACCGTCGACGAACAGCGCCGCAAGCTTCAGCTGGCCGCGACGCCTGCGGGCCAGGGCTGGGCCCGATCGGCCCTGGCCGGCTCACCCACTCTTCGAGGAGAGGTCATTGGGACGAGACGCCCTGCGGTGGCCGATGCGGATCATCGCGCTCGTGCTGGGCCTGCCCCTGTTGACCGGCTGCGCCATCGACAAAGGGACGGCACTCGCCTCGGACTTCGAAGAAGACTGGGCCGGCACGTCAGACGTCGTGGATATCCGCACCACCGAGAACAACACGCTGCCCTTCTTTGGAACGGCGACCGGCGTGGTGATCCTCAAGGACGGCACTTCGGCCGACCGCGTAACCGAACTGGCGAACGAACTGAGGGAGTACGTCGCCAGTAACGACAAGACCACCGGCAGGATCACGGCGGATGGCATCACCTTCACCGTGGTAGCGGACAAGACGCGCACCGACGAGGTACTGGCGCTGTGGCGGTCACTGACGGACGACGACCGAGTGATGAACGGCGACATCAAGGATGCGCCCAGGAAAGAAACCGACCGCTGGGACATTGAGGTCACCGCGGCCGATCCGACTGACGCAATCGCGGTGTTCAAGGACATGATGACCGATGGCGACCGGCACCGGCCACTCTCGCAAGCGACCTCCCTGGAGGTCAGCACGGAGCACGGTGTGCGGCCCTCGCTTCACGTCGAGACCGACTTCGACGACGGCTTCCCTGCCGAGGCGATCGCCGCGTACGAGGCGGTGGCCGCTCGGTATCCAGTCGTCGGTGCGACTCTGCGACGCGATCCTACGACCGGATCGGCGGTAAGCATCGTCGTGGCGGACAGCGGGGATCTGGACCGTGCCGGCGAACTCGCCAGGGCCGCGGCGCCGAACCTCGCTGCCGCAATCAAGGTCACCAGCGACAACAGCGACTGATCTGGGTGCGGACTGAGCGCCGCGTTCAGGACCGCCCTAAGTTGATCATCTTTCGTGCCGGCCGGTCGCGGCGATGTCCCGGTAACATCCTTCCTGGGCAGAATCACCACGGGCCGCCCCAGACCACCGAAATGCCCCACCGAACAGACGCTCGGCCGCGGGTCTGTGGTAGGCAGTCCCGGTGGATCGACAGACGCTCAGCGCCTTGGCGCACTCGGACCATCCCATCGCCGCGCCGGCCAGCGAGAGCACGGTGGACCGCCTGCTCGGCCGCGCGATCCGCCGACCGGACGCCCACCTGCTGGACCTGGGCTGCGGTGAGGGGGCGTGGCTGCTGCGGGCGCTTCGGACACATCCGGGGGCCACGGCGGTGGGCGTCGACATCTCCGGGCAGGGATTCGACCGGACCCTCGAATCGGCCGCCCGCCTGGGTGTCGCGGACCGGCTCGAACTGCGCCAGGAGGACGTGACCCGGTACCGATCCTCCCGCAAGGCCGACGTCGTGCTCAGTGTCGGCGCCGCGTACGCCTTCGGTGAGCTGTTGCCCACGCTGGAGGCCGCCCGCGGGCACCTCGCCGACGACGGCGTGGTCCTTCTCGGCGACTGCTTCTGGGAGCGGGAGCCCGACCCGGCGCTACGCGCCGAACTGGAGCACGGCCCGCAGAGGTACGGCGATCTGCCGACCACGGTGGCCCGCGTGGTCGCCGACGGGTGGACGCCGGTCCACGGGCATGTCAGCACCCTGGCGGAGTGGGACGAGTACGAGTGGAACTGGACTGGGTCGCTGGCCCGGTGGGCGCTGGACCATCCCGACCACCCCGACCGTGACCAGGCTCTGGAGGTGTCCGCCGCCCACCGTCGCAGCTGGCTCGAAGGCTACCGCGGGGTGCTCGGGTTCGTCTTCCTGCTGCTGCGGCCCAGCCCCTGATGACGGGCGGATCGAGGACGTCACGCCCGAGACGGTACGGCCCGGCGGCGCTGGCCGGGCCGCGGCCGGCGCGATGACGGTACGGGTGGGCGAGCCGTCGGCGGTGTGAACCGTACGCGGGATATCGGCCCCGGCAACCGACCGGCTAGCGTCACCGGGTGGACCTCCGGCAGGCCTGGATCTCGCTACGGGACGCCCAACGCGACGGTGACGAGGCCACCATCGCACGGGCGGCGGAGGCGCTGGCCGAACTGCCCGATGACGTCGCCGAGCGCCGGATGCTCGCCGAGATCCTGGGGTACGCGGCCGGGGCACTGATCAAGCTCGGCCCCGGACACCTCGACGCCGCGGTCGCGCTCGCCGACCGCGCGGTGCGGCTCGATCCGGATGCCGAGCTGGCGATGAGCCTGCCGCTCGCGCTAGCCCTCCGCTCGGCGGCGACGACCAGACTGGCCGATCTCGACCGGTCGATCGCCGTCGCCGGTCGACTGTCCACCGACGAGGCGATGTTCGCGGTCGCGACGACGGCGATGCGGGCCGCACGCGGCGGGTCGCTCGACGAACTCGACGCCGCGATCGACCTCGGCCGCCGGGCGGCAGCGGGCCTGCGGCGCGGCGCCCCGGCCCGTCAGGTTCGCGCGGTGAGTCTCGGTGACGCCCTGTTCGCGCGCTTCCTGCGTACCGGGGACCGGGCGGCGTTCGTGGAAGCGGTCCGCGTCGTACGGGAGGCGACGTCGGCCCGGGACCACGACATCCGCGCCTATGCGATGTTGCGCCTCGGCGAGTTCTACCTGGCCGGCCCTGGCTTGCCCCGGTTCATGCTGCTGTTCCAGGCCAGGCAGGCGGAGCGGCTGAGCCGGCCGGTACGCATGGTCCGCGCCCGGGCGCTGCACCTGCTCGGCCAGGTGCAGCGACTGCGCGGCGACCACCGCCGGGCCGTCTCCGCGTTCGCCGAGGCGGCGGGGCTTGCGGATGCCGAGCCCGTACAGCGGGCCGTCAACGCGCGGCTGTGGGGTGACACCGCCGCCGAGGCCGGCGACCACCACGAGGCCCTCGCCGGCTACCGGGCGGCGCTCGACCTGCTGCCCTGGATCACCTCCTGGCGCGCGGACCGCGTCGACCGGGAGCACACGCTGACGGCGTTCGTGGGCCTGGCCCGCGACGCCGCGGCGGTGGCCCTCCAGGTCGGGGATCCGCAGGCCGCCCTGGTGCTGCTGGAGCAGGGCCGGGGTCTCCTCCTCGATCAGCTCATGTCGCCGCGCGCCCGGCTCGACGAACTCGAACGCGTCGCGCCGCGCCTCGCCGAACGTCTGGACGACACGATCGCGGCCATGAACGAGCCGGCGACGGTCGGCGAGGACCTGACCGGACGGGCCCGGCTGGTCCGGGAACTCGACGATGTTTCGGCGGCCATCCGCGGTCTTGACGGCTTCGCGCGCTGGGATCTGCCGCCGCTGTTCGCCGACCTCGAGGGCGCCGCGCGGGACGGACCGGTGGTCGTGGTCAACGTCGCCGCCAGCCGGTGCGACGCGCTGATCCTGACCGCCTCGGGCATGACGACGCTGCGTCTGACAGAGCTGACCCTCGCCGACGCAACGGCCCAGGCCGAACGGCTACCGGACGCCGACGACGACGTACTCCGGGAGATCCTGGCCTGGTTGTGGCGCACCACCGTCGGCCCGATCCTCGGGCACCGCGCCCTGCGGCCGCTGCTCGACGCGTCGGCGCCGCCGCGCCTGTGGTGGGTGCCGACCGGCCCGCTGGCCCTGCTGCCGCTGCACGCCGCCGGCGACGCGCTCGACCTGGTGGTTCCGTCGCTCGCCCCGACCGTGACCGCACTGCTGCGTAGCAGGGCGAAGTCGGCGCCGGTCGCCGAAGCGCGGATGGCCGTGGTGGTCGTCGACCAGGTTCCGGGCCTGCCCACCCTGACCGGGGCCCGCCGCGACGCACGGATGCTCGCCGACCGGGCCACCCGTCTCGACGGGCTGGCGACATCCGGGCCGCAGGGCTACGGCGTCGTGCACTACGCCTGTCACGCCACCACCGATCTCGGCAGCCCGTCCGAGAGCCACCTGGTCCTCGGCCCGGAGCTGCGACTGTCGGTCACCGACCTCACCCGCTGGCACCTGCGGCACGCCGAACTCGCGTTCCTGGCCGCGTGCGGCACGGTCCGCACCAGCGGCGCCCTCGCCGACGAGGCCGTACACATCGCCGGCGGCTTCCTGACCGCCGGTTACGCCCAGGTGATCGCCACGCTCTGGAGCGTCAACGACCAGCTTGCCCACCGCGTCGCCACGCACTTCTACGCCGGCGACCCGCTCGACGCCGCCCGCGCCCTGCACCATGCGGTGAGGGTCATCCGGCGGCATCCGACGTATGGTGAGCACCCGACGGCGTGGGCGGCCTATGTCCATCTGGGCCGCTGACACCGCCGCAATACGCAGTGTGTTCCGGAAACCGATGCGCTATCCCCTGAGCTACGGGGGCACGATGACCCAAACTAGCTAGCACCGGCTGTCAGCGCTGCGGCAAGGAGCCGCAGGCGCGATCGACGCCGGGACCGCCACGAGCGGATCGCACGACGACCACACGTACCCGGTCTGGACGGGCCACCTTCAACAACCGGCACGGTCGATCACCGTCGCTAAAGCACACATCGGACATGCCACGAAGGCCATCGATACCCGCTCATGCCGGCCGGTCTCGTCGAACTGTCCGTAGGCGCGAGTCGTGAACTTGGGAAGGGAAAGGCATTGCGGCGGCCGCTACGGTGGACGCAAGGCATCGATACACGCTGCTACGGGGGTAACGATGGATCCGATCACGGCCGGGATCCTGTCCGCGACACTGGTACCGCTGGCCGCCGGTGCCGCCGGTGAAGCCGGCAGGCAGGCATGGGAATCCCTCACCTCGTTCGTCCGCGACCGGTTCGGTCGCGGCTCCGACGCTGACACCGCTGCCCAGACGCTGGCAAGCCACCCCGGCGAGGTCGTGCATGGCGAGGTTCTCGGCCGGATCCTCGAACACGGCGCCGCGACGGACGAGCAGATCGCGGCCTGGCTGCGTACCTGGCTGCGCGACGCCGGCACGCTGACCGGACAGCCAGCGACCGGGACCAGTGTGACGAACACGGTCAGCGGCCATGCTCAGGTTCACGGCCCGCTCATCCAGACGCACACCATCTCCGGGCCGATCACCTTCGGCCCACCGGTCCTGGTACCGCCGCCGGCCGGGCCCTCGGCGACCACGGCCGGCATCGGTTCGGTCCCCCAGGCCAGCGACGGCGCCCAAGTCGCCGCGACCGGTCCCGTCCATGTCAACGACCGCCCGGTCACATGACCACCACCTCCCCGGCCGGAGACCACGATTACCCCACAGTCGTCCGGGTCTCGGAGGCGGGTACCGATAACGATGTGTCGGGTGTGGTGGCGGGGCCGGTGGTGCAAGCGGGTGCGCTGCACGGTGGGGTGCATGTTCACCAGTCGATGCCGGCGCCGCCGCCCAAGGCCGAGCGAACGCTGCCCGCGGACGTGCCCGGCTTCGTCGGACGGCACGACGAACTCGCCCGGCTGCTGGCCGCCGTCACCGACGCGGCCGACGGTCAGGTGCAGGCGGTCGCCGTCCATGCTGTGGACGGGATGGCCGGAATCGGCAAGACCGCCCTCGTCGTGCACGCCGCCCACCACCTCGCCGCCCGGTTCCCCGACGGGCAACGATTCATCGCCCTACGGGCGCACGCTCCCGGCCAGCCCCGTGTCGACCCCGCCGCCGCTCTGGAGACCCTGCTCCAGGCCGATGGCGTCGCCGCCGAACAGATCCCGGCCGGTCTCGACGCCCGGGCCGGACTGTGGCGTCACCGGATGACCGACAAGAAAATCCTGCTCGTCCTTGACGACGCCGCCGACACCAACCACGTCACACCACTGCTACCCGCCGCACCCGGTTGCCTCGTCCTGATCACCAGCCGTCGGAAACTGACCACCCTGCCCGGCGTCACCCTACTCGCGCTGGACATTCTCCCACCCGACCAGGCCGTGGAGCTGTTCATCGAGCGTGCCGGGCACCGCGCCCTCCATGAACCGGAAGCCGTCTACCGGATCACCGCCCTGTGTGGATATCTGCCGCTGGCGATCACCTTG
The DNA here is from genome assembly GCF_040683055.1 of Polymorphospora sp. NPDC051019. Taxonomy (NCBI): domain Bacteria; kingdom Bacillati; phylum Actinomycetota; class Actinomycetes; order Micromonosporales; family Micromonosporaceae; genus Polymorphospora; species Polymorphospora sp. NPDC051019. The sequence continues at coordinate 79,342 of NZ_JBFBCH010000021.1, read as the reverse complement.
ACCGCTGCCCGCCTGCACACTCACCGCACGTGGACCGTCACCGACATCGCCGACGACCTCACCGAAGCCCGCGACCGGCTCGCCGAACTCGCCAGCGGCGACCTCGCCATCACCGCCGCCTTCGACCTGTCCTACCACGACCTGTCCAGCGACCGGCAGCGGCTGTTCCGACGCCTCGGCCTGCACCCCGGCCCTGACCTCGACCGCTACGCCACCGCTGCACTCGACAACACAACCCTCACCCAGGCCCGCCGAAGTATGGAAGACCTCCTCGAACATAACCTGATCACCGAACCCCACCGCGGCCGCTACCGCTTCCACGACCTCATCGCCGTACACGCCCGCATTCTCGCCACCACCGACCCGAAAACGAACCAGGACGCCGCCCGCGACCGCCTGCTCGACTACTACCTGCATACCGCCACCGCCGCCGCCCGCCATCTCCCCCACCACACCTCACCCACCAGCCCCACTACCTGGCCAGCACCCACACACGCCCCTACCATCACCAACCCCGAGCAGGCCACCGACTGGCTCACCCGCGAACAACCCAACCTCGTCGCCGCCACCGTCTGGGCCGCTGCCCACCACCACCCGGCAGCGATCGGAATCCCCAAGGCCCTGCAGAGCCACCTCCGTGCCCACGGACCCTGGGACCTCGCCCAGGACCTGCACCACACCGCCCTGGCCACAGCCCGCCACATCGAGAATCAACCCGCACAAGCCCACACCCTGACCAACCTCGCCATCGTGCAGCGCTTGACCGGCGACTACGCGGCGGCGGCCACCAACTCGCAGCAGGCCCTCGACATCTCCCAGCAATTCGGCGACCCGCACGGCCAGGCCGATGCTCTCAACGCCCTCGCCGGTGTACAGCAGGCGACCGGCGACTATGCGGGGGCGGCCATCAACTCGCAGCAGGCCCTCGACATTTGCCAGAGACTCGGCCAACGGCACGGCCAGGCCGACGCCCTGGAAACCCTCGCCCACGTCCTGCGTGCAACCGGCGACTACGCGGCGGCGGCCACCAACGCACAGCAGGCCCTCGACCTGCACCAGCAACTCGGCAACCCACACGGCCAGGCCGATGCTCTCAACGCCCTCGCCCGTGTACAGCACGCAACCGGCGACTACGCGGCGGCAGCCACCAACGCACAGCAGGCCCTCGACCTGCACCAGCAACTCGGCAACCCACACGGCCAGGCCATCACCCTGAACACCCTCGCCCGTATACAGCACGCAACCGGCAACTACGCCGCAGCAGCCACCACCGCACAGCAGGCCCTCGACATCTCCCAGCAACTCGGCCGACGGCACGGCCAGGCCAACGTCCTGAACACCCTCGGCCTCGTCCAGCAGGCGATCGGCGATCCCACCACGGCAGTTGCCACCCTCCAGCAGGCCCTCGACCTCTTCCACGACGTCGGTGACCCTGACGGCCAAGCCGAAACCCTCAACCACATCGGGCAGATACAACTCACCACCACAACGCTCGGCATCGCCCACGAGCAGTTCACGGCAGCACTCGACATCGCCCGCCGTGTCCATGCACCAGCCCATGAAGCCCGCGCCCTCGAAGGCATCGGCACCTACGCACTCCGGCATGGACGCCGTGACGAAGGCCTCGCACACCTGCGTAACGCCCTGACCATCTGCCGGCGCATCAACTCCCCGAACACCGTCCGCATCGAAGCCGCCCTCAGCCATCAGGACGACTGAATACCGGCGGACGTACCTGCTTCGTGCACGGTCAAGCGTGCATCCGATCATGGTTTGGTCGGCGATGCCGCGGCTGGCTCAGATCGGCTGTGGCTGTCTGTCTCAGCGCGCGACGAGGTGATACGTCGCCGTCACTCTGAACCCATGCCCGTCGGTGCCGTCCAAGCGGACCGTGTGCGCGCCGGACGAAAGCTGGTCGACCATGGCCCAGATACCCCAGACCCGCATGGGAACGACCCGTCGGACGCGGGTGACCGGGTTGAATAGAGCACCCCGGACGTCGAACATCGTTGCCGCGTCGATGGTGACGACCGGGTGCTGCTCTCCGTCGACGTGAACGGTGCCGCGTGCGCGAGGCAGTGGCGGGATGTACGTGCCGTTGGGACACTCATGATTGGCTCCGTGACCAGCTTTCCTGCGCAGGCGCGCCGTGTCCGCGACAGCGCCCTCTCGCCGCAGCGCAGGCTCTACGCGTTACGGGAGTGCGCTCTGCACTGTGCCCCGTACGGATTCCGTGCCACCTGGCACCACCTGGTCGTCGCCGCCCGTATCCCACGCAGGCTCACCGACGATCTCGACGCGCTCGTGCGCGCCGCCGACGAACTACAGCGGACACGCGACGTGGTCCTGCATCGTGCGCAGGAGTACGCCGCGTTGCGGCGTCGAGAGAAGGCGGCTGGCATGCGAACCCCACGGACGCTGTCGCCCTGGAACTCGTGGGGCTGGTCCCGGATCGCCTACTGTCCCGACCCTGAGCACCACCCGACGGAACCTCTCGCCACGGTCGTCCAGGCGGTCCTCGATCGCCACGATGCCGGCATCAACCCCGACAGGCACTGCCTGGCATGCGGCACCGAACGGCGCCGCCCGGGCCATGCATGCCCGACCTGTGGCGTCCATCCGGACGGCCCCGCCGCACCCTGGCGTGCCTCCCAAGCCGAGGAACGCTGGCAACAGGTCTGGCACCGTGAGCTCGACGACCGGCCGACGCCCGTCCCATGATTTCGAGGTGCACGAATCTGCCGCTGATCGAGCGGCACTACGTCACGCCATCAGGGCGGCCTCCAGGTCGCGGCGTGTCAGAGCGGCGCCCGCAACGGACTAACACGGCGACCACCGCGATGCCCCGGCGTGCGGCGCCTGGCCTCGCGCAGGCCACCAGCAGTACGCCGTGCGGGACGAATGGCAGCCGGCGGCTTGGCGCGTGAACGCTCGCCAGGTCAGGCGGCCGGAGTCAGGCGTACGACTCGACGACGGTCCCCGTGTAGAGCATCGCCGCGTCCATCGCGAGGCTACCGACAGACGGCGGGGGTGCGGGCCGGGTCCCGGACCGCACCCCCCGACGCGGACGGGGCGCGGCGCCCGGCGTCGCGGTCGTCATCATCTGGGCGCTGGGTCGCTCAGGTCCAGCTTGAAGGCGGGGCCGGGCCGTGACGGCCGCCAGCCGGCCGTCAGGGCTTGACGGACGCCTGCGGCCACTGTCCCGGGCAACACCGGTTGGCTCGGCAGTCCGAACCAGTTGCCGGGATGGGCACAGGGCAGCGCCGCGACCAACAGGGCACCCGGCTGTTCCGCCTGCTCGACGACGAAGGTCAGTGGCGACCAGCCATTTCCCTGGGAATAGGTCGGCCTGCGCCGAACCGACCAACGGAAGGCGACGCCGTCGACGGTGATCCGTCGAGAACCCTTGATTGCCAGTGTCATCCGTAACCTCGCCTCTCCAGCACTGTCTGGGCGAGCACCGTAGGCAGGGATCCGATGTCGCTGCTATCGAATTACCGCTTCCGTTCGCACCGGTGCGTGCGGCTCGTACCCAGGGCGCCAGTTGACGAAGGCCGGCGGTACGTCGACCATCCCTGGTGTTGCTCGAGGTGTACGTCGTGACCGGCGTCCGGAACGACGACGTGCGTGACGTCGGTGCGTGAGGCGCACATCCGGGCCGGTCCTGCCCGCTGGATGCCAAGGATCTCTCACGCCCGACCCTCGGCAGGGTCTGGCGGCCACGTACGGCACGTTGGGGTAGCGCACATCGCCAAACCGCTGTTGACGTCGCCATCGATGGAACTCACACCTCTGTATGATTTCCAGCCGAACGACTGTCACCGATCATCGGCCACTCACCTATACGACGTCGGCCTCGCAGGGGTGGGCAATAGACTCGGGCAGCGGCATCGCCTTCGCGGAGTCGCGAGACGTCCTTCAGATGAGCGAAAGTGCCTTCTGGTCTGGCTCATGAGGCTTTCGTAGGCTTCATATCACCAAAGTCCGAAGGCACTTTCGGCGTTCACTACATTTTTTGACGTTCAGAACTCGCGCTCAGCGGTGGTCGAACCATCCCTCGACGGGAGACTCAGCCGAGCCGGAGCCGCCACCCCTCGACGTATGTGGGCGCGGTCACCGTCGACGGATAGTAGCCCCACTCCTCGCACAGCGAACCTCTGGCGCGCCATTTCTCGACGTAGTAGGAGACCTGGTAGGCGTGCACCCCGTAGTCCGCGTAAACCGTCTGGTTCGGCTGCACCTCGAAGCTGGTGGACACCCCGATCGCCGTGCTACGTATCTGCACGATCTGGGTGCTGACATTGATCGTGAGCTGTTCGGTGAGCTGGGTGGCCACGCCGACCGACGTGGTGACCTGGTGCGTCCGCGTTTGGGTGGCGGTCACGGTCGCCGAGACCGGATAACTCAGGCCGTTGCTCACGGCGCGACCGTCGCTGGCAAGAAAGACCGGTGTCGAGGAGACGATCCGGTAGCGGTGGGCTTCCCATGCGGAGCCGTAGCGGTTCCAGTACTGGAGGTCGGTCGGGCAGGCCACGATGGCCCCTGCGTGGGCGGCGGTGGGTGCGACCACTACCAGCGATGCGATGGCCATGCCAACCACGGCGAAATAGGCGCCGAGTCGGGTAGGCCGCGAGGTTCTCGCCCCGCCCCGTCCGCGATCCTTCGGACGTCTCCTGAAGATCATTTAGATGCTCCTCCACGATAGACAGAATTGCTGTCCCTTCGCGCCGGCCGGCATGGCCGCTATGATGACAGCACTCGATCCCCCAAGGCATCGGCAAACCTACCTACATCGATCTACCTAACCGCTTCGCGGAGGCAGGAACATGTCGTCGGTTGCGGTGCCTCGGCCGAGCGCGGTGATCGGTCGTACGGAATGCGGTCGTGATCTCGAATGTCTGGTGGACAACCTGCAGGCCGGCACGGGCGGTGCCGCCGTCATCTTCGGGGAGCCGGGGATCGGCAAGACCACCCTGCTGACCGCGTCGCTCGCGTACGCGAAGGCTCGTGACCTCTGCGTGGTGTCGGCTCCCAACGGCGCGCTCGACGATCAGAGCCCCGACGCGCCCTCACCGTTCGAGTGGTGGCATCGCCTGCCGGACGGGCTGACGGAGTTGTCAGCCCGCACCGACGTACTCCTCGTCCTTGACGACCTGCACCGGCTGCCCCATTTCCTTGCACCCGTTCTCGACCGCCTACTCGAGCTCACGGTCTGCGCGCCGGTCCTGCTGATCGCCGCCTACCGTCCCCGGCAGCTTCCGTTGGAGGTGGCCGCCGTGGTCTTCCAGGCGACGTCCTCGCGAACACTGCGGACATACCCGATCGGCGCGCTCTCGCTCGCCGACACCCGACAGATGCTCGGCGACCGCCCCGATCTGGCCACCATCCACGGTGACGGGCACGGCAATCCGGCATACATGCGAATGCTGGCCGCCAAATCGCCGGACACCTCCGACGCCGCCGGCGTGTTCTCCGACGAGCTCGCGCAACTCTCGCCGACCGACCTGCGAGCGGCGCAGCTGGCGTCGGCGCTCCGCGACCCGTTCTCGCCCGACCTGCTGGTCGCGGTCGCCACGGCCACTTCCGACGAGACGCTCACGGCCCTCGACACACTGGTCGCACGGGATCTGATCCGACCGACCGAGCCGGCACCCCGGCTCGCCTTTCGACATCGGGTGCTCGCCGACGTGGTCTACGCCCGCACACCGGTCAGTCAGCGCCGCGCGATACATGCGCGGATCGGGGCGGAACTGGGTCGGCGGGGTGGGTCGATGGCGGCGCGCGCGTACCACGTCGCACGGGCAGCCGACCCGGCCGAGCCCGCGCACGTCGACACGTTGCTGGTGGCTGCCCGCGAGGCAACAGACGCTCACCCCGACGCGGCGATCGGCTGGCTGACGGTCGCGCTGACCCTGATTCCGGAGTCCGACGGCCGGTGGTACGAGGCGCACCTCCTGCTGGCCCGTGCCCGGCTGCTGACGGGGCAGCCAAAGGCCGGCCGGGAAGCGCTGCACACGCTGCTTGCCCGGGAGCCGGCTCCGGACCGTCAGGTCACGGCGACCGCGCTGGTCCTGTCCAGCGAGGTGGAACGGCAGCTGGGGAACTTCCGGGAGGCGGACGCGATCGCCCGTACCGTGGCGCTCACGGCGCTCCCCAACGGAGACCGGATCATGAGCCGACTGCGGCGTGAGCTGGCCGAGAACGCGCTGGAGGCGCTGCACTACGACCGCGCGGCGCGGCAGGCGACCGCCGCCACCCGGCACGCGCGCCGCGGTGCCGATCCGGCAGGCGAGATAATCGCGTTCAGTTTGACGGCGTTGGCGCGGTACTCCGACGACAAGCCGGGCCACGCCGAGACCGCTATCGGGCGGGCAGCACGGCAGGCCGACGCGACATCCGACATGGTGCTGCTGCGCGACCTGTCCTGTCTGTACGAGCTGGCACGAGTCGAGGCGATCATGGAGCGCATCGGTGACGCTGAGCGCCACCTTGAGCGCGGGGTGACGCTGTGCCGTAGCAGCGGGCAGTCGCACATCCTTCCCGCGATGCTGAAGACCCTCGGAGACATCCAGGTTCGGCTCGGGCGGCTCGCGCGCGGCTTGGAGACCCTGGACGAGGCCGCGCACCTGGCCCGGATCAGCGACGACCGGCCGAGTCGGGCGCTGGTCGCCGGGCTGCGCGCGAACGCCCTGGTGTGGCTACGGGCCGGTGCCGACACCGCCGAGGCGGTGGCCGCGGCGGACGAGGCCGTGCGGGTCTGCGACGGGCACGAGACCGCGTTCGCCGTGGTGGTCCGCGCTATGGCGGCCGAGGCGTTGGTGCACGTGGGCGAGCCCGAGCGTGGCATCCAGCTGACGCTGCGCGCAGCCGGTGGACACGACCTGCCGCGCCTGCCGACATGGCGCCGGCCCCGACAGTGGGACCTGCTCGCTTACGCGGAGCACGGGACCGGCGGCGAGCCGGGCGCCGCCGACGGTTATGTACGACGCGCCAGAAGCTACGCCCGGCGACGGCCGTCCCCGCTGTGTCTGGGATACGCCGGTCGGGCCGAGGCACGTGCCCACGGCGTACATGGGGATCCCAGCGGGGCGGCGGAGACCGGCACGGCGGCCCTCGCCCAGTTCGAGGCCCGTGATGCCAAGCTCGATACGGCCCTCACCGGCCTGGTCATCGCCAACGCCTGTCTCGACAACCGGGTGGCTGACGGCGTTCGGGGCCACCTTGACCGTGCCGCTGGACTGGCCGACGTCTGTGGGTCGCCACGGCTGGCGGAGCACGTCGCGGTAGCGCGGCGAGCCCTCAACGCCACCCTGCCCCTGGCGACGGCCGTGCTGGACCAGCTCACCGCACGCGAGTCCGAAATAGCGGCGATGGTCAGCACCGGAATGACCAACAGCCAGATCGCCGCCGACCTGGGGCTGAGCGTCCGTACGGTGGACAGCCACCTGTGGCGCGTCTACCACAAGCTCGGGGTGACCAACCGGGCCAGCCTCACCCGACTCCTGGCCCACCGAACCTGACCGGCACGCCGAAGTTCAACCAGTCCGGCAACTCGGCGCGCTTGTCGTCGGTCGGGTCGGCCCAGTACGCCTTGGCGCTGTCCCACTGCTCGCCGAGGCCGTACTCGTGTGCGTTCCACGCCGCCGTAGGCGGATCGGAAGCACATCGGCAGCGGGTCGAGCCTTTCTCGGGAAGCACCCGTCGCGGTGCAGTGGATGCACTGATCGCCCGCTGCGCGAGGAGGGGCCATGTCCGACGGGAAGTGGAGTCAGCTCAGCAGTTCCTTCGAGTTCGTGCACAAGAACCTCGACGGCTTCAAGATCAAAGAAAAGGTCGATTCGATGGGGATCGACGGCTACATCAACTACTGCGCGCTGCTGGCGGCCGGAAGCGGTGCCGTGGCCGGGGTCGGTGGACCGATCACGTTCGTGGTCGGTGTTCCCGCTGACGTCGCCAACACCGTCGCGCAGCAGTTCCGGGTCACGCTGGCGGTGATCTACCACCGGACCGGCCGGTACGCCGTGTCCTTCCCGGAGTTCATGAAGATCGTCGGCCTGTCCCTCGGGGTCGAGGTCGGCGTCATGGGCCTGCAGCAGGTGGTGCGGGTCGTCGCCCAGGTGATCCTGAAGAAGCTCACCGCACGCGTCGCGGGCAAGGTGATCCCGTTCGTGGGTGCGGCGGTGGGGGGTGGCCTCAACTACGCCTTCATCAAGGCGATCGGGGGGACGCTGCTCGCGTTCGAGGACAGCATCTTCAACGGCCGTCGGGAGCTGCCGCCCGGGTGACGGCCGGTACCGGCCATCCGACCACGCGGGCAGGACCGGCTCAGGGTGCGCGGCGGTAGGCGTCGAGTTCGGCGAGGTCGCCCGCGGCCAGCCAGTCCTGCCCGTGGTCGTCGACGGCGCAGCCGGCGAGCCGCAGCCGGTGGGCGAGCTTGCGCCGGAAGTCGGCGCTGTCCCGCAGCTGGAGGAAGTTGCGCCCGTCCAGGTCGGCCACGGGCCGGTGGGAGCCCGCCTTGACGATGACGGTCCGGTCGGGATAGGCGGCCAGCGCCATGCCGAGTTCCAGCAGTACGTTGGGGCGGGCCTGCATGCCGGTCGCCCACTCGTGGGGTTCGTCGGTGTCCAGGCGCAGGCTGGGGTGCAGTCCGACCACGTCGTCGGGGGTCAGCACCACCACGGCCGCCCGCGCGCGGGTCACCGCGTGGGCCACGACGTCGCCGAGGAACGGGGTGGCCATGCCGGTGCCCGAGACGAGGGTCTCCCACTCCAGCGGTTTGAGGTCCAGGGCGCGCAGCAGGGTGAAGATGCCGTCGCGGACCGCGGCGTCGCGGCCGTGGACGACGAACACGCTGCGGGCGACGTCGTCGGCCGGCGCGCCGGTGGACGGTGGCCGGTCGACGCCCGGTGACGGCGGGTCCGGTGGCGGGTCGACGGGTCTGTCCCCGGTCAGGTGGCGGGCCCGGGCCGCCGTCGTCTCCAGGTGTTCACGTTCGTCGTCGAGGTGGGTGAGGAGCCAGTCGATCATGTCCTGGTCGTCGGCGAAAAGTCCCTGGACGGCGGGCGGGGTCCTCCCCCACGCTGCCGCCATGTTGTGCTTCGCCACGCCGACGGTGTGGCGCATGGCCCGCAGGTCTTCGACCGACAGGTTCGCGTCCCGCTGTACGGCGGTCAGTGCCCCGATCACGGCCGCGGAGGTGTCGCCGGCGCGGACGTCGGCGGCCAGCGCGTCCACGCGGTCGCGCAGGTCGTCCGACGGGTTGTCCCGGCGCAGCACCCGCAGTTGGAAGCGGGCCTTCGCCGTGTGGAGCAGGTAGCGGGCCAGTGGTGGGATGGCCGCGCTGCCGTCGGACCACACCCACGCGCTCACCGTGGCGTCGTCGTGTGTCGGGGCGGCCAGCAGCAGTCGCCGTTCCCACCGGGCGTCGTCGGAGTACGGCAGTTCCCAGAGCAGCGCGGAGTCCCCGAGTTGGGCGGGTTCGGCCCACCGGGGCGCCGGGCCGGGCAGCTGCCCCGCCAGGGCGCGGCCCACCGCCGCCCGTCCGGCGGGCGGGATCCCGGCCGGACCGGCGTCGGGCAGGTCGGTCATCCCGGCGAGATAGATCCGGACCACGCCCAGCAGCGGGGCGGTCCGGCCGACGGCCAGGGCGTTCCACTGCCGGTCCAGGTCGTGCCACCGCGGCCAGTGGGCGGGCGCGGCGTCGGTCGGCGGCGGTCCGGGAGCCAGTGCCAGCGACAGGTTGAGCAGGTCGTGGTGGCGGCGCAGTACGGCCTGGTAGTCCGCGTCGGCGCGCTCCTGGCCGGCGAGGATCCACTCGGGTCCGGTGCCGGCCGGGGCAGGCAGGTCGGCGGCGGTTTCGGGTAGGCGTGCCGGTGCGTCGAGGCCGGGGATCTCGTCGTCCAACCGGAACAGGTGGCGGCAGGCGTCCCACAGGTCACGGAGCGCGGCGTACGCCGCGGTGGCGTGGGGGCCGGCGGCGGGTGCGAAGACGTGGACGACCATCTGCTGGTCGAGCAGGCGGGGTTCGCCCACCGCCGGCTCCGTGTGCGGCCCGGTCACCGCCTCGACGGCTTCGCCGGTGCCGGTCCGGCCGGCGGGTAGGCGGCGGTCATGGCGTCGACGGTGCGGCCCACCCGTTCCCGCACGGTCTGCGGCACGGAGCGGTCCGGTGGGGCGGAGACGCGCTGGATGCGGTCCGGGCCGGCCAACTCCAGCGCGGCGACCGCGTGCGCGAGTGCGGTGAGGTCCCGGGCGGCGATGGCGGCTTCCGTGTCGGTCAGCAGTTCCTCGACCGTCGACCAGCGCTGGTCGGGAAGGTGCCACTCGATCAGGTCGGCCAGGATGTCCCGCGCGTCACGGACCGCGTCGGGTTCGGATGCTTCCGGACCGGCGGCCGGTCGTGGCGGGAGTTGGTTCTGCACCCGGCCGTCCTTCCAGGCCGATCCTTCGAGGTCAGGCCAATCTCTTGGTCAGGGCAATCCTTTGAGGAACGATGCGACGTCCAGCATAGCGGTCCGTTGGAGGTCCTCCGGTCGGACCACGACGCGCAGTTCCCGGCTCACCGGCCGGTGTCGGGACCTTCGTACGAACGACTCGACGATCATGGTGATCAGGGTCGCGGGCTCGATCCGGTCGACCCGGGCCAGCCCCGCGCCCATCACGGGCACCGCCACCGGCTCCCGGCGCCCGTGCAGGTCGACCGCGTCCCACAGGTTGTCCAGGCTGTGCCGTAGACGGTCGAGGGAGGACCGTGCCACGAGGTCGTTGCCCATGACGCTGTACGCCACGGCGAAGACCTGGCGGCTCGATCCCCGCAGCACCGCCACCGTGCCGACCGGGTAACGGGCGAGTTTCCCGCGCCGCTTGTCGGCGCGCGACTCCACGGTGACCGGGTCGACGGTGCGCAGGGCGTTGCGCAGGTCCCGGTCCAGGCGGGTGCGGTCGCCTCCGTAGAGGCGGTCGAGCACCTGTCCCTGGAGGCTGGTGCGGCTGATCACGACGTCCTGCGTGATGTCGGTGTCGAAGGTGTCGCTGAAGCCGACGGCCAGGTGGGCACCCTCCTGGGCGAACAGGTCGCCGCCGGCGACCACCACGGCGGTGCCCAGGGCGGCCAGGTCCCGCCGCAGGGTGCCCGCCCGCGTACGCGACCGGCCGCGCAACTCCACCAGCATGGCGGCCAGGCCCGGGTCGTCGGGGTGTTCGGAGTGCAGCACCTCACCGACCCGTAACGCCTCGTCGAAGAGTCCGAGCTGCTGGTACGCCTCGACCAGGGCACGGCAGGCGGCGGCGTGCATGGGACGTAGCCGTGCGATCGTCGCCCGCGCGAACGCGTACTCCTCGACGTGGAACAGCGGACGGCCCCGCCACAACGCCACGGCCTCGGTGAGCAGTTCCACGGCCGTCGCCGCGTCGGTCCGCTGTGCCCGCGCGAGCAGGTCACCGAACCGGTGCACGTCGACGTGGTCGCGCCCGACGGTGAGCCGGTACGCCGAGGTGGCCGCGCCCCGGTCGGTGGGGATCAGCAGCGACTCGGCGCCGTCGCGGTCCGGTTCCAGGACCCGGCGCAGTTCGAGGATCCGCTTCTGGACGCTGATCCGGTCCTCGCGGCGCACCGTGCGGGCCTGCGTCGGCCAGACGTCCCGGAAGATCTCGTCGACGGTCACCAGGTCACCGTTGGCGATCACCAGTCGCGCCAGTACGGCGATCGTCGTCGGGGTGAGCTTGACGGCCTGCCCGTCCACCTCGACGACGGTCGGTCCCAGCAGCCCGATCCGGACCCGGCTCACCCTCGGCTCCGGCCGGTCGCTGTTTTCATCAGAAGCGAATCGGAAGCACGTCGGAAGCAGGAGTGCCATTTCACCGGAAGCAGACCTCCGTGTTCGCTTTCTGGTGTGTTTCCCCTATCGAAATGGCCGGTCACGCACCCCCGGACCCGCTCGACGTCCGGAGGATACCGGGCCGCGCCACACTCCCCCGTGGACAGTCCGGAACCCGACCCCGCCGTGGCGGCCGGTTGGTGCCGTGACTGACCAGGGGCTGCCGGACCGTACGGAACTGGACGGCCTGCTCACGCCACCGCCGGAGGGCGTCCGTGACCGGATCCTCGAGTTCCCGCACCGCTTCGGTGCCGCGCCGCGGCGGCACCGCTGGTCCACCGACCCGGACGGCACCCCGACCGATGTGGAGCTGGTCGTGCAGGGCTTTCTGCCCGTGACCGGTCCTGACCGGCACACGGCACTGCCGTGGGTGCACCACGTCTGGCGGCGCTGCGCCGAGGTGGCGGGCATGGACCAGGCACTGGCTGCCCTGCCCGCCGCGCCCCCGGCCGCCCTCGAGGACCTGCCGGCCGGCAGCCGACCCGCCGCCGCGTGCGCCGGCCCGGGCCCCGGAGTGCGCCAGGCCCTGCTCTACCGGGAACACGACCTGCTCTGCCTGTCGGTCGTCCTCGCCCCGGACCCACCCACCGGATGGGAGGCGTCGGAGCGGCTCTGGGAACGCCTCGTCGACGGCGCTCCCGTCGCCGCCCCGACGATCGGCGAGGCCCGCCTGTTCCTGGCCACCGGAGAATGGCCGCCGACACCGCGGGCCGCGGTGACCCGCAGCGGATTCCGGGTGTGGGAGAAGCCCCTGCCGCGGCGCAGGAGGCGTCGGGGGGCGGCATGAACCCGCCGGACTCCACCGACCCGTTCACGCACGGCCTCGCCCTCAACGACGAGGGCATGGACCTGCGCGAACGGTTTCAGGCGACCGGGTCCGACGCCGACCTCGACGCCGCGATCGAGACCGTACGCCGGGCCGAGGCGCTGGTCGACGCCGGCGGCAGCGGCGGGACCGCCCACGGCACGGTGCTGTCCAACCTCGGTTCCATGCTGGCCACCAAGGCATACCGCACCGGCCGGCAGAACCTGCTCGAGGAGGGCGTCGTCCACCTGCGCCGCGCCGTGGCGTGCGCCGCCGAAACGGCCCACGACCGCGCCGCCCGATCCGCCAACCTCGGCCAGGCCCTGGCCGTCCAGGCGTCCCTGAACGGCGACCCGACCACCCTGACCGAAGGACTCACGCTGATCGAGGAGGCGCTGCGCGTCGGCGACCCCGACGACCCGGTCCGGGCCGTCGCCGCGTCGGCGTACGCGATGGGTCTGCGGGTCCGCGCCGAACTGACCGGTGAGCCCGCGCACCCGGCCGGCGAGGTCCCCGACCCGTACACGATGTCGGACACGCTTGCCGACGACGCCGATCCCGACCAGGTGGCGGCCGTGCTCGCCAACGTCGGCCTGGCCCGGCTGCAGTCGGCCGACCCCGCTGAGCGCGAAACCGCGATCGCCGGGGCACTCGACCTCGCCGCCCGGGCGGTGCGGGCCATGACGCCGGCCCGGGCCGACAGCGCGATCACCGCCAGCCACCTGGTCACCCTCGCCCTGCGCCACTACCACCGGACCGGCCGGCTGTCCGAACTGGACCGGGCCGTCGCACTCGGTGACGCGCTGACCGACCGCCTGCCGGCGGGGCTGCGACCGATGCTGCTCGTCAACATGGCGCTGGCACTGGACCTGCGCTCCCGGCGGTCGGCGTCGCGGGCCGACGCGACGCGGGCGGTCGCCCTGTGCGAACGGGCCGCCCAAGAAACGGCCGACTCGCCCCAGGTGGCCGCCACGGTCGCCCTCAACCACGCGATCTGCCTGGAGAACCGCTGGCGGCTGACCGACGACCCCCACGACCTGGTGCGGGCCAGAAGGATCCTGACCCGGGTGGCGGGCACCGTTCCCGCACCGGCGCTGCGCGGACACGCGGCGATGAACCTGGCCGCGTTGCACCTCGCCCGGGCCGAGCACACGGCCGAACAGGCGGAACAGGCACGTACGGCACCCGCCGGATCCGGCGTCGCCGGTCGGGTCGCCCGCCGCGCCAGCAGGCTCTACCGCACGATCCTGTCGCGGCTGAGCGCGGTCGGCGACATCGACCACGCGATCGGATACGCCACCCAGGCCGCCGCCGAACTTCCGACCGGCTGGGACGGGTACGGCACCGTCCTGCTAAACCTGGCCCGGGCCCACGTCGCCAGGTGGCGCCGCGACGGCCGCCCCGCCGATCTGGAGCAGGCGACCGACAACTACCGCCGGCTCGTCGACCTGGACTCCGAGGCTCCGCTGCGCAGGATCGTCGCCGGCCAGGAGTGGGGTGACCTGGCGGCCGGCACCGGCGCATGGCCGACGGCCCACCAGGCGTACCGGCGCGCCGTCACGCTGCTGCCGATGTTCGCCACCTGGCGGGCAGACCGTCGGGACCACGAGTTCGTGCTCGGAATGGTGTCGGAGCTGGCCCGGGACGCGACGGCGGCGGCGCTGTACGCCGGCGATCCCGACGACGCGGTCGTCCTCGCCGAACTGGGGCGCGGCGTCATGCTCAACCACGTCACCTCGTACCACACCGAATTCGACGAGCTGGCCCGCACCGCCCCGACGCTCGCCGAGCGGCTACGGGCGACGCTGTCGGCGCTGAACGAGGACGGGGTGGCCCCACCCGTACCGGACCCCGTCCCGGACGCCCGGGAAGCGGCCGAACCCGCTGATCCGCAGACGGATCTGATGACGGCTCTCACCGACCGGCGTCACCTGATCGACCGCCTCACGCAGATCCTGGACGACATCCGGGCACTGCCGGGCCTGGCCCGGTTCGCCCTGCCACCCCGGCCGGCAGATCTACGGGCCGAGACGGCCGAAGGCCCGGTCGTCATCGTCAACGTCAGCCGGCACCGGTGCGACGCCCTGCTGGTCGGCGCCGACGGCGTCACCCACGTACCCCTGCCGGACCTGCGACACGCCGACGTGACCGCCCGCGCCCGGCAGCTGCTCACCGCGACCACCGACGGCGACGAGGAGGAGATGGTACGGGCGATCCTGCGATGGCTGTGGGCGACCACCGTCGGGCCGGTGCTCGCCCGGCTCGGCCTGACCGCGGCGGCCGTCGGCGACCGGCTGCCCCGGGTGTGGTGGGGTTCCCACCGGCATGCTCGCCGCCATGCCGCTGCACGCCGCCACCGACGACAACCACTGCGCACTCGACCTGGTCGTCTCCTCGTTCGCGCCGACCATCCGGTCCCTCGGCCACAGCCGGCGGACCCGGACGACCGGCCTGCCGCGCCGGCTGTGCCTGGTGCTGCCGGCCCCTGACGACCGCTCCGGGCTGCCCGCGGCGCGCCGTGAGGCACAACGCCTGCGGGAACGGTTCGGCGCCGACCACACCGACCTCATCGCAGCCGAGGCGGGCGCGGCGACGGTGGCGGCGGCCCTGCCCGGTCACGCCTGGGCCCACTTCGCCTGCCACGCCCGCAGCGACCTGGCCGACCCGTCCAACAGCCGACTGCTGCTCTCGTCGGCCACCGACGGCGCCCTCACCGTCGAACGGCTGGTGCGTCTACGGGCAGACGGCGGCGAACTCGCCTTCCTGTCGGCCTGCGAGACGGCGATGTCCGGACCGCACCTGGCCGACGAGGCGGTGCACCTGGCGGCAGGCTTTCTCACCGCCGGATTCGGCCAGGTCATCGCCACCCTGTGGGCGGTCAAGGACCCGGTGGCCCGCCGTACGACCGACGAGGTCTACGCGGCGTTGATCGACCAGCGCGGCCACGCTTCCCCGGTCGCGGCGGCCGACGCCCTGCACCGGGCCACGCTGGCGACCCGGGCGCGCTACCCGGACGCCCCGACGGCGTGGACCGCCTACATCCACCTCGGGCGTTGACGGATCGGTGACGGGTGGCGGCCCCGCCACCGGGATAGCCGCGGCCATCGGTTTCTCGGTCATGATGGCCGGAGCGGTCGTCACTCACCTCCGCGCCGGCGGCTCCGCGTACGGAGTGTTACCGACGACTGTCTTCGGGTTGGCCTCGATCGCGGTGGTCGTCCTCTATCTCCGCCGATCTGACCGCGGACGGCGAGAATCTGCGGACATCGACACCGCCGACGGGGTGGGTTCGGCTGTGCTTCTGGTGAACCGGTCGGCCAGTTGCGTGAAGGCCTGCGTGAGTTCGGCGGGGCCGGCGACTTCGAAGTCGGCGTCGTAGCGCGCGACGGCGGCGGCAAGGCTGGGCCAGGACCAGGAGCCGAGGGTGAGTTTGCAGCGGTCTGGGCTGATTTCCTCGACGACGCCGTCGCGTGTGTGGAGGGCGACCGTTGCTGCGGGCAGGTCGAGGATGACGGTGCCTTGGCAGGGCCAGTTGCCGGAGGCGTCGATGGAGCCTCGGAAGGTGCTCGTGACGTAGGTGACCACGTCTCCCCCGGGCAGTTCGCGCGGGCTGAAGCGAGGTCCGTTGGGGGTGCGCAAACGTATCCGGTCGGCGCGGTAGGTCCGCCAGTCCCGGCGGTCGAGGTCCCAGGCGACGAGGTACCACCGCGTGTCCCGGAAGATGACGTGGTGCGGCTCGACCCGACGCGGGGGCTTGTCCGTGGTGTCGGTGCCGTAGTCGAAGCGCAGGATCTCGTGGGCGTGGACGGCGGCGCTGATCGCGAGCAGTACGTCGCCGTTGACGGGCGGGGCCGGCTGGGTCGCGGGCCGTTCGACGGCGGTGACCTGGAGGGCGTCGATCCGGTGGCGTAGCCGGCTGGGCATGACCTGGCGGATGGTGTTCAGGGCGCGGGCGCTGGGTTCGGCGAGGCCGCTACCGGCGGTGGTGGCGGCGATCTGCAGGGCGATGGTGAGGGCGACGGCCTGTTCGTCGTCGAACAGCAAGGGCGGTAGTTCGGTGCCGGCGCCGAGCCGGTAGCCGCCGTCGGGCCCCTTGACGGCGGCGATGGGATAGCCGAGTTCGCGGAGCCGGTCGACGTCGCGGCGTACGGTGCGCAGGCTGACGTCCAGGCGGTCGGCGAGTGCCGTGCCGGGCCAGTCTCTGCGGGTTTGCAGCAGCGACAGCAGAGCCAGCAGCCGCGCAGAAGTCTTCTGCATGAGACGAGTCTGCCGGTCATTGGTGACACAACCTGGCACCTACTGCTGCAAATCTAGGTCGGGCCGGCGGGCAAAGCAGTCCGGCGAGGCCGCCACGGCCGCTTCCTCATTCGCGACACACCCCGGCAGGATTCATCATGGGCATCAGCACTACCGCACACCTCAACTTCCGCGGCAACGCCCGACAGGCGCTGGAGTTCTACCAGTCCGTCTTCGGCGGCCGGCTGACGGTCATCACGTACGGCGACTTCGGCATGCCGAATGGACTGCCCGACGCCGACAAGGTCGTCTGGGGCCAGGTGGAAGCCGACAACGGCTTCCGCATCATGGCCTACGACGTCCCGAGCCGGCCTGAAGCCTCGCCGGGCGGCGCGGCGGCTTCCACCACGTGGCGGGAGAACGGCATGACGCTGACCGGGCAGCCGTTCTTCATCTCCATCCGCGGCGAATCCGTCGAAGAGGTCGGCGCCCTCTGGGAGAAGCTCGTCGACGGAGCCACCGTGGTCGAGGCCTACGCCACGTCGCAGTGGGCCCCGGCGTTCGGAATGCTGACCGACCGCTTCGGGATCACCTGGATCCTCGACGTCGCCACCCAGCACACCGCCGCCTGACAGCGAGGACGTACGGGTCGGTCCTTCCGCCCGGTCTGCCTTCGGGGTCCTTCACGGGATCTGTCGACCGTGGCCGGGAGGACTGCTCGTACGCTCACCGGACGCGGTGGTGAGCGGGAAGGTGACGCCGGTCAGCTCCTCGGACACCGTCCACAGTCGATGGGCGACCGCGTTGTCGCGGGCGGCTCTGGACCGGCCGACGAGCTTCGGTGCACCACGACCTTGAAGGAAGCCGCCGGGGCCGGCGTAGCTGCCGGCCGGGACGTCTGCCACCGCCGCGTAGACGACAGGCAGCGCGCCGGCCTCCTCGCTCTGCGCCAGGAGA
The DNA here is from genome assembly GCF_040683055.1 of Polymorphospora sp. NPDC051019. Lineage (NCBI taxonomy): Bacteria > Bacillati > Actinomycetota > Actinomycetes > Micromonosporales > Micromonosporaceae > Polymorphospora > Polymorphospora sp. NPDC051019. Next base: position 61,468 of record NZ_JBFBCH010000021.1, on the reverse strand, counting down.
CCGATGAGAGTCGTGCGGAGCCTGCGCAGCGGGGACTGCTCGCGATCGAGGTGCCCGAGGAGGTTCGTGGCCGCCAAGCCGGGATGGGCGGCGGTCGCGATCACCGGTGACCCCGCCTCGGTCAGGCGGTGCTGCAGTTCCAGGGTGAACAGCAGGTTCGCCAGCTTCGACTGCGCGTACGCCGGAAACGCCCGGTAGGCCCTGCGCTTCCAGTTGAGGTCGTCGAAGTCGATAGCGCCCGTCCGGTGCCCGGTGGAGGAGATGGTGACCACCCGATCCCGGATCCTCGGCAGGAGGAGATTCGTGAGCGCGAAGTGCCCGAGGTGGTTGGTGCCGAACTGAAGTTCGAAACCATCGATGGTACGGCCCAGTGGCGGGATCATCAAACCCGCGTTGTTGATGAGCACGTCGATCGGCTCGGCGGACCTCTCGGCGAACTCGCGGACCGAGGCGAGGTCGGCGAGGTCGAGCCGCCGCACGTCGACGTCGCCGGTCATCGTCGCGGCGGCGGCGCGGCCCTTGGCGAGGTCGCGGACGGCGAGTACGACGTGAGCCCCCTTCGCGGCGAGCATGCCGGCGGCGGCGCGGCCGATGCCGCTGTTCGCGCCGGTGACGACGATGGTGCGGCCGGTCAGGGCGGGGATATGCGCCTTCGTGAATGTTGTCATGGCAAACAATGTATGCGGTGACAACAATGTCGTCAACGGCAACACCTTCGGTTAGGGTGGGGTCGTGTCCCCGTACCACCACGGAAACCTCCGTACGACGTTGCTCGCCGCCGCCGAGCGCAGCCTGCGCCAGCACGGCGCGGACCAACTCTCGCTGCGCGAACTGGCCCGCGAGGCCGGCGTCAGCCACGCCGCGCCACGCCGGCACTTCCCGGACCGTCAGTCGCTGCTGGACGCACTCGCCGAGGCCGGATTCGCCCGGTTGGACCAGGAGCTGCGCGCGGCACTCACCGCCACCGGGCCCGAGTTCGGCTCGCGCCTGCACGCCGCAGCGGCGGCCTACCTGCGGTTCGCCACCGAGGACGCCGCACTGCTGGAACTGATGTTCACCCGCAAGCACCGCAAGGAAGCCGACCGGATCGTCGCGGCCGCCGCCGCACCGTTCGGGCTGCTGCACGACCTGATCGCCCAAGGACAGAAAGAGGGCGCCCTCCAGCCCGGCGACCCGCAACACGTGGGAATCGTGCTCTTCGCGACGCTGCAGGGCATCGCCACGCTCATCAACGGCAGCCTGGTGGCACCAGAACTGCTCGACGGGATCGTGGAAACCGCGGTCGACCAGTTCATGCGGGGATCGCGGCGGCCCTGAAGGTACGACCGGACCGCGACGACTGAAGGACGACCGACTCGAGCGGCTACTCCCCTGTCTGGCGGAATGCGTTGACCGCGGCCCGCAGGCGGAGCCAGGTCGGATCGGCGTCGTCGGCCGTGGTCAGGGTTTCGAGATCGTCGAAGTCCCACGTGCGTCGTCCGTCGTCGCGAACCAGGCTGGCGTCCAGGTCGGCGTCATCGGGCGGTTCCCTGGTGGCGGACAGGAACTTCTCACCCCGTTCGCGTCGACGACGATATCGCCGACGCGAACGGACCTGGGTGGCGACGCACTACAACGCTGCCACTTCCCTGCACCGCGTGGATCCCGGGCCGCCGTGACGCGTCAGGCCACTCACCCGATGCCGTCGACCGCGGCCCTGAGTGCATTGATCGACAGATCCCAGCTGAAGTTCAGGACGGGGATGCCGGAAGCGGCGGCATTGCTGTCGCCACCAAGGACCACTGCCCGCGGCTTACCGGTGCCCTGGGGGACTATGAGGTACCAGTTGCCCTTCACATTCGCGATGAACACTTCATCTACCTCCTGGTCGGGCGGGTTCGGGTGGGCGACGTCTCCGACGTGGTTCTCGAAATCGACCGTCGCGCGGAAGTTCGTCGGACTGCCGGTGTTCAGCCAGAGACTTGTGTGCACATGCGGTCCGACACCGTAGTCACTGCCGTTCGCCGAGGCGCCGGAGTACGCGATCGTCTGGCCTCGCGACACACGTTGGCCGGTTGAGACGGTGATCCTGGACAAGTGCAGGTGCCGGGTGTAATTGCCATCATCATGGGCCATCCCCACGACGCGCCCGGTCGCGGTGGAGGTGTCGGTCTTCACGAAACGGATCGTGCCGTTCGCCGCGGCCTTGACGGGAGTACCGGTTCCGACCGCATAGTCAGTGCCCGGCTCCCCCGAGGGCGGCGTCCGGTTCCGGTGGTCTTGCCAAGAACTCGAGATCCGGACGTTTCCGCACGGCCTCTGATAGCTGCCAGCAGCCTGAGCGGAGCCGGGCAGCAGAACAAAGGCGGCCGACACCCCGGATGCCGCCAACGCGGCACTTGTGATGAGCCCCCGTCTCGAAAGTCCCCGCAGATAGGCGATGCCACCGAGATCCTCGGGCCGCAGGTCGCCGTGGCTGACATTGTGAGGTGGGTCAGGGCGAGGCTCCTCGCTGAGGATCATCGATGCAATTTAAGGCCACTTCCACGCAAGGGCAAGGGTTTCCCTACGATCGCTTTGGGAGGTTACGCGAGTCCTCTCCGTGAAGTAGCCAGGCCAGGGCATGCGTCGTCGTAGGTCGGGTTGCGCTTGGATCGACCACTCCCAGGACGCATCCGGACGCCCATCGGCTCGCCAGTGGCCGCTCTCCGCGCCGCGCAATCGCGGCAGATCCGGATGTCGCGTCGCGGCGCTCGGCTCCGTCGGACTCATGGACTCGTCGTGAGATCCTGCCCGGTCAAGGGGGCGGGACGTGGGTGGCGAGTGGACGATCGTCTCGGAAGATGAGGCTCTGGCCCGGCTGGGCACGGCGCGTACGGTCGTCCGAGGCGATGCGGTGACGTTGGCGAAGGGCGCAGACAGCACGGTCGTCATCATCGTTGATGCCGGTGACCGGCCGTCAGGCAACGCCGTCGCCGGCGAGAGAGCCATAATGCTGCACGAGCCCTTCCCGGAGGGAGTGCTCGTGGGGCGTGGTAGACGACGTCGGGCAGACGTCGTCCGGGCCCTGTTTACGCCAAGCCGGTCACTATCGGCGATCACGTCTGGATCGGCGACGGCGTTACGATCATCCACGGTGTGGCCATCGGCGCGAACATGATCATCGGCTCGGGCAGCGTGGTCACCCGCCCCATCCCGGCGAACGTCGTCGCCGTCGGATCGCCGGCCCGGGTGCTGTGCGAGATCACCGACACCGACAAGACGGGTTACCGGCCTTGATGCACGTCCGACACGCGATCGTGAAGGAGGGACGCCGATGCAGTCACGGCGCCCTGTAACCCGCACGCAGCTTGCTGCCGACCTCCAAGAACTCGGCCTGGGCGCGGGAATGGCCGTGATGGTGCACACGTCGCTGAAGTCCCTCGGCTGGGTCATCGGCGGCGAGCAGACGGTACTCGATGCCCTTCGAGACGCCGTCGGGCCGACCGGAACGCTGGTGATGCCCACGCAGTCATGGCAGCTGTGCGACCCCGCCTACCTCAATCTGGAGCCCGCCTCGTGGTGGCCGACCATCCGTGACAACATGCCCGTGTACGCGCCGCAGGTCACACCCACCCGGACCATGGGTGCAGTCGCCGAACTGTTCCGGACCGTGCCGGGCACACGGAGATCCGGGCACCCGCATCGCTCGATATCCGCCAACGGACCACAGGCGGCCGCCATCACGGCCACGCATGATCTCGACAGCCCTGCCGGGGAACGCTCGCCGCTCAGGGCCCTGTACGACCTGGACGCGTCCGTGCTGCTTCTCGGCACGACAGCAGCGAAGATCACCGCGCTACACCTGGCGGAGGATCGCGCGCAATGGCCGGGCAAGCGCCTCGTCGGCAACGGTGCCGCCCTGATCAGAGACGGCCGCCGAACCTGGGTGAGCTGGGAAGAACTGTGGGTCGAAGACGACGACTTCGTCGATGTCGTCGAGGCGTTCGCCGGCGGCGGTGGACTCCGCCGCACCGGCCACGTCGGTGACGCACCTGCCCAACTCCTGCCGATTCGCGCCCTTGTCGACTTCGCCGCGCCGTGGTTCAGCGCACGCCGAACCCACTGAACGCCGCTGACCGGGCCCATCCCGCCGCGCCCGAGGGCACCGTGGCGGCCCTCCACCGAGTCCTTCACACCGTTCGGGGTTGCTGACTGGGATCGTGACGCCACCAGGACCTCATCGCCAGAGGTACTGCCGGTTACCTGTGGCTCTACGCGGGTGAGAGTGTGCGTGGGCCAAGCATCGGTTGGCGAGTACGGATCGGCCGGGGCTGGTGGACACTCCAGCGGCACCGGCCGAACCTCGCATGCTCGGTACGTCGGGCGCTCCGCCGCCGCCGCACACGCGTTCGCAACCGGGCGCGGCTGCGTCAGGAGAACCGCCGGCAGCCGTTCAGACGCGCCTACCCCGACGCTAGGCGCCGGCCAGCCGCCGCACGCCGACAACCTCGACCACCTTCCCGGGCGCGCCCAGGCGGCCAGCCGCACAACGTCGCGTGTCGTTTCCGACGAACGGCACTCCCGTGGGAATGAGACCGGGTGTCAGGTCAGGTGCTCGACCTTGCGGGTTCCCAGCGGGGCGGCCAGTTGTACCAGGACAACGGACTCCAGGGCGATCGCCGCGCACTCCTTTTCGGCCGCATGTGGCAGCAGGCCCACCCGGACCCGGACGCGCACCGCCGCCTCGCTCTCCGCCACCTCCGGCTCGGCGCCGTAGCAGTCGGTGGGTCCGGCGGTCACGGTAACCTCAAGCGTCCGGTCGTCGACGGCTCGCCAGGTGCGCCAGGGAACGACCCGTGGGTCGACCAGGTCGTTCCGGACCGGCAACGCCCCAGGGCTCGATGAAGCGTTCGGCGCCTGGGTGGCGGTGGTGTCGTCATCGGTGCCGGGCTCGGCCGCCGAGCCGCAGGCGCTCAGTGCGATCACCGCCCCGACCAGCAGCAGGGCTGCCAGTCGAGGCGATCGTCGCGTCAGCATCGGCTCAGATTACCAGTCACCGTTGGCGGCGTTCGTGCCGTCGAGAACCGCCGTGTCGAAGTACGGCCCCCGGTTGACCCCGCCGCCATCGACGGTTGACATCACGGAACGGACCAAGCCGAGCCCGTTGGCATTGTTGTAGTTCCAGATCCACGGACCACCCGAGGAGCCGCCGCCGAAGTTGCAAGTGATCTTCGAACGGTCGTCCCAGATGCTGTTGTCGGTGGCGACACCCCAGCAGGCCCACATCCTGTTCCCGCCGTCGTGATTGCTCGGGTATCCGAAGACCGACACATCGAACTCGGTGCCGCCGTTGTAGGCCAGACCGTGCCCGCCGACGGTGTCGACGACCGTCGTGCCCCAGTCACCACCGGAGAACGTGGTAACCCAGCCGACGTCCCGGTTGAGGTTGCTGTTGTTCATCCATTCGTTGAACGTCCGCAACTGGTACGCCTGGAACCGGCCCACCGGGTCGCGGTCGGCGTTGAAGGCGTTGTACCGCGGCACGAAGACCAGATTACTCAGCCAGGTGCCGCCCTGTCCGCTGTGGACACAGTGGCCAGCGGTGATCAGCACCCGCTTGGACGGTGTGTTGATCGCCGACGCCGAGCACCATGAGCCGCTCTCGTAGCCGCCGATGAACAGCTTGCCGTTGGTGATCGAAAAGTTCGTCACCGGCGGTGGGGCATCTATCTCCCTCGTCGCGATCGTGGCGGCCACCGGCTTGGTCGCGACCGTCGGCGCCTTGCTGGCAACAGCCCGTGCGGTGTTCTCGACCCACACGGCGTCTCCGGGCGCGTCCAGCGGCTTGGCCGCCTTCATCCGCTCCGGTGTCCAATATGCCAGCACCGCGGGGTCACCGCCGGTACGCTCGAACGTCTGCAGCTGCGCAGGCGAGTAGGTGCGGGGGGCTTTGTCACCCGGCAACTGCACCGGTGCCAGCGAGCTGCTGGTGCCCAGATCGGAGCCTGCGACCCGGGTCGGCTTGGTGTCCGCCCAGGCCGGACCCGCGGAGGACAGGACGGGTGCGACGGCCACGGCCAGCGCGATGACACCCAGGCGCCGAGCGCCCCGGGCAAAACGGGTTCTACCAGACACGACCATGCGGCTAACTCCTCATTGTCGAGCAACCGTCCCCGATTGCTTTCGAAATCCACGCGTCACACCCACGCCCTGTCGAAGCTCACGACGTCCTCGATCAGCCAGGTTGGAACAAGTCATCCCAGAAGAGAGGGATCTCTGTTTACGAGGCAGACGGTTGTCGACGGCATGACGGCCGCTCCGACCTCTGGAGTAGCGAGGGCGGAGACCGACACCGCGGAGACAGCGGCAAGGACGGCGGCGACTTTGCGCGGCTGGTTGACCTACAGCCAGAACTCCCTTCGGAGATCATCGCATTGCAAGCGCCGGATCCGACATGCGAGCGAACGACGTCAACAGTTTCCCACTCAGCACGTCCGCCACCGGCTACGAAACCACAGCTGCCATAGTCAATGACCCGTTTCAATCAGTCAACCCTCAGTTACTGGATCGCTACTGGATGGATGTTGTGACAATTGTGGATGCGCAGGCATCCCCAGCCTTGACCATCAGGCCGGGTGGATGTTCAGGCTCTGGAAGGCGAGTTGGTCGAGGTGCCCGACGCCCTGCTCGATCACGGTGAACTCGACCTCGTGCTCCCCGAACCACTTGCCGAGGTCCAGCAGTGTTGGCGGTTGCGGCCGATACGCCGCGGCCGGACAACCGTGAATTGATCACCCGGTTCCCGCAGTTATTGCCATGCCCTAAGCAGGGCCGTCAACACCTCGGGCCGGTGCGAATCGCCCACCGCCAGGTGGCCCTCGTCCGGGATGACGACGAGTTCGGCGTTGGCGATCCGTTCGGCATACCAACGTCCGTACACCACCGGGCAGACGTCGTCCGCATCTCCGTACCAGAGCAAGGTCGGGGCTTGAATGGCGTGCAGGTCGACGTCCCAGCCGCCGCCGAGGGCGAGCCCATCGAACACCGCGCCTTCGGTGCCTTCCAGCACCTCGCGCATGGCGTCGGCCATGATCGCCCGGTAGGTTCCGTCGCCGGCCAGCGGATCGTCGCCGAGCCACGTATCCAGGCGGGCATCACCGTCGAGTTCGCGCAAACCCGCCTGCCAGACGTTCTCGACAAGGTCGCGCATGCCGGCACGAGCACCAGCCAGGTCGCCTTCGTCCAGACGTGCCAGGCACGCCCGTTCCTCTGGCTCCGCCGACGGATCGGCAAGCTCCCGCCACGGTCCACTCCCAGCGACTACACCGAGGGCCCGCACCCGCTGGGGATCGGCAGCCGCAGCTGCCACAGCGAAAGGCCCACCTCCCGACGAACCGACCACGGCGTACTGGTCAAGCCCGAGCAAGGTAGCCAGGGCCACAATGTCGCGACCCACTGCCGACAGGGTTGGCCTACCAACGATCGCAGTCGATCCGCCGTAGCCTGGCCGACTCACACTGATGAGTCTGACACCGGCCGCCACCGCTGCCGGATGCCACAATTTCCCGATGGTCCGCGTATTCGGGCTTCCCGGCTGAAAGAAGACTGGAAGCCCCGACGGATCGCCCCCATCGAGATACTCGACAACTCGGCCATCGGGCACCGTCAGGCTTGCCTCGTTCTCGGAACTCATGGCCCCACGCTACAAAGGAGTCAGCTACCGCTGCCTGCAGGGGCACACCGCCCTCGTCGGCTGGGAACCGCCGAACGTACCGGCCCTCTGGCAGCGTCTGCAGACCGAATCGAATCCCGGAAACACGGGTCCGACCACAACCAGGTGGCCGGGCCCGTCGCCGATGCTAACGATCTTGTGCTGAGTAGCGAGGCGTCCTGGCGTTGGCCGGCCGGTGTAACGGGTGCGGCGTGGTCGATGGTGCCGAGGTCGGTGGCATCGAGAAAGACCGTGGTCGCCTCTGCGTTGTCGTGCAGGTGGTGGAGGAGGCCGGTGCCGGGAATCGGGACGATGTCGAACCCCTGGTGAAGTAGCCAGGCGATGGCCAGTTGAGCGACGGTGCAACCGCGCCCCTTGGCAATCGACGCCAGCCGGTCGGCGAGGGTGCGATGGGTGGCGAGTTCACCGACGGCGAACCGCGGATCGGCGCGGCGGATGTCGCGCGCCGCAAGGCCAGGCAGATCGCGGCCCGCACCGGCGAGCAGGCCACGGCCGAGGGGCGAGCGTGCGACCAGCCCGATCCCGAGTTCACGGCACGTGTCGAGAACGCCGTTCACCTCCGGCGCCCGGGTGCCGACCGAGTATTCGGTCTGCACCGCGGTAACCGGATACACCGCGTCGGCCCGCCGGATCATCTCCGGTCCGGCGTCGACCATTCCGAGGTGACGTACCTTTCCGGCGGCAACGAGATCGGCCATCGCACCCCAGGTCTCCTCGATCGGTACGTCCGGATCGACGTGGTGCTGGTAATACAGATCGATGACGTCGAGGCCGAGCCTTCTCAGGGACGCGTCGCAGGCCGCCCGTACGTGGTCGGGACGGCCGTTGATCCGGGTCCCGGTGCCGTAGGGGATGCGTTCGACGCCGAACTTCGTTGCCACCACCACCTGATCGCGTCGGCCCGCCAGCGCCCTGCCGACCAGGTGCTCGTTGACGCGGTCACCGTACGAGTCAGCCGTGTCGAACAGGGTGATGCCCAGATCCAGTGCCCGGTGGAGTGCCGGGGTCGACTTCGTGTCACGGCCCGGATGGTATTCGGACAAGCCCAGGCAGCCGAGGCCGATGGCCGAGACGGGAAGGGTCCGCAGACGTCGCGCGCGCATCACACCTCCTCCTCCTCGTCACTGCGCACCGGTCACGCGCCGGCGGAACCGGGCTGCCCGGCCCGTGCCTCGGTGGTGAGTTCGGCATGACGGTCCATGATTTCCCACACCTTCTGCTGCAACTCGGCGGGCGGTTGTGGAAGCAGCGAACGGCCGTGATCGCGGCTGCGCAACGCCACGGTCGCCTCCCCTGTCGCGGTCTCCTCTCCGCGTTGGTTGACCGCCCGTAGTTCGATCTCGACGAGGTTCATGCCGCTGTCCCGCCGCTTGCCGGTCACCGTGCCGGAGAGGTACTGGATGTCTCCGTGGTAGTTGAACTTCCGGATCTCGTCGTGCTGGCGCACCACGAATCCCTCGTCCCCCATCCAGTCGGTGAGCCGGTGGTGCAGCCAGCACTCGCGCAGTACGCCGTAGTCGTAGGCGCGCGGGTTGCCGATCGCCTGCGCCCATGCGGAGTCCCAGTGCACCCGCTGCGCGACGTCCGGTACGCCGTACTCGTTGTCGACGTAGAAGGCCGGAATGCGCTGGCGGTTGCGCCAGTTCAGGCGGGAGGTCCTCAGGCCGTACGGCACGAAGCCGTAGCCGCCGGCATGAAAGACGATCATGTCGGTGGTGGTGAGCGGGCCTTTGGCCATCGTTCCGAGCGATTCGCCGACCGTCACGTCCTCGAAGTAGCGGGGCTGCCCGCCACGTACCGTTTCGGCGGCGTAGATCTCGTCGAGTTCGGCAAGGTCCTGCTTCGTGTACGAGGGGGTCGGTACGTCCCGGTACTTGCCGGCCTCCCTGGCCTTCTTCCTGCCGGTGAGGATGATGAGGGTCCGGTATACGCCGACCACTTCTCCCCGCTGGTTGAACTTGACCTCGCGGTTGACACGGATCACGCTGCGGCCGGCGAACTCCGACTTCTTGACCTCGACCGATTCCAGGCCCTTGAAGGAGTGGAGCCGGTCCCCCGCGTGCACCGGCCGATACCATTCCCAGGTGCCGCCGGAGACGAAGGCGTGGATGCCGCGGTAGCTGCCGCCGCGCAACTCCTTCGGAAGCCGGTCTCCGAGCAGTGGGGTGTTCAGGATCGCGGCGATGATCTGGGGGGCGACCTGCCCGCCCCAGCGGGTGCCCGCACCGTGGTCGGGGTCGGTGTAGAGCGGGTTGTCGTCGCCGTAGCTGAAGGCGAAGTTCCGGATCGCCTCGGGTGTGGCCGTACCGAGGTAAGCCAGGTCGCGGACGGCGGCGACCGCGCCGGCGGCCGCCCGGTCCCGATCGATGTCGGCCTCGTCGATGTCGAAGTCGCTCGCCTCCTCGAACGCCTGACCCGGTTCGGCTCCGCCGCGGTTCTCTTCGCTCATGTTCGATGCCTTCAATCAGTACGGGTGGTCGGGTCGTGCCGGCCAGGCCGGCCTCGAGCACGCCTTGAGGTATTCGTTCGTCAGGCGGGCGGCGAGCTCGTCCACGGAGGGGATGTCGTCGATGAGTTCGACGCCCTGGCCCGCCGACCAGATGTCCCGCCATGGGCGTACGTCGGGAGGCAGGTGGGTGTGGTCACCGCGGGCCGCTGGAACCGGCAGGTTCCGGGTATCGAGACCGACGCGTCGCAGTGACGGCACGAGCCAGTTCGCGGGGACCGAGGCGACCGCGTCGGTGTAGAGGAGGTCGGCCGCCGCGGCGTCGACGAGCATCCGCTTGTACTCCGGCGGCGCCGACGACTCCCGCGTGGCGATGAACCTGGTGCCCACGTAGGCGAGGTCGGCGCCGAGGATCTCGGCGGCGCGGATCGCCGCGCCGGTGGCGACCGCTCCGGCGAGGACGATGGTGCCGTCGAACATCGCGCGTACCTTCGGCACGAGCGCGAGGTGGGACACCAGTCCCGAGTGTCCCCCGCCGCCAGCTCCGATACAGGTCAGTCCGTCGACGCCGGCGGCGATCGCCTTTTCGGCGAAACGCAGTGACGTCACGTCGTGGAACACCCGACCACCCCAGTCGTGGACCCTTTTCGTCAGCTCGGTCGGGTCGCCCTGCGCGGAGATGATCAGTTCGACGTCGTGCCGCCGGCAGACGTCGAGATGCGCGTCGAGGTGTTCGGCCATGATCGCCCGGGAGATGTTGACCGCGATCGGGCCGATGGCCGCCTGGGGGTGGCGTTCGCGGTGTTCCCGCAGGCTCCGCCGGATGGTGCCCAGCCAGGCGTCGAACTCTTCGATGCTGCGGGCGTTCTGTCTCGGGAGCGCACCGACGAAGCCGTTACGGCAGGCGGCGGTGACGAGTTCGGGACCGGTGACGAGGAACATCGGCGCGCAGATCACCGGTAGGTTGAGCGAGCGGCGCAGCTCGGCGGGAATGCTCATACGTCGCGGACCCGCGTTCTGGCGTCCCGGAAACGGCCCCGTTCGAGGGCGGCGAAGACTCGGTCGTAGCCGTCGTGCCAGGCCTGTTCGAAGGATCGCCCGGCGTCGAGGCGGACCTGGCGGCGCAGTTCGGCCAGGGAGTGGACGTCGTTGGCGGCGAGTGCGCGGGCGTAGGCCCGGACGTCCGTGGCGAGCGAGTCGGGCGCCGAGACGAACTGGGCCAGACCATACTCGTACGCCTCGGTGCCGGTGATGGCCCTGGCGCTGAGCAGCAGGTCGAGCGCGCGGCCGGTGCCGACGAGTTGGGTCAGCAGCCATGCGGTGCCGAGTTCCGCGACCAGGCCGATCTTCGCGAAGGCGGTGGTCCACTTGGCGTCCGGCACGGTGAAGCGCACGTCGGCCATCAACGCGTGGGCGAGGCCGATCCCGGCGACCGCCCCGTTGACGGCGGCTATCACGGGCTTGTTCACGCGCATCGCGACGTCCCGGGGTTCGGCGAGGGCGCGCCGTCGCACCTCGTCGAGGTCGAGGGTTTCGAGGCGGGTGAAGTCCGCACCGGCGCAGAAGCCGCGGCCCGCGCCGGTGATCACGATGACGCGGACCGCGGGGTCGTCGTCGGCCCTGCGTAGCGCCCCGAGGTAACGGGAGGCCATGTCGTCGGCGAACGCGTTGAGTCGCTCCGGGCGGTTGAAGGTGATCGTGGCGATCTCGTCCTCGACGCCATAGCGGATCGTCTCCGCTGGCAGCTCTCCGTCATGAGACACGCATGGAGTGTACCGATCGGTATGTTGGTGATCAAGGGTCGCGCTCCGGCGGCGAACGAGACAGCCCAGCGATCGATCACGCCAACCACACGGCTACAGCAGGCCACACCTCTACTACCCCTCCCCACCCGTCGAGGCGGAGCCGACCGCGTACTACAGCGATCAGGTCTCGGAATCATCCAAACTGATAGACTGGTCGGTCCATACAACCGGCAAGTCGACTACCGTAGGTCGCGACCGCCAGACCGGGAACGGCACCGCCGACCGAAACCCCCACCCGACCCCGTCCGCGGACCGACCGCCGAGGACCGGGGCGCGGCCCAAGACAGAGGAACCGCCGAATGACAAGCTTCGCGGACGTCCACCTGGACGGGATGTCGATCCGGCTCGACGGCCGGATCCTGCGAATCACCCTCAACCGGCCCGAGCGCCGCAACGCACTCAGTTCGGAGTGCGCCCGCGAGGTCGCGGCACTGCTGCCGGACCTCGGACGAGAGGATGTCGTCCGGGTCATCGCCATCACGGCCGAAGGAGACCACTTCTGCTCGGGGATGAACCTCAAGCGGGACCGGCGGCACGAAGGCGAACGGCCCAGACCCACCGCGACGCACCGGAGCATCGACACCGGGCCGCACCGGCTGATCGGTGCGCTCGCGCGGATCGAGGTACCGGTCGTGACGTCCGTCCGCGGCCACGCATCAGGTCTCGGCTGCTCACTCGCCCTGGTCGGGGACTTCTGTGTCGCCAGCCACACCGCGCTGTTCTCCGTTCCCTTCGTCCGTAGAGGCTTCACCCCGGACTCCGGCAGCACCTGGCTGCTGCCGCGACTGATCGGGATCGCCCGCGCACGGGAGATGCTGATGCTCGGCCGACAGGTGACCGCGGGCGAGGCGTTCGAATGGGGTCTGATAAGTCGACTCGTTCCCGACGAGGAGCTCACGGCAGCCACGGAGGCGATCGTCCGCGAACTGGCGGACGGCGCGACCACCTCACTCGGACTCGTCAAGTGGCTGCTGGACAGGAACTCGGTCGGGACGCTGGAGGACGCGCTGCGCGTGGAGAGCCTCGTCGAGGACATCGCGACCAGGACGCTCGACTTCAAAGAGGGAATCACCGCGTTCATGGAGCGCCGTTCGCCGTCCTTCGAGGGGAACTGAGACGATGCCTGAGCAACATCCCCTCCGGCCGGCCTTCGGGGTGGTGTCCGGCCTCGAATACCAACGGGCGATCGCCGACGGGGTGATCCCGACACAGCCGTTCCAGACACTCCTGGGATTCCACCTCCGATCGGTCGACGACGACGGCACCGTCGTCGGCGACGCGATCCCCCACGCCGAGTTCGCCAACTCCGCCGGGCGACTGCACGGCGGATACCTCTCCGCGCTGATGGACTGCGCGACGGCGACCGCCGCCCACTCCCGGCAACCCGTCGGAGCCGGCGCGCCACACATCCACGCGTCCTACCGGTTCCTGTCGTCGGCCGATCACCGCTCCGCGTTGGTCATCACCGCCAGACCCAGCCATGTCGGCCGGTCCGTGGTGCATGCCGCGGTCGAGATACGGACCCGGGCCGGGAGACTGATCGCCTCCGGCGAGACCATCCACAAGGTACGTCGGATCGCAGCGCCCCCTGACGCCGATACCGCCCCGTGATGACGACGCCGAGCGGCGCGCAAGGGACGGGGTTCGTCCTCGACCATCGCGGTACCCCGCTGCGCGGACGCGTGCTGCCGGGGGCCGGCAACGGGCCGGACGTGGTCCTCATCCACGGCGCCGGTGCGCACGGGCACTGGTGGGACGCGATGCTCGGCCACGTCGGAGGGCGGTGGCGGGCCACCGTCTTCGGCGAAAGCGGCCACCGGTCGCAGGGGTACGACGGCGAGACGTGGGCCTCGGAGGTGGCGTCGGTGATCCGGTACGGCTCCCGTACCGGGTCGGCCACCCTCGTCGCCCACAGCATGGGTGGCCTTGTCGGCGCCGCCACCGCGGCGCTGCACCCGGGGCTGGTGAACGAACTCGTCATGCTCGATGTCGCGATCAGACCACCGCGGGCCGGTACCGCGCACCGGCCCCGGGGCCGGCCCGGCCGCGAGCGGACCATCCATGCCGATCTCGACACGGCGATCAGCCGGTTCCGCCTCGTGCCGTCGGGAAGCACCGCATCCGCCGGGCTCGTCCGTGATCTCGCCGGTCACTCGTACGAACAGGTTCCGCGGGGCTGGCGGGTACGGTTCGATCCCGCGGTGTTCCAACGGTTCACCGATGCGGTGATCCACGAGTGGCTGGGGCGGATCGACTGTCCCGTGGCACTGGTCGGCGGTGCGCTGAGCCCCGCGGTCACCGAAGCCTCGGCCCGGTACGTGGCGGGCCGGGTCGGGCGCCCCGTCCGGTGGGGACTCGTCCCGGCCGCCCATCATCACGTGCAGCTCGATCGTCCGGGCCCGCTCGCGGATCTGCTCGTGGAACTGCTCGACGGCGACGAGCCGTCGGCCTGCGCCGGGTCGGCTGAGGATCAGTCGGCGAGTTTCCTGACGATCGCGTAGTCGTGGACCTGCCGGGTGTGGCCCGGTGCCACGGGACGCAGATTCAAGGTGGTCACACCTGCCCGGGAGAACGCATGGATCCGCTCGCCGAGCCGATCGGGGTTCCCGATCAGCGACAGCCCCCTGGCGAGTGCCTCCGGTACGGCGTCGATCGCCTCCTCGCGTCTGCCGGCGAGGTACAGCTCCTGGACACGTGTCGCCTCGTCGGCGAATCCGAACCGCGACACGAGCGTGGTGTAGAAGTTCTTGCCCCTGGCTCCCATCCCACCGATGTAGAGGGCGAGGTGCTCCCGGACCTGGCGCAGCGCCGCCTTCTCCTCCTCCTCGGTCTCGACGACCGCCAGGTAGCTCTGCGCGATGACATCGAGCGGCCCGAGGGCCGGGTCCCGGCGGGCACTGCCCTTACGCAGGTGCGGGCCGAACACCGGGTCCGCGACCTCGGGAAGGAAGAACATCGGCTGCCACGCCTCGAAGTGCTCGGCCGCCATCGCCACGGCCCGGTCACCGATCCCGCCGAGCATGATCGGGATCCGCTCGCGTACCGGCCTGTTTATGATCTTCAAAGGCTTGCCGAGCCCGGAGCCGCCACGCTCAGGGCCCAGCGGCAACTGGAAGTGCTCGCCGTCGTGCTCGAGCGTCTCCCTGCGCCACAGCGTCCGGCAGATCTGCGTGACCTCGAGCGCGCGACCGAGTGGCGCCCGGTACGGCACACCGTGGAATCCCTCGACGACCTGCGGCCCCGACGCGCCGATTCCCAGCATGAACCGACCTTCGGAGACGTAGTCCAGTCCGGCGGCGGTCATCGCGAGGAGCGCCGGCGTGCGGGAGTAGACGTTGAGGATCGAGGAGGCGATCGTGATCCGCTCGGTCGACGCGGCCAGATAGCCCAGCAGGCTCACCGCGTCGTAGGAATACGCCTCCGGGACGAAAAGCACGTCGACGCCGACCGCCTCGTATTCACGGATACGACCCACGGTCTCCTTGAAACCGCCGCTGTAGGACAGCGGCATACCGATCCTCAATGCACATCCTCCACTCTTTCCATCGGCCCGAGTTGGCGCACTCGGTGCCGGCGAGGTGCTCGCCATCCTCGCAGAAGTGTACCGATCGGTTGGTTCAGTGTATCATCGCTGAGCGGACATGCGGCCCGACCATGGGCCCTGATCCGCCGGGAAGGGTGGTAGCCATGGGCCTGCGTGAGGCAGTCGTCGTCGAGGCGGTGCGCACTCCGATCGGGCGCAAGAAGGGCTCGCTGGCCGACGTGCACGCGGTCGACCTGTCCGCGGTCGTGCTCAACGAGTTGGTGAAGCGCGCGGGCCTGGACCCCGAGGTCGTGGAGGACGTCTACTGGGGCTGCGTGACCCAACTCGGCGACCAGTCGAGCAACGTGGGCCGCTTCGCGGTGCTGGCGGCCGGCTGGCCCGAGACGATCCCGGCCGTCACGATCAACCGGGCCTGCGGCTCGAGCCAGCAGGCCCTGGAGTTCGCCGCGTTCGCGGTGATGTCGGGCCGGGCCGAGGTCATCGTCGCCGGTGGCGTGGAGACCATGAACCGGGTTCCGATCGGTTCGGCACGCAAGTTCGGCGAGCCCTACGGCCGTACGGTCCTGGACCGCTTCGGTGTCGACGACCTCAGCCAGGGCATCGGCGCGGAGATGATCGCCGAGAAGTGGGGGTTCAGCCGGACCCGGCTCGACGAGTTCGCGGCGCTTTCCCACGAGCGCGCCGCGGCGGCCATCGACTCCGGCGCCTTCGCCCGACAGCTCGTTGCGGTGCCGCGCGACGGCGGCCCGCTCGAGGTGGACGAGGGGCTCCGGCGCGGCACCTCCGTGGAGACGCTGGCGTCGCTCTCGCCGGCCTTTCTCGAAGAGGGCAGGATCCACGCCGGCAACTCCTCGCAGATCGCCGACGGGGCGGCCGCGCTGCTGGTCACGACGCCGGAGAACGCCGCCCGTCTGGGGCTGCGACCACTCGCCCGCTTCCATGCCGGAGCGGTGGCCGGCGCGGATCCGGTGGAGATGCTCACCGCGCCGATCCCCGCGACGGAACGCGCCCTTCGTTCGGCCGGGCTCTCGATAGACGAGATCGGCGCCTTCGAGATCAACGAGGCATTCGCGCCGGTGCCGCTCGCGTGGCAGGCGGAGACCGGTGCCGACCCGGCCCGCCTCAACCCTGTCGGGGGCGCCATCGCGGTCGGACACCCCCTCGGCGCCTCCGGCGCGATCCTGGCCACGCGGCTGATCCACTACATGCGGGACAACGGAATCCGGTACGGTCTCCAGTCGATGTGCGAAGGTGGCGGGACCGCTAACGCGACGATCTTCGAACTCTGGTCCCAGAATTGACTATTGACGACATGGCTAAGAAGTCGAACAAGGAGACGACCAGCGAACGGGTGCTGCGCGTCGCGACCGAACTCTTCGCCGAGAAGGGCTACGACGCGACCGGCGTCCAGGAACTGTCGGAGTCGACCGGGCTGGGCCGCGGTGCCCTGTACTACCACATCAAGAACAAGCAGCAGTTGCTGCTCAGCATCGCCCTTCGCCTGCTCGAGAACGCCAACCGCGAGGCTCGGCGGATCCTCGCCAGCGGCGGCTCGGCCGAGGACAGGCTGCACCGGATGGCCGAGCACCTGCTGACGGACCTGTCCACCAACCGCAGCGCCTGGATCACCTCGATGCGCGACTGGCAGGCGCTCGACGAACCGCACCGCTCGCACGTGCGCCATCTTCGGGACGAGTACGAGCAGTACTGGCAGGCGCTGTTCGACGAGGGCGCCGAGTCCGGGCTCTTCCGGCCGGTCCACGCCATGCAGCGCCGAGCCATAGTCGGCATGTTCACCAGCAGCTACCGCTGGATCGAGCCCGCCGGATCGCTGTCCCCGAAGGAGATCTCCGAGCTCTACGTGTCGTTGTTCCTCGACGGCCTGCGGGTACGCAAGGGCGACTAGGACACCGTTTCCCCGCTCGCCCGGCACGGACGGGTTCTCGTGCCGGGCCGGCTCCATGCCGGCGCACCTCACGTGCCCTGGCCCGCCACTCCCCCGACTTCGGCGGCCAGTGCCCCGCCGAACGGTTCCCGCCCGGCCTCCTTCGGCGGCGACACCTCCGGATGAATCGCGTCCGCCGGCCGGCGGAACGTGGCCGTGGGATGGCCGAATCCCCACCGTTCGAGCAGCTCGGCGCCGTCCACCGGGGCGTCGGCGTATCCGATGGGTAGCACCGGGACCCAGCCGCGGCCGCCGGCCGTGCGGCGCAGGACCCCGCGCGCGGCGAGCTGCGGATGCGTCCCGGCCTCGGCGAGGGAGAGCACCGGTGCGATACAGGCGTCGACCCGTTCGGCGATCTCCGTCCACTCGGCACGGGTCCTGCTCCGGATCGCCGCCGCGATCCGCTCGCGTAGCCGCGGCCAGTTCGCCTTGTCCTCCCGGCCCACCCGCTCCTGCGGGGTCAGTCCGATCACGTCCGCCAGTTGCTCGAAGAACTTGTCCTCGAGGGCGCCGACGGCGACGTAGCCGCCATCGGCGGTCTCGTAGCTGTCGTAGTAGGGCGCGCCCGTGTCGAGGCGGTTCGTGCCGGGGGTGTCCGACCACATCCCGAGGTTGCGGTACTCGTGCAGCATCGTGGTGAGGTACGTCGTGCCGTCGACGATGGCCACGTCGATGACGGTGCCGGTGCCGGTACGGGCGCGCTCGACCAGTGCCGACAGCACCGCGATCACGAGGTACATGCCGCCGCCGCCGAAGTCGCCGACGAGGTTCGCCGACGGCATCGGCGCGAGTCCCGGACGCCTGGCCAGGTCGAGCGCGCCGGTGATGGCGATGTAGTTGATGTCGTGTCCGGCTCTCGGCGCGAGCGGGCCGGTCTGTCCCCAGCCGGTCATCCTGGTGACGATCAGCCCGGGATTGCGTTCCCTGAGCTGCTCGGGGGCGAGCCCCAGCCGCTCGACGACGCCCGGTCGGAAGCTCTCGACGACGACATCCGCCTCGTCGATCACCTCGCGTACGAACGCGACGCTCTGCGGATCCTTGAGGTCCAGCTCGAGCAGGGACCGGTTGCGCACCATGGCCGCCGTCGACTGTCCGGGCCTGGTGACGGTGAGTACCTCGGCACCGAGATCGGCCAGGAGCAGGCAGCCGAACGGTGCGGGCCCCAGCCCCAGGAACTCCACGACCCTTATACCGGTGAGCTGCCCCGCCATGTGACCTCTCCCGCCTTCCCAACGTCTGTACCGACCCATACAATGTACCGACCGGACCGTACAAAACAACGGGACGAAAACAATCACCGCAACAGTCGACTCGGACAGCGAAGGACGAACCGCAGGTGAGCCGGGGATTCTACGAAGCCGACCACGAGGATTTCCGTGCGTTGGCCCGTCGTTTTGTTTCGCGCGACGTCGCACCACATCTCGACCGCTGGGAGCGGGAGCGACTCGTCGACCGGCGGGTGTGGCGCGCGGCCGCCGAACTCGGCCTGCTCGGGCTCCGCACACCCGAGCGGTACGGCGGCGGCGGGTCGACGGACTACCGCTTCCGGTGTGTCCTCACCGACGAACTGGCCAGGGTCGGTGCCGCGGCATTCGCCTCCGGGCTGGCAATCAACGAGGACATCGTCGCCGGGTACCTCATCGCCCTGGGCACCGAGGAACAGAAGCGCCGGTGGCTTCCCGGCATGGCGTCCGGCGAGGTGGTCACCTCGATCGCCATGTCGGAGCCCGGCGTGGGAAGCGACCTGCGGGGCATCGCGACGACCGCCGTCCGTCGGGACGACCAATGGGTGATCAACGGCGCCAAGACGTTCATCACCAACGGCTTCAGCTCCGACGTGGTCCTGGTCGCCGCCAGGACCGGCGAGCGTGAGGGCAGACCCACCTTCTCCCTCATCCTGGTTCCCACCGACACACCCGGGTTCAGCCGGGGCCCGAAGCTACGGAAACTCGGGCTGCACGCGCAGGACACCGCGGAGCTGTACTTCGACGAGGTCGCCGTACCCGGTGGGAACCTCGTCGGCGAGGAGGGGCGCGGGTTCCACCACCTGACCCGACAGCTCCCCCTGGAACGCCTTTCGATCGCCTGGCGCGGACTTGCCGGCGCCGAGGCCGCGCTCGGTTGGACCGTGGACTACACCAAGACGAGAAAAGCCTTCGGCCAGCGCATCATCGACTTCCAGCACACGCGGTTCCGGCTCGCCGAACTCGTCACCGAGGTCGACGTGACCAGGGCCTACCTCGAATCGCTCGTACACGAACTCGACGAGGGACGCCTGGACGCCACCACGGCGGCCAAGGCCAAGTGGTGGGCGACCGAGCTGCAGCAACGCGTGGTCACCGCCTGCCTGCAGATGCACGGCGGCTACGGCTACATGGAGGAGTACCCGATAGCGCGTGCCTTCGCCGACGGCCGGGTGCAGACCATCGTGGGCGGGACCACGGAAATCATGAAAGAGATCATCGGACGCGAGCTCGCATCCGACCGATGACAACGCGTCCGCGCCGCGGACCGACCACAGGAGAACCATGGATCTCAACGGCGCTTCAGCGCTGGTAACCGGCGCGGCGTCCGGGCTCGGCGCCGCCACCGCCGCCGCACTCGTCAAAGCCGGCGCCAAGGTCGTGATCACCGACTTCGCGAGCTCCGACGGCCCCGCCGTCGCCGAGCGCCTGGGTCCGAACGCACGCTTCGCGGCCGCCGACATCACCAACGAGGACTCCCTGCGATCCCCGCTCGACGTGGCCCAGGAACTGGGCGTCCTGCGCGCGGTCGTCCACTGCGCCGGCCGGGGCGGCGACCGCCTGCGCGTCATCGACAAGGAACGCCGGCCGGCCCCGCTCAAGAGCTTCCGCGACGTGCTCGAGGTCAATCTGATCGGTACGTACAACGTGCTGCGCCTGTCCGCGGCCCGCATGAGCGGCAACAGCATCGAGGACGGCGACCGTGGCGCCATCGTCCTGACGGCATCCGCGGCCGCGTTCGAGGGGCAGATCGGACAGACCTCCTACTCCGCGTCGAAGGGTGCCGTCCATGCGATGACCATCGTCGCGGCGCGCGACCTGGCCAGCTGGGCGATCCGCGTGAACACCATCGCACCCGGCATCTTCGACACGCCGATGCTCGCCCGGCTTCGGGGCGACATCCGCGACAGTCTCGCCGCGACCGTGCCGCACCCGAAGCGGCTGGGTGACCCGGACGACTACGCCGCGCTGGCGGTCACCCTGTTGCAGAACGGGTATCTCAACGGCGAGACGGTCCGGCTGGACGGCGCGATCAGGATGGCACCCCGGTGAGCGACGGACCCGCCACGACCCTCGAACCGGAGGTCGTGGCCTGCGAACACGACGGCATCCTGCTCCTGGAAATCAACCGTCCGCGGCAACGCAACGCGATGACCAGGAGCGCGGCCAGGGCGATCGCCGACGCGCTCACCCGGCTGGACGCCGAACCCGGCCTTCGGGTGGCGATCCTCACCGGACGCGGCGGCAACTTCTGCGCCGGAATGGACCTCAAGCGCTTCGCCGCCGGCGAGCGCGCCGCGACCGCCGAGCGCGGGTTCGCCGGGCTCGTCGAGGCACCGCCGGCCAAGCCGATCATCGCCGCCGTGGAGGGCTGGGCTCTCGGCGGCGGCTTCGAGATGGTCCTCGCCTGCGATCTGGTGACCGCCGGCGCCTCGGCCCGCTTCGGTCTACCCGAGGTCAAGCGCGGGCTGCTCGCCAGGGGCGGTGGGATGTTCCGGCTGCCTCGCCGCCTGCCGCAGGCGATCGCGTTGGAGATGCTGCTGACCGGCGACCCGATCTCCGCCGAGCGGGCGAGCGGTCTGGGGCTGCTGAACGCGGTCGTCGCCGACGGACAGGCGCTGGACGCCGCGTTCGACCTCGCCCGGCGGATCTCGGCGAACGCTCCCCTGTCGGTCGCCGCCTCCAAGTCCATCGCGACCGGGTCGGCCGACTGGCCGCTGTCCGAGGCGTTCGAGCGGCAGCGGAGTCTGAGCGAGGTCGTGTTCGCCTCGCAGGACGCCAAGGAAGGGGCGACGGCGTTCGCGGAGAAACGCAGCCCGGTCTGGAAGGGACGCTAGTCTGTGCGCCGGTCTCGTTGGCGCTACTCGGTGGCGGCGTCGAGGCCGGCCAACTCTGCCACCATCTCGAGCTGCTCCATCTCGCGCTCGAGCCCGTCGGCGAGACTCGCGACGATCAGACGGGTGGCGCCAGCGGCGCGGTACTCGGCTATCCGATGCGCGACCTCGGTCGGCGAGCCGGCAAGACAGAAGGCCCGGACCACGTCGTCGGTGACGGCCGCGACGGCCCCGGCGCGATCTCCGCCCAGGTACCGGGCGCGAATCTCGTGCGCCTCGTCCCCGAAACCGGCCCGCGTCACCGCGTCGTTGTAGAAGTTCTGCTCGCGCGAGCCCATGCCTCCGACGAGGCGTGCCAGATAGGGCCGCGCCCGGTCCCGTGCGGCCTCGGGATCAGGATCGATCACGAGTTTCATCGTGACCGTGATCGCGAAGTCGTCGAGCGACCGGCCGATCCGGTCGGCGCCGTGCCGCACCCGCCCCCATGCCCGGCGGACGCCGTCGGGTGTGAGCATCGTGGGGATGATGCCATCCGCGATCTCGCCGGCGAGTTCCATGCTCCGCGGACCGTTCGCCGCCAGGTGGATCGGAATCCGCCGCTGGGTCGGCGAGATCATCAGCCGTAGCGCCTTTCCCGGGCCGCCGGGCAGCGGCACGGTCAGGACCTCGCCACGATGCTCGACGACCTCGCGGCGCAGCGCCGTACGGACGATCGCGACGTAGTCGCGCGTGAGCGCCAACGGCCGCTCGAACCGCTGACCGTGCAGACCCTCGGCAACCTGGGGCCCGGATGTGCCCAGGCCCAACTCGAACCGCCCGCCGGAGAGGAGGTCCAGGGATGCCGCGGCCATCGCCACCGCGGCCGGGCTGCGCGTCGGCATCTGCAGCACCGATGTGCCCAGCCGTACGCGTGTCGTTTGCGCCGCGGCCCACGCGAGCGGGGTGAGCGCGTCGTTGCCGTACGCCTCGCCCGCCCAGACCGAGTCGAAGCCGAGACGCTCGGCCGCGAGTACGAGGTCGCGCAGGTCACGCACGCGCTCACTCGAGGTCCAGATCCCCGACGTGAAGCCGATGCGGAGAGTCATCGAAGCACACCCTCTTCCTGGAGTCGGTCGACGCGCGTGACGTCGTAGCCGAGGACCTGGGTCAGCACCTGGCGTGTGTGCTGCCCGAGCGTCGGCGCGGCACCTCGCACCCGCCCCGGAGTGGCGGAGAGACGGTACCGCGGCGCCTCCACGGTCATTCGCCCATGGATCGGGTGCGGAACCTCGACGAAGTGTCCCAGCGCGGCCAGCTGCGGGTCCGCGGCGAGGTCGGCACCGTCGGCGACGACGTGCGCGGGTACCCCGGCGTCGAGCAACCGATCCTGCAACTCGTCGGCATCCCAGGCGCGCGTGCGTTCGCTGACGAGGTCGTCGATGGTGGGCACGGCCGGCCCGGCGGCACGCGGCGACGACATCGGCTCATCGGGGCGCAGACCGAGCACGGCGGCGAGCCGTTCCCACTGCTCGTCGTCGGCGGCCGCTATCGCGACGTAGCGCCCCCGGTCGTCGGTGGAGCGGCACGGGTAAACCCCGTGGAGCACATGGTCCGCGTCGGCGTTGCCACGGGCTCGCGCAAGCTGCCCGTCGACCCGGTAGGCGTGCAGTTCCGGTGACAGGAACATGACGCCGCACTCGACCTGGGACACGTCGATCCAGCAACCGCGGCCCGTGCGTTCCCGGTGCCGGAGGGCCGCCAGCAGCGTCGCCAACGAGAACCGGGGCGCGACGTAGTCGGTGTAGGCGCCGAAGGGCCCGACGGGAGGGCGGTCGGGCCAGCCGGCGAGGGCCTGGAAACCACTGAGCGAGGCGCCGACGTTGCCGAACCCGGCGAGGCGGGCATGGGGGCCCGTCTGGCCCGTCATGCTCGTCGACAGCATGATCAGGTCCTCGTGCCCCGCCGCGAGCCGGTCGTATCCGAGGCCCCACGCGGCCAGCCGCCCCGGCGCGAACGACTCGATGACCACGTCGGCCCACGCCGCGAGGTCACGCACGACCTCCCGCCCCGGCTCGGTCGAGAGGTCCAGGGCGACGCCGAGTTTGCCCGCGTTGCAGGTCCCGTAGAGCGCCGAGTTCTCCGGCCCCCACTGCCCGCCGACGAACGGGCCCGCCACGCGCGCCGTGTCGATCCGAGCCGCGGACTCGACACGGATGACGGTTGCCCCGAAGTCCGCGAGGGTACGGCCGATGAGAGGGCCGGCCACGACCCAGGACAGGTCGAGCACCCGAAGTCCGTCGACGGGCGCCGCACCGGCGGTCGCGCCGGCGGACCTGCGGTCGCGGACGGCCCAGCGCCTCAGCGGGTCGTCGTTCGGCGCGTCAGCCGCCGGTGCGGCCCCACGTACCGTGGGCCCGGGGGCGCCGGACACGTGCGCGAACCGTCCGGGGATCGCGACGCCGCCCCTCTCCTGCGCCACGTCGACCCAGAAGCCACGGCTGGCCAACTGCGCATCCGCCGCGACGTCGGCCAGGTCGTGGACCGGCACGGCGAGCAGACGTCGGGCGAGTGACTGTTCGAGGATCTCGCGCTTCGCCTTGCACGCGAGGAAGTTCTTGACGACAGCCCGCGCTGCCTCGATCAGGGTCGCATCGACGTCCCCCGACCTCAGCGCGGCCGGGACCTCGCGCCAGTCCAGTTCGCGGAAGGGAACCGCGTCGCCGCGTTCCTCGGCGATCCAGGCGAACAGGCGGTTCGTGAAGGCGCCGGTGGCGGGGCCCATCGAGAGGTTCAACTCGACGAACCCGTCCGCGCACTCCCAGCGACGCATCGAGCCGGCCGCCGTCGAACCGCTGCCGCTCTGATCGGGGCGCTGGGCACTGAACAGGCCGCCCGGCCGCGCCGTCTCGCCGATCTTCCCGCTGAGCGACCAGCCGAGGGTCGCGAGCGTCACCGACGCCTGCACCGACACGTCCACGACCTGGCCGCGGCCGGTCTGCTCGGAACCCAGTAGTCCCAGCAGCGCACCCACGACAGCGTCGGCCGCGGCATGTAGCCACGCCTGGGGAACCGAGACCCGCAGCGGGGGGCGGGACCCGTCGCGCAGCGGCTCCATCGGTCCGCCCGCGGCCCACAAGGTGAGGTCGCTGGCCGGGGCGCCGCTCTTGGGTCCACCCAGACCGAAAGCCGTGATCGTGACGACGACGAGTTCGGATGCCAGTGCGGGAAGTTCCGCCACCTGGAGGGTGGAACCCAGGATTCCGCCCGCGCCGGAGTGCAGGAGCACGTCGGCGCGACCACAGAGGTCGACGAAGCGTTCCCGATCGTCCGCCACGTCAAGGTCGAGGAGGAGGCGGGACTTGCCGGCCGCCAAGGTCGACCACATGTTGGACCGTCCGGGCGTGGACCGCGGATGCGGCCGGCGCGTGCGGGCTCCCCGCGCCGGCTCAAGCTGGACGACGTCGGCACCGAGGTCGGCGAGGATGCGTCCCGCGAGCATCGCGCGCCCGTCCGTCGCGTCGATCACCCGGCAGCCGCTGAGCATGCCGTCGAACTCACCCGTCCCAGGACCCGTCGACATAGCGTGCAATGTACCGATCGGTCGAACGGAGAACAAGGTCCATCTCTAGCGCGGTCCATTCGTAGGCGAGCTTGTCCTCCGTTGACCGATCGGTACACTGAAAGAATGTCTGACCAAGCCGACCAGGCGGCGGAGCACACGATCCTCTACGCGGTCGACGGGCCGATCGCAACGATCACGTTCAACCGTCCAGATCGCCTCAACGCACTTGTCGGCGACATGACCAACCGCTACGTCGCCGCGCTCCAGCGAGCCGATGCCGACCCGGCGGTCCGCGTCGTCGTCGTCACGGGCGCCGGCCGAGGTTTCTGCGCCGGCGCCGACTTCAGCAGACTCGAGAGTCTCACCGGCGAGGGTGTGCGTCAGCGGGCGCGGGAAGCTCCCCGGGACGCGGCGGTACGGATCTCCAAGCCTGTCATCGCCGCGGTCAACGGCGCGGTCGCTGGTGCGGGCCTCGCCCACGCGCTCATGGCCGACGTCCGGTTCACGGTTCCGGACGCGAAGTGGACCACGACGATCGCGAAACTCGGCCTGGCGGCCGAGCTGAACCTCTCCTGGACCCTCACCCAGTTGGTCGGCACCGGCCGTGCGCTCGACCTGCTACTCAGCGCACGGGTCATCAGTGGGACCCAGGCACATGACTACGGGCTCGCCCAGTTCCTGACCGAACCGCAGTCGTTGCAGGATGACGTGCGGCAGTACGCACTCCAGGTCGCCGCGAACAGCGCCCATGCGCTCGACCAACTCCGTCAGCAGGTGCGACTCGACGCCGCCCGCAGCTTCGACGAGGCGTGGGCCGACGGCTACGAGCGGGTCTACACAGCGATCGACCACGGCGGCACCTATCGCGAGGCGCGCGAGCGCGCGAGGCGATCCGACGCACGCGACCGCTGACGACGACGCCGGAACCGCGCGGCGATTCCCCGTGGCGGCCCGGCCTTGTCCGGCCGGCGGTCAACGGCCCGGGCGTACGACCAACTGGTTGGATCGACGCACGGGCCCGGACCGACGCGGTGCCGGGCAGGTCAGCCGGTGCCGACGAGCACCTCGGTCTGCAGGTCGCGAGGCTGGAAACCCAGCCCGAGAAACCGCGCACGCTTGAGCAGCCGGTGAGCGCCGTGCTCCCACGTGAAGCCGATCGCCCCGTGGTTCTGGATGTTCACCCGGGCGTTCTCCAACGCGGACGACCCGGTGAACCGCCGGGCGGCCGCCACCCGGCGCCGCAGGTCCGGGTGTCCCTCGTCGACGCTGACGGCGGCGAGGTCGACGACCGCCGACGCGGCGTTCGAGCGGATCGCCATCTCCGCACAGCGGTGGGAGATCGCCTGGAACGCGCCGATCGGCCGGCCGAACTGCTCTCTGATCTTGGCGTACTCGACCGACATCGAGGTGGCGGCCGTCGCCACGCCCGAGAGCATCGCGGCGACCAGGACGGACGCGCGTACGAGGACGGCGTCGGCGTCGGCTCCGGTGATCTCGGCGAGCACCTCGGCGCGGTCCAGGCCGACCCTGGCCACGGTGACCGCTGGATCCATCGGAGAGAGGTCGTCGACGATGTCCCGGTCCGCCAGCCCGTACAGGCGCAGCCGGGAGCGTTCTTCGTCGACGAGGAGCAACACGCCCGCGCCACGGGCATCGAAGGCGGTGAACCGGTCGTCGTGGGAGCCGAACGCGTGGGCCGCCCGGAGTGCCCCGGCCGCCAACCCGTCGGCAAGCGCCCGTTCGCCGGCGACGGCGGCGACCCGGGCGGCGAGGTTCGTGGCGAGGAACGGTCCGGCGGCAGCGGCGGCGCCGATCTGCGCGAAGACCTGCGCCTCGTCGGCGAGCGTCCCGCCGAGGCCACCGTCGGCCTCGTCGAGGCCGAGGGCGAACCAGCCCTGGCCGGCCGCGACCGACCAGGCGTCGTCGCTCCCCGTCGCACCGTCCATCGGCGCGGCCCCGGCGAGCACGTCGCGTACGGCCGCGGAAAGCTCCCGCTGCTCGTCCGACGGATACAGATCCATTGCCTGTCCCCTGTTCCTTGGCTCAGCCGCGCGGCAGTCCGAGCACGCGTTGGGCGATCACGTTGCGTTGTACCTCGGAGGTGCCCGTTCCGATCGTGTGGGCGAACGAGTAGAGGTAGGAGGGGACGAACTCCGCGGCGGCCGCCGAGCCGTCGACCGTCAGCCCTTCCCGGTCGAGAAGGTCCGCGCCGAGGCGTTTGACCCGCTGGCTGAGTTCGGCGTAGAACGGGCGCACCATCGAGCCCTTCGGTCCGGCCTTCCCGGTGCGGACGACCTCGGAGACGAAGGCGAGGGCGAGCGCGTAGAGCGCGACCCCCTCGGACTCGATGTCGGCGATCGCCGCCGCCACCTCGTCGTTGGCGAGCATGGCCCGACCCCGCCGGTCGACCCGGGTCGCCGCGAGTTCCCTGACCTGGTCGATCAGCTTCAGCAGCCGGATCACCATTCCGAGCGTCATCGTGCCGCGTTCGAGGCCGAGGGTCGTCATGGCGACCTTCCAGCCGTCGCCGAGCCGGCCCACCACGTTGGCGAGCGGGATGCGTACGTCGTCGTAGAAGACCTCCGCGAAGGGTGTGTCGCCGTCCATCGTGGTGATCGGGCGCACCTCGATCCCCGGGGTGTCGAGGGCCACGATGAGGAACGACAGTCCGTGGTGGCGGGCCGCCTCCGGATCGGTCCTGACGAGAAGCTCCTGCCAGTCGCTGACCGACGCCTTCGTCGTCCAGATCTTCGAGCCGTTGACGACCAGGTCGTCCCCGTCGCGTACGGCGCGCATGCGCAGGCTCGCCAGGTCGGAGCCGGCACCGGGTTCGGAGAAGCCCTGTGCCCAGATCTCCTCGCCGCGCAGGATCGGTCCGAGGTGGTCGTGCTTCTGCGCCTCGCTGCCCTCGACGATGAGGGTGGGGCCGGCGTGGCCCAGCGCGATGTTGAACACCCCCGGTTCCGGGGCGTCGAACCGCGCGCACTGCTCGTACCACAGGATCTGCTCGGTGAGGCTCAGTCCGGCACCGCCGAACTCGCTCGGCCAGGAGACCCCGGCCCAGCCGCCGTCGTACTGGCGGCGCTGCCACGCACGGTCGAAGTCGACCATGGCCGGTCCCGACGGTGGGCGGTCGGCTGTCGGTACGTTGTCCGACAGCCAGTCCGCCGCGCGCTCCTGAAACTCCCGTTCCCGGCTGTTGAGCTGCAGTCGCATGGTTCAGCGCTCCTGTCGTGCCAGTGGCTCGAGCAGTTCGCGCAGCAGCGGTCCGCTGACCTTCAGCGCGGCGGTGCGCGGTAGCGAATCGAGCACGTGGATTCGCACCGGCACCTGGTACGGCGTCAGACGCTCGCGCGCGAACTGCTTCAACGCCGCCTCGTCGACGGTCTCCCCCGGGGCGACCTCCACCGCGGCGACGGGAACCTGCCCGAGTCGGGGGTCGTCGAGGCCGATGACGCCGGCGTCGCGTACGGCGGGGTGGAGCTTGAGGGTCTCCGCGACGGTCCCGGTCGAGACCTTGAATCCGCCGCGGATGATGACGTCGTCGGCCCGACCGACGATCCAGAGGAAGCCGTCCTCGTCGAGGCGGGCCCGGTCGGTGGTCCGTACCCACTGCGATCCACGCCTGCCCAGTTGCGGCGCCCGCACCTCGAGCAGGCCGACCTCGCCGGCGCCGAGCGGCTCTGCCGTGACCTCGTCGGTGACCCGCAGTTCGACGCCGGGGTGGGCGCGGCCGACCGAGCCGCGTTTGGTGGCGGCGAACCGGCGGTGGTCGTCGAGCGTCCAGCCGGCGATCCCGCCCGCGAACTCCGTCGCGCCGTAGACGACCAGGATGGGGATGCCGTACCGGTCCTCCCAGGCGAGCTGGTCCTCGACGCTGATCGGTGCGGTGCCCACGAGAACGCTGCGGGCGAAGGACAGCCGCTCCGGTTCGACACCGGCGGCCATCACCATCCGCAGCGCCGTCGGCGGGAGCGTGATGGCCTTCGGTCGGTGTTCGGTGACCAGCTCCAGCCATTCGTCGACCGCGAACCGCTCCAGCAGGGCTATCTTGCGTCCGGCCTGAACGTTCAGCAGCAGTGTGAAGATCCCGCTGACGTGCACCAGCGGTGCCATCACGATCGCGACGCTGTCGCGCAGCCGCACCGCCGCCGAGCCGCTCTCGTAGTGCGACGCACCGGCGTAGCCGGCGTCGAATCCCGCATAAGTGAGGGGGACGCGTTTCGGTGGCCCGGTCGTGCCGCTGGTGAGCATGAGGATGGCGGTGCCCGGCATGGCGAGGTCGGCCGCGTCGTCGCGGCGCAGCGGCTCCAGCACCTCGACCCGGGTGTCGTCGATGGCGATCGCCAGGCAGCCCGCGGCGGCGGCGGCTTCCCGTACCCCGGGTCTGGCCCAGTCGTCGGGGTGGGCGAGCAGGACCGTCGCCGGCAGCCGGCCCAGTTCCGCGGCCAGCTTCGCGTCCGGCTGCAGGCTGGACACGGTGACCAGGGTCTGTTCGTGCGTCAGCAGGGACAGGATCGCCGCGACCGTACCGGGACGGTTGCGCATGAGCATGCCGATCGGTGCCCCTGGCGGCAGGCCGAAGGCGGCGAGGATGCCCTGCACCGCGTCGCCGAGTTCCCGCAGCCGTCCCCAGGTGACCCACCGCCCCTGGAATTCGAGGGCGTCGGCGGCGGGGTCGATCCGCATCACCTGCGCGATCCGCTCGGATACCGAGTAGCCGTTTCCGGTCGTCACGACGCTCACCCTTGCCCTCCGTCGAGCACCACGAGGCCGTCGACGGCGACGACCCGGTCCGGTGTCGCGATCAGTGGGTTCACGTCGGCCTCCGCGACCGCCGGCTCGGCCAGGGCGAGCCGCTGGACGCCCATGAGGACGTCCACGAGCGAGTCCCGCGCCGCCGCGGTGAGCCCCCGGTGGTGGCTGACGAGTCGTCCGCCCCAGAGGCGGTCGACCATGGCCCGGGCCCGGGACCGGTTGAACGGGACGACCGAGACCTGGGACTCGGCGATGATCTCGGCGGCGACACCGCCGGCGGCGAGCGTCACGACCGCTCCGTGCACGGGGTCCCGCGTCAGGCCGAGCATGAGTTCGATCCCGGGCGGCACCTGTTCGGCCACGAGGATCCGGTACGGCGCGTCGGGGGTGGGACGATGTTCTCGCGCCACCTGGCCGAGGCGGGCGAAGGCGGCCGACGCCGCTTCCCTCCCCCGCACACCGACGATCACGCCGCCGACGTCGGACTTGTGTGGGAGCCAGGCCGCGTCGATCTTGAGTACGGCGGGTCCCGGAAGCTCCTCCACGGCACGCACCGCCGCGTCCTCCGCGTCGACGACCGTCTCGGTCGGCACCGGTACGCCGTAGCGTACGAGCAGCGCCTTCGACTCGGACTCCGACAGCGTTCCGGTCGTGGCGGTGACCGTGGCCGCGCCGGCCGACGGGGCGTCGGTGAGGTCGAGGAACGCGCCGGCCTCCTGCGCCCGCACCAGTTTCCCGGCGACACCGATCAGGCTGGCGGCGTCGGCGAAGCAGGTCAGGCCACGTTCTGCCATCCGGGTCAGCACGTCCGGTTGATGGGCCAGGGCCAGGAACGGCTTGTCGGTGCCCCGCGCGGCGCGCAGCAGGATCTCGCGGTGGGTCTCCGGCAGCGTACGTGCCACGGTGCCGTACGCGACGATGTCGAACTCGTCGCTGGAGCCGACCTCCTCGAGCACGGCCGCCACCGGGCGCAGGTCGTTGACGAGGTTGCCGGTGATGTCGACCGGGTTGCCCGTGGAGCCGAAGGACGGGAGCACTTCCGCGAGCCCGGCCCGCAGTTGCGCGCTCGGCGGTGGCAGCGCGAGCCCGGCCTGCTCGGTCGCGTCGGCCATCAGAGCGCCGTTGCCGCCGCTGCTGCTGATGACGACGACCCGGTTGCCCCGTGGCCGGCGGCCGGCGGCGAAGCCGCGGGTCACGTCGACGAGTTCCCGGATCGTGTCGACCATGACGATGCCGTTCTGCTCGCACGCCGCCGCGAAGGTCGCGTAGGAGCCGGCCAGGGCTGCGGTGTGGCTGATCGCCGCCTGCCTGCCCCGTTCGGTGCGCCCCAGCTTCAGCAGCACGACCTGCTTGCCCGCCCGGGCCGCCTGCCGGCCGGCCTTCATGACCGTCGCGGCGTTGTTCACCCCCTCGACGACCATGGCGATGACGTCGGGGACGTCCTCCTCGCTGGCGAGCAGTTCCATGGCCAGTTCGCCGGTGGAGACGTCGAGTTCGTTGCCGGTGGCCGCCCAGAAGCCCACGCCGGCGCCGTCGGCGCGCAGCAGGCTGGCCGTACCGATGCCCATCGACCCGCTCTGGGCCAGGACGGCGATGTTCCCGTCCCGGACGTCGAAGGGCACCCGGGTGAAGGTCGCGGTCAACCCGCGCCGGAAGTTGGCGAAGCCGAGGCAGTTCGGGCCGAGCAGGCGCAGCCCGGTCTCGGCGACGAGGCGGTCGAGTTCGGCCTGGAGCGCCTCGCCGGCTCCGCCGACCTCGGCGAAGCCCGACGAGTAGACCACGGCGCCCTGCGCGCCCGACTGCGTGCTCTCCCGCAGGATGGACGGGATCAGCTTGCTGCTTGCCGCGGCCAGCACCAGGTCGACCGGTTGTCCGACCGCGCCGACCGTGGGAAAGGCGGGCAGCCCGCGTACGGTGTCGTAGTTCGGGTTGATCGGATAGATCGGTCCGTCGAAGCTGGTGGTGAGCTGGCCCATGATCCGCCCGCCGACCGAGTCCGCTTTCTGCGAGGCACCGACCACGGCGATGGACCGGGGATTCAGGAACGCGGTGAGTGTCAAGGTTCGTCCGTTCTCTTTCTTGCCCTCGGGTCGTGACGCTGGTGCGGCTACTGCGTCAGCCACAGGTAGTGCGGGCGCAGCGCCCAGTCCTCCGGGGCGAGGACCGGTTGCTGGGCCGCCACCACCTGCTCCTTGGCGGCGGCGATGCGCGACCGCAGGCTCAGCGGGAAGATGACACCCCGGTTGATCACCTCGGCCTGCAGTTCCTTGAGGATCGGGGAGCGTTCCGCCGTCGGCAGGGCGAGGGAGTCGACGTACCGCTTCTCCAGGTCCTCCAGGTCGGTCAGCTTGAAGGGGTTGAGCGGTCCGTTGTTGGAGACGGTGCGGGTCCACCACTGGTCGATGTCGACGGCGGTCGGGATGAGGTACGACGCCGGATACTCGCCCTTGCGCTGGGCGGCCGTGTACTCCGACGGGGGGAGGTCGACGATGTTCATCGTGATCCCGCCGGCCGCCAGCATCTGCTGCACGGCGACGACCGCCGGGGCGATCGAGGTCGTGCTCGGGAACTGGAAGCTGAAGCCGTCGGGATAACCGGCCTCGGTGAGCAACTGTTTGGCCTGCTCGATGTCCAGGGCGCGCTGGTTGAGCGCCTCGTCGTACCAGGGCGTGGTCGGGGACGAGAAGCCGCCGGCGGGGTATCCGCTGCGACCCAGTACCGCGACGTTGAAGCCGTCCCGGTCGATCAGCAGCCCGATAGCCTGCCGCACCCGCGGGTCGCCGAACGCCGGCACCACGGTGCCCTCGCGGTCCATGATGACGACGGTCGTCGCGATGGACAGATCGGAGAAGACCCGTGATCCCGAGGTTTCGACGAGCGCCTTGTTCGCGTCGGGAACGTACGTCATCATGTCGATCTGCCCGCTGGTGTAGGCGTTCAGCCGGGCGGCCGGATCGGTGTAGATGTTGATCTCGACCCTGGACACCTTGACCGCGTCGGGATTCCAGTAGCCGGGGTTCGCGGTGTAGACCTGCTTGGAGCCCTCGGCGAACTCGTCGCCCTTCCAGCGCCAGCCGCCGGACCCGGCCGGTTCCCGGGACAGGTCCCTGCCCTGGGCGATGGCGGCGGGGCTGACCATCATGCCGGCCGGGGTCGCCATGTTGTAGTAGAAGTCCGGGTACGGGCGCTCGAACTCGACCAGCGCCACGAACTCGCTCTCGACGGTCACCGACTCGATCGACGCGTACATGTTGGCGTTCGGGCTGGTGGTGGTCGCCGCCGCCCGTTCCAGGTTGACCTTGACCGCCTCGGCGTTGAACGGGGTGCCGTCGTGGAAGACCACGTCTTCGCGCAGCGTGAGTCGGGCGCTGGTCGCGGTCGGTTCCTCCCAGCTCGCCACGAGCCACGGCAGCGGCTCGTACTTGTCGTTGATCTGGAAGAGCGGGTCGTAGGCGGGATGCAGGTTCTGCCCCTGGATGACGGTGATCGCGACGGGGTCGAACGAGCCGTTGGAGATCCAGGAGCCGATCCGCAGGGTGCCGGTCGGTTCGCCGGGCGCGCCGTCGGTCCTGACCATCGCGGCGAGTGCCTCGGTGCTCGTGTGCTCGAGAATCGACTCGTCGACGTCGTTGCCCGAGTTGCCGGTGCCGCTGCACGCGGCCAGGACGAGGCTCAGTCCCACGACGGCCGCCGCTGTTCTGACGCCCGTTCGAACGCCTCGTCGTCGGCTGCTTCCTCGCGATCCGGTCAGTGACTCAACTGTCGGCTTCATGTGGCGTCCTTCCTCGGAAGGTCGGGGGTCGCGGCAGCCTGCAGCACTCGCTCGGCGGCGAAACAGGCCAGCTCGCCGCCCCCCGGGACGGGCGTCGGCTCCGGGAAGCCCGTTGCGCATTCGGGACCACGCAACGGGCACCGGGTGATGAACGGGCACCCGGCCGGCGTCGGTTCGACGCCGATGTCGGGCAACGGGAGATCGAACTGGTTGGCCCGGCGGGGACCGCGCATGGAGCGGGGCACCGGGTTGGGCACGGCGTCGAAGAGGAGCCGGGTGTACGGGTGCCGTGGTGTCCCGCAGACCCGGTCGGCCGGGCCGCTCTCCATGATGCGGCCGCGGTACATCACCGCGACGTCGTGACTGGCGTGGCGAACCACGGCCAGGTCGTGGGCGATGAACAGATAGGAGATGCCGCGGTCCCGCTGGATGCCGTCGAGCAGGTTGATGATCTGGCTCTGGACCGAGACGTCGAGCGCGCTCACCGGTTCGTCGAGCACGATCAGTTGCGGATCCACCGCGAGCGCCTTGGCGATAGCGACACGTTGCCGCTGGCCGCCGGACAGCTCGTACGGGTAGCGGCTGAGGTGTGCGGTGCTCAGCCCGACCATCTCCAGCAGTTCACGTACCCGCGCCCGGCGCTTTCCCGATTCGAGGTCGAAGTGGATCCGCAGCGGCTCCGCAAGGATCTGCTGCACCTCCATCAGAGGGTCGAGCGACCCCAGCGGGTCCTGGAACACCGCCTGCACCGCCCTGCGGTACCGGGCGGGTGGAGCACCCCGGAACTGGTCGACCCGGAAGCCCGCCGCGGTGATGGAGCCCCGGGTCGGCGCGTTCAGCCGGAGCACGGCCCGGCCGATCGTCGTCTTCCCCGACCCCGACTCGCCGACGAGCCCGAGCGTGCGCCCCCGCCCCAGCCGAAGGCTCGCACCGGAGACGGCACGGACGACCGATCTGGGGCCCCAGGCACGCTTGCGGCCGCCACGAAACTCGATCCACAGATCGTCGACCTCGAGCACGTCGTCCGTGGGTGGCTGTCGCTTGCCGGTCATGCCACACCGTCCCGCCCGGAGGCCCGCGAGAGAACCGCCACGACCTGCGACTGCTCATCGCCGATCCCGGTCAACCGCAACTCGTCGACGCGAACGCACCGGGTGCTGTGCCCAGGGTCCACGGTGGGTGCCAGCGGGACCGGGGACCGCCGGCAGGCATCGGTGGCGAAGTCGCAGCGGTCGGCGAAGCGACAGCCCACCGGCCAGTCGATCGGCTGGGGAACCGTTCCCCGGATCGACGGCAGTGCCCCCGCCGGGGCGACGTTCCTGGGTATCGAGTCGAGCAGGCCCTGGGTGTACGGATGACGCGGTTGGGCGAACACCTCGGCCACCGGGCCGGACTCGACTATCTGCCCGGCGTACATGGTGGCGACGGTGTCCCCCACCTCGGCCACCACACCGAGATCGTGCGTGATGAGCAGGATCGACAGGCCCCGCTCGTCACGAAGCCCCACGAGCAGGTCGAGGATCTGCTTCTGCACGGTGACGTCGAGGGCGGTGGTGGGCTCGTCGGCGACGAGGACCTCCGGATCGCAGGAGAGCGCCATGGCGATCATGACCCGCTGCGCCATGCCGCCGGAGAACTGGAACGGGTAGTCGTCGAGTCGCAGCTCGGGGTTCGGGATACCGACCCGTTCGAAGAGGTCGATGGTGAGCCGTCGCGCCTCGCGTCGCGGGACGTCACGATGTTCCATGATCGCCTCGCACATCTGGTTACCCACGGTGAACGTCGGGTTCAGGCTGGCGAGTGGATCCTGGAACACCACGCCGATCCGGTTGCCCCGGATCGACCGCATGGCCTTGAAGTCCAGGCCGCTGATCTCCTCGTCACCCAGCCGGACGCTGGACGCGGTGACGACACCGGGGTGCGAGACCAGTCCGAGCATCGACATGGCGGTGACACTCTTCCCACTTCCCGACTCCCCGACCAGGCAGAGCAGTTCCCCGCGCCGCAGCCGAAGATCGACGTTCTGGACGACCTGGACGCGCTGGCCGCCCGCCTGGGGAAACGAGACGCTGAGATCCCGCACCTCCAGCGCGGATGGCTGGTCGGGCTCGCCGGCGAAGATCTCCCGTTCCGAGGCCGTCGGTCGCGTCTTGCGAACCACGTTGAGTCCGAGCCGTCCGACGGTGATCTCGCGGCTGAACAGGTCCCGCAGCCCTTCCCCGACCTGGTTGATGCCGAGGACCGTTATGAAGATCGCGATGCCGGGCGGCACGGCCAGGAAGAAGTTCTGGCGGATCGTCGCCTGTGCCTCGGAGAGCATCGAGCCCCAGCTCGCGGTCGGCTGGGTGACGCCGAGGCCGAGGTAGGACAGGGTCGCCTCGGCGACGATGGCGGTGGCGAACATGAGCGTCGCCTGCACGATGATCGGCGGGGCGATGTTGTTGAGAATGTGCCGGAACAGGATCCGGGGGCCGCCGGCACCGGAGACCTTGAGCCCGTCGACGTAGAGCTCCTCCTTCGCGGAGAGGACCTCGCCGCGAACGAGCCGGAGTACGGACATCGCGTAGACGATGCCGACGACCGCCATCGCGTTGTGCAGTCCCGGACCCAGGGCCGCGATCACGGCGATGGCGAGCACGAGGAACGGAACCGACATCACGCCGTCCACCAGGCGCATGAGGATCCGGTCGAGCCAGCCGCCCGCGTATCCGATCGCCAGTCCGGCCGGAACGCCGATGCCGAGAGCGATGGCGACGGCCTGCACGGCAGCCAGCAGCGCGACCTGCCCGCCGTACAGGACACGGGTCAGCACGTCCCGTCCGTACCGGTCGGCACCGAGCCAGTGTTCGGTGGACGGTGGCGCGAAGCTGTCCGCCAGAACACCGGTGTCCGGATCGAACGGGGACAGCAGCGGTGCGAGGACCGCGCTCAGCGCGATGATCCCGACCACCGTGCCCCAGATCAGCAACGACCGCTGCCGGAGCAGCCGGCCGAGGAACCGGCTGGACCTGACACTCCCCTTGGCGGCGACATCGGCGGCCGGCAGGCGCGGAACGTCGGAGGCTGATTCGCTCATGTTGTCCGCACCTTCGGGTTGAGCCAGACATAGGACACGTCGACGAGAAGGTTGACCAGGACAATGACGACGACCGCGAACAGCACGACCGCCTGGATGATGTTCGGGTCGTACCGCAGCACGGCGTCGATCGTGAGCGAGCCGAGCCCCGGCAGTGCGAAGAGCCGCTCCACGACGATCGCACCGCCGAGTAGCTGGGCGACCTGGAACGATATGGACGTGACCACGGGCGAGGCCGCGTTGCGTCCGGCGTGTTTGAGCACCACCCGCCGCCGGGAGTGCCCCTTACTCAACGCCGTACGGGTGTAGTCCTGCTGCAACGCGGTGATCATGCTCGACCGGGCCTGCCGCGACAGCGCCGCCGCGACGCCGACTCCTAGTGCGATCGACGGCAGGGCGAGGGAGTGCAGCCAGCCGCCGAAGCTGTCCGCCGGCGAGACGTAGCCGGTGGCGGGGAACCAGCCGAGCTGCAGCGCCAGGAAGTAGATGATCAGCATCCCGACGAAGAAGCTCGGCGCGGCCTGCCCCATGGTGGACAGGAGGATGACGCCTCGGTCGAGTCGGGTACCCGCGACGACCGAGGCGAACAGCCCGGCTCCGACGCCGAGCACGACACCGACGACGAGTCCGCCGGCGGTCAGCGACAGCGTGACCGGGAGCGCGGCGAGAAAGAGGTCCGTCACCGAGGCACCGGTGTACAGCGAGGTTCCCAGATCACCCTGCAGCAGGCCGCTGAGCCAGGTCCAGTACTGCTCGAGGGCCGGCCGGTCGAGCCCGAGCTGCTGCCGAAGCGCGTCGATCTGTTCCTGTGTCGCGTTGCCGCCAAGAATGATCTCAGCCGGATCGACGTTCGAGGCCAGCGACAGGAAGAACGTACCGCTGACCACGAGCAGCACGAGCGGGATCATCGTGAGCAACCTGATCACCACGTTGCGCATCGAGCCCCCTCACCGGCCTGCGCAGTAACAAGCTTGTTACGGCAGCATGTCTGAACTCAGACATCGTGCATTGTACCGTCCAGTCAGTCAAGAACGAGGGAAAGATCACGCCGGGAGGCAGACCCCGGAGAGCAGCGGGCAACGCAGCGGACACGCAGCGGAACCACCCTCACCCCAGCGCCCGGACAGCCCGGATCCGACCCGTGGGATTCATCAGGACGAGAACGACGAGCAGTACAAAGAGCGAGATCGAGCTACCGGGCGACCCAGCGGGTCCGGGCCGGCACGGCGGGACGCGGGCGCTTCGTCGGACGCGGCGGGACCCGAGATCGACCACAACGACATCCCTACGGGCGGAACGGTCGTATGTACCGATCGGTATAGCCTGGCCAGTGTCGGACCGGGTCAGGGCTGGGCGACCCGTTCGTCGACGGAGCGAACGTCGGCCGCTGCGGGAAGACCCGTTCGGTCAGGATCCGGGGCGCCTCGGGATCCGCGTCGGTGCACACGTTGGGCAGGACCGTGATGCCGTAAAACAGCAGGTTGATCTCCGCCGGATGCTCGGCCGATCCCACATGCGAATGGTCCCCCTGGGAAACACCCTTCTAGACTCCCCAGGACCCCGGCAAGGTTCGTCGAAGTGGCCGGCTTGGGACAGTTGCCGGCTGCCGCTCAGCGGCCCAGTGTCCTGGTTCACTCCGCCGGCAGGCGGAGAACGGTGACCGCGAAATCCGCGCCCGGATGCCAGGGGCGCAGGTCCCAGGTCGCGAAGCGGTGTTCCCGGCGCAGACCCGAAGCCTCGATGTCGGCGTCGAAAGCGGCCAACGCGTATCCCCGGTCGGCGCCGAAGCCGACCACCACGATTCCGTCCGGCCGCAGGTGGGCGGCGATCCTGGTCAGCACGTCGCGTTCGGTGCCCGGCGCGACAAAGGCCATCACGTTGCCGGCCACCACCGCCGCGTCGAACGGTTCGGCGATCCCGGACGCCGGCAGGTCCAGCGTGGCCAGGTCGGCGACCAGCCAGCGCGGTCCGGGATGGTCGGCGCGAGCCGCATCGATCAGCACCGGGTCGGCGTCCACACCCAGCACGGTGTGCCCCCGGGCGGCCAGCGTGGCACCGACCCGCCCGGTGCCACAGCCCGCGTCGAGGATCCGTGACCCGGGAGCGACCATGGCGTCGAGCAGCCGAGCTTCACCGCCCAGGTCGGCGCCCTCGGCGGCCAGTTGACGGAACCGGTCGACGTACCACCGGGAGTGATCGGGGCCGGTATCGGTGCTCCAGCGGGTCGGTCTGCCCATGGGATCACCGTATCCGGCCCTACACCGGTGGTGCCGATCGAGCCGCCGACGCTCCACCCGCCAGCAACACCCACTACCCAACCAGCCGCCGGCGCTGTGAGCACTCTCCGGATATGGCCGGTTGGTGAGTGACGGTGTGCCCGCCGCCGGGACCTGGGCCTCTGCCCCACGCTGACCACCAGCCTTCATCGCCGCGTGCAAGGGCCAGTCTGGCCCGGGGGGTGGGACCCACGTCCACAGGTGGTCACGGATCCTTTCTCCCCGCCCGCAACTGTGTACCTGCCACTCGGCGGTCCCGGTCCGCTCGGCGAGCTCGCCGGCGCCGATCAGGGTACGGCCATCGTTGACGCGCACGCGCCGGCCACAGCCGACCGCCTGGACGTAGCCGATCCTGCAGTCCTCCAGGTCGGCGCGTAGGCCGGGCGGCGCCGTAGACCTCGCCGCCGGTCAGTGACTCGGGTCGCGACACCGGACACCAGATGGTCGTCGGTTCGGGCAGCGTGATTGGTGGGCCCGTCTCTCAGCGCTGATGATCCGTGCCGGTCGACTGCGATAGGTTCCGGGTCATGGATGGTCGGGCCGCGGTGCAGATGTCGGTGTCGACGTGGCAGCAGCCACTGCCGCCTCGGGCATCGCAGCAGCGTTCGGCGGTGCTGGCGGAGGTCGCTGACCGAGTGTTGGCGTGTGGCGACAGACGGTTGCGGGTTGGCATCGACGGGTTGACCGCCGCGGGCAAGACCAGCTTCGGTCACGAGTTGGCGCAGCAGATCAGCGCGCGAGGCCGGCCGGTGCTGCGGGCAAGTCTGGACGACTTCAAGAGGCCGTGGCGTGACCGGCAACTGTATGACCGCGAGTCCGGTGAGGGCTATTACCGCAATGCCTTCGACTACGACGCGGTGGTGTCGCTGTTGCTGCAACCAGCGGGCCCCGACGGGTCTGGCGACTGCGTGCTGTGCAGCATCGATCCGCTGACGCAGATCGAACATCGTGACGTTGTCGCTGTCGCGACAGCGGACACGGTGCTGATTGTTGATGGTGTCTTCGCGTTCCGCCCGCAGATCAACGACTTCTGGGACTATCGGATCTGGCTGGATGTCGACGAGGACACCTCCGTGCGTCGGGGCACCCACCGTGACCAGGACTGGGCTGGCGCTCAGGCCGAGGCGGTGCACCGGGATCGCTATCTCGTGGCTGAACGGCTGTATCTGACCGAGGTGGATCCACTGCGGCTGGTCGACGTGATCGTCGACAACGCTCTGTTCGACCAGCCGCGCCTGCTGCGCGACCGGCGTGCCGGGTGAGGCGTGTCAGCCGTGCGGCTCGGCGCGAGCACGTGTGCGCCAGGCGGTAGGAGTCGGTTCCGGTTTCGATGATGTTGCCGTCGATCGTGGGCCGGTCGACGATGGCTACGCAGAGCCACGGGTCGGTGAGGGTCTTGGTGCAGCCGGCGAAGGAATCGTTGGAGGCTGTCGCGTCCGGCTGAAGGTTGCGGATGACCCCGGCGCTGACCGCCAACTCGCAATGTAGGTCCGGAAATCGACGAGCCGAAGTCCGGATCTACCTTGTGGTTTCCCGGCTTGAACTCAATATGCCCTATGGGTTCAATGTGGAGAGCGTGTCAATTCGCAAGGCCGAGATCGACGCAACCGTCGAACTCGCGGCGGACGTTGCGCTACTACTGGGAAGAGGCCCGGCTGCAAGCAGTTGAGGCGGCCGAGCCAGGGCGCACCAGAGCCGTAGGGTGGCCCATTCCTTCCGCCTGGTCAGCAGGGTCCGGATGCGGTCCAAGACGGGGCGAGCCGGGTCGGGGCCGGTCGGGTAGCCCGGCCAGGCCCTCACGGTCGTGGC
This sequence comes from Polymorphospora sp. NPDC051019, assembly GCF_040683055.1. NCBI lineage: Bacteria > Bacillati > Actinomycetota > Actinomycetes > Micromonosporales > Micromonosporaceae > Polymorphospora > Polymorphospora sp. NPDC051019. The sequence continues at coordinate 20,725 of NZ_JBFBCH010000021.1, read as the reverse complement.
GGGCGATCACCGTCGCACTGTTTGGGGTCCGCATGCGTCGGGATCTGGCTTGCCGATGAGCGCGAACGCCGCGCCGATGGCTCCGATCTGGATCATTCCAGACAAAGGCAGAAGGGATGACCTGCAGGGTCCAGGAAGACCCGGTAGGACGTACCGGGCTGGTCCGGGTGTTTGGTTGCACCGAGATCGGTCACCGCCGCCTCGGCGGCATCGAGGTCATCAACGAGCATGTCGAGGTGCATCTGCTTGGGTCGCTCCCGGGTCGGCCACGTCGGCGGCGTGTAATCAGCAACCCGATGGAATGCGATGCACTGGCCGTCCTCAGGGCAGACCGAAGCCCGGTCGACAGAGACGTCGACCTTCCAATCCAGCATCGCGCCGTAGAACCTGGCGAGCGCACCAGGATCGGGACAGTCGATGGCGATGAGGGGCAAGCGAGCGATGGCCATGCCGGCCAGGGTATCGACCATAGCGGTTGGCGCACCGCCGGATTCCGCAGTGACGTGCCGGCGCTGTTGACCGTCGTACGTCCGCTGTTGGCCGCGGTCCGGGCGTAACCCCACTCCCACGTTGACTCAGTTCGAGCAGCGCGGGAGCGGGCGCTGAACCGCTGATCGCCGGGTAACCGTGGCCGCCAGTCAACCTGGCCCTGGGCATTTGGAGTACCTGACTCTGATCGCAGCCCGTAACCCGACGAGGGATAGATTCGCCGTCACAACGGTCTCGACGGGAAGGCAACGGGGTATGGACGCCAGGACCGAGGAACTGCGGGACGCGCACGACGTGCTTTCGGAGTGGTATGCGGAGAACCTGGTCGGGGTGCTGGAGAGCATGCCGGTCGAGCGGGCCATGCTCGACCTGTTCGCTGAGATGACCTTGGTCGTGGGCGCGGAGGTCGCCGACGTGGGCTGCGGCACCGGACGGCTTCTTCCTTACCTCGCAAGCCGGGGTCTGTCGCCTCGTGGCGTGGATCTGTCGCCCAATATGGTCGAAGTAGCCCGGCGACAGCACCCAGGCTTCGCATACGAGGTCGCCGACCTGCGCGAGCTGCCATTCGAGGACGCGTCGCTGGCCGGGGTGGTGTGCTGGTTCTCGTTGATCTATCTTGCGCCGGACGCCAGGGAACGTGCGTTCACCGAGCTCGGCCGAGTCGTCAAGCCGGGCGGATACCTGGTGACGGCCTTCAAGCACGGCGACGGCACCTTGCACCGTAACGCTCCAGGCAGCCGCGTCGAGAGCTTTGGCATCGACTTCGACCGGTACTGGCTCTCCGCCCGTGAAATGGAGGACCGCTTCGCCACCGCCGGTTTCGCCCTGGTCTTCCAGGGCAGCATCCCAGCCGAAGAGGCGGAGCCCCCATACGGGTACATGCTGGTCCGCAGGACCGACCCCAGGAGTACGTAGTCGCAAACCTCTGTGCGGCGTGGTCATGCCCGGGTTGACCTGGCTGCCCCTCGCCTGTGGGTAACGGGCGGCGATCGGCCGATACGGCGCCCTGGAAGTTGACAGGGAAGTCGGGTGTCCGTTCCGCACCGACGCCGAATGGGTCGGGCTGCGCCCCCCGACAGCCCGTGCGTTGGGCCGAGGCGATCGCGTTCGGCGCCGCGATCCGCAACGGATCCGCCCGAGCGGCGGCCACCCGGATCGTGGGTACGACCCTGACAGCGGCGTCGGCCAGCACCGGGCCGGCGGTCCGGGCGTCGACGTGGCCGAGGGCAAGTGCGATTCATCGCGGCACTCCCATCCGCGACAACCGGTGACGAACCCGCACAACTCAGATGGTACGCCCCGTCGCTGGACCAAGTCCCGGCCGCAGTGATCGGCAGCACCCTCCGCTAGAAACTGCACCGACTGGTCGGTTAAGTTTTGCTTATGACGACACCGCTGGAGGCTGCGCCGAGGCGCCGCTGGGCAGCACTCGCCGTGCTGGTCGGGGCTGTCCTGCTGCTGGCGATCGACGGGACGGTGCTGTACCTGGCCGTGCCGTCGCTCACCCGTGACCTGACCCCCACGGCCGCCCAGGTGCTGTGGATCGGCGACATCTACTCCCTGGCACTGGCCGGCCTGCTGGTCACGATGGGTACGTTGGCCGACCGGATCGGCCGCAAAAGGCTGCTGCTGGCCGGAACCACGGCGTTCGGCCTGGCGTCGCTACTGGCCGCGTTCGCCCCGACGGCGGAGGCACTGATCGCGGCCCGCCTGCTGCTGGGCGTCGCCGGGGCAACGATCATGCCCTCGACCCTGTCGATCATCCGCAACATGTTCACCGACCAGGCCGAGCGCACCCGGGCGATCGCGGTCTGGTCGGCCGCCTCGGCCGGCGGCATCGCGCTCGGGCCACTGGTCGGCGGTGTGCTCCTGGAGCGGTTCTGGTGGGGCTCGGTGTTCCTGATCAACGTGCCGATCATGATCGTGCTCCTGGCCGCTGGCGCCTTCCTGCTCCCCGAATCACGCGATCCCGCTCCCGGACGCTTCGACCCACTGTCCGCCGGCCTGTCGATGGCGGCGATCGTGCCCTTGGTGTACGCGGTCAAACACGCCATCGGCTCCGGGTTCGACACCGTCACCGCCGTATGCCTCACGGTCGGCTTGGCCGCCGGAACGCTCTTCGTACGCCGGCAGCGACGGCTGCCCGTGCCGATGATCGACGTGGCCCTGTTCCGCAACCCGGCGTTCAGCGGGTCCGTGCTGGCGAACTTCATCTCGATCTTCGCGTTGACCGGGCTGTTGTTCTTCTTCTCCCAGTACCTCCAACTGGCCCGCGGTCTCGGTCCACTGCTCGCCGGACTGGCCGAGATGCCCGCCACGATCGCCTCGATCGTCGTCGTCGGCCTCGTCGGAATCGCCATGTCCCGACTCGGCCGGGGGCGGGCCATCGCCCTCGGCCAGGCCCTGGCCTCCGTCGGACTGGTCCTGATGGCGCTGGCCGAGGGCGCCGACAACTACCTCTGGCTCGGGCTCGCCCTGGTTCCGGTCGGGTTGGGCGTCGGCCTGGCGATGACGTTGAGCACCGACGCAGTGGTGTCGGCCGTCCCACCCCGCAAGGCCGGATCGGCGGCATCGATCTCCGAGACCGCCTACGAACTGGGCGTCGCGCTGGGTATCGCTATCCTCGGCTCGATCGTGACCCTCGTCTACCGCGCGGACCTGACCGTTCCCGACGATCTCCCGACAGCCACCCGCAGCGCAGTGGAGGACTCCCTGGCCTCGGCAATGAACGTCCTCGACCCCGGGTCAGCCCTCGCCCACGCCGCGCAGGAGGCGTTCGTCCACGCCACGCAGACCACCTCCGTGATCGCGGGCGTCATCACGGCACTGGCCGCAATCGTCGCCTGGCGCACCATCCCGTCGCCGAAACAACCGGCAGACGGCGACCCCACTACGTCCACGAGTCACTAGGAAGCAGCAACGATGCCCCGCAAAGCCGGACGCCCACCCGAACAGACCCGTCGCATCCTGCTCGACGCGGCCGCCACCGTGATCCGCAACCGCGGCATCACCGCGACCCTGGACGACATCGCCCGCGAGGCCGGCGTGTCCAAAGGCGGCCTCATCTACCACTTCGCCAGCAAGGACGAACTCATCCTCGCCCTGGCAACCGACCTGCTTGACGCCTTCCGCAAAGCGGTCCACGCCGCCCTGTCCCCCGACGACCAGACCGCCGGACGGCTCACCCGCGCCTACATCCACGCCTGCCTGGACCCGACGGACGACGAGCACACCATCCGCGAAAGCCTCACCCTCACCGCCCACCTCATCACCAGCCCCGAGGTCGCCGCCCTCGCCCATGACGACGCCCGACGGTGGCAGGCCGAACTGGACGCCGACGGCCTCCCCGCGGATCTCGTCACCCTGGTCGTCGCCGCCGCCGACGGCGCCAGCTACACACCGATCTGGGGAGGCAGCATCCACACCGCCGCCCACCAGCGACTCAAACACCAACTCATCGCGCTCACCCACGACCCCACAGCGTGGAAGCTCGTGGGTCAGCACCGGACGGCAGCACCAGCAGACTCCGCCGGGACACGAATGCCGGGCCACCGGCAGGACTGACAGTTTCCCCGTTCACGCGGTTAGGTTCGAGGTGCGGGGACGGCAAGTCGTCCCGCGACAGGCCAAAGTCCCATGAGCCGGTGCCGGTTGCTGTCGAGCAGGTCGGCAGCGGCGGTGTCCTGGCCGGCTGCGGTCAGGGCTTGGGCTGCCTGAAGGTGTAGGTGCTCGTTGAGAGGTCGACGGTGATGGACTGTTCGAGGAGCCGACGCCGCTCGCCGGTCCGACTCGTCATCTCACCAGAAGAACGGCAACTGGTAGAACACCCCGTCACACGGGCCACCGAGCATCGATTAACTTCTGGCGACCTCAGCGCCGCTGAGGTTCCCGCGTGCGTCCGCTGCCCGCGCCCGACGACCAAACGGCGTCCAAGCGACGTTGCACCCGAGGCCGTAAAACGGAAAACGTGAGGATGGCACCACCAGCGTCGCCCGGCGACGTTCGGCCACGCCGCTGGTCGGATGACGTCGTGTCCGAGCCAATCGAGTGGATCAAGCAGTGTGTGAACGCGGACGATGTCGTCGAGCGGCAGTTCGTCCTACACCGACCATCGGGCGCCGTACCAGGAGTTTTGTGGATGCCGCCCTTGGCCGGTTCGCCACGTCCGCTGATCCTGCTGGGGCATGGCGGTAGCGGGCACAAGAGAAGCCAGCGGATCGTCGACCTTGCCTGCTGGTTCGCGGCGCGTTCCGGTTTCGCGGCGGTCGCGATCGACGGCCCCTGTCACGGTGATCGCTTCCCGGTTCCGTTGGCGCCCGCGGAGTATCAGGCCAGGATCGTCCGGGAGGGGATCGAGATTGTCCTCGACCGGATGACCGACGACTGGCTGGCGACCGTGAACGCGCTTGCTGCCGTGGGTCTCGCCGACATCAGCAACGTCGGATATCTCGGGATGTCCATGGGGACACGGTTCGGTCTGCCCCTGGCGGCGGCCATGGGCGACAGGCTGCGGTGCGTGGTCTTCGGCAAGTTCGGGCTTCGGCAGCCCCCGGCGTGCACGAGGGCCTGGACGCCCCGCAGCGCGTCGCCGCCGACGCCCGACAGGTCACTGCCCCGGTGCTCTTCCATGTGCGGTGGCACGACGAGATCTTCCCCAGAGACGGCCAGCTGGCGCTGTTCGACCTGCTCGGCTCGCCGGACAAGGAACTGGCCGGCTATCCCGGCGGACACACCGATACCAGGCCCACGGCTGTCGGCCGGTGGCGCGAGTTCGTCTCCCGCCACCTGACCCGGAGTACCTGAACCTGCCGACCATGCTCACCGCCGAACTCCTGCAAGGTGTCGGCGTCGGACTGATCTTCCCTGCCGTCCACGCCGGCTCGAGGGAGAACCTCACCACCACCGCGCAGGAGGAGCAACCATCGCCGCCGCCTGGATCGCGCCATCCGCTGCCATGCCCATAACTGGCATCGGCATGGCATCCCGCCACCACGCCGCTCGCCCATGGAACGCGGTACGCCAGCGCCGCCCCGTACACGTCTGACTGTATGCCGGTCTCACCTGACACCGGATGTCGGGCTCGTTCGAAACCAGCATCGATGAGGGGTACCAGATGTCGACGGGCGACGACACCACGGGTGTTCCGCCCAGCCTCGATGGCTTCTACCCAAGCCGAACATGACGCCCGGATGCCAGCACTGGCTTATATAAGTGAAGGCCGGTACGATCCATGATCGTGCACGCGTTCGACATCCTCGGCGACCCGGTACGCCGGCGCATTCTGGAGCTGCTCGCCGACGGTGAGCTGACCTCTGGCGCGATCACGGACGTGGTCCGGGCCGAGTTCGGACTCTCGCAGCCGGCTGTCTCACAGCATCTGCGCGTGTTGCGTGACAGCGGGTTCACGTCGGTGCGGGCCGAGGGCGCTCGCCGGTTCTACGCCGTCGAGCCCGCGCCGCTGCGCGAGGTCGACGCGTGGTTGGACCGGTTTCGCCGGTTGTGGGAACAGCGCCTCGACGCTCTGGGAACCGAGCTGGCCCGGGGCAGGCGTGCTGCTCGGACTCCGGCTGGTGGGGAGCCCACCCGACCGGCCGGGTCCGGCACCGATGCGGACGAGCCAGATTCATCAGCGAAGGGAACATGACATGAAAGACGTATTGGACGAACTGGCCGCCGCGCAGCGGGCAATGGGCAAGGGCAGCGTGCCCGCGGGCGACGCGTACACCATCGAGGTGCGGCGGCGATACAACGCGCAGATCGACGACGTCTGGGACGCCGTCACCAGCCCCGAGCGGCTGCGTCGGTGGTTGAGGCCGGTCACCGGGGATCTGCGGCCTGGCGGGAAGTTCGAGTTGGACGGTGGTGAGCACGGCGAGATCCTGCGGTGCGAGCCGCCGCGCCTGCTCAAGGTGTCCTGGCTCTACGGGCCGGACGCGGACGCTTGGCCCGGCACGAGCGAGGTGGAAGTGCGCCTTGCCGCGGGCCCGACCGGCGACACCGAGTTCGAGCTGATCCACGCGGCGGTCGTCGAGGAGCCCCTCTTCCCGACTTACGGCCCCGGTGCCGGCGGCGTTGGTTGGGACCTGGCTCTCCTCGCCCTTGCCCGGCTGTTGGCCGGTGGCGAGACCGCCGACCACGAGGGGGTCCAGAAGTCGCCCGAAGGGCGCGAGTTCATCCGGCGCAGCGCCGCGGCCTGGGGCGAGGCTCACCTGGCCGCCGGTGGCGAACCGGAGCACGTCGCGGCCGCGGTGGAGGCCACCACGAAGTTCTACGCACCCGACCCGACCTGACATCCCCGCTGCGGTGGGCTGACCGGCATCCATGGCGCTCGCCCCCTGACGAGAATCGTCGATCGCGAGACGGGCGTCAGGCCTCTCCGTCGAGGAGCAGGACGAGCAGCACAACAGCATGTGGTCCCACACCTAGAAAGATTGCGCGATGAAATACACCAACTCGATCGAAATCGCCCTGCCGCGGGAGCGCGTGGCTCAACTGCTCGCCGACCCGGCACACCTACCGAAGTGGCTGCGGGGCATGGTGCTGCACGAGCCGGTGAACGGGATACACGGGCAGCTCGGTACCACGTCGCGGGTCGTGCTGCAGTCGGGGAAGCAGAAGATGGAGTGCATCGAGACGATCACCCGCCGGGAGCCGGCAGACCTGCACGGGATCCCGAAGGAGAGCGTCGTTCACTTCGACCGCGAGACCGTCGGCGCGGGCATGTGGAGCGTCGTGCGCGATCGGCTGACCGAAGCCGATCCGGAGACGACGCTCTGGGAGAGCGAGAGCGAATACCGGTTCAGCAGCCTGCCGATGCGGCTGATGGGGCTTCTCATGCCCGGCGCCTTCCACAAACAGTCGCAGCAGCACATGCAGGATTTCAAGGCGTTCGCCGAACAGGGCAAGGATGTCCGCGCGTGATCATCATCGAGCACCTGCCTGGCAGCTCGGCCGGCTCCTCGCGCTGCAGAGCAAGCCGTTCGCGGCGGCGTTGTACCGGTGGAAGCGGCTGCGCGCACAGCGCCGCAAGAGCGGGGACACCACGCTGCCGGCCCTGCCCACCCACGTCACCAGCTTCCTCGACGACCTCGCACTGCTGGACGGGGTGCCGTTCAACTACCTGGTGCCCGAGGAGAGCATGACGCCGGTCGAGTCGCTGCGGTTCTTCTCGCTCTACGAAGGATGGCTCGCCGCCCTGCTCGACGGGGCGCTGAGCATCGGCCGGGTCACCCCCGCCGACCGCCGGATGGAACGCCACCCTCGCCGCGGACCTGCTCGGCCTCGACGGTCTGGCACCGTGGACCCGCCAGGTGCTGTCGCCGTCCGGTGGCCCGACTCCGAGCGGATTCCTGCTCCGGTCGCACGCCGTCGCCGGCTGACCGGACCTGCGGATCAACGCCGAGGGCGCGCGCGGCGGCAAGCTGGACCCGCTGCCGCCCAGACTGCTGTCGCCAAGCACCCTGCTCTGTCTGTTCGCCGGTGACCTGGCCACCCTGACCCTCGCCCAGCCGGAACACACCCTGCACTTCGGTCTCGGTGCCACGGCCGGCGCCTGGCAGGGCGGTTCCCGGGTGGTGGACGTGACCGCGCTGGCCACCGATCGGATCGGTGCTCCGGCGGCGAGCCAGGCCGCCTCGGCCCGATTCGCGGCGCACATGATCGCGGTCGCGCCGCAGGCCACCGTCACCCGCCGGTGACCTCGCGGTGGGCGCACCGGTGTCCGCGATTCCGGGCACCGGTCGCCGACCACGGGTTCGACGCACGACGATGCCCGCGACCGATGCCCATCCAGACCAGCTCATCCTCGAGGTCGACGCCGCCCGCCCACCCACATCGCCGATTGCCGCCCGAACCGTGGCCGGCATGTCTGCACGCGACATCCGGATCCTCGCCGATGCGTTTTTCCTCTCGGCATCCTCTCAGAGGACGACCATAAGATATTCAGCTTCTGCTGCGATAGTCACCGAATGATCCCATGTGTTGGGAGCGAGGTTCCGCTCGCCTGTAGGGACAGTCCCAACATTCTCGAACTGCTCCCGGGTAAGCCGGCGGCATGATCGTCCACTTGCCGCTCAAGGGTCGGGTCCGCGGCATTCCCCTGCGGGTCAAGCTGGTCGCCGCGGTCCTGGCCCTGGTCACCGCCGCCCTGGTGGTGATCGGCGCGAGCAGTTCCTTCTTCCTGCACCGCTATCTGGTTGATCAGATTGACGCGGGACTGGGCGGGTTCGTCAACCGGGTGAAGGCGACCGGTCAGGTCCCCATCAATCAAACCGCCGGCCTGCCGACCGACTACGTCGCCGTACTCATCGACAAACAGGCAGGCGTGGGGCGGACGGTCACGGATCAGCGTTTCGCCGCCACGGACCTCCCGAACTGGCCGACCAGCCTCAGTTGGTACGAGCAGAGGGTCAACAAGATCTCGACGGTCCACGCGGCCGGCAACCACCTGCGTTGGCGGGTCACCGTCGGACAGATCAACGATCAGCAGTTGCTCGTCGTGGGGCAGAGCCTGGCCGGCGTCGACCAGGCCGTCCGGCAGCTGATCTTGATCGACGTACTGGTCGGTTGCATGGTCCTGCTGCTGCTCGCCTCGATAGGGGCAGCGATCGTAGCTACCAGTCTTCGGCCGCTGGTGGAGATCGAGCGGACCGCCGCGGCGATCGCCGCCGGCGATCTGACCAAGCGGGTACCGGACCCGGAGCCCGGCGTGCCGGAGCCACGCAGCGAGTTGGGACGGCTGTCCCAGGCACTCAACGCAATGCTTGCCCAGATCGAGGCCGCGTTCACCGCGCAGGCGGTCTCGGAAGCCGCGGCCCGGCGCTCGGAGGAGCGAATGCGGCAGTTCGTGGCGGACGCATCGCACGAACTACGTACTCCGCTGACCACGATCCGCGGCTTCGCCGAGTTGTACAGGCAGGGTGCCGTCGGCTCGCCGGAGGACACCACCCGGCTGGTCCGACGGATCGAGGATGAAGCGTCCCGGATGGGTCTTCTCGTCGAGGACCTGCTACTCCTTGCCCGCCTGGACAAGGAACGGCCGCTGACACTGGCACCGGTCGAACTGCCGTTGCTGGCGGCCGACGCGGTGCAAGCCGCTGCCGCGGTCGCGCCCGAACGGGCGATCGGGCTGGAAGTGGCACAGGGTGCCGGCCCGCTGGTGGTGTACGGCGACGACGCCCGGCTGCGGCAGATCCTCGGGAACCTGATGACCAACGCGGTCACCCACACGCCCTCCGGGGCAACCGTCACCCTCCGGCTGCGACGGGAAACGGGTGACCTGGCCGTCGTGGAGGTCGCGGACACCGGTCCAGGTCTCTCGCCGGAGCAGGCTGAGCGGGTCTTCGAGCGGTTCTACCGCGCGGATGCGGCCCGGACCCGGCGGACGGACGGCGCCACCGGTGCGGGCCTGGGCCTCGCTATCGTCGCCGCCCTGGTCGCCGCACATCAGGGCAGCGTCGAGGTGGTCGAGACGCCGGGAGGAGGAGCCACCTTCCGGGTACGGCTGCCGCTCGCGCCTTCGGTCGACGACCCGCCCCGGACGGTCACGGCTTCAAGGGCGGGATCGTCTCGATGATTGCTTCGACGGTTTTGGCGCGCAACTGTGAGCCGGTCAGCCCAGGGTGTTTCCGGCCTACGGACTCCTCCCACGACTTGGCCGACCACGGGCGGACCTCCAACCAGACCAGGGCCATCCCGACCATCTTGGGCCGGAAGTCATCGGGCTCGATCCCGGCGGGGTTCGCCGTCACGACGGCCTTGTCGAGCGCCTTCATCGCCTCGTCGGACTTCCTCTCGATGGCGCGGATCACGGACAAGTGCAGCAGCGCCCGCCAGTGCCCGTAGATACAGGCCTTTTCGATCTCCATGTGCGCGGTGGCCCCCCGACCGGTGGCAAGGCGCGTCTCAGCCTCCTGGTAATGCTTCTCCCCCTCTTCGGCCCTGGTGAGGCAATACTTCAGGACGTGGCGTGCCGCCTTCACCCGCCATTCCCACCGCGGTCCGGTCACGGACGGCTTGGCCTCCGAGTCGGCCGGCTTGGCCTCGGAGTCGTCGAACACCAGCTTGGCAACCAGCAGCACCACCCCGATGATCACCAGCCAACCAAACACCTCGGTCCAATCGCTCACCCCATCCACAGTAGAGGCGGGCCCGTTTCGTGTGAACCGCCCCGGATCTTGTAGAGGCGAGCAGGCAAGAACCCGCCAGCGCCTGAGACGTGCGGGTGCGCGGCAACCGTCGCAGCCTCCGCCCCGCCCGCGACCGGCCGACGCGACGACGCCGAACCCCGACCGCATGCCCGGCAGCGGGCCGCCTGATCCATAGCCGGCACCAACGCTCCCCCGCTGGCAACGGATTGATTACCCCCGACATGCCGAAGGCTGGAAAGACCAGAGGCGCCGTCTGGACACCGCCTGAGCTCGAACTCGGGGATACGTACCATCCACGAATGACGGACGATCCGATTGCGCCCGACCTTGAAGTCACGAGGGTGTTGGCCGCATCGCCCCAACAGATCTGGTCAGCCTGGGTCGACTCGGATGCGATCGCGAACTGGTGGGGACCCGATGGCTTCACGAGCACGGTACGCGAACTCGATCTGCGAGATGGGGGCCGATTCGACGTGGTGATGCACGGCCCGAACGGAGCCCGATACGAGAACGCGTACCTCTTCGAGGAGGTGGAGGTGGAGGTGGACAAACGGGTTGCCTACCTCCACCAGGGTCCGAAACAGCATGGGCTGGCTCCGTCGCGCTCAACAATGACCATTGAGGAGGAGGACGCCGACGCGCCACGGGGTGCCCGTCAGCACCAGCCGTTGATCGGGCCGTTCACCCCGGTCCACAGGTAGGCGTCGGTCACCCAGGTGCCGTCACTCAGCCGGTTCCAGAGGCTGGTGGTGCCGTACCGGCCGGCGTGCGAGGTGCCGTTGGCGGAGCAGGAGACGGTGACCGTGGCGCCGTCGCCCACCGTTCCCCGAACGGCATAGCCGGTGCCGGGCCCGGACCGCTTGTTCACCGTGCCCCCGCCGTTGGCGTCGACGACCGCCTGGTTGAAGCCCAACGCCCCGTAGTTGTAGACCGCACCGCCGGCGCCTCTCCAGGTCGAGCCGTGCCGGGCGCCGCCCTGGTAGGCGGAGGCGCCGTTCTCGAACGCCCACTTGCCGATGCCGTGGCCGGCGATGCCCACGTACGCGCTGTTCTGCCGCAGCCCGAAGTGGACGTGCCGGCCGGACGCCGCACCGCCGCAGGTGACGTCGGTGCCCGTGTAGCCCAGGTAGGCACCCTGGCCGACGGCGGCGCCGTTGACCGAGATGCTGCTCCACAGGTGGTAGTAGTCGGTGGAGTAGCCCCGGTCGTGGATCACTCGGATCCACCCCGTACACATCGTGTACGCCGTGCCGGCCCGCGCCGCGCGGACCACCTGGTCGCCGCCGGCCAGGTCGATCGAGCTGTACGGCGTCTCGTAGCCGCCCCAGCCGTGCGGGCCGCTGGTCAGCGTCCACGTCTGGCCGACGGCGAACGGCAGGGCCATCCCGGTCCGGTAGTCGCCGCCTGCCTGCATGGTGGTCGGGGTGCTCGTGAAGACCGCCTTCTCCTGCTTGTTCACCAGGGGCGACTCGGCGGCCAGCTCACTGAACCCGGCTTCGCCGTCGAAGTTCACCCGCCACGTCCCGGCCTCGGCACGGGCGATGAAGACCGCGCCGGTCGGGTGGATGTCCTTCTCGTGGGAAGTGACGGCCACGGCCGTACCGAAGGCCCACTGGCTGTTCTTGCGGGTAACGGTCACGCGGGTCTCGGAGCTTTCGGCGTGCTCTGCCACGGAGCTGCCGGCGTGCTTCGCCGCCTCGGCCTCGACCTGCCCGCGCAGCTTGGCGGTCACGGCGTCCTCGACGCTCATCCGCACCGGGTGCGACGCGGTGGCGTGCGCGGCGGTGCCCGCGACCAGGAGTTCCGCCGCCAGCAGTGCTGCGGCGACGCCGGTCCATCGTCTGATGTGCACCATTGACGACCTCTCTCGAATCGAAGGGCATCGCTAGGTTCTGCTGACGATAGACAGGTCGACGAATATTGTCTACATGCTGACCGTCAGCGGTGAAGGTATATTTCGCGCGCCCTCACCACCGACACCAGCCGCCACGGCACCACAACCCGGGACGACTCCACCCCGCCCGAGCCGCCGCACCAGCTGGATCGACCACGACGGTGACCCGCCCGTCATCGAGGGCACCCCGATCCAGCTTCAGGTCAGGCACCTGCCCGGCGCCCTGAACCACTCAACCCCCGCGAGTCAACCAAACCCGGGGCACTCCCCCGGCTCCAAAGCGGCGAAGTGCAGTCGCCCATCGTGGACGTCCCGTGTCGGGACGGCAGATCGATACGCGGAAGGGCATTGGCGTTCTTGACAGTCTCGGTCTCGTTGGGACATTCTCTGGCCAGGTCGCGCCCGACAGTCCGTCCCACAAGGGCGTACATACACAAGTTCGACCCTCCACTCCACCACGAACATGGAGGTCACTTTGCGTCGCCATATCGCAGCGAGCCTGGCTGTGCTTGTCGCCGGGCTCGGAGTCATGACTTCTCAGCAGTCTGCGCATGCCGGCAGTGGCGCACCGTTCAAGCTGCCTTACCGGGCTGGACACGCGTACACCATTACCCAGACCCCGGGGAGCGGTTTCTCCCACAATGACGCCTACAACCGGCATGCCGTTGACTTCGCCATGCCGCAAGGAACCCCGATCGTAGCCTCGGCGGCCGGCATCATCCACTATGCGGGATGGAGCGCCGGCGGCGGTATCATCGCGCTAATCGACCACGGCAACAATCGCTGCTCTCAGTATGCCCATCTCAGCGGCACCACTGTCGGCAAAGGGAATAGGGTGGCCCAGGGGCAGCAGATCGGCACTTCCGGCGCCACTGGAAACGTGACCGGGCCCCATCTGCACTGGAATGTTGTCTACTGCGACTCCCAGGTCAGCCGCGAAATCCCCAATACGGTGGAGGTCGGCACCAACTATCCCACCGGTACCAGACCGGTGAGCCAGAACCGCCTGTCCACCGGCCTACCGGGGGCCGACGGTGAGCGAGTGTCCGACTTCAGCGGTGACGGTGCCGCCGATGTCCTGGGTGTCGATGCGAGTGGAAATCTCTGGTACTACCCGCACAGCGGCGCCGGCCTCGCCACCCCGGTCAAGATCGGACACGGCTGGTCGACCTTCAAGCACGTGATGGCTGCCGATTGGAGCGGTGACGGCGCCGCCGACATCTTGGGCGTCGACTCGTCCGGGAGGCTGTTGTACTACCCGAACAACAACTACAAGCTCTCCAGCCCCACCCAGATCGGGCACGGCTGGTCGACCTTCAAGCACGTGATGGCCGCGGACTGGAGCGGTGACGGCGCCGCCGACATCCTCGGCGTCGACGCGAATGGAAACCTCTGGTACTACCCACACAGCGGCGCCGGCCTCGCCACCCCAGTCAAGATCGGACACGGCTGGTCCAGCTTCAAGCACGTGATGGCCGCGGACTGGAGCGGTGACGGCGCCGCCGACATCCTCGGCGTCGACGCGAATGGAAACCTCTGGTACTACCCACACAG
>NZ_JBFBCH010000021.1:0-6544 GCF_040683055.1 Polymorphospora sp. NPDC051019 | reverse complement strand
ACAGCGGCGCCGGCCTCGCCACCCCAGTCAAGATCGGACACGGCTGGTCGACCTTCAGACACGTGATGGCCTCGGATTGGAGCGGTGACGGCGCCGCCGACATCCTCGGCGTCGACGCGAGCGGAAACCTCTGGTACTACCCACACAGCGGCGCCGGCCTCGCCACCCCAGTCAAGATCGGACACGGCTGGTCCAGCTTCCTGCACGTCATGTGACAACCGAACCTCGGCGGGTCGGCGCGGGGTCCCAGACACGGTGCCCCGGCCGACCCGCCCGGCCACATCCGCCCCTGCTACGCACTGGGAGAACCGAACTTCACGACGGTCGTACCGCACTTGACCAGCAAGGATCATGTACGGGGCGCCGTCTGGATCGGGCGAACGCGTGACCGTCGAGTCCATTGCCTGCGCCGATCGCCGAACCGGACAGGATCCGCCACCTCGACATCCGACGACGCGGCCGCCCCGAGGGCATTCTGCGCGAGTACCGGCACGCTGCTTGTGCTGCGCGGACACGGTTCTCGGCAAGCGCGTCGTCTCGGGACCGCACCCGGGCCTGGCCGAGTTCGACGGACCGGGTTCAACGGCTGAGCGACACCTCCTGCAGGATCCGCGAGAGCTTCTCGGGGTTGCGGACGGTGTACATACCGGTGACCAGTCCGTCCACGACCCGCACCGACATGACGCTGTCGATCTCCCCGTCCAGCCGGAGCAGCAGCGCCGACCAGCCGTTGACCTGGACCAACTCCGCCGACAACCGGTCGACGACGGTTGCCAGACCGGCCGTGATCAGGCGAGCCACCTTGTCGGCGCCCATGACCGGGCGCGGCATCGCCTGTTTCACGCCGCCGCCGTCACCCAGCGCGACCACGTCGGGCGCCAGCAGGTCGACGAGACCCTGGAGATCGCCGGTCTCGATCGCCCGCTGGAACGCCTCGAGCGCGCCCCGGGCCTCGGCCGGGGAGGCCGCGCCGCGGGGACGCCGCTCGGCGACGCGGGTCCGGGCCCGGTGCGCGATCTGTCGCACCGCGGCGGGCGTCTTGCCCACGGCCTCCGCCAGTTCGTCGTATCCGAGATCGAAGACCTCGCGCAGCACGAAGACCGCACGCTCGGTCGGGGTGAGCGTCTCGAGCACCAGCAGCATCGCCGTCGACAGGCTGTCGGCCAACTCGACGTCGTCGGCGACGTCGGGGCTGGTCAGCAGGGGCTCCGGCAGCCACGGACCGACGTAGTCCTCGCGCCGCCGGACCAGGGTTCGTAACCGGTCGAGCGCCTTGCGCGTGACGACCCGGACCAGGTAGGCCCGCGGGTCGCGCACCTCGGCCTGGTCGACGCCGTCCCACTTGAGCCAGGCCTCCTGCACGACGTCCTCGGCGTCGGCGGCCGACCCGAGCATCTCGTAGGCCACGGTGAACAGCAGGCTCCGGTGCCGGAGGAACGGGTCGCCGCTCACGTGTGTGCGACCCTGTTGGCCAGGGGCCGCAGGCCGCATGTCGCGGCGTACTCCTGCGAACGGACGCCGAGGGCGACGTTGGCGCGGGCGGTGAGATTCATGACGCCCACCCGGGCCGTCAGTTCCAGCACCCCGGCAGCGCCCAGGTCCTCGAGCAGCGCGGCGGTCATGTCGTCGGTGACCGCCACCGGGGTCTGGCACATCGCCTCGGCGTACTCCATCACCCGGCGCTCGACCGGCGTGAAGATCGAGGACTCCCGCCACCTCGGAACCTCGCGCGCCTTCGCCTCGTCCAGTCCCTTGTTGTGGGCCATGAAGTAGTGGAGGTCCAGGCAGAAGCTGCAGCCCACCTCGGCTGCCGCGGCCATGGTCGCCAACGATGCCAGGCCACGGTCCATCCGGTCCCACTTCTCGGTACGGCCACCGAACCTCATCATGTCCTTGAAGACGCGCGGGTGGTGCCACATCACCTCGGCGCCTTCCGGCACGCCGCCGACCATCTTGCGCATCGCCACCTTCAGCAGGGCGCCGTAGAGGCCGGTGATCTTCGTACGGGGAACGCGGGTTGTACTGGTCATCGTCGTCTCCTTGTCGCGGGTGTGACATGAAGACGCCGGCCGGCGGCGCCCTGTGACAACACACCGCTACGTCGTCGTGGTGGACCGATGGATCCTGCGGTGTGGGTGGTGCCCCGGAACTCGCGAACACCGACCAGGCATCAACTGGCCTGGAACCGGAACAAACGAACATCTGGCGGCATGTCAAGCAGTGGCTCCGCGCGTTACGAAACGCGACCTGGTTCGAGCCGGTGGGTGTCGGTGATCCTGGCGACGCCGCCGACGTGGATGCGTGGCCCCGACTGGCCGGGTTGGGAGGTGGCGGTGATGGTCGCGGGGCTGCCGACCGTGTCCCCCATGTCCGCCGCGATGTCGGTGATGCCCTGTCTGGCCAGGTGGGCGGCGAGGCAGGCGGTGCTGTTGGCGTTGGCGATGTCCTCTGGTACGCCGATGGATGGGGCGAACATGCGCGCGGCGAGGCGGCCGGCTGGCGTGGGTGCGGTATGCACGTAGCAGCCGAGCAGGCCGAAGCGGTCGCAGGCGTCTCGGAGTCGACCGAAGTCCGGGGCAAGCGCGGTCAGCGCGGCGATGGAGGTGACGGGGACGAGTAGGCGCCGTCGCCCGAGGGTGGCGGTGCAGGCGCCGGGTGCCAGGGCTCGTGCGGTTACCCCCAGTGCCGCGAGTACGGGTTCGCGTTCCTCCGGCAACGGCTCGTGCAGCTCGATGGGGCCGGGATCGAACCGCGCGTGGACGCCGTCGTCCCTGCGGATTCCGCTGCCGTGGAAAGTGCGTCCTCCCGCCGTGCGGAGGGTGGCGTGGTACTCCGTGCCGCCTGTGCTGGCCGCGCGCTCGGTGAGTGCGGCCAGCGCGGCGACCGTGCCGTGGCCACAGGCCGGCAGCTCTCCGCCGGTGGTGAAGAACCGCAGGGAGACCAGTGGCTGTCCCCGCCCGTCATCGCCCACCGACATGAACACGGCATGTGAGGTCCCCGCGAGAACCGGTACGAGGCGACGCTGCGCGTCACTGAGCGGCGCCTCGTCCACGACCGCGGTCGGGCTGCCGCCGCGCCCGTGCCGCAGGCAGGCACTGACGATGGTGACCGACACCCTGCGATCGTCGGTCTCCAGCCCATTCCGGCCCATCAGGGACTGGCCGGTGTCTCGGCGGACAGCATGGACAGGACCCTACCGGCTGGTGCCACTCCTTCGGGCTGCTCCGCTTCAGCAACGGGTCCGCCGAGGGGATCCGAGTGGTCGCCCCTGTTGACGGTCGACGGTTCGTGACTGAGGTCGCGACACCCGTTTCAGCGGGCCGCGTCGGCGAGCGCCGCAGATGGACGGCGCTTCGGGCAGCTCAACACTCGGCGACGGGTCCGGCCACCTGGTCGTGGTCGGACCCGTGCTCCCGGGAGGCGATTCGGTCTACAGACGCTGCCAGAGGGCCGGTACGTTCGGCGGTTCCCAGCCGACGAGGGCGGTGTGCCCCTGCAGGCAGCGGTAGCTGACTCCTCCGTAGGTGACGGTGGTGCCGGTGGCGTAGACGCTTCCGGCTTGCCACGTGGTCCCGCCCGGCGGGTTGGAGGTCGGCGGCGGGGTCGTCGGCGGGTTGGAGCCTGAGGTGATCAGGGTCAGCCCGTAGGCGGCGAGGATCGGGTTGACCGGCTGGAAGTACATCGTCCCTCCGGTGCGGCAGTTGCCCGATCCGCCGGAGGTAACCCCTTGGGCCTGGTTGCCGGAGAGCCAGGAGCCACCGGAGTCACCCGGCTCGGCGCATGCGTTGGAGCGGGTCACGCCGGAGACGGTGCCCTCCGGGTAGGTCACCGAGGTGTTCTTCTGCTGGATGGTGCCGCAGCGCCACCCGGTGGTCGAACCCGAACGGCAGACGGCGGCGCCGACCGCGGCCTCGGTGGAGCCGGCCACGGCGACGGTGCCGCCGGCGTAGTTGTTCACCAGGCCGCGCGGGGTGTTGCCCGCGTCGACCTGCACCCAGGCGTAGTCACGGCCCGGGAAGGTGGAGCCTCGGTAGGTGCCCGACGGCTGGGTGGTGCGGGTCCCGGTCCGGCCACAGTGTCCGGCGGTGACGAAGCCGCCGTTGACCGAGAACCCGATCGAGCAGCGGCCGCCTCCGCTCATGTAGTACGCGTTGCCGCCGATCACGTCGATGTAGGTCCTGGGGTCCTCGGTGGTCACCTCGACCCGTACGGCCGCCGGGTCGACTCCGGCGGCGAGCGCGAATGCCCGTGCGGCCTTCAGGCCGGCAGCGTGCGTGAGCACCACGACGGTGTTTTCGGTCGTGTCCGCGTACCAGACCTTGACGGTGGACGGCGCCTTGGCGCTGTGCGCGTCGAGCCGGGCCACGTGTGCGTCGAGTTGCGCTTCGCTGCGGAGTACCCGGGTGGGCACGGCGCCGAGAGCGCGGACGGTAGCGGCATCGGCCTCATCGGTGACGCCGACCGTCACCGTTTTCCCGTCAGGGGAGATCCAGGTGCCGCCGTAGCGGTTGCCCAGGCTGGTGCGCAGCACCTCCTGGACTCGGCTGGCCTTTTCGTCTGTGGTGAGCCGGTCGCGGGCCTGTGCCGGCGTGAGTCGCAGGTCGCGCTGGAGTGCGGCGAACATCTCCGGGGCGACGCCCGCGGGTGCGGGTACCGCGCCGTCGACGGGGCGCAACTGGGGTGCGGTGCCTGCGTTGGCGTGCACGGTGATTCCCAGGACCGCGATCATCGCGGCCCCGATGCCGGCCGCCAGGGCGACCTTTCGTCGGGCCATTGTGAGCTCCTCGGATGTGGGTTCGCCGACGTCGCGGAAGCGGAACCACGGCGCCTGCTACTCGGGACTTAACTAGTGTTATGTTGCTTGTGGCGGGAACAGTAAGGGAACCTTACCGATGCGTCAATAGCCCGGCGTCAATCACCTGAGGGTTCGGGAAGGGGCAGCGGGGCTCGGACGGCCGGCACCTGCGCCCAAACCGGCCGTCCGGCTAAGGTGTCGGGCAAGGAGGTGGCATGGCGACGGAAGTCGACAGAGGAGCCGTCGCGCGCTCGCGTGCCACCCCCGCGCCGGGATCCGGCGCCACGAGCACGGCGCCGGACGGAGGCCCCCGCAGCGGCGACGATCTCGAGGCTCCCCCGGAGAGTTTCGGCGCCCGGATCCGGCGGCTGCGCCGGGCGCTCGGGCTCACCCAGCAGCAGCTGGCCGAACCGCGTTACAGCCGCGCCTACCTCGCGGCACTGGAGGCGGGGGTACGCATCCCCACCGACGAGGTACTGCGCCACATCGCCGCCCGGCTCGACACAGATCCCGACGACCTGCGCTACGGCCGGCCGCCCGGTGTCGCCGTCGCACTCGTCGGCGAGTTGAACGAAAGCCGACGGGCGCTGTCCCGGGGGGAACTGGACAGCGCGGCTGCCACCTTGCTCCGGGTCCGCGATCAGGCCGAACGCTACGGTCTGGTCGAACTGGCCGGGTGGGTCGGCTACTACACCGCCGAGATCCAGTTGCACCGGGGCGAGACCGCCACCGCCGCCCACCATTACGAACAGCTCGCCACGGAGCTGCCCGACGGGGCCACGGCACTGCGTGCCGCGGTGGTGGGCCGGCAGGCGTACTGCCTGTTGATCGGTGGTTCCGCCACCCGGGCCGTCGCGTTGCTGGAGGGGGCACTACGGACGCTGCGCGACAGCCCGGCCGCCGATCCCGACGCCGAACTACGGTTGACCAATGCCCTGATGTACACCTTCCTCGAGCTTGACTGGCGCGACCGTGCCCGCCGGTTGGAGCGGCAGGCGCTGCCGCTGCTGTCCCGGGTGGGCAACCAGGAGTGGGTGGCCCAGTTCTACGCGGTTGCCGGGCAACTGCGCCGCAGCGGCGACGAACTCGATGAGGTCGAGCGGTACCTGACCGAGGCCGGCCGCCGCTACGTCGAACTCGGCCTCACCCGGGAGCTGGCGCTGTGTCACTGGGCCCGGGGCTACGTACTGCGCCGCGCCGGGCGGCCGGACGAGGCGGTGGCCGAACTGCACAAGGCCCGCGACATCCTCGGTGATGTCGGTGCCGTGCAGGACCAGGCCGGCGCCACACTGGAACTGGCCGAGGCGCTGCGCCAGGTGGGCAGCCTCGACGAGGCGTACGAACTCGCGACCGTCGCCGCCGCGACCAGCCTGGCCAACGGTCACGCGGAGGGAATGGCCGAGGCCGACCGGTTACTCGGTCGGGTGGCCGCTGCGCGGGGCGAGCGGGACAACGCCGAGCGGCTGCTGCGACGGGCCGCAGACCGCTACGAGCAGGCTGATCTGATGGCAGACGTGGTGTCCTGCTGCCGGCAACTCGGCGAACTCCTTTTGGAGTGGGGTCGGCTCCAGGAGGCCCGCGAAGCGTTCCAACGGGGACTACGCGCCGCGGAGCGGCTGCGGTGAGTGCGGAGATCGCCGTGCCGGACCGGGAGCCGGCCACGCTCGGCCTGCGGCTGCACGCGTTACGTACCGCGCGCGGCCTCACCCAACGGGAGCTGGCCGAACCGCGCTACACCGCGGCCTACGT
>NZ_JBFBCH010000020.1:0-146739 GCF_040683055.1 Polymorphospora sp. NPDC051019 | reverse complement strand
CACCGTCCCGGCCAGCCTCGGCACCGAGACCGTCAAGGACGAGGACCAGTTCGCCGGCCAGATCCGCGAGCAGATCGTCTACAACGGCGACACCAACAAGCCGGTCTCCAAGTCGGTGAACGTCCCCTGGATGTCACCGCCGACGGCCAGCCGCACTATCAACAACGACACCGTCACCGCCCGGTACGTCGAAACGCGGGTCACGTACTCCGCGACCGCGCTGGGCGACCACGGCAGCCGTGGCTGGAGGGTCACCCGCGAGGAGTCCTCGTTCGACCCGACCTACGGCAGCCCGATCTGGACCCAGGATGACGGCGACATCGCCGTCACCGGCGACGAGAAGTGCGTCACCCACACCTACAACCGCAACCTGACCAAGAACATCCTCGGCGCCACCAAACTCGTCACGACCAAGGCGTTACCCTGCGCCACCAATCCGACCAGCCCGAACCACATCATCGACGAGGTCCGCACCAGCTACGACGGCGCGGCCAGCCCGGACACCGCCCCCACCGCCGGCGTGGTGACCAAGGTCGAGAAGATGAAGAACTGGTCCGCTGGCTCCGGAACCACCTTCCAGACCGTCAACCAGACCGTCGTCGACGCCTACGGCCGCCCGACCGCGGTGACCGACGCCCGCGGCAACACCGTCACCACCGCCTACACGCCATCGAGCGGCGGCCCGATCACCAAGACCACCCGCACCGAACCCGCCCCCTACAACTGGACGACCAACACCGAGGTCTCCCCGTACTGGGGCTCCACCACCAAGATCACCGACCCCAACAGTCGGATGACCACGGTCGAGTACGACCCGATCGGCCGGACCTCCAACGTGTGGGAACCCGGCTGGTCCAAGGCCACCAACCCCACCAAGCCGTCGTCGAAGTTCACCTACGTCTTCTCGCCGACCCGGTCCGACTACCCCTACGTCAAGACCGAAACCCTCAACGCCTCGGCGAACTACATAGCGTCGTACCAGATCTTCGACGGCCTGCTGCGGCCCCGGCAGACGCAGACGATCAGCGCCAACGACAACGGCCGCGTCGTCACCGACACCATCTGGGACAGCTCCGGAAGAGCGTCCACCAGCTATCCGGAACACTACGAACCGGGCGATCCCTCCGGCGCCCTGTGGTGGGAACCCGAATGGTCCCTGCGCGCGGTCAACAAGACCATCTTCGACAACGCGAACCGCCCCGTCGCGGAGGTCTTCCTCGGCCGTGAAGGCGTCACCAACCTGGTCGAGAAGTGGCGGACCACGACCGCCTACGAAGGCGACCTGACCAAGACGACACCGCCGGACGGGGGAGTGGCCACCACCACGGTCACGGACGCCGACGGGCGCGCCGTCGAGGCACGGCGGCACAACACCGCCGCCGGTGTCGGCGGCACCTACGACCTGACCCGGTACGAGTACAACGCCAAGGACCAACTCGTCAAGATCGTCGGACCGACCGGGAACGAATGGCGCACCACGTACGACATCCAGGGCCGGGTAGTCGAAACCTCCGACCCGGACAAGGGCGTCACCGAGTCGGAGTACAACGACCTCGGCGACCTGGTCAAGACCACCGACGCCCGCGGCGAGGTCCTCGCCTACACCTACGACCAACTCGGCCGCAAGACAGCCGTCTACGACGACGCCGTATCCCCGGCCACGAAACGCGCCGAGTGGAAATACGACCGCCTGTTCACCATGGCCTCGCTGCGTGGCCAGCTGACGGAAACCATCCGGTACGAGCCCGCCGGCTCCACCAACGCCTACAAGTGGCAGCTCCGCCAGGCCAACGCGCGGTACCAGGCCACCGCCGTCCAGTACGTCATCCCCGCTACTGAAACCGGCCTGGACGGCACCTATCTGTTCACCTACGGCTTCGCCGACGCTGATGGCAGCCCCACCCATACAGAGTTCCCACCTGCCGGCACCATCACGCAGGCCGAGAACCTAACCACCGTCTACGACCCGACCAGCGGCCTACCGACCGCACTGCTCTCCAGCGACTTCGGGGTGTACGTCGGTGAGCAGCACTACACCGAGTACGGCGAACCGACCCGCACCGAACGCAGGCCCGGCAACGGAGCCTTCGTCGAGGACATCGTCACCTACGAACCAGACACCCGCCGGGTGAGCGGAACGGTGATCAGGCCGCAACATGGCGGCAAGGTCGTCGACCGCTCCTACGAGTACACCGACGCCGGCACCATCCGCGAGATCGCCGACACCCCGGAAGTCGGCCAGGCCGACACCCAGTGCTTCCGCCGTGACGCACTGACCCGGCTCACCACCGCGTGGACACCGAAGACCGGCATCACCTGCGAACCGAACCCGACCGTCGCCAACCTCGGCGGCCCGGCACCGTACTGGAACTCCTGGACCTACGACGCGACCGGCAACCGCCTCACCCAGGTACAACACACCGCCACCGGCAACAACACCCAGACGTCGGCTTACCCCGCCCAAGGCGCGTCGGCGGTACGACCGCATGCCGTGACCTCGGTGACCCGCAGCGGACCGGCCGGAGCGGGCGTCGACGCCTACAGCTACGACGCCACCGGAAACACCACCAGCCGCCCGGGAGTCTCCTCCGCCCAGACACTCACCTGGAACTCCGAGGGCCGGCTCGCGTCGGTGACTGACGCCGGGGCGACGACCAGCAACGTGTACGACGCCGACGGCGGACGACTGATCCGCCGCGACGCGGCCGGCACCACCCTCTACCTGCCCGGCATGGAACTACGCCGCGAATCCGGCACCACCACCTGCACCCGCTACATCACCTTCGCCGGCCAGACCATCGCCCAACGCACCAGCAACGACCTCGCCGGTCTAACCTGGCTCTACGCCGACCACCAGGGAACCGGCCAGACCGCCATCGCCGCAGAGACGCACGCGGTGACGACCCGCCGAACGACCCCGTACGGCACACCCCGCGGACCGAACCCGACCTGGCCGAACGAGAAGGGCTTCGTCGGTGGTGACATCGACCCCACCGGACTGACCCACCTCGGCGCCCGCGCATACGACCCGGGCCAGGGCCGATTCATCTCCGTCGACCCCGTCTTCGTCCCAGAAGACCCACGCCAGCACCACGGCTACCAGTACGGCGCCAACGACCCGGTCACCCACTCCGACCCCACCGGCCTGAGGCTGGCCTCCGACGGGATGAGCGGCGGCGGCCCACCGCCAGCGAGCACCCCGGAGAAGACGAAAAACCCCAAGCCGAAGAAGTGCAACTGGATCTGCCAAAAGGGCAAGCAGATCAGCGGTGCTGTAGACGCCACCAAGAGTTGGGTCAAGGAGAACAAGGCCGAGATCGCCGGGTTCGTCGTCGGCGCGGTCGTCGGCGTCGGATGCGGCGCCGCGATCGGCTGGACCGGAGTCGGGGCTGTCGCCTGTGGCGCCCTTGCCGGTGCTGCGGGAGCAGCGGTCACCGGTTACATGAACGGCGAACGCGGCCTCGACCTGGTCACCACCACCATCATCGGCGCCGCCACCGGCGCCGTAACCTCCGTCCTCGGCCCCGTCGCAGCCAAAGCCATCGGCGGCGCAGCCAAAGCAGCAGCCGGAGCAATAACCGGAGGCGGCGCCAGAGCCGCAGCCGGAACCGCATCCACCGCCGCCAGCGCCGGCGCCAAGAACGTCGCCTCCACCGCCGGTAGGGCAGCCGGAGGCAAGGGCGCGCCAGCCAAGGCCACAGGAACAAACAGGGGAGGGGACGCCGTACCTGCCCCACCTCGTATGGTGGTACCTGGTGGACGGCCAGACGGTGAAACGGTCTTCGCTGGACACGGGGTGCATAATTTGGCAGACGGAAATGTCACGGTTCCGGAAGGGACTACGGTCGTTGTCTATGCGCCATACTCAAGAATGCTCGATGGATAGTAGGGGCTTCGCCGTCGAGGGCGGCAAGGAATGGGTGAGGGCGATGAAGACCTACTTTTCTGGTGAGAGTATGCCAAACTACACTCTGCTGCCGCCGAGCAATCTGATAATTCGCGCTGGCTCGAAAACCGTGGATACTCCGACGCGACTTAGTGAATTGCTTGTGCCGAATATGGGAACATGTCATTGGGCTGCGTGTAGTGTTGTCCGGTAGTTTGCGGCTGTATGATGGTTGTGATCGAGTGAGAAAGTTCCGTTATGAGATTGAGTAAGGATCCGGAAGTTGTTCGTAGTTGGCTGGGTGAGGTTTGGTCTCGCGCTCGACGGTTAGCGGTTCTCCGAGGCGGAGAAGGGGAGGCTCCACTCTCTGAGCGGGAGATCCTTGCCGAGACTGATGATCGTGAAGTATTGGATCAACTGCGAAGGTGGGCGACGGCGGGTGACTTTGCGGGGGATATGTGTCGCTGCCCGGGTGATATGACACTTGCCTTATATGATGCTGAGGGCGAACTGCTTGGATCCGGATCGGTGCACTCGGGCAGGATTTCGTGGGAGCGGGATCGGTTTCGGGATGACTTGATCCTGTCTGACGCGGTTTCTCTGCAGTTATCTCTCGCAGGGATGGGGGTTATTGGCAGTTCGAAGCGTTTGCTGGGGCAGATGATTTCGGCCCTCAGTTTGGATGAGGGCGAAATCCAGTTCCGGCCTGCAGGAGATATTGATGCGTTGGTGGCGCATCGGGTGCCGAGGGCACTCTTTGTGGAACTGATTCGCATGTCAGGTGACGAGGCGGGAAATGCTGACCGTGCCTCGATTCGTCGAATGTTTAGCCTATTGCGGCAGGCGGAAAATGATTCGACGAAGATTGCGCGTTCTTTGCTGGCTTGGTTGGGCTCCCTAACATGGCCAGCGGAGGCTGTCGCTGGGGAGGGACAGTTGGTTCGTAACCTCTTGGCAGAGCTTGACCCGCAGGTCGTCGTGAATGTCCTGCCAAGGCTTGACGACCCGCAGGAACTGATGGGTGCATTTGTGCTGGCCGCCTTTGCGACTGATGACACCTCCACTTTGAAAGCAATTGGTCCGGCGCTTAACAGCCTGCTGTCTTGAGCTACGGGTCAGGGGAATTAATAGTGCTTGGTTAGGTTGTGCTGTGGTATGGGCGGTTGCAGATGTGGCAGGCGCCGGCCTACGGATCAGAAGGTTAGGGGTTCGAGTCCCTTCGGGCACACAAGATCATGAGGCGCCTGACCTGCGGAAACGTGGGTCGGTGCCTTTGTTGTTTGTCCCTTGTGGGTGGTTGGGTGCTCGGTGGGTGCTCGTGCGACGACCATCCCTCGCGTCCCGGCCCGTCCAGGGGCGGCAAGGCCTGTCCGGGTTGGTTTTGATCATGGTGTCCCCTGTCGGCCTGGAAGCCTGGATAGTGGGACAGCGTTCTGTGGGCGAGGCCCTGCTTTTTCCGGGCCGGGATCGCGGTGCTGGCGTCTTCGTCAGTATCTCTGGCGCGCGGGCACCAAGGCGGGCGGTGCGATGTCCGGCTCCGGTCTCGTGTGGTGGGCCGGAGCCGGGCACCTTTGGTGGAGCCGTGCATTGGTGCCATCGGCCGGAGGGCACCGTGCCAGCGGACACGGCATGCTCCGGGTTGGCGGACAGTTTGGTCCGGGCTGGTGGACATGAGAGTTCCGTGCCCGCGGTCACATGATCTTCCGGAATCGCCTGACTTTTGTCGATGAATGCGGAGGTCCCCTCGGTCGGGGTTGGCTGCTGATTGCTGATCAAGTAGCCGTTCCGTTCCGAGGGGATCCATGACCAAGTCTGACAGGGAGATCGTGGAGATTTTGGAGGCGTTCGACCTGACCCGCTGCGCGCACTCGGCGGCGCGGCTGGTCGGGGTCGATGAGAAGACCGTGACCCGTTATGTGCGGTTGCGGGACGAGGGCCGGGACCCGTTCGTGCGGGCCCGCCGGCCGAAGGCGATCGGCGTGTTCATGCCGAAGATCGAGGAACTGGTCGAGGCGTCGCAGGGGCGTATCCGCGCTGATGTGGTGCATTCCCGGCTGGTGGCGATGGGGTTCACCGGCACCGACCGCAGCACGCGGCGGGCGGTGGCCGAGGCGAAGGCGGCGTGGCGGGCCGGGCATCGGCGGGCGTATCGGCCGTGGGTGCCGGAGCCCGGGATGTGGCTGCAGTTCGACTGGGGTGCCGGTCCGGTGATCGCCGGGCGGCGCACGAGTCTGTTCTGTGCCTGGTTGGCGTGGTCGCGGTTCCGGGTGGTGCTGCCGACCTGGGACCAGACGATGGGCTCGCTGGTCGCGTGTCTGGACGCTGCTCTGCGGCGTATCGGTGGGGCGCCGACGTATGTGCTGACCGACAACGCAAAGACAGTGACGGTGGAGCATGTGGCCGGGGTGGCTGTCCGCCACCCGCAGATCGTGGCCGCGGGTCGGCATTACGGCTGCAAGGTGGAAACGTGTGAGCCGTTCGATCCGGAGTCCAAGGGCGGGGTCGAGGCGACGGTGAAGATCGCCAAGGCGGACCTGGTGCCGACCACGGCCAACCTCGCCGCCGGCTATGCGTCGTTCACCGAACTGGCCGATGCCTGCTTCGACTGGTGCGAACGGGTCAACACCCGGATCCATCGGGAGACCCGGGCCGCGCCGGTGGCCCGGCTGGCCGAGGAACGCCGGCATCTGCACGTGTTGCCCGCCGAGCCGCATGCGATCGCGTTGGGCGAGGAACGGCTTGTCGGTGACGACCAGACGGTGTCGTTCGGGGCGGTGCGCTACTCGACTCCGCCCGGGCATGCCGGGGCGAAGGTGTGGTGCCGGGTCGTCGGCGCCGAGTTGGTCATCGTCGCTGCCACCCATACCGGGTTGGCGGAGATCGCCCGGCACGAGCTGTCCACCCCGGGCAACCCGCGCA
The DNA here is from genome assembly GCF_040683055.1 of Polymorphospora sp. NPDC051019. Taxonomy (NCBI): domain Bacteria; kingdom Bacillati; phylum Actinomycetota; class Actinomycetes; order Micromonosporales; family Micromonosporaceae; genus Polymorphospora; species Polymorphospora sp. NPDC051019. The sequence goes on along the minus strand of NZ_JBFBCH010000020.1, from coordinate 139,934 downwards.
TCATCGACGCGCACTACCCGACCCATCCGGGCGGGAACCTGCCCCGACCACCGAAACCCCGGGCCAGGACCGCGCAGGAAGTGGCGTTCCTGCAACTGGGCGAAGGCGCCCACCGGTGGCTGATCGAGGCCGGCGCCCACGGCGCGGTCCGGGTCCGGACAAAGATGAACAAGGCCATCGAGTTGGCCGCGGCGCTCGGTGCCGGCCCGGTCGACGAGGCCCTCGGCCTGGCCGCGATCGCCGGCCGGTTCGCCGACGACGACCTGGTGTCGATCCTGGACCACCTGCAACAAGCCGGCACCCCGGGCGACGTCGTCACCATCGACGAGACCCACTCGGTCCAGCCCGGCACCGGCGCATGGGACAGGTTCGGCCAATGACCCGACCGAACCCCGCCGCGATCCCCGACGACCTCGAACGGCTACTACGCCGCATGAGGCTGCCCTACCTGCGCAAAGCCGCACCCGACGTCCTGGCCACCGCCCGCGCACAACGCTGGGACCCCGCCGAGGTCGTCCGGGTCCTGCTCCACGAAGAGGCCGTCGGACGCGACCAGGCCACCCGCCGAATGCGGCGCAAGACCGCGAACTTCCCCACCGGCAAAACCCTCGCATCCTGGCGGCCCGAGCAGTCCTCGATCCCCGACGCCACCCAGAACGCCCTGACCACCCTGGAATGGATCGGTCGACACGAGAACCTCGTCGTGTCCGGACCGTCCGGCACCGGCAAATCCCACTTCGTCGAAGCCCTTGCCCACGCCGCGATCGAGGCCGACCTACGGGTCGCCTGGTTCACCCTGGAAACCCTGACCCAGACCATCACCAAATCCAAGGTCGACGGATCCGTGGCCCGCACCGTCGCCCGGATCTGCGGCTGCGACCTCATCATCATCGACGACATCGGCATGCTCCCCGCCGGCCAAGACGCCGCCGAAGCGTTCTACCGCGTCATCGACGCCGCCTACGAACGCCGCTCCATCGCCGTGACCAGCAACATCCACCCATCCGGATTCGACACCATCATGCCCAAGACCCTCGCCACCGCGACCGTCGACCGGCTCCTACACCACGCCCACCTCGTCCTCACCAAAGGCGACAGCCACCGCCTCGCCGAAGCCCTCGCCGGCAAAGGAGTGATTCCCTTGAACTAACCCACCACCGGAAGACATGCGTCCGCGGACCCGGAGAAATCCTGTCCGCGGACCCGGCGGCCAACTGTCCGCCCACCCCGAGCACTACATGACCGTTGACACACCGACCGCCTGTCAAGATCGACCACGCCCTAGAAGCGATCGGGGCGGCCTGTCCGCCCAGTCTGTTCCGGTGGACGACAGCCGCGGATAGGTTGCTGTGCGGCGGTTACCGTGTTCGACGCCCGCGACCGGCTCCAGTCGGCCTGCTGTCCGGGTCCGATCAACCTCGTGTGGCGGTTACCGGGGCGTATCCAGCAACGGTGTTGCTCGTTGAGCCGATGAAGCCGGTGGTGGGTTCGAGGGGGAGCCGCGTGGCAGACGACGAACGGGCAGACGGCACTCAGCCGCATAACGCCCCACGCATGCGCTCCGCTGCTGCCACCGGCAACGCCCGTCCCCACCGGGTTACAACACCGCCGGATCGGCTACGCGGCAACCGAGCCTCGGATCGCAGCAAAGCGAGCCAATAGGCAGGGGGGCGGTGGTGGTGACGGAGGAAACCTCCGCATGGAAGCTCCGTTCATGGGCCCACTCGAAGAGGCCCCGGCAGCGCCGCCTTCTGGACCCCGGGCCGAGATGCAGTCGGAATCGTGCTGCAGCACCATGTCACCCGTCGATCGCATGGATGTCGGTTCGCTAGTGTCCTGCGCCAGAAGTTCGCCTGATAAGTGGGTGTAAGCTGCGGGGGTGCCGAGAACCGGGCGTCCGACTCCGCCGTTGACGCTGACGGACGAAGAGCGCGCGACGTTGACGCGTTGGTCACGGCGGGCGAAGTCGTCGCAGGTGTTGGCGATGCGTTCACGGATCGTCCTGGCGTGCGCCGAGGGCGCCTCGAACGTCGACGTGGCGACGGAACTGGGCGTCCATCTGTCCACTGTGGGTAAGTGGCGGCGGCGGTTCCTGAAGCTGCGGCTGGACGGCCTGATCGACGAGCAGCGGCCGGGCCGCCCGCCCTCGATCGGCCTGGACCGGGTCGAGGACGTCGTGGTGGCGACCCTGGAACGGACTCCCCGCAACGCCACTCACTGGTCCCGGGCCTCGATGGCGCAGCGGTCCGGGCTGTCGAAGTCGACGATCGGGCGGATCTGGCGGGACTTCGGCCTCAAACCCCACCGGGCCGACACGTTCAAGCTGTCCACCGATCCACAGTTCATCGAGAAGGTCGTCGACGTCGTCGGCCTGTACCACAATCCGCCCGAACGGGCCGTGGTCCTGTGCGTGGACGAGAAATCCCAGATCCAGGCGTTCTGCCCAGGCCGCAGCGGTGCGCGACGTCCAGCGCGTCGGTCAACTCGCCGGCACGAGCCAGTGCCATGGCGACCCGGCCAGCCACCCGCTGGGCGCTTTCCGCGTCTGGCGCCACGTCGAGCATGGCGGCGAGCAGACTGGAGTCGCCGGCCCGCTCAGCGAAGCAGGCTACGGCGACGACCACATGACGCTGGCTCTTGGCGGGCAGCGCCGCCACCGCGTCCGGGACGACGGTGCGCGCCTCGGCGTCGAAGGCCGGTAGCAGCCGCTCGACAGCGCTCCAGTAACCGTCCAGGCAGACGCCGGTCACCAGGCGGGTGAACAGCTCACGATCCCGTGCCAACAGTCCGGTGCGGACGGCCTGGCGGATCAACACCCGGCACAACTGCATGTCGGGCTGACCGGTGACGGCCTGCGCGTACACCGGGTCGAGCGCCGTAACGTCCCCGGCTTCGACAAGCGTGGCGCCGAGTGCGACATCGGCGAGCCGCAGCCATGACCGCACCTTCAGGCGTGCCCGCAGCCGGGGCGCATCCACATTGACGATCTCTGCGCGTAGCTGCTCGTCAGCCAGGGTGTACGCGAGTGGCACCACGTCCGCGACGACGGCGGCAAGCTCCTGCGGGATGACCCGTGGATCGGCCAACACGTCCAGCACGACGCGGAGCCGCTCCCGGGTTGCCGCCTCACGCCGGCCGTCAAGCCACCGCAACACCTCACGGGCCAGCGGGGCCGGCCCGTACCCCGAGATGCGGCAGTCCCGCATGCGGCCCAGGACGGCAAGCGCATCGTCGACCCGGTCCAGCGCCAGAAACAGCCGGGCAAGCCGGTGCTGGTAGACCATCTGGGTGTCGCGGCCACGGCCCCCCTTCGGGCACTTCCGGAACGCAACCACGAGCGCCTGTGCCCGCGCCGTCGGAAGTCCGGGGATCGCGAGTGTCAGTAGCGCGCGTTGCTGCTGGTTCGGACCGAGCCGGGTCGCCAGCGTAAGCGCGTCGTCGAATCGGTCCGCCGTGAGGAACGCGGCGACGAGACGCTCACCGTCGACATCCTCGATGGTTCCGCAGCGCCGGTCAGCCTCTGCGAGGCCGAGGGGCCCCAACAGCGCGGCTGCCGCAGCGAGACGGGGATAGTCGTCCGTGCTCAGCAACGCCGACCATCGGTCAAGCTGCTCAGGCCTGCCTACGTGCGCCTCGGCCAGCGCCGCGAACACCGCCGAGATCCGCGCGACCCGATGGCGGGCCCAGGTACGCTCCTCGTTCGGCCTTACCGACAGCACGGCCCGGAGCAGCTTCTCCTCCGCGTCCGGGCTGCCGGCCACCAGTCGCGCCAGCGTCCCGGCGACCGCGTGCTCGGGGTCGTTGCGTCCACTGACGAACGGACGGTACGGGTGCTCGCCGTCGAGAACGGCGGTCGCAACCCGCACAGCCTGATCGCCGGTGAGGATTCGGGGCGCCGCCGTGGCGAACTCCTCCGGCAGCCAGCCGTTCAGGCACGCCATCAGCTCATCGGCCGCACCGGCGTGGTCGCCGCCGTCGAACCGGGCCAACGCCCATGCGACCCGAGCGTCGGGGCTCACCTTCCACACCGGCGGCACCGCGTCGAAGCGGGCAAGCGCGGCGCGGGCACACTCGGCGAGATCGGTGAAGGTGCTCACGTCGACTGACACGCACCGACCCTAACGGTGCCGTCGGAGTCCAGCCCGACCGCCGGGGCGTCCTCGGGCAGAAGCCGGGCGAGGAGGCATCATGAAACCCGGCGCCGTCAGGATCAAGGGCGGCGCCGGGCCTCAGGTATGGCGGCGGGCCTCGAAGTGGGCGCTGCCGCTGAAGCACTGCGTCTTGTCAGCCGAGTCGGTCCGTGTACGCGCGTTCGATGTAGACAGTGGACCAGACCACGTTGCCGGCGGTGGTGGCGTTCCCGCTGCTGGCCAGCAACTCACCGGTGCGTGCGTCGAAGAGCAGGTACTCACGGCCTTGGTCGCCGGGGGAGGGCTGAGGACCGCGGCCACGGTCGGCCGAGACCGCGATGCCGGTACGCCCTTCGGGATCAGTCTGTTCGCCACGGCATGTCACGCCCTCGGTCGAGGCGAGGAAGCGCAGTACGGCGGCGCGGTGCTCGAGGTCCAGGACTCGTTGGCGATTGAGGTCCGCTACGCCCACGAGCGCCTGCGACGGGCCGTTCTCACGCGGCTGGTACAGGGCTCGGTCCATCGCCACCGGATCCGCGGCCGGCAGCGTGGGCAACGGGAGCTCCCCGGGGCGTAGTTCCTTCGTTTCGGTACCCGCTGTCGGCAGCATTTGAGGTCGTTGTGCGAAGAAGTCCCGCGATGCTTCGTCCGGATATTCCGGCGCTTCGCGGACTACACGTATGCGTCCCGAACCATCGTCGGCGAGCCACCGCGCCGTCTCCTGGCTGTGCAGGGCGACCGCCATGCCGGTGGTCCCACCCGTCATCTGAACCGACCTTCCGCTCGACTGCGTCATTCGCAGGTACTCGTACCGCCCGCTTCCCCCGTCGTACGACGTGCTCTGTAGCTGGTCGACGACGGGTGTCAGGCAGGATGCCGATCCCGCGATGGAACCCGGCACGAGGTTCGGCTCGGCCGTTCCTGTCGGGCCAGAAAAGGTTTGCACGGCAACGATCGTCGTCGCGGCGACGACGACAACGGCAAAGGCGCCGACAGGCACGAGCCGCGAGGCCCGCCGTCGTGGCGGTTCGGCTGAAGTGAGGGAGGTGACGTCGTTGCCGGCGCGGTCGAGGAGCGCCTCAACATCACCTTGGTCCACGTGAACCCCACGCGCCGGGTCAGCCGATTCCAGAAGTTCCCGTATCCGCTTGCTCATCGCGCTCCTCCTAGCTGGCTATGGACCGAGGGCGTCTGCTCGGGCCGGTCACGTAACAGATCGGCGAGCCGACGCCGGGCCCGGTGCAACCGCACCTTGGCCGTGGCCACGCCACAGCCCAGAACCATCGCCGCCTCGCCCACTGAAAGCTGCTCCCAGCCCACCAACCGAAGAATCTCCTGATCATCTTCGGATAGGCGGCCAAGCATCGCGCGCACATCCATCAGCCGCACGATGCCGTCATGGCGGTCCAAGCCGACAACCTCCGTCAGCTCCACCGACGAGGGCACTGCCCGCTGCGTCCGCCAGTGGTTCGCCAGCAGGCGACGAGCGACCCCGTACAGCCACGGCAAGGTTCGCGCCGGCACCTCCCACCGACGCCGCCACGCCACCAGGAACACCTCCTGGGCGAGTTCCTCTGCCACACCCATGCCGTCGAGCCGGCGCAGACCGTAACGGACGACGTCCGGATAGTGCCGCGCGTAGATCTCGCGGAACCAGTCCATCCCTCGGTCCTTGACGTCCCTCATATCCCTACTTGTGTCAGCCAAGCGCAGAAGGTTACAGAGCCGGAACGACAAGTTGGCGGCTCGACCCCCTCTCTGTCAGCCTGATGTGAGACACCGGATCTACTCCGTACTCTGAGTAGGGCGAGATGCAGGATGAGCTGCGTTGACGATGACAGTTGCTGACCTCGGGGTCGGCGTGACCGATGATGGGTCGATGGGTCCGAGGTCGAACCAGCCGAAGCGCCGTACGTTCACCGCCGAGGACAAGCTGGCGATGGTCGCCGAGTACGACGCGGTGGCCGAGCCGGGTGCCAAGGGTGCTGCTGCGCCGGGAGGGCATGTACTCCTCACACATCGTGGAGTGGCGGCGGGCCCGCGACGCCGGAGCCCTGGCGGGAGTGGGTGACAAGCCGCGTAGGCCGGCCCGCGGCGACGCCGACCGGGAAGCCGAACGGCTGCGGGTGGAGAACGAGCGTCTACGTACCGAGCTGGCCAGGACCCGGGCAGCGCTGGACGTCGTGGGAAAAGTTCCTTCGCTGCTCTTTGAGCGGGCCCGTTCCGGGCTGAAAATGATCACGGTCGCTCGCTGACGCCGTGTGCGCTTGGTCCTCGAGGCCGTGGAAAAGTCGGGTGTGGGGAGCTGCGTCATGGGCCCTTCAATGTTGCTTCGAGCACGCGGATCAGCTTCGCTTTCGTCTCCAGCAGCTCCCGCGGGCGGCCGCCCTGTGACCGTTCGGGTGGAAGGACCGGCGTGCTGGAGTCGAGTCAGGACAATGAGGAGATCATCGAGCGGATCGCGGCGCTCGACATCGGCAAGGCCGAGTTGGTGTGTTGCGTGCGGATCCCCGGCCAAGGGCCTGGAGGCCGGCGGCGGCAGGAGGTGTCGACCTACTCCACGATGACCCGGTCGTTGCTGACGATGGCCGACCGGCTCCGGGAACTGGGCGTCACCCGGGTCGTGATGGAGTCGACCTCGGACTACTGGAAACCCGTGTTCTACCTGCTCGAAGCAGCCGGCTTCGACACATGGCTGGTCAATGCCAAGGACGTCAAGCATCTGCCTGGACGTCCGAAGACCGACCGGCTCGACGCGGTCTGGCTGTGCAAGGTCGCCGAACGGCAGATGATCCGGCCGAGTTTCATCCCACCGCCGCCGATCCGTGAGTTGCGGGACCTGACCCGGTACCGGGTCGATCTGATCGCCGCCCGGACCGCCGAACGTAGCCGGGTCGAGAAGCTACTGGAGGACGCCCAGATCAAGTTGAGCGTGGTGGCCTGGCCAGCGACATCTTCGGAACCTCCGGACGGGACATGATGGCCGCGCTGATCGCCGGACAGCGCGACCCGAAGGTGCTGGCGCAGATGGCCCGCAGCCGGCTGCGCACGAAGATCACCCAACTGGAGGACGCGTTCGTCGGCAGGTTCAGTGAGCACCACGGGTTCCTGCTGGCCAAGATGCTGTCCCGCGTCGACGCGATCACCGCGGACATCGCCGAGGTGAACCAACGCATCGAACAACAGATCGGCCCGTTCGGTGAAGCAGCGCATCGTCTGGACGAGATCCCCGGCGTCGGTCCGGCCACCGCTCACGTGATCATCGCCGAGGTCGGCGTCGACATGAGCCGGTTCCCCACACCCGCTCACCTCGCCTCATGGGCGCGGTTCGCTCCCGGGGTCAAGGAATCGGCCGGCAAGAGCAAAGGCTCCGGTTCGACCGGTCACGGCAACTCCTACCTGGCCAGGGTCCTGGGCGAGGCTGCGGTCGCCGCCGGCAAGACCGACACCTTCCTCGGCGAACGCTACCGGCGCATCGCCCGACGCCGCGGCAACCGACGCGCCATCGTCGCCGTCGGCCGCTCCATCCTGACCATCGTCTGGCACCTGCTCAACGACCCGGCAACCCGCTTCAACGACATCGGCTCCGACTTCTACGACACCCGCGTCAACCCCGAACGCCGCAAACGCAACCACATCCGCCAACTCGAAGCCCTCGGCTACACCGTCACCCTCGCCCCAGCCACGTGACCCCACCCGGATCAAGAACCCGTCCCGGCTCCGCCGGGACGCTGCCGCCTGCCCACTCACCATCCATTTTCGGATCAGCGCGCAGAGCGTTGCGACGGATTCCGGTCGATCGCTCAGGAGTCGGTCGAGCAGTTCGTGACTAATCCCGCACCCTCGCCATTCCTTCAACAGGACGAGTTCAATGACGGCGAACTTCGGCGCAGCATGGATTCCGGAAGGCGGCGGGACGCCTGGCTTGGCTGTTTGTTCTCGTATGGAATGCGGCAGCGGCGAACAGGGAGCCGGAGTTGTATGGTGGTTCGGCGTACACGGCCTGGTAAACGTTGGCAAGATCCTCGAATATCTCCAGTGCGGCCGAACCGTCAGCGGTGGTGAATGTTGCCGACCTAGACAACGGCTACCTCGATCGCGTTGTGGATGGCGCTCGTAAACTTCGCGTAGGCGGTCTGAGCGGCGGTGTTGTCCTTACGGACCGAGTGCCGCAGTAACGTAGCCGCGGCTACGGTGGGACATGTAGGACGCTGTTTTCCTGCTTTGGAAGTAGTGCGACGCTCTGCGTACGTAAGCGGCCCGATCAAACGATCGTCGAACTGACGACAATCTGGTGGGATCCTCGCTTAACTCGGCAACGATGGCCAGCGGACCGTAAGCACGGTTGAATTCTCCTCTGCGAACCATGTGTGTTCTATTCCTGGTCCCCAGATGGCATAGTCGCCGTGGTGTTCGAGGTTGATCGTTCCCACAGAAAGGTTAACGCGGAATCGCCCATTGATCAGAAGTATCAAGGTTGTCCGCTTCTCGCCGGATGTCCATTCTGGCCGACTTTCGCCTGCGGCGTGAATGCCCCACTTCACTTCGACATCGGCGGTGGATCGGATGTCCGCCGAAGGGGAAATAAAGTGCCCGAGGAGCCATCCGCGTTGCTTCAAGGCGTCCTCGCCGGCGTTGCCAATGTGCCATTTGTTTTCCATTACAATCCCAACTTGATTCTCGGAAGGTCGGTGGCATGCTTGCTGCCTGCCACTTCGAGCCGCCTCAGTCCTCGCGCGAGGGCGAATAGGCCCTCATTGCTCCAGGCTGGATCTTGAGTTAGTTCAATGAGAGCCTGGCGGTCGAGGCTGGAGTATCGCCGAAGGCTATCGGATTCCCAGTTTGCTTCGATGTAGCCCCCAAATTCCCTCCACCAGGCTTCATCCTCAATTAGTATGAGGGTTGCTATTTCAAAGTTCCCGCTGACGAGATTGAAGCCAAAGCCGGTAACCTCCATCCTCCATATCGTGGGTTCATCAGCGCGATCCATGAGCCATCGCATGGGTGGAGATAGTCGAGTGGGGTGTAACGGATCGGCCTGTCTAGCATGGGTACTCGTGGAATCTACCTCGGGTCGTCCGAACAGTTCTTCTTCGAGTTCTCGATACAAGGTTGATGAAATCTGCGCATCGTCGCTGAACTCGCGTAGTGGTTCATGGAACGATTTTGGTATGACCGCGAGTCGTCCGGCGGCGTTGAGAACGCGCCCGGATCGCTCTTGGATCAGTAAGACGTAGTCGCCCGATGGTCGACCCTTGGACGCAGGGCGAGCTGCTGCGAACAGTGCTAAGATTCCGCCGCAACAAAGCCTATCGCCCGGGTTTACTACTGTGTCGATGTTCGGGAGATAGCGGTCGCGTAGTGGCGTGATCTCAGGCTGCTGATTCGACGCTAGCGTGTCAAGTAGTTCTTTCTCGAGCAAATCCATTGTCAGTGCATAGTCGAAGAAGTCGGTCAGTGCGACATTGGCGGTGAGGTTTGTGGGAGAGATGTTGATGTCGAGGAGGCGATAGAGTGGTGTGTTTATTACCCTGGTCCCCACGGCGGCAGATTCTGCAATGCGTGCGATGGCGGCTTCGATGCATATCCCGTCGGCGAATGGCTGAGGTGCCTGGGCGTTCCATCGAAGTTGCAAGTTGTCCCGGCCGATCCCCAAGGGCAGTTCTAGGTCAAGCCAGTCCGGCCTCGTGAGAATACTTGTAAATATCTTTTCTGTCGCAACATCTGCCGCATAGATATTGTAGGTGCCGCTTGTGATCCTGTAATAGGAAGTCAATGCGTCGGCAACCTCTCGCTGGCTTACGCGGCTTCGGCGATGCGCCCCGTCTTCGATTTGAGTCAGATTAAGGCGCGTAAGGTGTGCGAAGACTTTGTTGCGAGTAGTGCCGGCCCGAGATCCGGTGCGTTCGTCGAGCCATAGTGTCGCCTGTTCTGTCTCCGTCGATGTCGTAACTCTACTTTCCCCTTCGTGTCGGTCTAGTTGACGCGATAAGGAGGAAGGGGCTGTGATAGTCGCGTCGGCGCCGAGCGCCTGTATGGAGGGCGCAGGGGGCCAAGGTTGACGAAGGTCCTCGTAGGAGTGGCCAAATTTTGCCTCGAGTACACGCCTGGTCCTCGGGTGCACATCGATCTCGGCACCGACGCGCGTTAGGCGGCTGAGGTGGCGAGCGCTCATCCTGAGGTCGTTGGCTGCCTCCTCGATTGTCTGCTGATACCGGGTCCGGATCAGGTGACCGAGGAGGTTCCGCTGAGAGGGCTGTTGCGCCGTCGGGCTGGAGGGAGTAGCTACCTCCGGCTCGAACTTCTGGGTATGAAGGCCGAGAGCCGTGCGGCCGTGGCCGGGGATGCGGAAGCCAACCGCGATCCGTTGGATGACGTCGAGAGACTGTGGCCGGTGCCTGCCGGCCATGATCTTGCTGACGGTTGCCTGGGTTAGCCCGCAAGCCCTGCCGATGGTGGTCTGGGAGGCCCTGGTGTAGCGAGCAACGAGCCGGAATATGTGCTGAAAGTCCCGGTTGCGGAGGGCGTCGGTGGCCTCGGTGGTTGACCAGAGGTGATCAGGTACCGGAAGCGGGGCAGGGGGGCGGGCGTTCACGACAACTCTCCCTGGTTGGGGATGTGCGCAGTGATCGTTTTATATCAGGTGTGTATAACGATCATCGAGCCAGCGTCATCAGGGTGGCGCCGGGGAGTGGGGCGGCGGGTCCGGCAAGCCGAAGTGGATCAGTTGGTGGACGCGTGCCTCGGCCAGCCGCGCGATCGTTTGCGGCGACGACTGCACCAGTAGGCAGGTATCTGTCGGCTGTAGTGGCCACGTGGTGGGTCTGGACCTGGTCTGGCGAGCCGTTGGGGCGAGTCACGGCTTTCGTAGTAAGAGAATTTTGTCAGCCAAAAGGGCCATGAATGGCAATGCAAAGCCCTGGACCTATATCGCGCGCTGCAACCAAGGTGATCGCAGCTAGTCGGGATGCCGCGGGCTCGGGTCAGATGTGACGGAAACCTCTGCCGCGCCGGAGCGTGCGCTTGATGCGGATGAGGAGCTGCTTATGGACGCACCCGAGGTCAAAGGTGAGTCTCAAGGTGGTGTCGATGTTGATCATGCGAGCGCAGCGCGGGTGTATGACGTGCTGCTTGGTGGGTCGGCGAATTTCGAGGTTGATCGGGTGTTGGCGGATCGGATGCTGGCGGCGGAGCCGCAGGCTGCTCGTTATGCCCGGGCGAATCGGGCTTTTCTTCGTCGGGCGGTCGGCGCTCTGCTGGATGAGGGGATCGACCAGTTTGTTGATCTTGGTTCGGGTTTGCCAACGGTGGGGAACGTGCACGAGATCGTGCACGCCGTCAACCCTGACGGGCGCGTCGTCTACGTCGATGTGGATCCGGTCGCGGTTGCCTTCAGTCAGCAGCTCCTGGCCGGGGATGAGCGGGCTTCGGTGGTTCAGGCCGACGTTCGTGACGTGGAGGCGATCCTGGAGGACCCCGCCACGCGTCGGTTGATTGACTTCGATCGTCCGGTGGGGATCGTGGCGGCGGCGGTGTTCCACTTCGTGGAGGAGGACCCGGCGGTGATCCTCGACCGGTTCCGGGCGGCGATCGTGCCTGGCAGTTACCTGGCGTTGTCCCATCTGACGACGCCCGCGCAGATGTCGCGGCAGGCGGTCGGGGTGGTGCGGCGGTATCGGGAGTCGACCGGGTCGCCGTTGACGTTCCGCACCCGTGAACAGGTGGTCGACCTGTTCGAGGGGTGGGCGCTGCTGCCGCCGCGGGTGGTGCCGGTGGATGAGTGGTGGCCGGAGCCGTCCGACCTTGAGGAAGCCGCGGATGTGGGGTCGGTGCCGATCTGGGCGGGGATGGGGCGGCTTACGTCGCCCGTGCGTGCGTGACAGCTATGTCGGGGGGCTGCGCGTGTGGCCCTTCCGGGTTGGACATCTTCTGTGGGGAGGCTGCTATGACGGTTGTGCAGTATGCGCTGGACAACGCCAAGGTGACGGCGAGTCCGATGTTGGACTGCCTGTCGGAGATCCTGGATGAGGAGACGACGGGGCTGCTGGGGCGGTTGCCGTTGGTGCCGACGGGCCGGTACTGGGTGCCGGCGGCGGGGAACGGGTCGGTGGCACGATGGCTCGCGAGGACGCTGGGGCCGACCGCCGAGGTGGTGGCGTCGGACGCTGACCCCCGCCACATTCCGCAGGTGGACGGTTTGCGGGTGGTGCGGCGTGACGACGTCGCCGACGGGCCGCTGCCGGGGGAGTGGGACGGTATTCCGCTGCGGTTGTTCGCCGCGCACACGTCGGCTCGGGTTGAGCTGGTGCACCGGTACGCGTCTGTTCTTCGGCCGGGTGGGGTGTTGGTGGATCAGGAGTGGGGGGTGTGGAGCGGTTTCGTTCAGCACAGTCCCTACGCCGACGCGCACGATGTCTACGAGCACTACCAGGAGGCGCTGCGGCGTGTGTTCGACGCCCGGGGTAATGACGCGACCTGGTCGGTGAAGGCGGCCGAGGTGTTCGAGGCGGCCGGGCTGGTGGACGTGCGTACGACGGTCAGCGCCCGCTCGTGGCCTGGTGGCAGTGCGGGGTGTCGGCTGGTGGTGGTCGTGGCGGCCGAGCTGCGCGAGCAGTTGATCGCCCAGGGGGCGGATCCGGGATTGTTGGACCGGTTGCCGGAGATCATGCATGACCCGGAGACGGTCGTGATCGGTAACGCGACCTGGACCACGGTCGGGTTCGCGCCGGCGTAGCCGGCACCTCCTTCCTTTCCTCGCTCAACCTTTTCCTTCCTCGAGCGCCGGCGGGCGGTCCATGGATTGGGTCGTCCGGTGGTTCCTCGCACCCCTTGCAGGCTCGTTTTGACCGATAAGGACACATTTTCTGATGTTGTGGAGACGGATAGCGGCGACCACCGCCGCTGTGGTGACGGTGGCCGGGGCGGCGGGCTGCGCCGACAGCCGCCCCGACGCCCAGCCGGGCGGTGTGGTCGAGGTGACGGTCCTGACCGGGTTCGGTAGCCAGCCGCAGGACGCCGCGCTGCTGATGGCCGACGCCAACGGCCACTTCGACCGGGCGGGGCTGAAGGTCACCGTCCGGCCGGGGAAAGGGACCGGGGACAACATCGCGGTCATGCTCGGCGGTCAGGCCGACTTCGCGGTCGTCGACCTGACCGGCGCGATCATCCAGATCCCGAAGATCGCGCAGGGCGGGATCCGGGCGGTCGCGGCGATCTACCAGAAGAGCATCTCGACCATCACGACCCTGCCCGGCAGGGGCATCGACCGACCCACGGACCTGGAGGGCAAGACCGTCGGGTTCCAGCCCGGCGGGGTCAACCACACCCTTTTCCCGGCGTACGCGGCAAGGGCCGGGATCGACGCCTCGAAGGTCAGGTGGCAGCAGATGCCGCCGGCGCAGATCCGTGCCAACCTCGCCGCAGGGAGGGTCGACGCGGTCACCGAGACCGTGATCGGCACCCCGGGCGTGCGGGCCCTGGCCAAGGCCGAGCCGGTCGTGCTGCCGTACGGCGATGTCCTGTCCGACCTGTACGGCAACGTACTGATCACCTCCACCGACACCATCGCCGCCGACCCGGACCTCGTCGCACGGTTCCGCGCAGCCTTCCTTCAGGGCCTGGAGGACACGATCAGCGATCCCGCCGCCGCGGCGGCGGTCTTCGTGCAGAAGAACTCGGGCTTCGAAGCCGGCCCGGCGGCCGAGGAGATCAGCCAGATGCAGGCATACGTCCGCGCCGGCGGGGTCGAGATCGGCACCCTCGACCCACACCGGGTGATGCAGAGCATCGCGCTACTCCAAGGCGTCGGCGCGGTCCCAGGCGAGCTGCAACTTCGTCCCGAAGACGTCGTCCACATCCCCTGCGAGCCCGGTGTGGTCGCGGGCCGGACCTGCACCGCCTGACACGCCCGCCGCCCGTGGTGGGCCGGGCATGGACCCGAGACTGCCCGGCCCACCACCACCCCGGCCAGCGAACACGAAGGACCGTGATGACCGTCCAGCCCATCCCGACCACCGCGCCCCGCCGTCCCACGACCGGTGACTTCGCCTCTGGTCGCGCGGACTACGCGCACCCGCGTCGCCGGCCCACCACGCGCCAGCCCAGTGTGCGGCCTGCACCGGAGCGTGTGCCGCGTCGCGCTGCCCCCTGACGACCCGTTGGGGCATCCACCACCAACGCCTGTCCCGGTGGATGCACCAACGGGGTGGCAGGACGCGGCCCGCCCTGCCACCGCCTGCCGCTGGCCGGTGGGCGCCCCCAAGCCCACCGGCCGGCAGCCACCGGTAAACCCCCGGGGTGCGGGCCACCTCCTCGGCCCGCACCCCGGGTCCGGTCGCCCCTTTTCCGAGCCGACCACCGGCCAATTCCTCCGACCGTTGTCCAGTCCGCCCTCCCCACGGAGAACCACCGCCATGGACGCACCCCGCTGGCCGGCCAACCCCAGCGAACCCGACCCCGACCCCGGCGAACGCCGTAAGTTGCCGCCGCGCCGCTGGCCGGCGCTACCGCCCGAGCCGCCGAGGGAAGGGTTTGCGGTGCGCAGGGACTGGCCCGACGGCACCCACACCTACGTCGGCCTGAGCCGCACGGTCGAGCAGGCGCGGGGCCGGCTCGCTCGTGATCGTGACTACTGGCGACTGGGTCCGCTGCGTCCTGCGGCCTGGTCGGTCGTCTCGATCACCCGCTACGAGATGAACGCGCACTACAACCAGACCGGCTGCCGCTCGCTGGAGTGCCCTGTCGGCATCCCGGATCAGGTGTCGGGCGGCCCGGACCCTGCCGAACCACCGGAGAAGCCTGCCGCGTCGGTGGGTGGCCGCCGGTGGTCGCTGCGTGCGCTGCTACGACGGCTGATCAACCGGCGTGTTGACCGGCGCGTGGCGCACCCACGCGCGTTCTGGCGTCCCCTCGTCCAGGCCGTAGTCGGGCAGGTGCGGGTATGACTCAGTCCGCGTTGGCGCGCAAGACGATCGGCACGCTCGGCTTGACGGGGGCTGGTGTCTCGGCGTCGTCTCCGGTCACGGTCGTCGCGGGCGGGATCGTCGCCACCTACGCCAGCACCGGCGTCGCCGGGCTCCCTCTCGCGGTGGTGCTCCTCGGGGGCGCGCTACTGCTGCTGACGGTCGGCTACCTCGCCCTGGCCGCCCGCACCGGCCAGGCAGCGACCTTCTACGGTGTCCTGGCCGACGGGCTGGGCCGGGCGGCGGGTGTGAGTGGCGCGTTCGTGGCGGTCGTCGCCTACTACGCCATCCAGATCAGCCTGTACGGCCTGTTCGGGGCGGTCGTCGCGGCCAGCGTCGGCGGCCTGTGGTGGGTGTGGGCCACCATCGGGTGGGCGGCGGTCGCGGTCGCCGGGATCCGGCAGATCACCGCCGGCACCCGGATCATCGCCACCGTCCTGGCCTGCCAACTCCTCATCCTGATCCTGCTGGTGGCCACGGCGGTGACCAACCCGGCCGGCGGGCAGCTCACCGTGACAGGGTTCGACCCCTCGGCGCTGCTGGTCGACGGCTGGGGCGGTGTCCTGGCACTCTCGATCGCCGCGTTCATCGGGATCGAGTCACCGACCACGTACGCCGAAGAGGCACGCACTGGTCGCGCCGTCACGACCGCCGTACGAGCAGGGGTCATCGCCGCCGGGATCGGGTACGCGTTGTGCGCGTGGGCGGTCGGCGTCGCCGTCGGCCCCGACCAGGTCGGCGACCCGGCCGCGATGAGCGGGCAGCCGTGGCAGATCCTCGCCGCCCGGTACGGGCCGGTCCTGCCAGCGGTCGCCGGCCTGATTCTGGCCGCCGGGATCGTCACCGCGATGATCGCCCTGCATGGAGTGGCCGCCCGCTATATCTTCGCCCTGGGCCGTGACCGGGTCCTGCCTGCGATCCTCGGCGCCACCACCGCAGCCGGGGCACCGGTCGGCGGCTCACTGGCCCAGACCTTTGTAGCCGCCGCGGTCATCGCCGGCACCGCCTGGATCGGCGCCGATCCGATGCTGCTGTTCGCCTGGCTGTCCAGCCTCGCCGCGGTCGCCATCGTGGCGCTGCTGACCGCCACCAGCCTCGCGGCGATCGTTGTCGGCCTGCGTGAACGACGCACCTCGCACGGCGTGTGGACGTACGGCATCGGTCCCGCCCTCGGGGCGGTGGCGGGGGCATGCCTGCTGGCCGTGATGGTCGGCAACCTGCACCTGCTAGTCGGCATCGCCCCGCAATCGCCGCTGCGTCACGTCGTACCCGCCTGCGTCATCGCCGCCGCGGCGGCCGGGCTGGTCTGGGCCGCCGTCCTGCGCGACCGCCGCCCCGCCGTCTACGCGGCGATCGGTGCCGGCCGACCCGACCCGCTGACGGTCCCTGACCGGCGCCTGGCATCCCTGGAGCTGTAGAGCCATGACCCAGACACACGCCATGACCGAGACACCCACCACCGAACTCCAGGCCCTACGCGACGACCAGAACCCGGTCACCGAACCGGCGCCACCACAGGCCGGCATCGAGGCGGCGCGGGCCGCCGAGAGCGCAGCCGCCGAACTACGCAACGCGGTGGCGGACCGGTGGCGGAAGATGGCCGCCCTGTACGCCATGCACGCCCTCGACCGGCGCACCCGCGACCCGATCAGCCCCAACGCCTGCGCGTTCTTCTACCGGGAGCCGACCGGCCGGATCCGGATCGCGTCCCGGCTGCTGCTGGCCGGCCCCGAGGCCGACGACCTCGTCCCGTTGCTGCACCGGTTGACCACGATCGTGACCCGCCACGGCGCCGGCTACGACCCACGCGTAGCAATGTCGAACCGCGCCGAACGCATGGACGCGAAGTCGACCTGGCTCGGCCTCGCCGTGTCGACTCTGGACACGCCGGCGCGTGCGTGGGTCCAAACGGGCGAGGTCGGCACCTCCCTGGAGGTACCGGTGCGCGGCTTCGTACGCCTGGCCGACGGCACCCGGATCCTGGTCGGCCTCGCCGACAGCCGCCTCACTATCGCCGCCACACAGGGCCTGTCCGTCGCCGGCCAGGTCTACCGGCCCTGGCACTGGTCGCCGGACCTCACCCACGACCCCGACACCCGTCCTGTGTGGGAGGCGGTTGACCGGCTGCACGACACCATCCGGCGGCACCACCCATGACCACGACCCTGCCCACCCCTGATACGGCCGGCCGTGTCTCGATCGGCTACCCCGCCGCCACCGACTTCGACTTCGCAGAACTCGCACCGCTCATGGGCAGGAAGCTGCTCAACAACGTCGGCGACCCCTACACCGACGGCGCCAGCCCCGGTCACACCAAGCCCGCCGAACGGCAGGTGGTCGAGATCCTCGCCGACCTGTTCCGAGCCGGCGACCACAGGTGGGGCTACGTCACCACCGGCGCCACCGAAGGCAACCTCTGGGCACTCCGAGAAGCCCGCAGACGGTATCCGGACGGGCTTGTTATCCACACCACCGCCGCCCACTACTCGGTACCGAAGGCCGTCGACCTGCTCGCGATGCCATCGGTTGTCGTGGCCACCGACGACCGCGGCGAGATGGACTACACCGACCTCCGCCGACGCCTCACGAAGCATCCCGGCCGGTCGGCGCTTGTTGTCGCGACCGCTGGTACGACCATGACCGAGGCATGTGATGACCTGCGTCAGATCACCGCCGTGCTCGACGACATCGGTGTTCCCGCGCGGTACGTGCACGTCGATGCCGCGCTCGCCGGGATACCCCTGGCACTGCTCGAACCCGACCAGCGGCCCGGCTTCGACCTCGCCGACGGCGCCAACAGTATCGTCGTCTCCGGCCACAAATTCCTCGGCACCCCCATGCCGTGCGGCGTCCTGGTCACCACCGCCGCAGCCCCGACCCAGGCACCCGTGTCCTACATCGGCAGCCCGGACACCACCATCACCGGCAGCCGAAACGGACACGCACCCCTGATCCTGCGCGCCGCCCTACAACGACACGGCCTGACCGGGCTACGGCACCGCGCCGAACAGGCCCGCGCCCTCGCCGCACACACCGTTGACCGGCTGACCGAGATCGGCTGGCCCGCCCGGCGCAACCAGCACGCCTTCACCGTCGTCCTCGATCGTCCACCACCACCCGCCGTCGCCGCCCGCTGGTCGATCCCGACCGAGAACCGGCGCAGTCACATCGTGTGCATGCCTGGCCTCACCCAGCACGATCTCGACCGGTTCGTCAACGAACTCCGCAACGCCACCCGCCGCCAGCAACGAGCCATACCCCGCCAGAGAACAGCCATCGGGTACCGCACAAGCGACCCCTGACCGTGGTGCCCGCCAAGGGACGACCGGGTTCCTCCGGCCAGCCGTCCCTTCCCCGCCCCACCACCGCCAACCCGGGGGCGGGGCCACCGTGCGCCGCAGCCAGGGGAGGGCAGCGGCGCACCGGCCGGCGGCGACCCGACGGGGCCGCCGCCGGCCACCCAACCCCTCACACAGCGCCGCGACCAGCGCCACCAGCACCGACAACCGCACACACCAAAGGACCTCAGCCGCCATGACCCGCCAACCCGACAACCCGCCGCATCACCGGCCCGCGATCCAGATCACGGCCCTGACCACGGCCGCTGTACTCATCCTGGCCACCACAACGTCCTGCGCCAACCAGACCATCACCCGGACACCGACCCGGCCAACGCCACACCAGCCACCACCACTACAAACCCGGCACCGACACCGACCACAGCGGGTGAACACCTGCTCGCCATCGCTGACCAGATCACCGCCGTACCCGCCGACGCCCATCCCGGCCCCTACACCCACACCCACATCCAGCTTTGGGCACGAGCAACCCGGTCGGTCATACCGTTCGACATCCGAACGTGGCGACACCCCGACGGCTCCGCGACCATCCACGAGCGCCGCCTGCCCGACCGGCCAGGGCTGACGGTCATGCCGGACGGCTCCGACCGCGACAACCTGGCCGCCGCCCCGGTCAGGATCGACACCCGCCCGGCCAGCCAGGTCCCGGCCGCCGCGGCCGAGCCGATCGCCCCCGACCCCGCCGGTCTGCTCCACCAGCTACACACGACCTCGCCACCACGAGGCGGCCCCACCCGGCTCCTCACCGCCGTCGGCGACCTCGCCCGCGACCACTACCTCGACCACCCACAACGCGCCGCCGTACTACACATCCTGGCCGACATCCCCGGCATCGAATATCAGCCCGCCGCCACCGACATCGCCGGCCGCACCGGCATCCGCGTCCAGGTCAGCGACAGCCACGGCACCACCGCACTGATCATCAACCCCGGCACCGGCGAACTGCTCGCCCTGACCGAAACCGTCACCACCAACCCACCCGGCCTGTGGCAGTACCTGCTCATCGTGACCCGCGACCGCGTCGACCGAATCCCCGACTAGCCACACCACCACCGCCCCCGGACACGTGCGTCCACCACATTCGGGCCGTCACCTACGACCAGCAGAGGCCAGCATGCCGACAGACCACACTCGATCCGCCGAGCCCGGGTCCGACCAACCCGCGATCGTCACCGATCAGCCGCTCCTGCTCGGCGACGGCCGCCTGGTCGCCCCACGACACATCGGCGGCGAATACAGCCTGTGCGAACTGCTGCACGAACCACGCAACAGCGAGCCGACGACGACCCGTGACGGCCTCGACCACCGCGGCTTCCGCCCCGTCGGCAGCCTCATCCCCGTCCCCAACACGGCCCTGGTCGACCACACCGCCACGGGCTCGAGCAGCGCATACCTGCTCGCCCTGGCCGCCGCCGGCATCCCCGCCCCGGCAACCGCCGCAGCATCAGATCCGCTCGCCCATCACCCGCGCCAGGCATAGCGCCGATTTCACGGGTGGTCGGCGGTCGTCACCGAGGTCGGCGGCGGGTTTGAGGGACCCCAGACACCGCCGGCCACACCCAGCCCGCCCCTGGAAAAGCCCATCTCCTCAAGGAGCAGTGTCGTGCCATACAAGCGGCCGCCGACCAGCCTGCGCGCACGATGGCTGGCCGAGCAGATGCGCCGCCTGCGCAAAGAACGCGGCGTCACCCTGAAGACCGCCAGCCGGCACCTCGGCATCGACCAGTCCGCCCTGGCCAGACGAGAAAAGGCCGAGTGGCCGTTCCTCGACGGGGTCGCCTCCCTACTCGACGTCTACCAGCTCACCAACGGTCGCCGCCGCACCACACTGCTGCACCTCGACGCACACGCACACCGACGCGACGCGTGGCATCGCGACGACATCCCGCCAAGTAACCCGGACCAGCAGGAGAACGCCGTGCCCTTCCCCGAACGTCACCGGCCCACCGTCCGTAGCCAGTGGCTGGCCGAACAACTCCGACAACTACGCGTCGACCGCCGGCTCACCCTGCAACAGGTCGGTACGCAGCTCGGCGTCGACTGGAGCAGCGTTGGCCGGTTCGAACGCGGCGAACTCAAACTCAAGTACGACATCGTCACCGCGCTGCTCGACCTCTACCACGTCTTCGACGACCGCCAGCGCGACCAGCTGTGTTCCCTCGCCCTGGACGCCCGCCACGGCGACCACTGGGACGTCGACTTCGGCGACGAACTGGACTACCGCCCCTACGTCAACCTCGCCTGGCTCGAAACCCGCGCCACCTGCATCCGTTACTACGCCACCACCCGCATCCCCGACCTGCTCCAAACCCCCGAATACGCCGCCCGCCTTATCCAAACCCAGATGGGCATCCGCCACCCCACCCCCGAACACCAGGCCGCCGTCGCCGCCCACGCCGCCCGCCGCACCGCGTTCCACGAGGGGAAGACCCGGCTGTCCGCCGTGATCACCGAAACCGCCCTACGAACCCAGATCGGCGACACCCACCTGGCAGAGCAGCAACTCGCCCACCTGCACGCACTCGCCAACCAGCCCCGCTACACCATCCGCGTCCTACCCGACCAGCACGAGACCGCCGCACGCTACGACACCCCGTTCACCGTCTTCGACATGCCCGACCCCTACCCACCCGTCGCCGTCACCCACAGCCTCGCCGGCCGCCTCTACCTCGAACACCCCCGCAGCCTGCGCTTCACCGTCGCCCACAACCACCTCCACACCGCCGCCCACGACCTCGTCCCTGACGCGGCCAACCCACCCACCCCGCCGAACGAGACCGCGGGCCGTGCCGCGACCACAGCGGCCCCGCGCACCACGAACGGCACCGCCACCGCCCGCACGCAGCCGAACCCGATCCATCCACGCGCCACCGACGCACACCACACGCTGCCTACTCCGATACCAGCCCGGACCAGGACGGCAAACCGATGAGCCAGTCCTTCCAGACCACCGACGGCAAGACGCTGTGGAAACCGTCCAACTCGATGGCGGCCCTGTTCGCCGGGACAGCGCAGACCCTCGCCCAGATCACGGCCACCCCCTCGGGTATCGCACCGCCAAGCCAGAACGAGCATGTCGTCGACTTGGAGCAGTTCGTCGTCTTCGTCGCCGCCGTCACCCGCTGGTACGACGCCACCCGCCACGACTGCCGGCACGCCCTGGCCGCCGGCTGGCTCTCCGTAGCCCGCGCCAAGCTCCTCGGCGAGACGCCACTACCCGGCCACACCGACATCCACGTCACCGACCACAACCACAGCGCGGCGATCGACCACACCGCACGGCTCACCGACTACGTCCGCGGCTTCCTCACCTGGGAACCCACCCGGTGGCCAACCGATCCGTTCGGGGCTGAGTTCCTCGCCGACTACCTCGACACCGCCCGCACCCGACTACGCGAGGAGGGCATCGACTACATTCCGACCTTCTTCGGTGGCGGGTACGACATCGACCTGCGCGGCGCGATCCTCGACGGCATTTCCCTGGACGACGCCTGGCTGTGCGACTGCAACCTCGAAGGCGTCTCACTACGCGACGCCCGCCTCTACAAGGCCAACCTCACCCAAGGACGCCTCGACCACGCCGACCTCACCGGCGCCTTCCTCCGCAAAACCGACCTGTACAAGGTGTCCGCACGCGCCACCACCCTGCGCGCCGCCGACCTGCGCGGCATCTCCGCGTTCGACGCCGACCTCCGCGACGCCGACCTGTCCGGCGCCACCCTCCACCACGCCTCACTCAACGCCGCCGACCTACGCGGCGCCAACCTACGCACCGCCAGATTCGACAACGGATGGCTCAGCCTCGAAGACGCCAAAATCGCCGACGCCCGCTTCGACGGCGCCACCGGCTGCATCTGGGGACCATGCGACATCAGCGACACCAACAACCCCCACCTACTCGACAGCGCCGAGCTCGAGCAGTGGTTCACCGACAACCACCCCGACGCCCAGATCACCATCCGACGCACCCCACGCCGATCCACTGCCGCAGCATCAACGCCGCCGTGATCGACCACCGCGCTAAAACAATCCCCGATAGGCGACCACTACCAACCAGAGACAGGCCCGATACCTTCGGGCGCCGGCCAGAATGCCCTTCACTCTGCACGTCCGTTTCATCGACGGCTGCCCGATCGCACAGCATTGCCGCCCGCCGCCCTATTCAAGGGGAGTGAACAGGACGAAATCGGCAACCCAGTTCGGTTCCATGAAACAAGGTTCACTCGATCGTGGGCTTGAGCCATGGTCACACCGTGGCGAAGTCTAAAAAGATTCGGCCGATTTTCTGCCGCATTCCACGACAGGCATCTCGTCTTTACAGTCTGACTTACGCGAATCGAGGTCTCCAACCATGAACTCGTTCACCAGTATCATGGGCTTGTGTGCCGGAGCCGGCCTACTTCTCACCGTCGGAATAGGCTACAAGCTGGTCTGGCGTAGCGCGCCTGAGCAGGGGGCATCTCCAGCTCCACCCATATCCTGGGCGGGCTGGTCGATCACCCTCGCCGTCACCGGCGTCATTCTTACTGTTTCCGGCGGCGTCATGTATCTCTTCTATCCCCTCGACGTCCCCGGCGAACAGTCGAAGAATTTTATCTTCGGCGAACCGTCCGCAGTCTATGGTCTCCTACTCATCGCCACAGCCGCATATCTGTGGCGGCGCGGAAGCCACCTCACCCTCGACCGGATCTACGCCGTCCTGTCACCGATCGCTCTCCTCGTCGGAGGCATCGGCCTGGTCATGACATCCAACGCGGTCGGAGCCCTTGGTAACCAGATTTTCGAGACCGCGCCGGAATGCGAACCCGTCCTCGGCACCTGGCCCTCATGGATAATCGGCCCCGCGCTCACCACCATCATCACCATTCTTCCAGGGCTCGGCTGCCTCGCGTTCTCGGCCGCAGCATGGTCGCGAAAGCGGGCCGCTTGGCTCCTGTGTGGAGCAGCTTGGACTCTCGCGGGCATCGGACTGGTTGCCTTGGGGGTCTTCGTTCCCGGCGCGCACATCTTCATGGAATATTGCGCGTTGAGCCAATGAAACGCATTCGTCTGCACGCCTGGCGTGGGAGTCACTACATCGGTGCGGCAGAGCTGCTTACCGCGCTCGGTCGGATCACTGCCGAACTGTCATGGGAGCTGCAGATCGACGAAGTCGCACCCGGCCCAACAGGCGCAAGAATAGAGGCGCTTACACGGCAGTCGCGAGTTCGCACACGTGCACTGATAGTCGCCGCCTTTCCCGACGGTCAAATCATCGACGGCGAACTGCGCGGATACGTCGATGGCGACGCCGGCGAACCGTATATAATTCTGCGAGCTGTGGATAGTGCCGACTGGGACATTGAATGCGTCGACCCGCAGGTGTACGGCGCACTCAAGATCGCACTTCCCGACTCAGTCGATGCCTAGCTCGAAGCCAGATCGAATTGGGTTTCGGCTGACGCACGCAGTGGGCCGGGATGTCGGCGCGTACTGAGCGGCTATCATCTTGCGAGCGGTTGCTTTTTGAGGCCATCCAAAGTGTAATGGGCTCTCGGATCGACGTCGGCCGGCTCCTGCCGGTTCCATGGTCGCTTAACCGCCGCGTACATGCATGACGCAACCTCCACGCCATCGACAGCGAGCGCTTGGCCGATGCGGCACTGTCTGCTTGCGGCCTGAGGCTCGACGGAACAGGAAGGGTATCCCCGGCAATGCGGAATCACCTACCAATCAGTACCGGACCGGACGGTCCGCAGCGTTTAGAGGAAGGATCGCCGGACGGCCCGTACAGGGCCGCGATGGTCGACCAGCTCGTCGCGGCGGGCTCGATCCGCTCGGCCGCCGTCGAGCGCGCGTTTCGGGTGGTTCCTCGGCACGCCTTCGCGCCTGGGGTACCGCTCGTGCAGGCGTATGCCCAGGACATCGTCGTGGTGAAGCGCGACGACTACGGGCGGACGATCAGTAGCGTCAGCGCTCCGGGTATCCAGGCTATGCAACTGGAGCAGGCTGGGATCAAGCCCGGGGAACGCTGTCTGGAGATCGGTTCCGGCGGCTACAACGCGGCGCTGATGGCCGAGGTGACCGGGGGCGAGGGCTCGGTGACCACCATCGACATCGACCCGGATGTGATAAACCGGGCCAGGACCTTCCTGGCGGAGGCCGGGTACGCCGGTGTTGAGGCGGCTTGTGTGGACGGGGAGGACGGATACGCCCCGAACGCGCCGTACGACAAGATCATTGTCACGGTGGGCTCGTGGGACGTCCCGCCGGCGTGGACGGATCAGCTCGCGCCGGGCGGCACGATCACGGTTCCGCTGCGCATGCGCGGCCACACCCGGTCGCTGGTGCTTCGTCGTGATGGGGATCGTCTGGTCAGTGAGTCGGCGCAGGTCTGTGGCTTCGTCTCGATGCAGGGCCTGGGCGGGCATGCCGAGCGGCTGCTCAAGCTGCACGGCGACATGATCGGGCTCCGGTTCGATGACGGCGGTGTGCCGTCTGATCCCAGCGTGCTCGACGGCGTGCTCGATACACCGCGGGCAGAGGTGTGGTCGGGTGTCGTGGTTGGTCGGATGGAGCCGTTCGACACGCTCCATCTCTGGCTTGCCCGGTTGGACGGCTACTGCCTCATGTCGGTGGACAGGCGGCTGGACAGCGGCGTCGTCAGTCCTCAGAACAAGATGGCCTGCCCGGCGCTGATCGACGCAGGCAGCCTCGCCTACCTCGCGATCCGTCGGTTGGGCGACGCCGAGGTCGAGTTCGGCGCCCACGGGTACGGCCCGGATGGCGCCGCCGTGGCCGAGACCCTCGTCGAGGAGTTGCGTGCCTGGGACCAGGACCACCGTGGTGGGCCTGGTCCGCGCATCGCTGTCTACCCGATCAGCACCCCGGACGCCGAGCTGCCGCCCGGTCTGGTGATCGACAAGCGGCATCGCCGCGTCGTTGTCTCCTGGCCCTGACTTGCCAGCAGGGCCAGGACGTCACACATCCCTACGAGTAAGGAGGCACAGATGGTCCCGGTAACGCAGGACGCGCTCGACATCGAGTTCGTGCTCGACACGCGGGTCGTGGAGGCCGCAGAGCCGCACGCCGAGCTGCTGCGCAGCACCAGTGACAACTGCGGCAGCACGTGTCAGGGCACCGCCTGCACCAGTTTCACCGACGACCCGGCACCGAGCGCCTAACGCACAAGCGAAGCGTCGGGGTGATGCCGCCGGCATCACCCCGACGCCCGTCAAGGTCGTCCTGTACCTGGCCGGCACCATCGAAGGGGGCGTAATGGCGAGGACCATGCAGTTCCGGCACACGGACTTCGTGCTGCTGCGGGCCACCACCCTCGGCGACGGTTCGGACCTGCCTGGAGATCTTGACATCGCCGGGGTGATCGCGCAGGGCAACCTGGCCGATGTGGGTACGGCCTGGCTCGCCCAGGTGTGGGGACGGGCAACATTCCAGGCCGCCGTGGCTCTGGCCAGTCCGGCCCTAGCCGACCAGGTCGATGCGGTGGTGGCCGGTGCACGGTTGGATGAGCGCCGGCTTCGCCGGTTGATCGTCTCGGTGGCCATGTATGTCGCGCGGTGGCGGGGCCGCCCCACCCCGTTCGGCTTGTTCGCGGGCGTGACCGGGGCAGCCGTGGGCGTCCCGGCCGTGCGGTGGGGTGACCGCCACCAGGCCATCGTCCGACCCGACGAAGAATGGTGGATCGGGATCGTAGACGCGCTGGAGCGGCGCCTCGACGTGTTGGAAAGGCTTCCGGTCGTCGTGAACCCCACCGCGACCGTCCGGGGCGACTGGTTGGTGGTGCCTGGTCAGCCGCCCATAGGGGCCTCGGCGGCGTTGGCGCCCTTGGAGGTCTCGGCTCGGCGGACACGGCCGGTGCGGGCCGCGGTCGACGCCGCGCAGGAGCCCATTCCGTTCAGGGACCTTGCGAAGTGGATGAGTGCGGAGTTTCCGACGGCGTCCTCGACGCAGATCCGTGAACTGCTGACCGGCCTTGTCGCCCAGCACATGCTGATCAGCAGCCTGCACGCGCCCATGACGGTGCCGGACACGCTCGGGCATCTCATCGGCCAGCTCGAGACTGTCGGGGCGGACGAGATCCCCGACGTTCGCGCACTGCTGGACCAGCTACGCGCGATCCACGCGACGCTGAAGGGCCACCAGGATGAGTCTGGCACCGACCGGGACCGGCTGCACGCGGTGGGCGAGCAGATGCGTGGGATCGGCGGTGCCAGCGTCCAGCCGGTGCGGGTCGACCTGCGGTTGGACGCTGAAGTATCGGTGCCGGGGTCGGTGATCAGCGAAGCGGAGTCGGCGGCGTCCACGTTGCTGCGGCTGACCCCGTACCCGTACGGCTATCCGGCCTGGCGCGAGTGGCATCTGTCGTTCCGGCGACGGTACGGGCCAGGGGCCGTGGTCGCTGTCCAGGAAGCGGTAGCTGACTCGGGACTCGGCCTGCCAGCCGGGTACCTGGGCTCCGGCCTTGGACTCGCACCGGCCGCCCTGTCCGACCGCGACACCGCCCTACTCACGTTGGCGCAACAAGCCACGCTCGACGGCGCCGACGAGATCGTGCTGGACAATGCCACGATCGATTCCCTGACGGTCGGCGACCCGGCCGAGATGATCGCACCACCGTGGGCGGAGATCGCCTTCGAGTTGCAGGCACGCTCGCTGGACGACCTGCGGCAGGGCACGTACCGGCTGGTCGTCGCGGGTACGCCACGCACGGGTAGCAGCATGCTCGGCCGGTTCGCGGACGTCCTGGCCGAACCGGAACGGGCCAGATTGATCGATGCCGTCACCGGGACCGGCGAGGCGCAGTTGTCGTTCGCACCACGTCGACGCCGCAGCGCCAACGTCGTACGCACGCCCCAACTCCATCGCCAGACGATCTCTGTGGCCGAACAGCCAGGCGGCACGGACGCGATCCCCTTGGATGATCTCGGGATCGCCGCGGATGCTCGGCGTCTGTGGCTCGTGCGGCTCTCCACCGGCGCCGAGGTGTTGCCGCGGGTACTGCACGCACTCGAAGCCGGCGCTCTCACCCCGCCGCTGGCACGGCTCCTCGCCGAGGTGAGCACCGCACGATGCGCGGTCTACCGGGGCTGGGACTGGGGAGCGGCCGAGCGGCTGCCGTATGTACCGCGCGTCCGGTACGGACGGGTCGTCCTGGCTCCGGCACGGTGGCGGCTCCACGCCGATGACCTGCCTGGGCGCACCGCCACGTTGCAGGAGTGGGAGACATCGCTCGACAACTGGCGGCACAGGTACAGGGTGCCTGCGGCCGTCGTACTGTGCGAGTCCGATCTACGCCTGCCGCTGCACCTCGACCGATGCCTGGACCGGTCGGTGCTGCGCTCCCGTCTCTCGCGGGTCGAGCGGGTGGACCTTCGTGAAGGGGCGTCGGACGCGGACCGGGGCTGGATCGGCCGAGCACACGAACTCCTGGTGCCACTGCGCGCCGCTCGAGAACCGGCCGTACCGACCCTGCATGACGGGGGACCACCCGCCGTGGAACAGGCTGCTGCCGTTCACCCCTCGGTGGCCCGAGATGCGGGCCACCTTCCCGGGCGCTCCCGGTGGCTGGCGGCGCGGATCCACGGCCACCCTGGTCGCCAATCCGAGATCCTCACCGAACACCTGCCTCGCCTTGATTTCTGCGACTCGACCGTGTGGTGGTACCGGCGCCACCGCGACACGACCCGGCCCGGCGCCCGGCAGTACCTGGAGCTGTTCATCCGACTGCCGTCCCCTGAGCAGTACAGCCCGGCAGCGGCACAGGTAGGAAAGTGGGCCACCGAGCTACGCGACGCCGGGTTGGTGCCAGGCGTCGAGTTCGTCCCCTACCAGCCTGAGACCGGCCGCTACGGGCAGGACGAAGCAATGACGGCAGCGGAAGAGGCGTTCGCCGCCGACTCCGCCGCCGCGATCGAACAGCTCACGTTCGCCGCAGCGGCCGGCGTGCCGATCGAAGCGGTCGCAGCGGCCAGCATGGTCAACCTCGCCGAATCGTACGCAGCCAACCCTCACGACGGATGGAATTGGCTGATCGGACACCTGCCCCGTGAGCAGGGAAGGGTCGACCGCGACCTCCGCGCCATGGCCCTGCGCCTGACGGACTCGGCCAACGACCGAACCCTACGATTCAGTCCAGGCGGCCCGGCGGTCCTCGACACCTGGCAGCGTCGACGAACTGCCCTCACCGCCTACCACCGCGCGCTGACCCGGCAGCGCGACCCGATGCCCGCGCTCTACTCGCTGCTGCACCTGCACCACATACGGACGGTCGGCGTCGACCCCACGACAGAAAAACGCACGAACCGACTGGTCCGCGCCATCGCACTCCGGCAGATCCTCCACACAGAAGGAACCCGATGAAGCGCCGGGCCGGCTCCCCGGCACGGATCGCCGAGTCGATCGCCCACACCCTCGCCGCACCCGACCCCGGGCAGGTCAACAACCCTCAGCGGCATTCATTGGCAACCGGAGACCTCGGCACCGCCCTGGCGCACATCGAACGGGCTCACATCGGTGTCGGTGACTGGCAGACCGTGCACGCCTGGGTGACGGCGGCGGCCGGCGATACGATCGGCGCCGCCGACACCGGGGCATACTTCGGCGCCCCCGCCCTCTCGGTCCTGCTGCACGCCGCCGGCGCGGACGGCGTGCCCCGATACGGTGCAACCCTCGCCGCCCTTGACGCCCATCTGGCCATCATGGTCCACCGTCGAGCCGACGCCGCCATGAACCGCATCGACCGGCGCGACGACGCCACGTTCGGCGAGTACGACCTGTTCCGTGGACTGACAGGACTCGGAGCGCACCTGCTGCACCGGGCTCCGGGAACCAGTGCCTTGGAGCGAATCCTGGTCTACCTCGTCGCACTCACCAAGCCGAACCAACGAAACGGCGAGCGCTTCCCCGGCTGGTGGGTATCGCACGATCCGCACCTGCGGCAAGCGTCCGGCGGCGGACACGCCAACCTCGGAGTCGCGCACGGCATCGCCGGACCGCTCGCGCTGCTCGCACAGGCCATGCGGCGACAGGTAACCGTCGCCGGACATACAGAGGCCATCACGACCATCCTCGACTGGCTGGACAGGTGGCAGCAGACGACCAACTCCGGCCCGTGGTGGCCGCAGTGGATCACCCTGTCCGAACTGCGTACCGGCCGCCCCTCCAGCCGAGGCCCGCACCGCCCCAGTTGGTGCTACGGCACACCCGGCATCGCACGGGCACAGCAACTCGCCGGCATCGCGCTCGGCGACGAGACACGCCAGCGCGCGGCCGAGAACGCCCTCACCGCATGCCTGTCCGACCCGCAACAGCTCAGACAGATCCGGGACAACAGCCTCTGCCACGGCTGGGCGGGCCTGTACCAGACGGCGTGGCGATCAGCGCAAGACGCCCGCACACCCGCCGTCCTCGCCCATCTGCCGCACCTGGCCCACCATCTCTGTCAGGAACGTGTCGGCGGCGAACAACAAGGATTGCTGGAGGGGCAGGCCGGGCGACTCCTCGCGCTGCATACCGCCGTCCACGGCGCCCCGAGAACCGGCTGGGACGCCTACCTGCTCCTCAACTGACCACCACCAGGGGAAGGAAACCGGTGGGACCACACGTCACACCACCGCGCACGGCCACAGCGGTGATCGAGGTCCTGGCGGGCATGCCGGTAAGCCACGCCGCCGCCGCGGCCGGCATCGAGCCCGCCGCCCTCGCCGACGCAGTCGACCTGTACCAATCGGCCGGACTCGCGGCGCTCGAAGCACAGGCCCGCGCCACACGCGACTGGTACCCGGTCCGGGTCGAGTTCACCGACTGGACCACCGCCGAATCCGTCGCCACACAGCACCTCCGACCAGCATTCCAGGAAGCGCGTAACGCGAACGTCATTTCTCGGTGGTGGTTCGTACGAAAGCGCCCCTGCTGGCGAATCCGATTCGCCCCCAACCCTGGCACGACCCCCCAGGAACTACGAAACAGCATCGGGGCCGTACTGAATGGACTGGTCACTTCCGGCCATCTGATCCGCTGGTGGAAGGCAGACTACGAACCCGAGGAATACATCTTCGGTGGACCAGACGCGATCGACATCGCACACGAACTGCACTGCGCAGACACACTCGGGGTACTCGACTATCTCAACCGGCAGAACGCCCCACTCGGCCGCCGCGAGATGCACATCCTGTTGTGCAGCGCAATGTGCCGCTCGGCGAACCTGGAATGGCACGAACTGGGCGACGTGTGGCGGCAGGTGGCAGCGATGCGACCGCTACCACCCGACGTGAACCCGACGCGGCTACAGGAAATGCAGGCCGACCTTCGACGCCTCATGGCCGTTGACCTGAACCCGAACGGAAACGTCTTCAGCGGAGGCGCATCCCTCTCGATCGCCGCCCCCTGGACAGCCGCATACATGTCAGCCGGAAAGCAACTCGGTGAGGCCGCACACGCGGGGACATTGACCAGAGGACTGCGAAACATCCTCGCGCATCACGTGATCTTCGCCGCGAACCGCCTGGGCCTCTCGGCACGAACACAGGCAATCCTGGCCCACGCCACACGGGATACCGTCATGAACCCCGCCGAAACGGCCACCGAAGGAGATGCCGGTGTGGCCCGAGCCCGATGACCCCGACACGACCCGCCGAATGCGCGAAGCTCACAGGCGCGCCCGCACTCGCCTGCGGGTACGCCCAGCACCTGGCCTGGAAGCATGGGGGTGGGGCGGACGCACCCTGGGCCAAGCCGTCACCACCCCGACCGGCGACGCCTGGCTACGCCTGGCCTGCACACCGCCCGATCGAACCGACCGCACCTTCTGGGACGGCGGCGCTACCGCCGAGCAGGAACTACCCCGAGCGATCCCACGTCCCCGACTGCGACGTTGGATCGACTGGCCGGACGAGACTTGGACCTACCGCGCGGAGCTGTACGACCGGGTAGAAGGACACCTGATCGCGCCAGCGGCAACCCTGACCACCACCCCCGAACTCGGCGATGAATGGTGGAACTCACTACGAACGGCAGTTGACTCCATAGCCAGGATAGCGACAGAACGCAGAACCATTCACCAGCACTATATCGACTCCGCAATGCGGCATTTCCTTGGCGTGCCACTCGATACCGGGGTGCAGTCATGGAAGACTGCGCACGGCGACTTGCACTGGGCAAACCTGGCCACTCCGCTCGAAATAATCGACTGGGAAGGATGGGGCCTCGCCCCAACAGGCTACGACATCGCCAGCCTGGTCACCCACAGCCTGCTCATACCCTCGATCAACGAACGCGTCCGACACGAATTTGCAGATCTACTCGACAGCCCCGCCGGCCGATTCGCGGAACTAGTCACCATCACCGAAAACCTTCACAGCGCAACCCAGGGCAGCAACCTTCAACTTGTCGAACCGATGAGCGCCCGCGCCGAAGCTATCCTCGGGCGACCGATCCCCGAACTCCGGCCGCTACATACGAGACGGCCTTGACCCGACCCCATGACCATTCTGACGCCGCGGGCGACTCCGACCACCAACATCCTTCAAGACGCCGGATCGACGGACAGATCCAGAGCGACGACATCGGCAGCCTGGGTACCCCTCCCCAGCTAACCGGCCAGATAGGCGTCGATCCGGACCCGAAGAGCGGCAAGCCGCTGCGCGGCATGGCGCAACAACGCGGCATCCATCTCGGCCTGCGAAACGAGATCCGAATCGCCAGCGAGCTGCTCGTACAACGACGCGTCGGTCTGTCCGTCCAGACATCCAGCGGCGAACTCCAGCAACTCCCGCAACGCGATGAACAGAGCCTCGTCATTACCACCGCGGATAGCCTCGACGGCCTGATCGTATGGGCTGACCGGCACGGTGACGGCCGGCACCGACCGATCCCTGAGGATGTAGAACGCGCCCAGCTCCACTGTGGGCACAGGGCGCTGCTCCACCTCGCCAGCGACGCGAACCATCTGCGGCAGAGTGACCGCCGATGCGGCTGCGGTGACGCGGTCTTCATCGTCGCTGTTAGCCAGGTCCCGATCGGCACGGACGGCGTGGCTGACGACCACGGGTGTGTCCGCCGGCAGCCGCGCCATCAACGCGGCCAACTCCCCAGCACTGGCGAACTCGACCGGCTCCTCGCCCAGCACAGCATGTACCGGGACGGCGCTCACCGGGCGACCTGCGCAGCGATGCCCGAGGGCAGCCCAGTTGCGACCTCGTTGTCCACGTTTCCTCAACCTCCGTCGGGTTGATCGCCGCCTCAACGACGGATTTCGGTACAACACACCATCAGCCGAGTTGAAGTGATAGCGCCAGTTGCAGCGCTAGCCGGCCACCGTGAACTAACTAGCCCCATACCTGTCGATAGGCGAAGTACAGGGCCACGAGGGCAATGACGATGCCAGCGATCGTCCAGTAGGTTTGCCGTCTGCTCCAGCGCACCGCCTCGCCACTGTCCGATATTGGCGCCGTGCCGGCGTTGCCATGCTGTGCCTGGTTCGTGGTGATTGCGATCCGATGACGGTCGCCGCCGTTGACCGCCACGTTAACGGCCTGGCCTGTGGTTCCTGCTGGCGCTGCCCCGCTCTGCGGTTCTGGACTGCCGTGCGTCATCAGGCAATCGTCCCATCCGTGCCCATCAGACCCGGCGCGGGGCCCGGTTGGGCAAGGACGGCTACCCGCCTACAGCCCAGACGTAGACCGTGATGAGTCCAGCGGTGCAAGCGCGCCGATGCTGATCCATGCGATCAGTCGCCACGGTGCCGCCCGACTGGCTGTGATAGCGGTAGGTGACGTGGTGGAGCCGGTGGCCTGCTTGTCGGAGGCGCCATTCGCCGTCTGGTTAGTGATCGCGTTGATCGTGTGCTGTCGCCCGCCGTCGACGATCACGTTGGCCGCTTGGTCGGCAACCTGCTGCAAGGGTGCGCTGGTGGCGGGGATGCCGGAGCGCACCTCGCCTAGGATGGCGATCGCCGTCGTGCGTATCTCGTCGAGAATTCCACGAACGACAGAGGCGCTGACGGCCCAGTAGATCCGCTCGTAGCGGATGCGAGGCGGCCACCGAGCGCGTCGGGCTCGCTCATAAACCGGGCTATGTCCGCCCCATCGGTAGCGACAACTTGACATACCCGCCGGCCTCACTATCACGGAGAGGAACCTGGCCGAGGAGATCGACCAGGTGGTCACCCGCACCCTCGCCCAGTCGTGGGACAACTCAGACGCCCGCAACCGAGGCGTCCGCCTCGCCACCGCAGCCGTCTTTCGGTGTTATAAGTTGAAGCCGCTCGGGAGCCGTACGACTCCACCGTCGCCTTCATCGAAGCCCACTACCTTGTTGACTGACGTTTGCATGCGTCCCGGCAGCAACTCGGCATTCCGCCTGGCTTCGCGCGTCGGCTTGTACGGCAACAGAAGCGGCCGGACGATGTAGGAATGCGACGTCGGGCCCCTTCGAAGTCTGCTGCGGCCACTTGCCTCGTGCGATTCGCGGCTACGAAAAGTACAAAACTAGCATAGAACAGTCCGGCGCAAATTAGCCTTGCCATTGTCGAAAAGTAAAGTAGGTGCCAACTATAGCGACGATCACGCCGATGACCGTCCAGACGGTTTGAGCTCGAGTCCAGCCGGATTCAGTTCGCTCCTTGGCTGGTTGACTGTGTGCGATGCCGCCATCGCCTGCCTGTGCCGTCGTGATCGTCACCTGGTTGCGTCTACCTCCATGCAACACAACATTGACCGCCTGAGCTGCCTGCTCTGGAGTGGGCATCGACGCATCATCGCTCATTGTCGCGCGGATCTCGCTAACTAGACGGACAAGCGTTGTCCGGATTTGATCCAGAACGCCCTCAACTCTCGCGGTGCTTACGCTCCAGTAGAGTCTACTTACGACCGCGCCTTGGTTGCTCCGTTCGTAATTCATCAGCTTCACCGCCTCGGCGCTACTCGGCGGGGCGAGATTGACGCTCGTCTCGCCAGAGCGCTCAGTATTCCGAAGCAGTGCCTGAAGGTCGCCGACGCCGTGGGCGAACTTTACTTCTTCGGTAATGTGCTCGCGCACGACCTCCGGGAGGTCGAAAGTGCTTATCTGCTCGCCTGTGACGTGATAGTGGAACGTCGCGCCATCGATCACCAAGGGGGCATGGATGATCCTGTACTGGGGGATCTCGCTGTCATCCCGGTAGCCGTTAAGCTCCTGAGCTGCCCAGTCGCGAAGTTCCGCATTTCGCGTTTGCGCCCCAAGAGCGATGCACTTGCGTAGGGTTGCCGCGAGAGATATAGCATCGTTCAACGCTTCGCGCTCGATCTCCCTAAGCAGGCTGTGATCTCGTCTAGACACGGTGCCATTGTGCACCCATTGGTAGCGCGGCATGTACTCCGGCCGCACCAGCGTCCGGCGGTTAGCTGATGCGCTGCCCATGAACGTTACGGGTTGATGACACGCACGGCGGCGTCCACAGGGGCCGAGCGGTAGCGGCTAATCCGTCAGAGGCTGCCGCCATCCAAGGCCACAGCATACCGAGTCGGCGCAGCTCCCTTCGGCCGGCAGCAGACCCCCAGGTCGTCCCACGATGCTCGCCGTCGCAGAGACCGACTCCCCGGAGGTCCCGGATCACGGCCGGGGGTGGAGCACCCGGACCGGCAACTCGCGCAGGTCTCTACTCATCGTCGGACAAATGCGCGCAATGCCGGCGTCGTGCTTCTGAGGGACCGAGGCACAACGATCAACGATCAGTTTGGTATGAGAAATGCGGGCTTGTATCCGATACCGTTGAGATCCTTATATGTCTGAGTTGTAGGTACCCGGTCCCAGACGCCGCCGAGCAGGATGGCCAGTCCGGCGGGTGCTGCCATGAACAGGTGGATAACGGGAGGGTTTACGGTCCGGGCAATCTCGCGAGCGAGGTCGCGGATCGCCAGCGAAAGCCATAGGCGTGGTCGCAGCTGGTGACGCTGGCGTTGGAGACGCCGCCTGGCAGGTAGGCGGTGATGATCGGGAGGTTCAGGCCGGTTGAGGCGATATGCCGCCTCACGTCTTCGGTCGGGTCGGCGGAGATCGCCAATGCGAGCGCCATTTCGATACCGGTTGGGAGGTCAGCGACCGGGCTGGACAAGACGAGGGGTGTGGGTGTGATGATGTTGGTGGGCTTGACCCAGAGTTGGCCGCCTTTGATTTTGGCCGGGGTGAAGCCGGCGGTCTCCTGGAACATGACGCCCGCGACGGCGCCGTGGAAGCTTTGGCCCCGCCGAAATGCCTACGGTCGATCTGTCACGAAGTTGATCGCGGCGATGAGCAACAGAAGCCTACTCGCGAACGCTCCACCCCCAACCAGCAGAGCCGACGTTGCGGCTGCTGATCCAGGAGATGACCCCGGCGGCGACGCCGAGGAGCGTGGCCGCCAAGACGGCGAAGGCCAGCCATAGCGCGCGGATGTGGGGGTGGTTCATCGTGCGGAGCCCTCCTATGCGGACAGAGGTCCCCTTAAGCGGGGAACCTGGCCGTGGTGCTCCGGTTGCTCCGCAACATTCCACCCGCGTGGAGCCGATGTCAATACTATGCGCGGACTTACCACGAGGAGTCGCGATCTTGGATTTCGTCTTCATTGGACGGACGGTTACTCATGGTTACCGTCCGTCCCGCTGGATCCGTCAGGGCCGGTCCACCACGAAGTTGATCGAGGTGATGATCAGCAACAGTCCACCTGAGAACGCGGCGCCTCCGACGAGGAGCCCAGAGCCGACGTCGCGACTGCCGATCCAGGAAATGATCCCGGCTGCGGTGCCGAGGAGAGTGGCCGTCAACGCGGCCAAGGCCAGCCACAACGCGCGGATGTGGGGGTGGTTCATTGTGTGGAGCCTCCTACGCGGACAGACAGAGCTTTCCCTTTTGGGAATCTCTGGCGGCCCCAGCTCCGCTTGCTCCGCAAGATGCCACCCGCACTCAGCGTGTGTCAAGAGATACAGGCTGTACCCGTGTCGAATGGAGGAATCCATATCCTCCATTCGGTCGATGGTAGACAGTCTGTAGTCCACCCTGCCGACATGCCGGGGCCGCCCATTCCAGGCCGTCTCCATGGCTGCGGAATGCCACAACGACCCCATCCCGGATGGTTATCGGATCGGTGGGCGTGTTGAACCCGTGTCGTTTGCGGTCAGATCGCTCGGGCGAGTTCGGTGAACGCTGCGGCGACCCGTCGTGTGGGTGGGGCGTCGAGTCCGAGTTCGTAGTGTCCGCGGCGGAGGTTCTGGACGAAGGCGTGTCCGGCGATGATCGTCCGTACGGTGCGGTCGTTGCGTAAACCGCGCATCGGTCTCAGTCGGTGTTTGAGCTGGCTGTGGTCGGCTTCGATCGGATTGTTCGCGTACCGCTCGACGTGATGCCACACCGGCGGCACCAGGTCGTCGAGCACACCGGCGTAGACGGGAGCGGCGTCGGTGACCGCCTCGACCGGGGTCACCTTCAACGCCGACAGCATCCGGCGGAAGAACCGACGGGCCGCGGCGGCGTCTCGACGTGTCGACACGAGCACGTCGATGACCTGGCCGTACTGGTCAACGGCCCGATATACGTAACGCCAGACTCCGTTGACCTTGACGTACGTCTCGTCCACGAACCACCGGTCACCCGGCGAGCGGCGGCGGAAGCGGGCGGCGTCGGCCAGTGAAGCTCCTCCCGTTCATCGACATCCACAATGTCAGCGGCAGGCGTGACGATGGGCCGACCTGACCCGCAACCCAAGGGGCTTCACGTGATCAGAGACGCAGCGATCTACCTTCTCAACCGGTTGGTCCTCCAGCCCTCGGGCTGGGCGCCGCTCGAGACCGGCTTCGAACTCGACAACGACGGCTGGATCGACGACGTGCCGACTGGCCCGGGCGTCTACGTGCTCTATACGCCCCGCCACTTCTACACGCTTCCCGGCGGGAGCTCCTCCGTCCTTTACATCGGCAGGGGCACCAGCCGCGAAGGACTTCGCCGGCGCTTGCGCGAGCATCAGAGGTTCGCCCGAGAGGTGCGCGACGGCATCTACGATCGTGGGTACGCCCGCTACGAGTGGATCACTGCGAATCCCGCCTTCGCCGCCTACGTCGGGGCCCCCGCAGTAGGACTGGATGCGGGTGAGATGGAGCATCAGATGCTCTTGACCTTCGCAGATGCCTACCGCGTTGCCCCGCTCGGCAACGCCCAGACCGCCTGGGCGAAGCACGAGGCCGCCGATGAGGCTTGACTTTTCTGATTCCACCGTGGTGATCCAGTGGTTGAGGTGGTGTCCGTGCCGGTTGGTGAGGATCTCGGCGAAGGTGGTGACGTGGTCGGCGAGGGCGTTGAGGTGTGGGCGTGCGGCGCGTATCCGAGTGAGGGCGGCGTGCTCGTCGGGCTGCAGTTTGTCGGGGTGGGGGAGCAGCCAGGCGGTGATCTGGCGGATTTTCGGTGGCCGCGACGGATGGATGTCGGTGCGGCGGCTCGCAGGGGTTGCAGGTAGCTGCGCAGGGTGGCGAGGCTGCCTCGGTGGCCGCGGGCGTGGATCTCACCGAACAGGCGGGTGGCGTTGGTGACGCCGTCAATGATGCGTTGGTGTAGGTAGTCGGTGTGATGGTCGAGGATGCCGGGTCGTCCGGCGCGGGCTTGGCGAGGAGGTCGTCCCGTCATTTCGCAGACTAGCCAGCCATCTGATTTGTGGAACCCTGGTCGGCGGTGACCAGCAGCAAGTTGGTCATGGTATAGATGTTTATCTGTGCGATTTTGAATCGCCCTCGAACCCCCCGGTAACACCTGTGGGCGATCAGGTGACGGACCGGTGCTGTGGGGGTTCGGTGGCTGTCCCTGCGCGTCTATACCGGTCAGGGGTGGGGTCATGTGGGCCTGGGCAAGCCCGCGAAGTCGGGCTCTCCCATCGAAGACCGACCATCAGGTCAGAATCGACGCTTTCGGCTGACGCGGACCGGATGTAGCAGCGGTGCCGGACACCGTACTGACCACCGGCTGCCCGAGGCGGCGTCGGTTTGACTCGTGCTCAGCCAGCAGGCGCGTCTGCTCGGTCTTGGACTGGCCGCTGTGGCGAGGTTGACGCCGGTGTTGAGAAGCAGCCAGCGTTGATCATGCCTGAGGACGCGCTTCGGCAATAGCGTTGCGGATGGCCCCGCTGCGACCGATAGGGTTCGTACCGTGACGGCCGTAGAATGGGTGCCCTTGAGTCGCCGCCTGGAAGGGCTAGGCCCTGAGGTGCCGGTGGAAGGCGTCCCCGAGTACCTTGCAGGCGAACTGCAGATGTGGCTGCTCAACCAGTTCGCTGGATACCGACGCCTGGAGGGTGAACTTCGGCTTCGCCTTCGACTGCAGGGAAGCCTTCATGGCAAGTACGGCGACGATCTGCTCGACGTGGTGGATGCCTTCCTCTACTGGAACCCGGATTCGGTTTGGGACGACGGGGAGGAGGACGACGACGTCGTCGACCTTACGCTCGAGCAGGAAGCGGCCTGGCAGAGCGAGGTCGACGCCTGGAAGGCACGTGCTGGCGAGGTAGAGGAGATTCTGCGAACGGGTGGATCGGCATGGCGGGTCAACCGGCGACTCAACGGGCTGGAACGGCGTATTGACGAAACGGTAACAGCGGCTGTGGACATGGCGGCTAAGACAGCCCAGGAGGAGGCCGCCGATCACCTCGCTACCGCATGGCGCGCCGCCTACGGCCGTGATCCCGACCCTGACAAGGCGTACAACGAGGCAGTGAAGGCAGTGGAAGCGTTGGCCTGCCCCCTGGTCTGCCCCAACAACAGTCGCGGCACCCTCGGCACCGTCATCCGGGACCTCCGCAACCAGACCACGAGTTGGGAACTCGCCATCGGCGACTCCGCCGGCCAGCCGAGCAGCATCGACCGGCTCGTCGGGATGTTGGAACTGCTGTGGCAGGGCCAGTCCCGACACGCCGGCGGCCCCAACTCCCGACGACAGACACAGGTCGAAGCCGAGGCGTCCGTCCACTTGGCAGCGACCCTGCTTCAGTGGCTTACCAGCGCTGTATTACGTCGGAAGTCATAACCCCAGGCGCTGGTGGGAGCAAGTTGTAGTACGGGGTACCAGATCTGTGAATGCGCCTTTCGGTCGCGGAGCCAGACATTCGGCGATCCGTGCTTGTCAAGTGCGAGCGAATGCGAGTCGGCAGCGCGGCGCTCAGATCGTGGTACCGGAGCAGGGGCTGCGTCGTGGCGGTCTTGTCCAGCAGCGAAGGCCACGAGCTTGCTCGTGTGCCTGTTGTGTCATCAGGTGATCCTGCGGCTGAAGACAAGTCCCGCGACAAGGTTCATGGCCTCGGGTCGTAGCTTGCGGCGGCGTTGCAGCGGTGGGGAGCGACACCGAATATGATCGATCATCACGACGGGCCGGCGCCGCGCCCGGCCCCGCAAGATCGTCAGTTAGTCGGTCTCGGTCCAGACCGTTCCGTTGTCCACCACGAGGCTGCGCGGGATCACCGTCACCGGACACACCGACGCCATCGACACCATCACCGCCTGGTACGACCAGTGGCAGACCGGCACCGGACAACAGGCATGCTGGCCCGAGGTCATCGACCGGCACGAACTCCGCACCGGCACCGCCGCCCACCCTCGCCCGCACCGGCCCTCCTGGTGCTACGGCACCCCCGGCATCACCCGAGCCCAACAACTCGCCGGCCACGCCGCCAACGACCAGCACCGCCACCCACACCGCCGAACAAGCCCTCCTCGGCTGCCTCACCGACGACACCCAACTAGCCCAGATCACCGACGCCGGAATCTGCCACGGCTGGGCCGGCCTGGCCCACACCGCCCGATCTGCCGCCGCCGAAGCGACCAACGCCGCACTCAAGATCGACCCGATCGTGCGGGGCTGGCTGCAGTACTACGGGGCGTACTACCGCTCCGCGCTGCTGCCCTTCCTGGAACGCATCAACGCCTACCTGGTGCGCTGGATCCGCAAGAAGTACAAACGGCTGCGGCCGTTCAGGAAGGCCCAACAGTGCTGGCAGCGCATCACCCGCCAGTACCCGAGGCTCTTCGCCCACTGGGCATGGACACCGCGCTTCTGGTGATCAGGATGGCAAGAGCCGTGTAACGGGAGACTGTTACGCACGGTTCTGTGGGAGCCCGGGGGTGAAATCCCCCCCAGGCGACCCGACTTAGGCATCGTTTGGCACAGCCGGTCGAAGCACAAGGCTCGCTGAGCGGCCGCCTTGGGGCCCTGCCTCCTGTCGCTGTTGAACCGGGCCATTTGGAGATGCTGAGCTATCACATTCGATAAGAGCTGATTCAGAAGTACCTGCCCGTAGCGGCAAGCTAGGCAACTCCGGAAGACCGGGGTCGTATTCTTGATAATGACGGGGACAAACCCACAGCAATTCACCCGAAGGCGCTTGCACCCGCCGCATATCCCCAAAGAACCGACTCTCATCGTACCTAAAGAGTAGGGCTCTAAGACCACGAAGGGCTTGCCCCTCAGCTTTCGTCAGCTCGTTATTCGGCGTTTCCTCTATGCTCTCCTGCCGCTCGACTTCAACTGGCAACTTCTCGGCCAAGACCTTCATCAGTTCTACTCGACGGGATATCTCTTCCACCTCATTCGGCGGAAGCAGAACGCCAGACACGGCTCCAACAACTGGCACCGCCAAACGAAGCGTTTTCAATACAAAGTTGACGTAGGGGGCAACCTTTATGACCCAATCCCTCTCCTGCTTCAGCTCATACGTAGCATCCTGCCAAGGATGCCACTCACCTGGGTGCTCGCACCAAAGAGTGAGGTAAACCAACTGGAAGGTCAGCCGTCGTTCCCGGAGCATCGCGGCAGGCGCCTGTAGACCAGCACGTCTAGGCGGCAGTGCAAGCGTAAACATTCGGGGACAATCGATCACCTCTGTCGAAACGACCTTCAGTACTCGTCGTAGAGAGTCAGCAGCTTGTGTGGCCAGAACCTCGACGCGACGGAGACCACCTTCCACCCTTTCGATACCCGCGTTGACGGCACCTAACTCCTCATGCAACGCCTCCAGGTGAGACCGGATCTCAGTGTGGCCGGACGTGAATCCGGTCAAAAGCAAAGATATTTCGTGGTCGTAGTAACACTCCAGACAATCGCGTGTGACACGTCCCCTCTCTCGCAGCCTCAAAAGACCACTAAGCGGGAACTCGCCCGTACAGCCAGGAGTCGGGCACGGCACCAGGAAATGGTAACTGAGTCCCGGCCACCGGCTCCTCAGTAGATGCTCCAAGCTATCTCTGAGAACGTTGAAGAATAGATCGGGCGACGGTGCGCGCACCTGCAGAACAAGCCGACTGTCTTGCCTAAGTTCGATAAGTGCCTCAGAAGCGTACGCTACCGTTGGATGCCGAAGAAATACTCCATTCCTCCAATGCCTCCCAATCGACGCGTTGTGGTGCCGCACTGTCAGCCAGGCAATAATCCCGGGCGCCACGTCCTGCAATTTGCAGATTAAGGTAACCATGCGCATGTTG
Organism: Polymorphospora sp. NPDC051019; assembly: GCF_040683055.1. Classification (NCBI taxonomy): domain Bacteria; kingdom Bacillati; phylum Actinomycetota; class Actinomycetes; order Micromonosporales; family Micromonosporaceae; genus Polymorphospora; species Polymorphospora sp. NPDC051019. Next base: position 98,022 of record NZ_JBFBCH010000020.1, on the reverse strand, counting down.
GTCGACACCGGCGTCCGAAAGACCCACGGAAGCACCGGACGCGAATGAGGAACAAGCTGAGCAATCAGACTTTTCCTCTCACGCTCATCCAGTCGATAGGAAATGTCAAACTTCTCCATTAGGCGCAAGAAATAGGGGTGATGCCTTGCCGGGTAGACCTCCCCCTCGACTCGATCCTGCCATATTAGTCGAAGTCGAGCATGATCGAGAACGCCATTCGCATCACGCGTCGGACCATCCTCAAGCACATACGCAATAGCCTTAGTAAGCCATTCGGGGTTTAGAACTACAATATCTCGCAATCCTTCGTCATCACCAAAGTAGATAATGTGCCCCAGATCATGCAGGAGCTCTGCGAGCGTGACCGTTTCATCGTCGTCGAGCTGTTGTACTTTGCACGCTTCAACAAAGTCGTCCCACGAAATCTGCGGCTCACTAATGTAACGTGCAAGGATGTCGTCACGCGCCGCGATCCAGCGAGGGCTCAGCATCCTTCCCATCTGAGGTAGCGCGGCGGCCTCCCTTTCGATCTCGGCCCTAAGATCCGAGATCCCGCGCCCACTCTTGTTGTCGACCGCAAGCTGCCCTGAAAGCATATTTGGAAACACTTGCTTAAGCTGCTCAAGGTCGATCTCTGGATTACGCTCGTCACAATGAGTAGGCACGAGTATCGCACGCGCTTCGTGGCCAATCCGCAGCCGAATTCGACTCAGCCAGCCTTCAACCTCGCTCTGCTCCTGCCCCATGCGCGCGTTCCACACCAAGACATAGAGGGCTCTCCTGCTGAAGAAGAACTGGTGAGTTATCCGATAAACCTCCTGGCCACCAAAATCCCAAGCGCGCACGGTCATATCAAGATCCAGGTCAGGATGACGGAAGATCATAGGATGAATCTCCAGCCCATGGGTCGTACTGCGATCTCTTACAAACTCCTCATCTCTCAATGCAGCTAGAAGCGAGGTCTTTCCGACCTTGCCTTCTCCGACGATCAAAATCTTTGCCTCGTAGTGTGGAACCGCATCCTCAAGGCTTCGGAGGTATGCATCAAGCGCATCCAACCCCCGAGATATCAAGTCAGGCAATGGGTCCGCAAGCGGATTCCTTGCAATTGAGAACGAAATCGATCGACGAAGAAGTTGAGCCATCTCCGTCGGCAGTACGGTAATTTGATTTCCATCCAACTCGAGCTTATCCAGCCTAGTTAGGAGACCAATCTCGGCCGGCAATTCGCGCAATCTATTGTTACTCAGATACAATCGACGCAAGTTGGCAAGCTGACCAATTTCTGGAGGCAAGTACTCAAGCTTATTGTTCCGCAAATCGAGCTGCTCCAGGTTTCGCAATCGAAACAATTCACGAGGAAGACTCCTAATCTGATTCCCATCCAAGTCGAGCTCACGAAGCTCTGACAAACGACCAATTTCGGGCGGTAACTCTGTTAGGCGATTGTCATCCAGATAGAGTTCCTCAAGCTTCCTCAGCTCACCTATCTCTTTCGGTAGGGCAGATAGAACGTTGCTCCTAACGTCAAGCTCGGTCAGGTTGATCAGATGCCCAATGTCGGGCGGCAACGTCCTCAGCTGGTTATGGATAAGGTAGAGCCTTTCAAGATTCCCCAGTTCACTGATTGCCGCCGGCAGACTATGCAGCCCCCACCCAGAGAAGCGCACGTATCCATTACGGCGGGCACGATCTACATCCTCCGACGTGAACGTATGCCTTGCACCCGTTGGAGTACTGATGGCAAGCTCCTCGTGATTAGGGTTTCCCGACGCGGGTCGTCCACCGAACGACCGACGACACCACCTATAGGGCGTTGCCAGAACGTAACGAAGAAACATCGCTTGTGTCGGCCCCAACTCCCACTGGAACGCGTCAGATTTGCGACAGTCTGACCGCGTCAGATCTTGAGAGACTTCTATAGCGTCAAGTGGTGCTTGGCGCTGGGTGTGTGCTGGTCAGTGTGCGGAGGAGTTGCCTGCTGATGTAGCGGTTGAGGCTGCGCATGACCTCGCGTTTGGTGTGGCCTTCGGCGGTGCGGCGGGTGATGTAGGCGCGGGTGTGTGGGTCGTGGCCCATGCGGACCAGTGCGATGGTGTGTGGGGCTCGGTTGAGGTGTCGGTCGCCGCCGCGGTTGAGACGGTGTCTGGTGGTGTTGCCGGATGATGCGGGCAGCGGTGACGCGCGGCGAGTGCGGCGAACGTGGCCTCGGAGCGGACGCGTCCGGGGTGTGACCAGGTCACCGGGACGGGTGCGGCGACGACGGGGCCGACTCCGGTCAGTTCGAGCAGTTCCGGTGCTTGGGCGGTGACGGCCTTGGTGAGGGTGGTGTGGTTGTCGGCGAGTTCGGTGTCGAGGGTGCGGATGCGTCTGGCGAGCCGGACCGCGCGGCTTGGAGTACGAGGATGGCCTGCACGATTGCGGTGGCGCGGCGGGGGCAGCAGCGGAGCTTGGTGAGAATCCTCCAGCTTTTGAGGGTCGCGACTGCGCGTTCGCCGAGGGCCCCGATCTTGGCGTGGTGGCGGTTGACGGTCTTCTGGCGGCGGGACAGGCGGGTGCGTCGGCGTTTGAACGGTGTCCAGACGGTGCCGCCGGCGCCTTGATAGCGCCGCCTCCTCGGCGTCGGCCCCAGCGCCTTCTACGACTGGCTGCGACACGGCGCGGCAGTCGCCTTTGCCGAGCACGGCGTTTCAGCGAGTCGGCTTGGTGTGAGCGTCGCCACCGACCACCTGGCACGTCACTCTAGGTAACCGAGGCTGTCAGTCGATCCGGAGTCGGCATGCCGCCTGCCCGGAGAGACGCTTCCGCGCATCCGGAGCTTTTAGGGCTCCTCCCAGATGGTTGTTCTTGGTGAGTCGGCGGTAGCAGAGTAGGGCGCAGCCGAGGTCGGCGAAGGCCTGGAAGTGGTCGGCTTGCGTTCGTAGCGGCGTACGAGTCGGCGGTTGTTCTGGAGCCAGGCCAGGCGCGACTCGACGATCCACCGGTGCCGGCCGAGCCGCTGCGACGACTCGACGCCCCTACGGGCGATCCGTACGGCGATACCGCGGCGGCGGGTCTCGGCCCGCAGCGTGCGGACGTCATAGGCTTTGTCGGCGTGGAGCTTGTCCGGCCGCTGCCGTGGGTGTCCTCGCCGGCCGCGGATCGGGATGATCGAGTCCAGTAGCGGTAGGAGCAGGTGGGCGTCGGGGACGTTCGCCGCCGAGATCAGTACGGTCAGCGGTATGCCTTTGCGGTCGCACAGTACGTGGATCTTCGAGCCTGGCTTGCCACGGTCGACCGGGTTTGGTCCTGTTTCGTCGCCCCTTTTTGTGCTTTCACGCTGATCGAGTCGACGACGGCGCGGGACCAGTCGATCTCGCTGACGACGCCAGGCGGTGCAGAAACTGCTGGTGCAGCCGTATCCACAGCCCGTCTTTGGTCCATTCGGTGAACCGGCGGTGGACCGTGGAACGGCTGACGCCGAACAGCACCGCGGGGAGCTTGGGCCAGGAGCAGCCGGCCAGGACCAGGTAGACGATCGCGGCCAGGACCGCCCGGTCATCAGCCCGCCGCTTCCCACCGCCCTGCGGCCGGAGCGCGGGGGTCGGGATCAACGGCTGCGCAGCCTGCCAGAAGTCGTCCGGCGCCCAGGTCCGCACTATGTCGTCCACATCGACCATCACGCAAAGACCCGGGTTCGACGTAATTCGGCAGGGCTGGAGGCCCTGCGTGGCGGAACACGCTGGCCAGCGGGCCGCGAGGGGCAGGGATAGGCAGGAACGCCTAGAGACGCGATTGTCTGGGCTGGCCTGTTCTGGCCTGGGTGTATCTCGTATGCCTAGAGCCGTGTACGTGAAGACGACGAAGCGGGAGAACAAGTCCGGCACGGTCCGGTACCTGCACCTGGCCCACAACGAGTGGGACCCGGCCAAGGGCCGGGCGGTGCCCAAGGTGCTGTTCACCTTCGGCCGCGAGGACCAGCTCGACCGCGACGCGGTCAAGCGCCTGGTCGCGTCTCTATCGAAGCTGTTGGAGCCTGGTGACGCGCTCGTGGCCACCGCCGCATCCGACCTGGAGTTCGTTTCCTCGGTGCCGATCGGCGGCACCCACGTGCTCGACCACCTGTGGCGCAGACTGAAGATCGACCAGATCGTGGCTCGGGTCGGACAGCCCAAGCGCGGCCGGCCCCGAGACATGACCACCACCGAACGGGTGCTGTTCGCCCTGGTCGCCAACCGTGCCCTGGCGCCGTCGTCGAAGCTCGCCGCCGCCGACTGGATCACCAACGACGTGCACATCGACGGACTGCCCGAGATCGGCGAGCAGCCCTGCTACCGGGCGATGGACTGGCTGCACGAGGTCACCGACGACCTGGAGAAGCAGGTCTTCGACTCCGTCGCCACCCTGCTGAACCTCGAAGTGGACCTGCTGTTCTTCGACACCACCAGCACCTACTTCGAGCTGGCCGAGCCCGACGATCCCGTCGCCCGCGACGACGCCGGCCGCCCACTCCACCACAGCGAGGCAGGCGGCGACGCGAACCACAGCGGGTTCCGCGCCTACGGCAAGTCCAAGGACTCCCGCGACGACCTGCCGCAGATCGTCATCGGCATGGCCGTCACCCGCGACGGCATCCCGGTGCGCTGCTGGTGCTGGCCGGGCAACGCCTCCGACTCCACGGTGATCCGGCAGGTCAAGGACGAGATGCGGGACTGGACCCTGTCGAAGATCGTGTGGGTGACCGACCGCGGCTTCTCCTCCGCGGCCAACCGCCGCTATCTGCGGCAGGGCGACCACGCCTACATCATCGGCGAGAAGCTGCGTTCCGGATCACCCGAGGTCAAGGCCGCCCTGTCCCGGCAGGGCCGCTACACCGAGATCGCCGAGAACATGCGCGTCAAGGAAGTACGGATCAGCGACACCGACCGGTTCGTGATCTGCCACAACCCCGAAGCCGCGCAACGCGACAAGCACATGCGAGAGCAACTCGTCGCCCACCTGCAAGAACTGATCGCCGACACGGACACCCTCAGCGAGTTCAAGCGCGGCGAGGTACGCGGGAAGATCGCCGGCAAACCCGGACTGAACCGCTACCTACGCGCCACCCCCGCCGGCAAGCTCCGCCTCGACCAGGCCAGGATCAAGACGGAGGAGAACCTCGACGGCAAGTACCTCCTACGCTGCTCGGACCCCCACCTCAGCGCCGAGGACATCGCCCTGGGCTACAAGCAACTCCTGGAAGTCGAACGCGGCTGGCGCGACATGAAACAGATCATCGACCTCCGGCCGGTCTACCACCGCCTCGAAGAACGCATCCGCGCCCACGTCGTCCTGTGCTGGCTCGCCCTCCTACTCATCCGCATCATCGAGACCCGCACCGACACGACCTGGCCCCGGACCCGCCGTGAACTCCAACGCCTGCACGTCGGAACGTTCACCGGCCCCACCGGCACGTTCCAGCAGGTCACCAACCTGACCAAGCCCCAACGAGACCTGCTCGCCAAGCTCGGCATCCCCCACCCCAAGCAGGTCCTCGACCTTCAGCCCATACCCCGCTGACCAGCCGAAACGCCACCGCCTAGAGAAACGCCCTACAGGCAGTCCCACCCATGTCCACCCAGGTCAAACCCAAGATTCGGCTCTCCAGATCACCGAATTACGTCGAACCCGGGAAAGAGGATGGCAAGCCAGGCCAGCACATCACCATCTGGGATGAGCCTTTAATGTCCGCTGGCAGTCGAGTCCACGGGGGAAGACCGGCGTCGGGCGCAAAGATGACAATACGGCTACCCGCAGATGCGGGAATTCCATCGGACGGCCGGCCCTGCAGCCGCGTGGTGCTGCTGATCGGAGTGAACATATGTTCCGATCGCGGTTGGGCTGTCAATCATTGACCGTACGGCCTCAGTTTGATCGTGGCGGTGACGTCGGCCGGAGTTACTCTGCGTTTTTGTTCGTGACGTGTGGGTGGATCATGGTGTAGGAACGGTGCTATGTCGTCTGGGGAGGTACGACTGGCGGTCGATTGCGGCGATGCTACGGCAACCGCAGTGCTGGTCTGGCCAGACGGGCGATCCATTCCGTTGATCTTCGATGGCTCCCCGGCGTTGCCAAGCGGGGTGTGGGTTGCGCCGGATGGTTCCGTGTTGACGGGTGAGGCGGCGTGGCGGCAGGCGTCGGTGGCACCGGACCGGTTCGTGCCGGCGCCGCTGCGGCTGCCCGGTGATCGGGCTGTGGCTACTGGCGGTGAGGTGGAGGCGGCCGCTCTGGTAGCTGCGGTGTTGGGGCGGGTGATGGGGGAGGCGCAGCGGGTGGCCGGCGGTGTGGTCGGTGAGGTCGTGTTGGTCGTGCCGGCCGGGTGGGGGCCGCGGCGGCGGACGTGGTTTCGGCAGGTGGCGCACCGGGCGGGGATACGGCAACCGTCGTTGGTGGAGGCGCCCGTCGCGGTCGCCGACCATGTGCTCGCGACCGGGGCGCAGGTGCTGGTGGGTCAGTTTCTACTGGTATGTGACTTTGGGGCGGGGTTCGAGGCGACGGTGTTGCGCCGCGGTCCGCACGGTTTCGAGGTTCTGTCCACCTTGCACGACGAGGATGCGGGTGGCGCCCGGGTGGACGAGCTGCTGGCCGAGCAGGTCAGACAGGCGCATCCGGATTTGCCGAAGGTGTCGGATCCTGGTGGTTGGGCCGTGGTCGCGGGTCTGCGGACGGCGCGGCAAGCGTTATCGGGCCGGTCAGCGGTGACGGTGATGCTGCCCGAGCCGGCGCCAGCCGTCGTCATGACGGCCCAGGTCGTGGAATCGGTTACGACTACTGTGGTGCGACGCGCCGGCGAACTGGCCAGGGAAGCCATGGTGGCGGCCGAGGTCGACCCGGCCCAGGTGGCAGGGGTCTACTGCGTGGGCGGGGCGGCGTTGATGCCTGGCGCACCGCAGGCGATCGCGCAGGCCACTGGCCTGTCCTCGCTGGTGCCCGAGAACCCGGCAGTGGTGGCGGTGTACGGCGCCGCAGGCGTCGGCGGCGCCCCGACCGCACCGACATATGCCGCCACCGGTGGGATGGCGAGGCCTTCCGACTTCGGTGGGATGACCGAAGGCCTTCTGCCGTCGTGGTGGCGGGCGGTCGCCGTGGTGGTGCCGGGGATGGCGTCGCTGGTGGTGATAGCGCACTTCCTGTTCACGGCCGAGGTGTTCAACGGGGCGCGGACGTTCTGGGGCCCGTCGACGTACGCGCTGGCGAACTGGGGTGAGCTGGCCGTGGCGTCGGTCCTGGCGATGGTGGCGTGTGTAGCGGCGGGGGGTGTGGTCGCCTCGGTGCTGGCAGCGATGAACACCGTACCCGGGTCGGTCGGGGTGCGGGTCGGGGCGGGGATCGCGGGAGCGGCAGCGACCGGGGTGTCGGTGGCCGGCCTGTACGCGGTGGCGGGATCGTTGTGGATCGGAATGCCGATAGGACCGCTTCTACGATGGGCGGTGCTGCCGGTACTGCCGATGGTGATGCTGGCGTTGGTGGCGGCGGTGCTGGCGACCTGGGGCGGTCGGCAGCCGGTGGAAGGTTGGGACCGGTGGCTGGGGTTCCCTGCGGTGTCGGTGCTTGTGGCCACGGCCGGGATGGTGCTGATGCAGTACGCGATGACCACGCCACGGCCGCCGGACCTTGCGCTGCTGATCGAGGTGTCTGCGCGGGTTGGTGGCCTGCTGGTCGGGGTGGGGATCGGCTGGGCAGTGGTGTCGCTGTGGTGGCAGCGGCTGATCCTGGTGCCGCTGCTCGCGGTGTTCTGCACGGCGATCGTGTCCTGGCAGGCAACCGGCGTGCTCGGGGTGATGTACGCGCTCGCGGTGGCTTTCTGGTGGCTTCGCAAGCTGTGGCAGTTGGCACGCAGCCCGGCACGGAGCGTCCCTCATGCACGGTGATCCGATGAGGCGAGGTGCTACCCTGCCGCGTGCCGACCTGCCGGCCACCACAGGCCCGCACCACAACTCCAACACCGGAACGGGCTCGCGGGCTGCGCGAGCCTGGCCGCCTTCCGGCGGACGGTGAACCGTGCAGTGGCCACGACGCATGGCGGCACTGGCGTTTCTCGCCGTGCTACTGGTGGGACCACCGGTCGTACTCATCCGCCTCGTGGGTTGGCCATGGCCGACGCAGGCCCCCACCAGCCAGCAGCTCGCTTCCTGGATCGCCGAACCACTGACCGAACAGACCCTCGCTGTAGCGCTCGCCGGCATGGCTTGGCTGCTGTGGCTGTTTCTCCTGATAGCCGTGGTCGGGCAGGTCATGGTTCGGCTGAGGAACGCAGGACGGTGGCTGCGCCGTATTCCGGTCCCCACACCGTTGCAGGCAACCGCGAGCAGCATGGTCGGCGCAGCAATGCTCACCGCCGCTGGTACGACACCGGCCCCGGACACCGCTGACCGCGCACCAGCCGCGGCCGGTGCCGGCCGCGACCACGGAGCACCAGAGTCGGCCGCGCCCAGTTCCGGTCATTTTGAAGCGGAGTCGGCCACCGGAGTGGATCTACCCGACGGCGGCTGGATCCCGACCCCGACCGCAGAGGCGATCACTGCCGCGGCGGTACTCGTCTGGTTCCGCCGCCGGCGCCGCTACACCCCACACCCGGCCGGCACCCGCCACGACGCCGACAACGACCTGGCAGCACTACCGCCAACCGTCGCCGCAGTCCAGGCCGCCCAGACCACCCAACCCAGCCACCAGCTAGAAGCCCGACCTGCGGCCGCACCGGAGCCGGTCCACCCCGCCGCGCTGCCTCCCGGGCTGCTAACCCTGACCGGCCCCGGCGCCGCCGACGCGATACGAGGACTGATCGTCACCGCCACCATCAGCGCCGGCCAACGCCAGATCGTCACCACCGCCGACGACCTGGCCCACCTGCTCGGCCCCGACAGCAGCGGCAGAGCATGGCACGGGATCGCCGGCCTGATCGTGACCGCCACCACCGCCGACGCCATCACCACCGCGACCACGCCGCACCACGCGCGGCCGACAGACACAGGCGGCCGCCTCGCGACGTCGCCGCTTCTGATCATCGCCTCCACCGCGAGCATCTCGAACCTGAGCGATCACCTGACCGCGTTGTCCACCAGGACCATCGGGCCGGTCACCACCGTCGTGCTCGGCACCACCCACCACGGTGGGACCTGGCACGTCGCCGCTGACGGACACACCACCACGAACGACCGGCGCCGGATGTGTGTCCTCGGCCCGACCCCGGCCGCAGACCTGCTCACCCTTGCCCGCCACGCCCACCCTGCCGCCGCACCAACTCCCGTCCATCCCCGACATGAGAAAGCCCGGCTTCGGATACAGGTCCTCGGACCGCTCCAGGTCACCATCGACGACACCCCGGTCAGCGTCCGCCGCACCGCCGCCTGGCAGACCCTGGTCTACCTCGCCATCCACCCCGATGGCGCCACCACCGAGGAACTCGCCGAGGCGATCTGGCCCGACCTACGCCTGCACGCCGTCACCAACCGCATCTACGCCACCATCAGCGAACTCCGCAAAACCCTGCACACCGCCGCCGGAACGCCCGTCGTCGAACGCGTCACCGACCGTTACCGCCTCCACCCCGACACCAGCGTCGACCTCTGGCAGCTGCAGGCCACGATCGCCGCCGCCTCACGGGCGATAACCTCGGATGCCCGCCACCACGCCCTGCACGCCGTCCTCGAGCAGCCACCCGGCGAACTCGCCACCGGACAGCCGTGGCCGTGGCTGGTCCCGCACCGCGAAGCGATACGCCGGCAGATCATCGATGCACACACCACCATGGCGGCCGGTAAGCCTCCACCCGAGGCACTGAGGCTGCTCGAGCAGGCGATCACCGTCGACCCTCTCAACGAGCACCTACACCTTCAGGCCGTCCAAGCCCTGACCGCCACCGGTCAGCACGCCGCTGCCGCCGACCTGCTCGACACCTACCGACAGCGGATCACGGAACTTGGCCTGCCGCCCGGCGACGAGTTGTGACCGTCCGCGCCTCGACCGTAGATCAAGGCGACGCTCACAAAGGTCGGTTCGAGACCCAGCAGGTTCAAGCCGACGGTCCGTTCTGTGGCCGACGCACCAACCGGGTATCGACGGCTGCACGAGGCTGGTGGCGAAGTGAGTGATGCCCAATCGATGGATAGGCCGATCGGGCGTGCTCGTCGGACTCGCTGCCGGCGCCGAAGGTCAGCTCGGCGATCAGCGGCGACACCGTGAATCCGATGCCGGTGGCTTCGGTCGTGGGAACGGGGCCCAGATAGGCGTCTCTTCTAGGCCCCGTGTCGGGGTACTCGTTGTAGTGCAGAGGTAAGTACGGCTGATCTTGCAGAGGCCAACGCTGGTACCTGATGCGTCGAGGGCGGCGTGCATGATGGCAGCGTGGTTGAGCTGACCTTGTTCGCGGACTATTACCAGATCCACGCATTCGACGAGGGATCGCAGGCCGACTTCGGCGACGAGTGGACTGATCAGGCGGTAGATGATCGTTTGGCTGTTACGGAGGACGGGGTTGCGATCGGCACGACAGTGAACGTGAACGTCGCGGTCAGTGTTGAAGTGCTGGACGGGCCGCCGGCCGATGACAGCATCGAGTTCGATCACGTGGTGGAAGCCAGCATCCGCTGCTCATCGGGACATCTGGTGGTCATGGGATGCACCGATCATGAGCCCGACGCGCCACGCTTCCCCGTGACGGCTGGCTGGCTGCGTTTGCGTGCGTCGCAGTCCAATCTTGATCAGGCGTTTCAAGCTGACATCGACTCGGATGACGATCCGCAGACGATGGAGCGGCTGCGTCTGCAGGTGTGGCCAGCTGCGGCAGAGCGCTCGGTGGTGGTCAGGCGCTGGCGGTCGTCGGCGTAAGCCTGGGCTGACCAGGGCTGGCATCAGGCGACGTTGTCGATGGCGGTGAGGCGGTTCTTGAGGCGGTAGCTGGGGCCGTTGATCGGGACGATGTCGCAGTGGTGTAGGAGCCGGTCGAGGATGGCGGTGGCGAGGACCTCGTCGCCGAAGACCTGTCCCCATTCATCTGGGGCTGGCTCATGTTCGTCCGCGCCGGCTTCGTCCTTGTGCCTGGCCAGAACAGATCTCGCTTCATCTATTGATCTTTGAGGTTGTCGATCGATATGTTAGGCGCTGCCTTACTGGGTTAGGTGGGAAGAAGGTGTCCCGGGTGGCCGCTGGATTGCGTGTGATCAGCGGCGGCGCTGCCGCAGTGGAGCCGGTGCCTGTCGATCCGTGGGAGTTCCAGGCCCGATGCGTGGACGCGTTCGTCGCGTCGTGGCGAGCGCGCGGGTTCAGCCAGGTGACGATCGACAATGACATCGGCCTGCTCGAGCGGACGCTGACGGCGTTGGGCCGGCCGGCGTGGGACGTCACGCCCGAGGACGTTGACCGGGTGGTGGGCGAGCTGGCGGTGGCCGGCCGTAAGGCGTCGACGCGGCGCGAGTATGTGCAGACCTTCAAGGCGTTCCACCGGTTTCTGCAGGTGCGCAAGGCCGCCGAGATCGAAGCGGGATTCGGGGTGCGCCTGGTCTGTCCGGTGGATGAGTTCAACGCGGCGCGGCATGTGGGTGACGACTCGCCGCAAGCGATGCCGCCGCCGACGCCAGAGCGGGTTGCGGAGTTCTTCGAGTTTCTCAAGGGCCGGATCGCTACCGCTCGCAAGTACGCGCCGGCGGCTCGCGACTATGCGCTGTTCCGGACGCTGTATCACGCTGGGTTGCGCTCGGACGAGGCGTCCATGCTGGAGCTGCCGGATCTGCATTTCGGGCGTGGGCCGTTCGGGAAGCTGCATGTGCGCTTCGGGAAGGGCGCCCCGGACTTCCGGGCCGCGGCCGCGGTGGGTGCCGATGCTCGACAGCCTGGATCTGGTGCTGCGCTGGTTCGTTGACGACGTGCGCGGCCGGTTCCCGGATTCGCCCGTGCTGTTCGCTGACGAGTCCGGCGGACGTCTGCATCGCGGAACGATCCGTAACCGGCTGCGCCGGCTGATGCAGTTGGAAGGCCGCCCGGAGGCCGACTGGTTCAGTCCGCATGCGCTGCGCCGGGCCTGCGCGACGCACAACTACGAACGCGGCGTTGACCTCGTGGCGATCCAGCAGCTGCTCGGGCATTGGACGGTCAGTTCGACGATGAGGTATGTCCGGCCGTCCACAACGTTCATCGAGGATGCCTATCGGCGGGCGGTGTCGAGCACCCTCGCCGACCTGACGGGAGAGGGGCCGACGACGTGAAGATCCGATGGCGATTGCGGATGGCGGCGGCGCAGCGCGAGGTGTGGTCCGGCAGCGAGCTGCGGCGGCTGCTGGCCGAACGTGCCGGCCTGGAGTTGTCCGCGGCGTCGGTGTCGGCGTTGCTGACCAAGGAGCCCTCGCAGATCAAGATGTCGACGCTGATCGCGCTGTGCACCGCGCTGCAATGCACGCCCAATGACCTGCTCGAAGTCGACACCACGCCGGTTGAGCAGCCCGCTCCGGCGAGCCGTCCGAGCGTGGCGGAACCGCCGAAGGCGGTCGGTGACGGGCGCCGATCCATGCCGCCGGTGTAGTTGTTCGACCGGACCTGACCCGAGGAAAGCATGGGTAAGCGGCATCGCGACTGCGTCGGCTGCGGCGCACCGGTCGGCATCATCGGCCGCGAACACTGCTGCCGGTGCACCCAGCGCCTGCGGGAGGCTGCGGCTAAGGCCGCCTGTCCCGGCTGCGGTCGGCAACGCGTGCTGCAGACCGCGACAGGCCAATGCATCCGGTGCTCGCGTCGCTGTTCCGTTTGCGCGGCGCCGGTGCTCTCGGCGGCCTCGACGCTGTGCAAGCACTGCGCTCGCGCCGCCGCCGCGAGCGCCGCGAAACAACCATGTCCGCGATGCGGACGCCCGGGCTTCCTGCGGCCGACCACCGGCTGGTGCGGAACCTGTTCGCGCCCACGCCCGCCGACGCAGCCGCCGCGAGCCTGCCGTCAGTGCGGGCAGGTGCGCCGACACGCCGGCCTCGGACTGTGCTCGACGTGCTTGCAGCGCCAACCCGACCGAGCACTGATCCGCGCGGAGAACCTGATCGGCCGCCTTTCCGAGCCGCCTGAGTGGCTGCTCGACTTCGCCGCTCACGTCGCCGCCCGGTTCAACCCAGGCCGAGCCAGCGGACTGGTGACCGCGCTTGGCCGGCTCCTGCAAGACGGGCAGTCCGTGCACCCGCAGGCACTGCTCGAACGATCCCGCCAGGTCGGCCGCTCGATGGGAACCCTCGCCCGGGTCATGGAGGACTTCTTCACCACGGCGCGGTTGGCGCTCCCGACCGACCAGGCCGATCGGCTCGCCGCCGGCCGCCGGCAGCGCCGCATCGACGCCGTCCCGGCCACCCTGCGCTCCGCCGTGGCCGGATTCGCGACCCACATGCTCCGGGCACGGACTCGCGCGTTGCGGGCCGGCACCCGTCCGCGCACTGACCAGACCATCGAAACCGCGCTCGCCACCGTCCGGGACCTGGCCCTATTCCTGACGACCCGACGAGGCAAGAGCGATTGGGCGCTGGTCGATGTGCACGACACCGAAGCGTTTCTGGCGGCCAATCCGAAGTCGCGCCACCGGCGGCTGACGGTACTGCGGCAGTTCTTCCGCTTCGCCCACCGCTCCCGGCTGCTCCTCGTCGACCCCACCGCGCAGTTGCAGGCCCAGCAACATCAGGCCTTCCGCGGCCAGACGCTGACCCTGCAGCAGCAGCGCAGCCTGTTCCACCGCTGGACGAGCGTCGAAGCTGCGACCCATCCGCACGAGGCCCTGGTGGGGATGCTGGCGCTGCTGCACGCCGCCTCGAGCCAGGAAGTCCGGCTGCTGCGCATCACCGACATCGACACCAACCGGTGCAGCGTGCGCCTCGGCAAGCGGCCTCACGCCGTCCCGCTGGACCCGGCCACCTGGTCGACGCTGCAGCGGTGCCTCGATCACCGCGCCGGGCAGCACACCACCAACCCGCACGTCATCGTCACCAAGCAGACCAAGAACGGACAGGCACCGGCCTCGACCGCCTACCTCAGCCACGTGCTCGACGGCTGCGGCGTCCCACCACGCACGATCCGCAGCACCCGCATGGTCGACCTCGTCAACACCCTCGACCCCAAGCTCGTCGCCGCCGCACTCGGCCTCGACCCACAAGCCCCGCTGATCTACCTCGCCGACCGCATCCATCCATGGCCGGATGAAGGGTTTAGCGCAGCGCCGGGTACGAAGGGATAGCCGCCTTCCCGAACGCCCAGGTCCGGATTAGCGGGCGCGGCCTGCTCATAGCCCCAGGAAACATGCCCATTACGATCCTCCAACTATGCTGCGGACGTCGCGGCTGAGTTGGAGATGGAGCGCACCATGTCGACACTGAACGAACTGCTCCAGTTGGTGCCTCCTCCGGCAATCGCTCAAGCCGAGGTTGATTGGATCGCCGTCGAGGCTGCGATTGGTCGGCGCCTACCTGCGGACTACAAAGGCCTCGTCGAGGTCTACGGGCCTGGGCAGTTCGATCGGTTCCTTACCATCTATCAACCTGTGACACAGTTCTTGACAACCGAACTCGCTTACCAAGCTAAACGTAAATCCCAGATTTTGACCCAACTGCGCGACAACGGCCGAGAGCACATCCCCTTTGCCGACGGAACCCTCCTGCCGGTCGCCGGGACGGACAACGGTGACACCATCTACTGGGTGATCGAGAATGCGGACGATCCCGACGCATGGACCATCACGGGTAATGAGGCTCGCAACACGATTTGGCCGCAGTTCTCCGGCGGCATCACGGACTTCCTGTATGGGGTCTTGTCTCGCCAGATCAGGTTTCCGATCTTCCCGAAGGACTTCCCCAGCAGCCGCAACCCTCGTTTCAGGCCGACGGGAGAACCGGACCCGAAGTGGGTAGCTCGGCTACGTGCGCAGGGCCTGTACCGCGAGGTCTAAGCAGATCTGTCCGCATCTGCGTGTGCACCTGGGTATCGCCGTGAGTAAAAGGCTGGCAGACGAACCTGTCCACTTTCGGCGGCGCCTGACACAGGTTCACGCGAACATGTGCGCTTTACCGAAGCCCTTGTTCGAGGTCAGCAGGGTGGAGCCCTTCTCGTAGCGTTTGGAGATCACTTGGAAGACGAGGTTGGCTTCCGGCCGTTCGAGGGGTTGGTATCCCACTTCGTCGATGACCAGGACGGTGGGGCGTAGGTAGGTCTGCAGCTTGCGGGCGAGCCGGCCGATCGCGTCGGCGGCTTTGAGTTG
The DNA here is from genome assembly GCF_040683055.1 of Polymorphospora sp. NPDC051019. Taxonomy (NCBI): domain Bacteria; kingdom Bacillati; phylum Actinomycetota; class Actinomycetes; order Micromonosporales; family Micromonosporaceae; genus Polymorphospora; species Polymorphospora sp. NPDC051019. The sequence continues at coordinate 82,793 of NZ_JBFBCH010000020.1, read as the reverse complement.
GCGGACCATGTCGTCGAGGGTGGTGAAGTAGACGGTGAACCCGGCTCGGCAGGCGGCGACCGCGAGGGACACCGCGATGTGGGTCTTGCCGACGCCGGGCGGGCCGAGGAACGCGACGTTGGCTTTGGCCTGCACGAACGCGAGGGTGGCGAGGTCACGGACTTTGCGGGGGTCCAGGTCGGGCTGGAAGCTGAAGTCGTAGTCGTCGAGGGTCTTGTGGTGCGGCAGCTTCGACAGGCGAAGCCCAGCGCGGAAGCGGCGTTCGTCGCGGACGGCGAGTTCCTCTTCCAGGACGAGGTCGAGGAACTCCAGGTAGCCCATGGCCTCGGTGTCGGCCCGGCCGGTGAGTTCCCGCAGCGTCTTGGCCAGGTGAGGCAGGCCGAGTTTGGTGGCGCTGGCGTGGATGCGGTTGGTGACCAGCTCACTCACTTCGAGACGTCCTTCAGGTGTGGGCGGTGGGTGAACGGGCTGGCCGCAGCGATCTGCTCATAGACCGACAGCGGCCGGGCCTCGACGGCGATCTGAGCGGCGGCGGCCCGGTTGAGCAGGGCTTGCAGCGGCCCTTGGCCGCCGTCGTGACGGGCCGGTCGGCGTGCGGTCGGCTGCCCGCCGTCGGGGTCGCCGGTGGTGACGGCACGGGTACGTCCGTCGGGCAGACCGTCCCAGTGGCTCTCGTCGACGACCCGGGCGCCACGGCCCACGGCCCGCTGGTGCGTGGCCAGCAGCGTGGTGCCGTCCAGGCCGGCGACGGTGGCGTGGATGGTGATCGTGGCGGCGGTCGCCCGGACCTCCACGAGCTGGCGGGGGCGAACCCGGCGGGCCGGCACGGAGTAGAGGTTGCCGGCGTAGGCGACCAGGCAGTCCTTCCCGACGTGCCGCAAATGCCGGTCGGCGACCACATACGCCCTGGCCGGGATCGGTCGCAGCGCGGCGTGGTCACGGACCGCCCGCACACCGATGATCTCGCCGTGGGTGCGATGTCGCACGGCCCGCCGCTGCGGAACCCAGGCCACGAACGAGGCATCGAGCTCGGCCAGCGACGAGAACGCCCGCCCGGCCAGGACATGATCACGGACGATGGTGACCTGCCGTTCGACCCGCCCTTTGCCGGTCGGCCGGTATGCGGCCAGCACATCGATGTCGAAGTCGTAGTGCCCGGCGAACGCGACCGCTTCCGGGTGCAGCGGAACCGCCTGGCCCGGGGCGACGTGCCGGCGGACCACCGTCTTGGTCCGGTCGTAGACGATCGCCCCAGGGACCCCGCCGAAGTGCGCGAACGCCCGCCGGTGACACTCCCAGAACGCGGCCAGGTCCTGGCTGGTGGTGAAGCAGCAGAACGGATCCCGCGAGTACGACAGCACCATGTGAACGAGTACACCTTCGGGATCCCGACGTGAGCCAGGATGCCGCCCTCGTCGCCCCAGTCCACCTGCGCCTGCGCACCCGGAACAACCTCGAACCGGCGATGCAGCCCGGCCAACTGATCCGGACTGATCCCCAACTCCGCAGCGATCCGGGGACGGGCCTGCTGCAGATACAACTTCACCCGCTGGTAGTTACCGGTGAACCCGTACTGCTCGACCAGACGCTCATGGATCACCGTGCCCTTGAGCAGCAACTCCGCCCGCAACCACGCATCGACCACATGCGCGAACACATCGATCAGCTGCCCACGAGCCGGCCGCGCCCGAACCGGCGGCACCACTTCGCCGCTACCAGCAGCCAGATACTTCTTCACCGTCCGCCAGTTCAGGCCCGTCTCACGAGCGATCTCCGAGACACTCGCACCAGCCTCGTGCAGCGCCCGGAACCGACGCACATCCAGCCACCGCTGCTCATCCAACGCCCCACCACCAGCCGCCCACGCCGGTCCGATCACGACCCGAGCAGACTCACCCCCGGCCACCCACAGGCGACGGACAAACGGTGCGCACCGCTGCAAGATCAGCTGTACGTAGCTCTGCACTCCAGGCCGTACCCCGACACCCCGGGCAGGTGTATCTCCCTGATCGACGTGCGGGAGTTCGGGCCCCGCCCTGGAGGCGTCGGCGGGTGAGCGCAAGCACGTCGATCAAACAACCGGGCCGCGGAGAAGGGCATCTCGCGCTCGCCGCGCAGCGCCGAAGGACTCCTCAAGGCGAGGACGTTTCCGACGAGCGGAACGCCACGCTGCCGGGCGAGCTGGCGGTGATGGGCTCCTGTGATTCAGCGCGCGCGGCGATAGTGCATGGCCACCGCGCCGTTGCGAAGCGGCTGCGCCGATAGCAGCTCGAGCCGGCGCGTGCCGGGCAGCCCACCTTGGTACAGCGTCGGGCCGTGGCCGGCGATCCTGGGATGGACGAGCAGCTTGTACTCGTCGATCAGGTCCAGCCGGTCGAGCTCGGTCGCGAGCTTGCCGCTTCCGAGCAGGACCCCGGCCGGGGTCGCGTCCTTGAGCTTCTGCACGCCCTTGCGCAGATCACCGGCGATATGGTGGCTGTTGGTCCACGGGAAGTCCGTGCGCGTCGACGACACCACGTACTTGGGTTTGGCCTCCAGATCGACCGCCCACTCGCGGATGGCCGGCGGCGCCTCCTCGTCGCCGCGGGCGACGGCCGGCCAGTAGCTCTCCATCATCTCGTAGGTGACGCGACCCCACAGCATTGCCCCGCCCTCGTGCATGAGTCGGGTGAAGAAGGCATGCGTCTCATCGTCGGCGATCCCCTCCTGGTGGTCGACGCAACCGTCCAGGGTGACGTTGAGGCTGAAGGTGAGGACTCCCATGGCTGGCGACTCTATCGCCCACTCCGGCGTCGCGGCCCAGGTAGGCATCGCGTCAGTCAGCCCGGGGTACACGCGCCCCGGGACCCAAACTCGCGCCCAATGAAAGCCGCCGGGACCCAGATTCGCGCCCAGCCGGGACCGCTACTCGCGCTTAGAACCATGCCGGCCAGCGACAGGCCGAGCAGGTCCCACCAACCCAGCTGGTCACCGAGAGGCGAGCGGGTAAACCGCTGACCAGCCAAGTCGCGCCGAGCACGCGGATGGCCTTGCCGAGCACCAGCCCGGCGTTGATGCCGATCGTGACCGGGGCGCGCAGCCCGCCCGCACCGGCCACCGACACACTGGCGACGAAGAACGCCAAGAACGGCACCGCGAGCCCTGCAGAGATGGGCGCCACCGGTGCTCGAAATGCCTCGCCAGCCCGGCCCCGGGCCTTCGGCACGGCGGATCACTGGGACGAGGAAGCCGAGCAGCACGCCGGCGACGGTGGCGTGGATGCCGGCGGCGTGAACCAGCGCCCAGACGGTGACCGCGAGCGGCAGCAGCAGCCACCAGGCGCAGAAGATCTCCATGCTCACCCTGCACCTGCTGCAATCCGGCCCTGGTACTGGTCAACACCCGCCTGGTCGACCGGGTGCTGTCCGAACCGGAGTGGGCTGCTCGGCTCGCCCCGCACGACCTGCGCGGCCTCACTCCGCTGTTCTGGTCGAATCTGTTGCTGCACGGCACGTTCAAGCCGACCTGAACACGCGCATCGACTACGACACCGACCGGTCGGCAGCAGGCCGTGCCGGGGCGCCGGCCGATTGGCCACCCGCTGGATCACCCGGCGTCGGCGTGACCTGCGGTTCGTGCGACGGTGAGCAGCAGCGGCGAGGCGCCGCCGAGGCGGGCGGCGCAGTTGGCGACGGCCTCGGCGAGCCACCCGATCGCGTCGCAGGTCCACTCGATCAGGTCGCCGCGCAGGGTTGCGCCATGTAGGGGTGGGCCGCTCCAGAAGCTGTCGTCGAACGGCGGTGGCGGCGCGGTGTCCGGGTCGGCGCTGTCGTGGGAGACGTTGGTGAACGCCGTCTGGTCCAGGCGGGTGAGCTGGTCGGTCAGCTGCGCTGCGACCGCCGCGAGGGCGGGGTCCTGGCCGCTGTTGACGCTGACCTGTACCGGTGTGTGCGCGTGCGGGTCGCCGGCGGCGAACCATGCGACGGACCGCAGGGCCGGCACCGGCGCGTACGGGGGCCGCCGGGAGGGGTCGATGCCGTGTACCGGCAGCAGGATCTGGACGGCGGACAGTTCGAGGGTGCCTGCCCGGGCGGTGGCGTCCTGGGCGCAGCGCAGGAACGGTTGCACCGGCAGCGGCCGGTCACCGGCGACGGCGCTGGCCTCGACCTGGAACCAGGCAACAAGTCCGGTGTCCAGGCCGCGTGGGTGCTGCCACCCGGCGTCGTTGATGGCCCACAGCCAGGGTGCGCTGTCCGGCTGTCCACTCGACGTGTCGTCGAGCAAGCCAATCGCCAGGCACCGGTGGTGGAACAGTGCGTCGGCGTCCTGCTGCCCGGCCCGCCACGGGTGCGGGGTGAGGGTGCCGTACAGGGCGGCGAACATGGTGCCCGCGGTCGGTTCGGACCCGGGCACCATGCCTGGCTGCGCAGTGACGCTGCGTTCAGGCACGCTGGCCTCCCCGCTGACCTCGCTGCCAGGTTTGTCCGCTAGCAGGCTAGTCCACCCGGCAGTCGACGTCGGCTTGGCGGTACGGCTTCTCTGCCGTGTCGATCTCGCCGATCACGTCGGCGTCCACGTGGTTACGCCACGACGTGCGGGCCGTACTGTGACAGTCCCTGCGCGCCACCGTCCGGTCTCCACTGCCGGTGTAGGGCCGCAGCTCCTTGGTCGCAGAACACGCCTTCTGCCGCCAACTGTTGTCGGTGTACCACTCGTAAAGGCAGTTGATCACGTGGCGCGGTCACTGTCGCAGTTGCCCTTGTGCGTGCGCGGGAGGAGCAGGCGCGGAAACGCTGGGGCCGCTTCTGGTGGACGAGTGGGGCCGGTCAGTTGGTGCGGCCAGCCGGGTCAACAGCTCGTCGTACTGCTCTACGGTCGGCTCCGCTGCCGGTCGGCCGGCACCCCCGGACGCTCACCGGCGGGCAGTTGGGCCAGGTGCCGGTAGATCGTAGGGCGGGTCACACCGAACTCGGCGGCGATCTGCGCCAGCGGGTGCACCTGGCGCCCGTCCGGCCGGTTCGCTCGTACATCTGCTGCGCGATCCGGGCCTGTTGCGGGGGCAGCTTCGGCTTCGTGTGCGCCGACCTGCACACCGAACCGGCCTGCTGCAGCTTCCGATATGTCAGGATTATGGCCTCGTGTAAGGCCGTGTAAGACCGTGTTAGGTCGTGTAAGGTTCGCGCCCCTGCCGTTTCCAGCGAGTCCGCCATAGCGTCGACCCCAACGGCATCGCTCGTTACCCGACCTCCGTGGCATCCAGCAGAGACCGCAGCAGCCGGTCCGCTGACGCCTGCCATCGCGGCGTTGCCGAGCCCATACCTGCCCAGACGAAGGGGCGTGCCATGCGCTTTGTACGGATCATCTGGAACACAGCCTGGACCGTTGTCCTGCTAGCCGGGATACCAGCCGCGCTGATCCACTACACCCCGCCCCTTACTCGGCCTGACCGGCAGGCCCTGGTCGCCTGGATCCACGAACCGCTGACCCCGTCGTTCGTAGCCGGCTGCCTGGTCGCCGTGTGCTGGCTGCTCTGGATGCTGCTGGTTCTGCTGGCCGTAGCCCGCATCGCAGCCGGCGTCAGGGCACGACGACGCTGGCTGGCCCGGCTCCGTCTGCCGGCACCGATGCACAGCCTCGCCGCAGCCCTGCTCGGTGCCGCCGCGGTTACCACCGCCACCCCGGCGCTGGCCCACACCGGCAGCCCGGTCACCGCCACAGCCGCTGTACCCGACCACGACCGGCCGAGCCAACCACAGCAACCCACCCCTGTCCGGGAGCAGCTCACTGACGATCGCGCCGCCCAGGTCACGGTCAAGCGGCACGACACCCTGTGGCGTCTCGCCGACGCCCACCTCGAAGATCCGACTCGCTGGCCGGAGATCCACGACCTGAACAAAGACCGTTACCCGATGCGCGGCGGCCACCACATCCGCCCAGGTTGGCTGCTGACCCTACCCACCCAGCCGGCAGCGGAGAATCCTCCGGCGGACCACCACGGCGACCTCGTCCCGCCCGCCCCAAACCCGTCGACGCCGCCCGGCGTGACCACCAACCCGAGCAACCCCGCACCGTCCGCTGACCCAGACGGCGTCATCGAACCCTCAACGACCCCGCCCGCCGCTACCCCCAGCCCACAAAAGCCCCACACCACCTCCGCCTACCAACCGACAGACCAACCAGGAGTACGCGTGCCCGGGGGCTGGATCAGCATCGGACTCGCCGCCGCGCTCACCACCACAGGCGCCCTCGTCTGGCTACGCCGCCGCGCCCGCTACAACCCCACAGCCGCCGTCGACCCAGCCACCGACCCCACACTCCAGCCCCTGCCCAAGGTCATCAGCCGCCTACGGCGAACGGTCGACGAACAGGCACCCGAGCTCCTCAACCCACCGGACCCGCAGCCCACGGTCCGCGAACTCGAGGGAAGGAAACGCCCACCTCTACCGCCGATCGGACCGACCGGCCTGCAACTGGCCGGCCTGCACACCGACCCCCGCGATGGCGTCGGCTTGACCGGCCCCGGCGCCCCCGACGCGGCCCGCGCCATCCTCGTGGCCACACTCTCCTCCGGCGGAACCCATGACCCCGACGCCCGCGGCCACATCGTCATCCCCGCCAACGTGCTCGCCGACCTGCTCGGCGCAGCGGCCGACACCGACCTGGCCGGCGCCATACCCCGCCTACACGTGACCGCTGGACTCGAGCACGCGCTGGCATACGTCGAAGAAGAGATCATCCACCGCACCCGGACCATCACCGACGCCGATGCCACCGACATCGCCACCCTCCACGAAACCGACCCCCACCACGAACCACTGCCACCGATCACCCTCATCACCGACGAACCCGACACAGCACTGCGCACCCGATTGGCCACGGCACTACACCTCGGCCACCCACTGGCGATCAGCGCCGTCATCACCGGCGACTGGCCCCACGGCACAACCCTCACCGTTGCCGCAGACGGCTCGACGACCACCTCCCACGGTGAACTGAAGTCCCACATCTCCGTAACCGACACCGAGACCACCCTGCAACTGCTCATCGTGATCCGCGAGGCGCACACTGGTGAGCCATCCGGTCAGAGCACCAGCACCCCGACCCGGCAGCCGACGACCGGTGACACCGCGACAGCAACCAGTGCCACCGCCAACCTCGAGGCCACCGACCCCAGCACCACCGATGAGCCCGCCAGCGAAGCACGAGAACATACTGGCCAGCCCGTCGGACCATCGCGTCACGGCCGCGAGAAGGTGCAGGTCAGAATCCTGGGACGCGCCGCCATTCTCGACCCGAACGGCAATCCAGTCTCAGGAGTGCGCAGGGCAAGCTACGAACTACTCACCTACCTCGCGGTCCACCGAGAAGGCGCCCCAATTCCTGAGATCGAGCTTGCTATGACCCCCGACGCCACCACCCGACGGGCCCGCGACCGCCTGTCCACCAACGTCGCCAACCTGCGCAACCGACTGACTCACGCCAGCAGGCAGGACACCGCCGAGAACTTCAAACCCGTAGTCAACCTCGGCGGACGCTACTGCCTCGACCCCGCACTGCTCGACGTCGACTGGTGGCGCGTACTCGACGCCGCCCGCCGCGCAACCATCACCACTGATCCCCAGACCCAACGCGTAGCCCTCGAAGAAGCCGTCGCCAACTGGGGCGGACTGCTCCACGACGACAACTTCGAATGGATGGACGGGCCCCAGCACACCTGCCGCCAACTCGGCGTGAACATCCACGCCCGCCTCGCAACCCTCATTTCCAACACCGACCCCGAACGTGCGCGACAACTCCTCGACACCGCATGCGCCATCGACCCGCTCAACGAAGAAGTCGCACAGCAGGCCATGAAAGCCCACGCTGGAGACCCCGACGCGATTGGCACACGATTCGCCAGCCTCACCGACGCGCTGCACGAGATCGGTGAGGACACATCCGAAAACACCCGACGCCTGGCGCGTCAGCTACGCCGCAACGTGGCCATGTCAGTGCACGAAGGACAGCGGGAGTAGACCCTGGGAAGCAGACACGGGAAGTGGCGAGGAGGGCAGCGCCGAAAACGTCCTCGCCGACACCACCTACCCTGCCAGCTACAACTATCGGTTGTCACTGGTGAGCGTGTCGGTTGTTTGCTACCTGCTCACGGCGTTTGGTGAGATCGTCGCATGCCTGCTGCAACAACTCAGCGTATGTATGTCCAGACGTCGGAGTTCGCCCGCGTCGCGGAGCGGATCTATCAGGTCACGGACCTGACGTCGCGGTTGAACGTGCTGCCGTTCGGCGACGTGGAGGGACGCGCGGCACTGTTCGCGCAGATCTTCGCAGGGCCTCTTCCGGAGTCGGTGCGGATTTTCCCGCCGTTCTTCACCGACTATGGCCTGCGCACCGAGTTTGCCGAGAACGTCTTCGTGAACCAGGGCTGCACGTTCCTTGACCAGGGCGGCATCCGGATCGGGGCGGGTGTGATGATCGGCCCGAAGGCGAACCTCATCACCTCCGGGCACCCGGTCCCACCGGCGCAGAGACGCGAGTACACCGAGGCGGCGCCGATCGTGCTGGAGGACAACGTGTGGCTCGGTGCCGCCGTGACCGTCCTGCCGGGCGTCACGATCGGCCGCAACTGCGTGGTTGGCGCCGGGGCCGTGGTGACCAGGGACATCGGGCCGAACACGCTTGTGACGGGCCCGGCCGCCTGCGAACGTAAGAGCTGGGACGCCTGAACCGGTGGGTCCGCGCCGGGCATCACGGCGCGGACCCGCGGCCGGACGTCGTGCGGTTCGGTCAGGGTGTGGCCGGTTCGGCCGCCCAGGCGGGGACCCATGCGTCGGTGGTGGGGTGGCGGTTCGGCGCGGACGCGATGTAGCCGCGTAGCGTGGCCAGTCCTGGGTGCGGGTTGTCGGTGCGCCAGACGAGGAAGTGCGGGTAGACCGGTGTGGGGTCCAGGACCGGAATCCGGCGCAGGTCGTAGCTCTGCGGCCAGAGCAGGCGTGTCTTCTGACCGACCAGCGAGGCCAGCGTCGGTGAGTCCGCCAGCACGTCGAGCAGGTGATCGGTGCCGAAGTTGGGGCCGATCCGTTCGATGGTGAGGCCGAACGTGGCGGCCAGGGCGTCGTAGTAGGCGGCCCATTCAGTGCCGGGAACGATCCCGGGGATCCAGATCCGCAGCCCGGACAGGTCGGCGATGGTGACGTGGCGGGCGGCGGCGAGCGGGTGAGCCGGTCCGGTCAGCAACTGGTGCGGGTCGTCTAAGACACGCGCGGCGCGAATGCCTGGCGGCATCTGGTCAGGCGGGACGGTGACAGCCCGGAATGTCGCGTCGATCGTACCGGCCTCGACGGCGGCGATTGCGGCGGCGGCGTCCGACTCGACCAGGGCCACCACGTCCAGGTCGGTCTCCGGGTGCGCCCGGTGGAAGTCGCGTAACAGGCCGGCCGGTCCGATCCGCCGGTTCAGTACGTCCACCCGCAATGCACGACGGCCGGGCTGGACCGAGCCGACGGCGCGCTCCGCGAGGCGGATCAGGTCGCGGGCGTGGGGCAGGAACGCCTGACCGTCGACGGTGAGGCGGGCACCCCGCGCCGTACGCGTGAACAGTCGCACCCCGAGGTTGCGTTCCAGTGCCGCGATGCGCTTGGACACCGCCTGCTGACTCATCCGCAGCCGGTCGGCCGCCTCGCCGAAGTAGCGGTCGTCTGCCACCGCGAGGAACGCCCGTACGGCACCCAGATCGACGTCCACGGCAACCTCCGGCTGTGGCTCGTCAGCATGCCGCCGCCCAGGCATCCCAGCTTCCCTCCCCAGCCCGCCGGTGGATGGCAGGGTGCCTACCGAGGCCGCTTGTCCTCGACGTGGACAACCTGAAGCTCGCGGCCGTCCGTGTCCCGCTTGCCACGTCCGAGCAGACCGACGGCGACAGCGCTGGTGTCCTGCACCTCGTCCGGTCCCACATAGGTCAGCACATCGTTGTGATGGCCGTACACCACCCACCCGGGACCGGGGTCCAGGGTGATCGTGCCGAAGTCGCCGGCCGGTGACCCGGCATGGACCGGACCATACTCGCGGAGGATCTCCACCGCCTCGGCCGCGAGGTCGGCGTCGGGGCCGGGCTCCGGCAGGACGACACATGTGCCACGGGCGAACGCCACCCACGACTTGCCGTCCCCTCGGATGATGCGACGCCACCTTCCGGCCAGATCATGCTCCGACATGCGCGAGATCATGCCTGATCCGGACCCCCGGCGTCGACCGCGTTCGAGGACGACCGGGGACGGGTGAAAGCACCGGAAGACCGACGGTGGCACAGTAGGAGTAGAGCGACGATCGCCAGGCCGAAGATCAGCGATCGCCCGAAGGTGTCGTCCAAGGTACCTCCGGCGTCCGTCACGATCGTGCCCCGACCCCATCGCCAGAGCCAACCGCCAGCGAGGCGACCGACCGCTGCAGGTAGAACGGCCTGCTGCAAAGGGCTGCACTCGAGCCGTACCTGGGGCGGCACCTGTGCCGGTGCGTCGACACCAGGGCGTCGATGAAGCCGTGGCTGCGGGCGGCGGCCAGGCCGTGCGTGGATCCGGGTAGCGTGCAGGACTCGTCAGAGCGGTGCTCCGACTTCGATCATGAACCGTACGGGGTCCTGTGCTGCTCTCGAGCCGTGGTCGCCGTTGGCGTGTACCTCGAAGTGGAGGTGTGGGCCGCTGGAGTGGCCGGTGGTGCCTACGACGCCGATCGGCTGTCCGACGGCAACCTGATCGCCCACTGTGACCAGTGGTGGATTGTCGAGGTGGCAGTAGCGGGTCATGATGCCGCCTGGGTGCGCGATGTCTACGTACCAGCCGCATCCCTTGGTGAGGATGGGGTGGCCGTCGCGGTGGCATCCCCAGTCGCTGCCGTCGCGGGTGTCGATGGCGTTGCATCGGGCGCGGGTGACGGTGCCGGTGGACGCGGCTCGGATCGTGGTGCCGCGTGGGGCGATGAGGTCGACGCCGTCGTGGCCGGGGCGGTCGGTGGTGCGGAAGCCGGACCCGATGACGGCACGTACGGGCTGTGTCCAGGCTCCGGAGGGGATGTCGCAGTGGCCCGGGACGGTGGCCGCTGATGGCGTGGGCAGCCCGGCGATTGTGTCGACGATCAGGTTGGCGTCCGGTTCCCATTTGGCATAGGCGTCGGGGTATGCGCTGATCTGGACCCTCTGTGCTGCTTCGGTGAGCGGCATGGTCTGCCAGTTCGGGATCGTCAGCAGCTTGTCGTAGAACTTGCCCGCCGCGTACGCAGGGTCGCGGAGCTGCGAGGGCGTGCCCCAGCCTTGGCTGGGGCGTTGCTGGAACAACCCCACGGAGTCGCGGTCGCCGCTGGCGAGGTTGCGCAGTGTCGATTCCTGCATCGCGGTGGCTACGGCGATCACCCATCCTCGCCGTGGCACGTTCTTGGCGGAGCCGACGGAGATGATGGTGGCGGCGTGGCCGACCTGTTCCCGATCCCAAGGGCCCACGGCGGGCCATCCATGCCTCGAGGCCGGGGAAGGAAGGCGGCCGTGGGGATCGCAGCCGGCGGCTGCGCCGCCGAACAGGATCGCGGGGCCGGTGAGACAGACGAAGACCACCGCCATCCCAACGGCGAGCAAGGTGGTGACCATGCGGCCGCTCACGATCGCGCCTGGCCCAACTTGTGAGCATTCGTAGTGGATGCGCGGTTCATTTCAGGGCCTCCAGTTGGATCTCGCGGGTCGGGCTTGAACACGGGCAGTTGTCATGCGACGGGCAGCCGGTGGGCAGTCCTGCAATGCGGCGAACACGCCAGAAATGCAAAAAGGGCCGCATATGCGGCACGGCAAGGTGCGGGGGATGGGGGCGGCTCGCCAGACGCCGTCAGTGCTGTTGCTCGCAGCGGCTTGTCGAACGTGTGTTCTGATTCGGGCGTGGGGCGGCGTAGGCACTGGTGGAACGGCAGGTGGGGTCGACTTGCACGACGGGACGTCCTGCTGTTCGAGGACGGCGGATTGTGGCGACTGGAGGCGCGGCAGAGAGGTGTCGAAGGTTCCATCCGGTCGTGGGAGTTCAGCGATGAGGAAGCAGCGACGGCGCATGCGCGTGCGCTACGTGACGGTGACGGGTGGCGGGAACTGGACTCGGGCCGGAATCCGCCGCTGTAGGCGGGGGTGCGGAGTGTCGTCTGCGAAGTACGGCGGCTCCTCCCACTCCTGACATCGGGCGGAGCCGCCGTGGTGGTGTCTCGTCGCCTGGCGCGGCCCGCTGGGGCCCAATCAGGGATGCGTATCCGGACTGGTGCCGGTCAGAGTTGGCGGTTGACGGCGACCCGGACGGTGGTCGAATCGATCACAACGAGTTAGGCGCGTGCCGCCGTCAGGTAGTCGGTGCCCGTCGGCGTGGGGCCGTTCGTATCGCGGCCGGGTCTAGCAGCGCGGCGCGACGACGTGGCCGTTCGTGGCGAGGATGGCGTCGCCGTACAGAAGGCTGCCGGTCAGGTGATTGATGTGGACCGCCTCGCCGTGCCCGGCTCGGGCTGATAAGTAGAGACTGCCGAAGGCTGTCGGGATGGCAGATGCGCGGAAGTGGGTGCGACGTAGGTCGGTAACCGAGAAGTCGAGTCGACGATGGGAGTCGGGTGCGGGGCGATCATGCTGTAGCCGCTCCTTTCAGCAGCGGCGCCGTGCCGGTGGTGGCGAGGGCTTCGGCCGGCTCCGGCGGCATGGGCGGGCTGTTGGTGTTGGCGAGTCCGGCCAGGCGGCGTGCCGGCGGGTCGGGGTGGTCGAGGATGCCGAGTTGTCCGGCGCGGCGGATGGCCTGGATGGAGCGCAGGTTGAGTTGGTGTCGCTGGGCGAGTTCGTTCAGGTTGGTGTGGCCGGCTTTCAGGTCGGCCCAGACGGTGAGCCACCGTTGGTAGGGCTCGGGGTTGACGGGGATGCGACGCATGAGCGTGACGGGCCATTCGTCGTGAGCGGCTGGGGCAGTCGGAGAGTCGTCGCCGTGTCGCGACACAACGACGTCGTCGTGTATGTCGTCCAGCTCGTGTCGCGGCTCGTCTGTGTTGTCCGGTGGGGTCGCCAGGTCGGCGCCCTTGGCCGGGGACGACGCCGCAATCGATGGCGTCCGCAGGGTTGGAGCTTCATGTCGTGGGGCGTGCTCGAGGATGCGTGACAGCATCTTGATTGCGGCGATGAGCGCGACGGCGGGCCAGCCGGCGATGATCCGGGCGATCAGGTCGTCTTGGGCGACGAGGATGTTCGCGCCGAGGCTGGCGACGCCGCCGGCGACCAGGGCGGTCCAGGTGACCCAGCCGGATGGGCGGCCGGCGCGGCGGTCGGCGAGGATGGTCAGGGTTGCCACCACTTCGATGCCGTCCACCGTCAGCGGGAAGGCGTGTGCCTTCCAGCCGGTCTCACCACGGGATTCGGCGAGTTCGCGTAGGTGGTCGTAGCTGACGGCGGCGGCGATGCCGGCCAGTCCCAGGGTGGTCAGCGTCGCCGCGGCGGTGATAGCAAGATCGGTCGGTGACTGCCTCGCCGGTTCGGCCCGCATGCGAAGCCGCAGCACGATGTCGATGACGGTGAGCACGATGGCGACGGCGATGCCCGCGACGAGGAGGCGGGAGTCCATCACTGGCGCCTCGGCCGCGGGCGTGAGGTCGCAGACCTGTCGCGGACCGCGCGGTGGATGGTGAGCTTGTCACCGTGGGATGTCGCGGCCCCGACCCGCCAGTTGGCTTGGCCGTAGGTGGGGTGGATGGGTCGTAGCAAGGGGTTGCACCTCTCTGGAGCGCGGTGCCGGCGCCACTCGGGCACCGGCACCGCGCGAAACGGTGTGGGACCGGTGCCGGTGCGCATCTGCTGGTGCGTCACCCGGGCGCAGGCCTTCGAACAGGTGTGATCAGGCGGTACGTGGTGCGTCGGCTGCTGGGGTTCAGTCGGTGTGGATGTTGTAGTCGTGGTGCTCGACGGGCACGATGTCGACGGCCCGGATCTTGTCGGTGTGTGGGCGGGCGACTTCGAGGTGGTCAAGGTCCGCGGTGACGGTGTCGACCGCGATCGGGATGGCCTCGCGCTGGTCGAGGGCCTGGACGGTGACGACGAGCGGCACCACCCAGACCGTGTGGTACCGGTACTGCCGCACGGTGACCGGTTGGGCTTCCTCGTCCAGGACCCGTAGCCGCAGCTGCCACGGTTCGGTTGCGTGCACGGTCGCGGTGTGCAGGCCACGCAGGTCGACGCGCAGGAGTTGCTCGGCTGCCGACACGGCGTCGTCGCTGGTGGCCGAGTCGACTTCGATCGCCAGCGGGGCGTAGACGGTCGCTTCGAAGTGGGACCGCAGTGGTGGCGGCATGGTCAGGTACCGCAGGGCGTTGTTGGCGTCCGCGACGGTCAACGCCCTGGTGTTGACCGCCCAGATGATCCAGCGCCGTACCAGGTCGACGAACTGCCGGTAGCGGTGTTCCATGGCGCCGCTGGTGTCGCGCAGGAAGTGGTCGGCCTGGGTGAGGGCGCCGCGCAGCGCCGCGACGAGTTCGGTGTCGGCACGGCGTAAAAGCGCGATCTGCTGGGCGATCAGGTCCGCGGCGGCACGGAGGGCGTCCTCGTCCGGCACGCTGCCCTGGCCGTCTTGTGGGAGTCCGTCGTGCAGCAGGTCGAGGATGTGGTCGGCGTCGCAGCGGGGCTGCGGCGAGATGAGGCCGGCGTCGACCGGCAGGGTGAGCGGTTGCATGAGGTGTCCTTCCAGGCGTGCGTCGTGTCCTTGCTGTTGCTGGCAGCGGCTGCGGTCAGCGCAGCGCGGTGGCCGACGAGGAGTTGGGGCCGCGTGCTCGACTGGTTCACCGGGAGGTAGGCGTGTTGCCCCAGCCGGCGAGGGCGGACGGCGGCATGCCGGCGCGCAGCGCCTCGCCGACCAGCAGCGCCATCTGGCAGCGCGGGTCAGCGGCGAGTGCGCGGTCGACGGCGATGTTGGCCAGGGTGCCGTCCCCGGCCCTCCATGCGGTGAACGCGAGCAGCGAGGCGGGGGCGGGGGACAGGTCAGGGTCGGCTCGTCGGGTGAGGTCACGCCACAGGTCCAGGTGCCACGACTCGTGAGTGGCGGTGTACCAGGCGTGGTCACGGACCGGCACGATGGTCAGCAGGACGGTGAGCCAGGCGACCTCGTCGTCGGTGCACTGCTGGCGCTGCTGGTATCGGGCTGCGACCTCGGCCAGCATCGTGCGGCCCTCGGCCCTGACCGTGGCTGCGGCCAGGGCGGTGAGCCGGTGGCGGGCGCGGATCGTGGCGCCGGTCATCGCCGCACGACCTGGGCCGGTCAGCGGCGCGACGGAGGCCTCCAGACTGGCCCGGTCCGCGAACGGGCTGGATCCAGCGACGACGGCGTGCACGGCGAGCGGGTTGATTCCGCATCGAAAGGGGTGCCGTCGGGCGGGCAGCAGTCGGTGTCCGTGCACAGCAGGGACCAGTACCGGCCGTCATCGACGCGCAGTGCGTCGTGGACGGCGAGGCCGGCGACGGTGAAGATCTGATGCGTGGCGGCAAGGGCCGGGTCGACGGCCGGTGCTGGTCCGTAGCCGACGATGATGACGTGGGTGCTGCCCACTGCCTGCACCGACGGCAGAAGCTGGGGAAGGTCTTCCGGTACGACCGGCAGATCGGTGCGGCAGGCCAAGACGACTTTCGTTCCGACGGTGGCGATCAGGACGAGGCTGTTGCCCGGCTGGTATCCGAGCAGGTGGGGTACCAGAGCGAGGACGTCGGCCGGTGAGCTGATGCTCAGCGGCATGGGTTGAGAAGCGGTCATCACTGGTTCCTTTCGTGGTGGGGTAGCGCGGCGGGCAGGGCTGGCCAGCACGGATGGCCCTGCCCGCCGCGTAGCGGGGTCAGGACTGGGGCGGGGCCAGTCGCAGGTGAACGTCGCCGGTGGCACCGGTGGCGAACGTCAGCCGGAGCAGACCGCTGTCCAGGCGTGCGACGTCCCGCAGCCCGTTGCGGTCGGTGAGCCACGACGACCGCCACAGGAGGCGGGCGACCTCCTCGGTGAGCAGGTCGACGTCGGGCGCGATCGGAGGGAGCGGCTCGAGTCCGAGAACGCGGCGGAGCCCGGTCTCCCATATCTCGCTGGTGGTTACCCAGCGGTCGTCGCCGCGCTGGTAGAACACGGCGTCGGTGGGCGCGTCCTGCGTACGGGCCAGCCGTACCAGTGCGGTGATGTGGTCCGGTGGCCAGCCGGCCAGGCGGCCGTAGGCGCGTAGGTACGGGTAGCTGTCGTCGGTGGCATCAGCGTCGGGTGCCATCTGGCGTCTTCCTTTCATGAACACGTGTGCCCGGAACCACGGCGGGTGGTTCCGGGCATGTAGATCGACTGGGTGTGGGAATCGGGCAGGGGCCGGGAATCCGGTCAGGTGCCTGCCGCTGCGGTCGGGGTCATCCGGTCTGCCGTTCCCTGCTGTTGCGGGTCAGTCGCGGGGCCAGGGCAGCCGGGGTGTAGCAGATGCAGTACTGCGGTATTTCGCCACAGTCGAAGCACCAGCCGCAGGATCGGCATACGCCGTCGTCCGGGTCGATGGCCGCGTGGCACTCCAGGCAGCGGTCGAGTTCGTCGGCAGTGTGGTCCCACGTCGACCAGCCCCAACCCGGGCCGGGCGCACGGTAGCCCTGATTGGAGTACCAGATGCCGCCGTCCCAGACTCCGGAGTCCTCGTTGAGGATGTAGGCGGACTGCTTGAACCGGCGATCCACGGTCAGGATCACCATCTTGTTGTCAGGAGTCATCCACTGCTCGAACCGCAACCGGGCACGCCGTAGGTGCAGCGACCCGAACCGGGGCAGGAAGGTCTCGGCGGTGATCCGGGTGTCCGAGCGGGGATCGCCCTTGCCCGGTTGGACAACACGGGGCAGCACGCCGTTGTGTGCCAGGACGGTGCGGTGGTCTCCGCCGACCGCGAACGGATGGCAGTTGTCGAGGCTGGTGCTGCCGTGGGTGGTGAACCGGGAGTGGAACAGCGCCGGACCGTCCGGATGCCGGTGGCGCGCCACGGTGAAGGCCTCCACCGTCGCTTCGGCGTCCATGCCGTGATGGACCAGGATCTGGCCGCCGGTGACGATGGCGAAGCCGTGGCCGTTGTCGTTGAGGTAGGTGCCGTTGAGCAGCGCGGTCGTGTCCGGCATCACCGTGGCGGGGAAGAAGGTCAGCAGACACATGCCAGCGCCTCCAACTGCTGCGTGAGCGGCGCGTAGGCCGGCCGGGCCGTGAGCCAGTCGACGAATGCCGGCCACGTCCAGCCGCCGTCGCGGGCGATGTCGTGCGCGGTCAGGGCTCGGGTGTACTCGACCGACGCGGCGGCGAACCCGAGCGCGGCCTGCACCTGCCGCGGATCCAGGGAACTGGCGAAGATCCGCAGCTCGAACGTGTCCGAGTTACCGGTGTTGATCGCCCGGTACCGCGCGTACCCACGGGTGCCCTTGGCGTAGTCCTTCACGGCCCGGCGGTCGTCGTCGGTGAACGCCGCCCACTCCCGCGACGTCCGTCGTGCGAGCGTTGTGACCTGCCGTTCGTTGCGGTAGATGAACTTCATCCACCGGTACACGTGACTCGGCGAGGTGAACCCGTCCCGGGAGACGTGTACGTGGATCCCGGTGCGGTTGGTGGCCTCGCACCCGGCGGCGGCGAGTTCGTCGAGCATCCGCCACGGGAAGTTGTCCATCGCCCACCGGTAGGACATCGGGTGGGTGACGATCTCGAAGCCGCCGTCGATGGAGCTGTCGTTCTTGAGGTAGCCGAGCCTGCCCAGGTGGGAGTTCGCGAGTTCCGCGCAGCTCCAGTCGCGGTGGCCGGGTGTGGCGATCTCGATCTCGGGCCCGAGAAACAGTGGGCCGGTGCCGTGGAAGATCGGCCGGGGCCGGTAGTCGTAGTCGAAGACCAGACCGCCACGGTCGCCGTCGTCGTAGTCCGCGGGACAGCAGTCGTCGCAGACGCAGTCCTCGGGACAGCAGTCGTTGCCGCAGTAGGCCCCGTCCCGGTTCCAGCCATCGCACTGCGAGCACTGCCAGTAGTAGGCGTCGCGGCACGTCTCGCAGACGGTCGATCCGCGGACCGTTTCGACAGTCTCCACCGTCGGTGCCGGCGTGTCACACCGGGCGCAGGTGACACAGCCCGCGCACGGCGGACCGCCTGCGGTGTCGGTGCCGCAGCCGGCGCACCGCAGCACCTGCGGCCGCGCATCACCTGGACAGAAGCCGAGAGGATCGACGTCTTCGTGGATTGCTACCGATTGAGTCGGTGGCATGGTCACACCTCCTGAAAATGGTCACGGAGGTGCGGAACCGTCCCGTTTCCGCACCTCCGATCGCCGAATAGGCAAATGAACGAGGAAACGGGAAAAGGGACGGATGAATAACTGCGACAGCCGGCATGTGGCCGGGCGTCACGAACAGCGCGACGACCGTCGAAAGAGGAGGCCGTCGACGCGGGTGGTCGCATGGCCGGCGCCGGGCGCACGCCAGCGGACGGCCGGGACGTCAGCCGCCCGCGGCGTCACCCACCGACACCGGATGATGGGTCGTCGGACCACCAGCGGCGTGCCTGCAGTTGGTCAAGCCGACCGGGCCGGTGAACGCTCATCCCGCCCGCGGCCCGGTGGCGGTGGCTCACCGATCTCCCACCGCCAGCCGTCAAGCCGATACAACCCGTCGACGTCGGCGGCGATAGTGCTCACCGACTCGGTAGGCGTCCCGGACCCGTCGATCTGGATGACGGTGCGGCCGGTCAGACGCAGACGGGTGACCCCGGCGATCTCACCGACCCGTACCGCGAGCGCGTCACAGTCGGCCGCGATGCGGGCAACCGTGGCGGCGTCGAACCGGGCGACCGGCCAGCCCTGCGCATCGAGCCGGTCGGCGACGAGCGCCCGGTACGGGCCGCCGACACCGGACAGCACCACCCACGCCGGCGCCCAGACGGCAGCCTCCACCCCAGCCAGCGCAGTCAGGTGCGCAACGACGTCGGCGGCGTCACGGACCAGCCGAACCCGGCTGTCCGCGCGTAACGCCCGGTGGCAGCCGGCGGACAGCGCAGAGGTGACCGGGCCGGGTACGGCCATCGCGGGCCGGCCAACGGCGAGTGCGTGCGACAGGATCCCGGCCGCGCGACTGTGCAGGCTGGCCTCGACGAGCACCGTGCCTCGCGTCAGCGCCGCCACCCAGGCCCGGTTGACGGCCGAGTCGGCGACCTTCGGGATGCTTCCCGGCGGCCAGGCACTGATGAGATCGACCCGTTCGAACAGCTTCTGGTTGCCGGTGGGAGAGGGGCGATCGAGCCCGCAGGCCGGCATCGCGGCCGCCGCCGACCCGACTGCCCGGGCGGCGCGCAACGCGGCGGCGTCGATGCCGTGCCCACCGGTGCTGAGCACACCCCATCCCTGTTCGGCGAGGGCGTGGCCGATCTCCGCCGCGATGTGCTGGCCGTAGGAGGTCGCGGCCCGGGCACCGACCACGGCGACCGCCCGGTCGAGGATGTCGGGCAACGGCCGTTGGGAACGAACCCACAGGCACAGCGGCGCCGGCAGAGCGGTATGACCGGTCCCGCCGTACGCCAGGTCGACCAACGAGGCCGGCCATTCCCCGTCTTCCGGCGTCACGATCCGTGCACCGATGCGCTCGGTATCGGCGACGACCTGGGCGGCTACCCGCCGCGCGTCCGTGCGGGCAGGCGGGTCGACGTCGGGAGCGAAGACGGTGTCGAGTGGGTCGTCGAGGAGTTGGGCGAGAGCGGCTCGTGGACCCACTTCCTGGACCAGGGCGTGGATGCGTGGGTCTCCGGGCCTGGTCAGACGGGCCAGCACGGCGCGGCTGATTCTCTGGTCTTGAAGGTCAGGCATGACAGTTTTCCTCTCTGTGAGGGTTGGCGGCCCGTGAGGGCGCTGAAGGCGGGCCGCGAGGCGAAGGCGACCACCGCGCGCGGCCGGTGAAGATCCCGGCGCCGGGGGAGCGGGCGCGGCTGGCGTGAGCAGGTTCTGGTGGGCAAACAGCTTGGCGGCTGTCGGCCCGAGGGTGAGCAGCCGCGTTCGGGAAGGCGTTCACCTGGCGGCGGCGTGGCTGCGAATCGCGCCCGTTACCTGGGCTGCGGCGTGAGATCGAGTCCGGGTTCGGTGGCGGTCTCGGTGTTGGCCTGGTCCGGGGTGAGATCGAGCAGGATCTTCCTGGACACCCGCAGCACGGCCTCCGCGCACTCCCGGATCAGGCCGAGGTCACCGTCGGCCCAACCGAGCACGTACGCGTCGGAGTAGACCCGGGTGTCCAACCCGAGAGCGGTGCACACCAGATGCGCGACGCTTTCCGCCTCGGTTTCCTTGCGCCCACGGTGCAGGTTCTCCCCGATGCGGGCCCCGGTGGGGTGCCCGCATCGGATGTGGGCCAGTTCGTGCGCCGTGGTCTTGACCCGCTGCGCGGGGTCGACGTCGTCACGGACCTGCACCACCCGGATGTTCACCCCGGTGACGGTGACGCCGTTCGCGCTGCCTAGGTAGCCCCTCCCGGCTGGCATCAGTTCGAACGCGTAACCTTCGTCCTTGATCAGCTTGACCAGGTCGTCGTACGCGCCCGTCGGGTCGTCACCGGTCAACAACCGCGGCACCTGTCCACCGGCGGCCTTCACCCGGCGAATCCGCTGCACGGTCGGCGGCTCGAACGGCTCGCCGTCGGTCTGGGACAGTTCGAACACGTTGATCAGCCGGAAGCCGACGACCTGAACCGCCGGACGGCCCCGGTCGTCCCTGGTGACCGTGCGTCCGGCCGCCTCCCACTCCAGGGCCTGCTCCTGCGTCGGCCGCCGCCGCACCGGCGCCCACACCTTGAACGCCTTCTCATCGGCGCGGACCTGCCGCCCACACAGCCGCCACCCCGACGTGCCCGCCCGATTGCCGTACGACAGGAAATAGCGTGGCTCGATCCCGCGCTCCTGCGCCTGCACCATGAGCAGGATCTGGTTGGCCAGGCTGTACCGGGCCCCGAACACTGCCGCGCGTTCCACGAACTCGATCCACTGCCGCGGGTCGGCAGCCATACCCGCCAGCCGGTCATCGAAGTCGGATTTGATCTTCGCGAGGAGCTCGGCGTGCTCCTCCCTGTTCTTGTCGGCCATCATGGCCTCCTATCCCCGCCTCATGGCGGCGGACAGGCTGGGACCACGCAGCCCCAGCCTGCCCGTGGGCATGAGGTGAGGCTGCGCCCCGTCCGCGAATCCCGGCGGATCCCAGGAAGCGCGCGGCAGGGTCACTGCGGCGGATCGGTGAGCACGTCGATCAGAGGTTCGCCGGCCAGCGCGGGATCGTCGAGCCAGCCGGCGTCGACGAATGCCTGAGCGCTGCTGGTCACCTGGAACATCCCGCCGGGGTCACGGTTCAGCCAGCGGAGCCGGACCAGACGGTGCAGAGCCGACTTCACCGCCCCGGCCGACATGGTGGCCAGGTCGACGACATCATCTGGTCGGCAGCCCGAGTAGACGCCGCCGGCGGCGGTGACGCAGTCGGCATGGTGGTGGACGCCGGCGAACACCAGCCGCTGGGCCGGCGTCAAGTCCTCCGGATGCAGTCCGCGTCCGGCCCGTCCGCCAGCCAACACCCACCAGCCGTAGGCGGTGTAGGTACGCATCCGGCTGGTCGGCCCCGCCAGCACGCTGAGCCGCTCTGAACGGCTGGTCACCGACGGTTCCGATCCCACGCCAGCCGCACTTGGATCTCCACCAGATCGAACTCGTGCAGGGCGAGGACCACCGACCCGAACTCGCCACCCTGGTCGACCTCGTCGGCGGCGACACGCAGCGGCCGAAAGCAACTCGGCAGGCGGTTCAACATCGACGCGTCCTCGTCGTCCAGATTGTCGAGGTCATAGACCATGCGCCACTCGTGCACGCCGGGCACCTCGCTGGCGGACCGGTGCTGCCACGACCAGCGGGCCGACTCGCCGTCACGCACGCCGGCGACCTCAACGGGAAGGAAGACCCTGGCAGGCAGCCGGATGACATCGTCCTGCCCCAGGTCGACGACGCGGCAGAGCCCGACAACCATCGCAGCGGCAACCGGGTGTGGACGGGTCACGGCTGCCTCCTCGCCATGTCGAGCGTCGCGCTGACCCGGGCAGCGAGGTCGGCGTACTTGGCCCTCTCCGTCTCCGCCAGCGCCCTGATGCGGTCGAACCCCTCCGCAGTGGGGGTGGCGTCGATCGTCTGGTCGGGCACCTGCGGCTCGCGGGTCGCCGCGGGTGCGGGTTCGGCGGCGGCCCACCGTCCGTGAGCGACCCACAAGGCGTTGACGATCGTCGCCGCGTCGTCTGGCGAGCAGACGATCCGAACCAGCGGGCCGGCTCCGTTCGTGGGCAGCACGATGTCTCGGCCGGGCTCGAGGTCACGGCGGCGTACCGGCGTGCGAGTGCCGTCGGCCCGAGGAACGCCGTCACGGCCCGGCTCGTAGACCAGGATCTGGTTGCCGGTCTGCTTCGCCGTATACATGGCGGCGTCGGCCTGCGCGAGGGCATACCGGAGGTTGCTGCCGTCGCTGGCGGCAACGCCGACGCTGACCCGCGGCGACGCCCCTCGGTGACCAATACTCGGTGCGGCGAAGGCGGCCCGGATCGCGTCGGCCAGGACCGTGGAGTCGGTGCGGGGGGCCAGGATCACGAACTCGTCGCCGCCGGCCCGGGCGACCAGCGCATCGGCGGCGACCGCCCTGGCCGCAGCAGTGAGCCGGTCCGCGATCGCGGCGAGGTACAGGTCACCGGCCGGGTGCCCGCCGTCGTCATTGACCGTCTTCAGACCGTCGGCGTCCGCCAAGGCGATCGCCCAAGGCTGTCTCTGAGACGTAGCTGCGATGACGGATTTCTCCGCCACCGCGCGGACAGGTAGGCCGGTCACCGGATCGGTCAGCGCCGCCGCAAGATCCTGCCGGAGGTCGTGCTCCCGGCTGTAGGCCGCGGCGAGTTCGGTCCGCATTCGTTCGTGGGTCGCGACGAGGCGTCGGCGCCGCAGGGCCAGCAGCACCGCAGCGCCGGTGGCCAGCAGAGCCCACACCAGCACAGCGACGAACGCGACGGAGGCCGGGCGGGCGCCGTGCCCGGCCAGGACCAGCGCGTAGAGCAGGCCAACGACGATGGCGGTGACGATGCCCGCGACGACCACGGCGTGGACTCCACGGGGTTGGCGGTCGGGTGGGTCAGGGGTGAACATGAAGTGCTCCTCCTCTTCAGGAGCACCGGGGACGGGCCGCTGTCCAAGGCGAGGCCCGCCCCCGGGCCCACAAGCAGGCAGCCTAGCCGATGGCGGGCTGCCAGGGGTTCCGGAGTTGATGCAGGCTGTGCCTGGTGACCGACCGGCGTGGCGGTACGGCCGACGCGCGGCGGCGTGTTACCAGGTAGGCGTGGCGTTAGGTGGTGGCGTCGCGGTCGGCGTCCACGCGCCGCCACCCGATGCCGGTGCACGCCCACATCTGACCGTGCACAGTGACGGTGTCGCCCACTGACAGGGACCGCAGACGGGTCGACACCTGCTCGGCCATGGCCAGTTGGAGTGCCCTGGCCGGCCCGGCCGGCGCCGCTTCGGCATGGTTCGAGGCGACGAACGCCGCCTCGGCCCACTGCTCGCCGGTGAACTGGGAACCGTCGCCCTCAAGGGCGACAGTGACCGAGAGTTGGGGTACGCCGACCCGGTACCCGTCGCTGAAGCTGCTGTAGCCCGCGTCGGGATCGGACTGTGTGAAGCCGAGTGTGATGAGCATTTGTAAGGCTCCTGCGAGCTAGTCAAGGGGTGCCGGCGCGGATGGGGCGACGATCCACGGCAGGCTCGGATCATCGAGGGGGTAGAGGCCGTCGACGTCCGGAAGCAGCGGGTAGACCGGGCTGTCGCGGTCACCGAAGCGCCCGATGAGGTGGGCCCCGCCGTGATGCAGGTTGATCAGCGGCGCCAGGCCGCCGGCGGCGGCCCGGTGGGGCCAGTGCCGGATCAGGTCGTCAGCGAGCCGGACCAGCGTGGTCCACGCCAGCCGGACCACTGGTGGTTCGTGCTGGTGGTCGACCTGCGCGGGGTAACTGTCGGGCAGGCCGGGTAGCCGCACCCGCGTGTTGCGGTGTGTGGTCGTGTGCGAGGGCATCGTGTTGCTCCCTTGGTGATCAGGCCCTTTGCATCCCGGTGCCTCTGCGGTCCGTCAGGGCATGTGGGCGCGACGGCGCCAGAGCGGGGAAAAGGGGTTCGTGACGTAGCCGGGCGACGCCGGTGCTTAGGCCGAGGCGCGGGAGTTACCCCTTGCTCATGTCCGCCGGCGGGATGCGGCGGAAGACGGCCACGACACGGCCGGTCGTCGAGGTGGTGGAGATGGCCTGCACCTCGTGATCGAACAGGTCCCGTTCAACGGCACCGAGGTGGATGTACTGGTCGGGGATACCGGCGCGTTCGATCGCATCGGTCCAGCCCTGTTCAGCCATGTGCCGTTCGGTGTAGGCGCGCTGGCTACTGAACGTGCCGACAAGGGCGGCGTCGAAGATGGCCGGGAGATCGTCGACAGGCAGGTCCTTGTCAGTGCCCGCGTTGGCGTCGAGCCAGTCGCCAACGACCGCCGGCGGGAGCCGATGGGCGTCAGCGATACGGCGTATCGCGCAGAGCACCGGCACGGAAAGCCGGTGGGCGCATCGCCCGTACCGTCCGAAGCCGGTCGCGTCGAGCACAACCAGCGGTTGCGGCGGTTCCGTGGCGCGGGTCGGTAGGAGGCTGCGGATCGCCGCTTCCGCCACGGCCGGGTCAGGGTCGAGAATCGTCGCTGCGGTGGTCGTCAGGTCGTCGGCCACGGCAACGCGCACCGCCGCTTCGTGGTACATGACGGACTCCATGCCGGCAGGGTCGGTGTCCGGTCGGGCGTCGGCGAGCCTGAGCAGCGTCTGACGGGCCAGGTCGGACAGCGCTTGCACGGCGAGGCGTTGATGGCGGGCCTGGGTACCGCTGAGCACGAGGTCCGGCGTGGCGACAGCGGCGCGAACAGTGCACCACGCCACGAGCAGGCCACCCGAGTAGACGAGATAGGCCGGAGTGTCGATGCCGACAACACCTGCGGCACGGGCGTCAAGCGAAGCCCGCAGGGCAGCGGCCTGGGTTGCGGGCAGCCCGTCGAGTCGCAGCGGCGGTGCGCCGCCGTACCGCTCGGCGAGGGCGATGCCGACCAGGGTGCCGGCGTTGAAACTGTCGAACTGCCGGATTTCCGTGAGGGCTTCGGAAATGGTGCTCCGCCTCATGTCGCCTCCAATCAGGTAGGACCGGTCCGGTTGTGATCCGGACCAGAAGAAATGGGCTGGCGAGCCGACCCATGAGCTGGATCGGTTTGATGTCGGGGCGCTCGTGACCTATGGCGCGACCCGGCGCTGGTGCCTCCCTTCTCGGCACCGTCTGGCCGGCGCCCTCCGGTGGGCATGGCAATGGCCGGGCCGGCGAGGATGCCTGCCCGGCGTCAGTGGGGCCGTGGGAGGGACGCGCACACATCGCCGGACTCTGTCCAGTGATGTGGCCGCTGATAAACGGTCGACTTCGACAGGAACGGCGCCGACCGGTGTGGATCTTCGGCGTGGGTGGAAGCGGGTAACTCGGCTGGCAAAGCCCGAGCTACCCGCTCGCAATCGTCGCTATTCGCTGCCGGACTGAGCAGTGATGGCCACGAGTGGGGTGTCCCGGTGCAGACGGTCGATGTAGTCGTTCGCGGCGTGCAGATAACGCAGCTGGTCGAACAGCCGTCCGCTGCTCGTAGTGAGCAAGTCGCCGTCAGCGGTGGCGACAGCGTCGCCGGGAACCGCGGCGAGCGCGGCGAGGGTGCGGTACGCGTTGAATCCCGATTGCAGGGACTCCAGTCGGGCTCTGGGAATGGGGTGCTGCCGGTACGCGGCGTTATAGGCGGTCATCGCCAGCACGCGGGGCTGCGCCAGGTACGCCTGTTGGGCCCGGCTGACCGGCCAAGTGTCCGGGTCGGCGCGGTGCCGGTCGACGAACACCCACCAGGGTTGGGCGTCGCGGGTGCCGGAAACGACAGCACGCCATTGTTGCCACTGCCATGCGGCGTAGTTGTCGGCGTGCGTACGCATGGATTGGAAGTCGAGGAGACGGATCGGGCCGCCGGCGGCGCGCCCGCGAACACGGCGCAGCAGCTTGCGGGTGAGACGGCGACGCGCCGAGAAGTGGCCAACCGCACCAGCCGGCGAAAGGTCCTGGCTGCGGACGCGGGAAGCGGCCGAATCGGCAAGCGTCGCGGTTGCGGTGTCAGGGTCGAGGGCGACCACGATGGTCAACGGTGAGGACATGCAGATACCTCCATTCTGATCAATGAGATTGGTGAGGTGGTACAGGTGTCGCCGGAATGGGAATCCAGGCG
Organism: Polymorphospora sp. NPDC051019; assembly: GCF_040683055.1. Lineage (NCBI taxonomy): Bacteria > Bacillati > Actinomycetota > Actinomycetes > Micromonosporales > Micromonosporaceae > Polymorphospora > Polymorphospora sp. NPDC051019. The sequence goes on along the minus strand of NZ_JBFBCH010000020.1, from coordinate 56,438 downwards.
AACCGCAGGGGCCGGAATGTTCTCGGCGGTGCGGTCAGGTACGAGAACGGTGGTGCGGGGTGGGCGGGGCGTCGCGGAAGAAGGTGTCGCTGCCGACCGGCCGGTGGCGGGTGGGCGGGTGCGGCTCCTGCCGGGACGGGCCGATGCCCGAGGTGGTGCGAGGTGAGGGGTTCATGAAATGAGTCCCCACCGTAGCCCGCCCACCCAACAGGAGACGATCATGGTGCGGGATCGCAAAGAGTCGGCTTGACCAGGGCTGTTGGCCGACGAGCAACCCTTGCGGTCGCGGCCATCGGCGGATGCTGTTGGTCAACGAGGACGGGGCTGTTGGCCAACGGACATCCCCTGTTGGGTCATGTCCCGTTGACATGCGACTCCGGCCGCCGGGCGACGCGTTCGGCGTCGATCTCGGCCTGCCAGTTGCTGGCACGCCGGCCAGCGAGCTTGCGCAGGGCTGCGGGGATGCGGTTGGCGGGAATCCCGACCAGTCGAGGACCGAGAACGGCGAGGAGATCACTGGCCTCTTGGGATGACCACCCGGCGGCGGTGATGGCGTTCTCGTCGGGGAAGATGTCGGCGATACGGTCCGTGGCGGGATCCAGCGCGACGTCCTGGGCGCCGCCCAGGGAGTACACCCAGAGGAGGTTCGGCGGCGGGTCCGGTTCGACGAGCCGCCGGAACCTGTCCACCTCCTTGCTGTAGGCATAGAAGTTGATCCCCGGGCGGGCGCGACAGATGCGCATCCAGGCCTTGGTGTAGTCGTCGGAGAAGAAGTCGCCGGAGTCGTGGATCCTGATCCACGCGTCCTGAAACCTCCGTCTCTCAAGCTCGGCAACCATGGCTGCTTCCCATCCCGGTGGATCGTCGAGCACGAACATCAGATTGGCGTGATGTTTGGCGCGCACCGTCGGCCAGGTGTAGGTGCCGTGCCGCGCGTAGCAGATTTCGCGGCAGATGCCGGCTGATGGGCAGGTGTTGTATGCCCGGCCGTCAGGAAGACGGCCGGCCCACGCCGGTATGGACCAGTTCCATGCCCCGATTCTTCTCATCTCCCGGTTCTGGGTGAGGAGTCGGCATGGGCGCTGGGTGTTCGTCGTGAAGGGACCTTCTTCGGGCATGGATCTCCCTTGTGGAAAGGCTCTGAATTGCTGCCGCGGCGGTGATGGCGGCGGGGAAGGCCGCAAGCGAACGCGATGTGTGGTCAACTGGATTCGACGGCCGGGACGGATTCTGGTGGGCCGACGTCAGGTGCCACGTGCGAGAAGACCGCGACCGTTACCGGGTTGAGGTGACCGATGTCGGCCGCGCGGAAATACGCGCCCGGGAACGGGCCGACCGGTACGGCAGACGATTTATGAGATCTCTAGCGGGGCTGCGCGCGTGCCGTTCGGTTGCCATCGGGGGAGTGGTTCGCCGCGCAGAGGGGTGAATTCGAGTACGGGTTCTCGGCGTGCTTCGACGAGTCAGGTGAGCTCGTGTAGCGGGTCTTGATCGGTTGAAGGCGGCCCCGGATTGAGTGGGCCGGGCTCCTCTTCTGTGGTGGGAAGGTCGGCGAGGCGTAGCCGGTGGCCGCCGTTTCCTACGAGCCGCCACACGGGCCCGGCCGGGCCGTGACCATTCACGCGGTCCCGGGCGCAGGTCGCGATAGCGACAGTGGCCAAGGCGTCGGCGACCCGATGGTCGTGGCCGGCCGTCTCGCCCAGATGGTGGTGGAGGTTTCGCTCCCTTTCCCGGCTGGGAAGGGAGAACAACAGGACATGTCCGGGGCCGCCGTCGACACGTAGCCGGCGATAGGGCTCCAGCTTGTCGCGCAGCCGCACGTGGCCCTCGGTGCCGCGGTCGTACTCCAGCCAGAAGCCGACTCTGTGCTGGCCCGTGGTCCAGACACCGTGCCCGTCGGGGCGTACGCGGCGGCCGAACGCGGCGGCGGTCTGCTGCTCGGACCACCAGCGGGTCAGCCGGGACTGTGGGTGGGATCGGCTGTGCGCGAGCAGGTCGATGAAGAACTGGTTGGTCTCGATGGTGTGCCGGCGGGTGCGGTCGGACAGGACGCTGTCGGCGGCTAGGGCCACCGCTTTCGGGGTTGGTGGTGTTTCGCCGCGGGTGAGGGCGACTAGGCGGGCCGACAGTCGTCCGGGCACCCAGTAGACCTGGGACGGCTGTCCGGAGCGCAGGACGCGGTTGATGAAGTCCATGCGGCGTAGTGCGTAGAGGCGGTGGGCGCAGGTGATCGGTGAGTCGAACAGGACCGCGGCGATCTGGTCGCTGGTGAGCGCGGTGTGGTCGGAAAGCAGGACGGCGATCACCCGGTCGCGGGGGCGTAGCCGAGCGGAGATGTCGGCGAGGGTCGTTGTCGTGCGTCGGGCGGGCGTACGAGGGCGTGGGGGTGACGGGGCGTCCCCCGGTCGGAGAGTGTCCCCCTGAGGGGACTGTCGGGATGGTTGATCATGGGGCATTCGGGGCACCTGCCTGCGCTGTTGGGTGGCTGAGGGTGGGTTGGGTTTCGCCGGGACCAGGCCGGGGTGTGGACCAGGGGCCGACCGCTGCCAGGCCGGGCCGGCGTCCGGCCTGGCAGCGGTGATCGACGGCGTTTACCGGCGGCCTTCGGGCTGGGTGGCCAGCCGCTTGGCGAGTTGTTCGATCGCCGTGGGATCGCCCGCGCTACGGCTGGCCGCGGCGCAGGCTCTGCGGATCTGATCTGCTGCGCCAGGGATCGAAGGCCGGGGCGGTCGGGCCCGCAGCGTGAATGCCGCGGTTTCCCGGTTGTTGATCACGAGTCGGGCGGCGGCCTGGTAGGCGTCCAGATGGCTCAGGTCGTGTTCGGACAGTTCGGGGAACATGTGCCGGGCCATCTGGTGGGCGTCCTCGGGCGCCACGTTGAACGTGATCTTGTTCCTCGCGTTCGCGGACAGCGCCAGTTGGGTGGGCCGCGGTAGCTGGGCGAGATCCTGGTGGGCCAGCACGAGGCTCATCCGGTAGCCGCGGGCCTCGGCAAGCATGTCGTCCACTGACCCGGGCAGATTAAGAAAATTGTGACACTCATCGATATAAACGGTGCAATCGCGGCGTTTGTCCTCAGGCAGTTTCGCGCGCGCGGTGGCGGCCTGCCAGGCACGGGCCAGGACGAACGAACCCATCAGCCGGGAGGTGTCCTCGCCAAGCTGTCCCTTCGGTAGCCGGGCGAGAAGGATTCCGCCGGTGTTGAGCAGGGTTTCCATGTCGAACGACGAGCGCGGCGTGCCGAGCGTGCGACGCGGGAAGTCCCGCAGCAGGAAGGCACGCAGCCGCGCCATGACGGGGCCGATGACCTGTGCCCGCACCGGCGGCGGCATGGACTCGTACCAGGTCCAGTAGCCGAGCAGCCCTTCCGGATCGTCGAGGTCTTGGGTGAACGCCGTCCGGAACTGTTTGTCGTTGAGCAGCGGCGGAACGAGGGCGAGGGTGGCGTTGGCCTTGCGCATCAGGGTCAGGCAGGCCACCCGCAAGGTGTCGTCGATGCGGGGTCCCCAGTGCCGTTGAAAGATCTTGGAGAAGATGGAGACCACGTTGTCCACCGCGAGGTCGTGGTCGTCGCCGGACAGCGGATTGAAGTAGCCGCCCTGCGCCTGGTCGGGGTCGATGAGCACGACCCGGTCGGCGACCTTCGGGTCGAGCCGGTCCAGGACATCGGTGACGAGGTCGCCTTTGGGGTCGATGACGACAACCCCGCGGCGGGCGGCCACGTCGTCGAGGATCAGGTTGACCAGAAACGTGGACTTCCCGACGCCCGTGCTGCCGAGGACGTGCAGGTGTTGGCGGGCATCGACGACGGGCAGGGCGACGGTGTGGCCGCCGATCTGCGCGCGGCCGAGCTGTTTGACGCCCCGGCCACCGGATGGCGCCTCGACCGGTGCCGGCATCGGTCTGGCACGGGCGCGTACCAGGCCGGGCACCGCCAGATCGGTGGGCAGGGCGGCGACAGCGGCAAGCTCAGCGACACTGAGCAGATAGCCGGAGCGCAGCGGCCGGCCGGCCAACACCGCGGCGGCCCGAGCGAGGCGGACGCGCCGCAGCCGCTGCCGGGCGGTGTACAGGCCGTAGGCGGACGCGGCGCCGTGGGCGAGCGTCCTCAACCGGGCCCGCAGCGTGTCCTCACCCGCCTTGCGCGGGTTGGTGTGCGCGATGCCGTACCGGATCGACGACTCCCACAACTGGCCCGAGGCGAGCTTGTCCACCGCCGCACGCGCGTCACGCTCCCGCTCCGGATCACCAACCGGCGGCCGGTACGCCACGCTGCGGCCACCGGCACCGGTGCTGGCACGGCCGGGCCCGGGCATCAGCAGACCGGCGATCCCTTCCAGCCAGGTCGCGGGATCGAAGGCGCCCCGGGCGGGCTGTCCGGTACGCAGCGCCGCCGTGCCGGCCCGCAGCCGGCGAACCTGACGGCGTGTGGCCGGCCGGGCGAGGACCTGCACGCAGGCGTACTCGTGCTCGCCCAGCCCGGACAAGGCGGAGATCAGGGGCCGCAGCGGGTCGCTGTCGTGGCCGGTGACGATCGGATACCAGGCCGGCAGCGTCGGCGCCAGGGCGTCACCCTCGGCGATGACGGTGGCGGGGATCGGGTCGGCGGCGTCGCCGACCGTGGCGGTGGCGCCCGGCCAGGCGCCGGCGACGGCGGCGAGGACCGGTCCGGCAGGAACGGTGCCGGGCAGCCAGATGACGATGGTCAGCTGCCGGCCCGCCCACCGGTACTCGAAGCCGACGTGCGGTGTGCCGTAGAGCAGACGCCGCCAGCCCATGGGACGCAGGATCTCGGCACAGGTCGCCCACCACCGCGCCGCGCTGTCCGACTCCACCTCCAGCGGCGGGGTGATGGTGATCTGCTGGGCGTGGCGCTGCCAGCGCTGCTGCCGCCACCTCAGCAGCCGGGCGTGAGCGACGAACGCGAGCACACCCCACGCCACCGCGACCATCGCGAGCCACGGCCGGGCCGAAGCCCACGCAACCGCGTTCCCGACAGCGTCGGGGACCAGGCTGGACGGGGCCGGCGTGCCGAACGACGGCAGCGGCGCCGGAGTAGGCGGGGTTGGTGCCGGGACCGGCGAGGCGACCCTGATCACGGCGTCTCCTCGGGGTCGGTGTTGCCCGTGACGCACAGTGCGTGCTCCCGGTAGGAGGACACGGCATGGCTGGCCACCCGGTTGCTCCCGGACAACAGGAGTCCTTCGCCGCGTTGGGCGGACAACAGCATCCGTGCCTCACCACCGGTGAGGCTGAAGCTGTCGGCCACGGCCGCGATCGCCTGCGGAGCCTGCCTCATCAACACCTGGGTGGCACTGTTGGCGATGACCGCCTGGCCGAGCTCGGAGCCCAACAGGTCGGCCGCGTCCTGGGTGATCACCGACAGGCCGGCGCGACGCTTTCGGGCCGCCTTCGCCAGCCGGTTCAGGAACCGCACGCCCTCGCCATCGCGCAACAACGTCCATGCCTCGTCGACGATGACAAGCCGACGCCGGCCGCCGGTGGGATCAGCGGCCGGCGGGGCGTCCACGACCCGCCAGATCGTGTCCAGGGCCAGGAGCATGCCCGGGGCACGCAACTCGTCGGCGAGCCGGCGGGTGGACCACACCACCAGATGGCCGGTGGGTCGGGTGGTGGTCGGCCCGGCGAACAGATGGCTGAAGCTGCCGGTGGTCCACGGCGACAGCCGGGCGGCGAGGGTGACCGCCGGTGGGGAGCCGTCGGCCTCCAGCGCGCCGGCCACGTCCCGCAGCAGCGGCGCCGGCCGCCTCCAGGTGGCCGGGTCGTTGGTGACGCCCGCCTCGAGGTAGGCGGCGTTGACGGCCCGGTCGAGGGCTGCGCGCTCGACCGGGTCCATGCCACCCGACTGACCGGCGGCGCCGAGCAGCACGTTGACCAGGGTGTGGGCGAACAACGCCCGCCGGTTACGGGCGTCCGGCCGGGTGTCGTCGGCGGCGATGTCCAGCGGGTTGAGCCGCACGTCCGGCGCGCCGAGGTCGATCACCGTGCCGCCGACCGCCTCGGCGAGCCGCCGATACTCGTCCTCGGGATCGATGACGTGAACCTGCACCCCGTCATACAGCGACCGCAGCGTCTCCAGCTTGATCATGTAGCTCTTGCCGGCGCCCGAACGGGCGAGGACGACGGAGTTGTGGTTGTCGGCGGCCCACCGGTCGTGCCAGACGATCCCGTTGGTGGCCGTGTTCACCCCATACAGGACACCGGACGCGCTGGGCGGATCACCCGGCAGCGGAGCGGGCAGATCGGCGGAGGCCAGAGGCATGCCGGCGGCGAGGCTGTCGGTGTCGAACACCCGCCGCATCCCGATGCTGTCCACCCCCAACGGCAGAGTGGACGTCCACGCCTGCATCTGCCGCCAGGTCGCCGGGACGGTGTCGAGCATGACCGACGCGGCGGTGGCCCGCACATGAGCGACGGACTCTGTCAACTCCTCCAAACTCGTCGCGTGCACCGCGACGTAGTGACCGACCCGGAACAGGCGACTGGCGCCGCAGGCAACCCGGTCAGCCAACTCCGCGGCATCGGCGGCAGCGGCCTCGGTAGACGGGTCGTCTAGGCGGCCATGCTCGGCATCCGAACGCCGAGACGATTCCAAGCGCGCCCGCTGCCGCCGCAGCCGCGACGCGGCCACCTGCGGAGCAAGAGGCTCGATGTGGATGACGACGTCGGCGCGCCCGGGCCAGCCGGTCAGCGGGGACAGCCAACCCGCCCCGACCTCCGCAGGGTACCCGTTGACCAGCAGCGTTGAGGTGTAGCCGTCACCGACCTTCAGGTAGCGGGCAGTGACCTCGACGCTGGCCGGGCCGACCAGCGCCGGCAGCGTGTCAACATCCGCACCAGCCGGCGCCGCGGACGCAGACCGTCCCGTGAGCACGGACAGAAGGAACCGCAGCAGTTTCGGTAGCTTCACGACGCCTCCCCGGTGATCGGGGCGTCCAGCAGGGCCCGTTCACCGGGCACCGGCAGCGTGAACGGGTCCACCGCAGCGGCGAGTACCGTCGCGACGGCCGGCCCGTCCAAGACCCGGGTGGTGGCACCCAGGCCCTGCAACGCGGCGGCGGTGTGCTCGGCGGCGCGCAGCACATCGGTGTCACGCCGGGCGCCGGTGGCGGTGTGAACGATCGTGACGGTCCGCCACAGCGGCTGCCTCTCGTCCTCCAAGTCGAGAAGAAACCCGGCGTAGTCGGCGGCGGCATCGGCCAGCGCCGGGCCGGGTAGCAGGTGGGCGGCCCCGGCGATGCGTTGCGCATGGCCGGCGAGGTCGACCGGTTGAGTGGAGACCACGATCTGCACCGGCGCGGTCAGACTGTTCAGCCACCCGGCGTAGGCACCGACCAGCGCGGCCTGCTCCGCCGGGGTGCGTAGCCCCAGGTTGACGGTGGTAACCGCGACCAGGGCGGCGCTGGCCCCGCCAAGGTCGACGACACCGTTGGCGGCGATCGCCCGCGCCGGCAGCCGCAGCGGCGCCGGCGCGGCCAGATCACCCTCCGATCCGGCCGGGGGCGGCGCCCACCGGGGAGCTTTCCCCACGCCTGTGGGGGCGGGGACCTGCCGGCGCGGGACACGCGACCCCCGCACAGCGGCAAGAAGCCACGCATCCAAGCTCAGTCCGTCACGACGGCCCAACGCCAGGACCGTGGCAGCGCCGAGCAGCGGGAACATGGCTGCGAGGAGGAACGGCATCGGCACATGCCCCAGCAACGCCCGCCACAGCAAATAGGCGACTGCGGCGGCGGTAGCCAGGATGGACACCTGCCGCGCGGTCAGGTTGTAGAGAACACGATCCGGCGTCTCGACGTCCGCCGGAATCCGAGCACGAAGATCAACATCAGACATGGAAAGCACCAATCCTCAGGTCAGGTGGGATATCAGTCCGACCAACCGGTGCCGTTGCCCTCGCAGCTAGCGGCTGGCCGGGGTCGTGGATGGGTGGTAGTGGCATGAGCCGCTGCCGAGGCGCGGATGGTCCGGATGGCCGCCGCCCGGCGCCGACGGTCACCGGCCGCCGCTGCATGCGCGGGCGAAAGCCGCAACGAAGCCGACCACCGGCCCGCCGGACGACGTCAGCGGTCCCGGGGCCAACCCGTGCCGCCGGGCGGGCCGCCGACTCCGCTGCCAGGCTGACCACCGGCGACACATGCGGTCCTGACAACGGTTCGGCCTCCGCCGGCCAACCCGATCCGCTCGCTGCTCGATGCGGACCGGTAGGCGACGCCGGCACAGACTCGGCACGGGCCCCATCAGCGACGCCGGCGGGGGTACCGCTTTGGCATCGCGGTGCCCGGGGTTCGTTCGGGCGGGAGATTCGGCGCCCCGGCCTGGGCCGGCGCCGCAGCCTCTGTACGGCGCCTCACCGGGCCGGGCGTTGTGCCACTGCCGCGGGCTGGCCGAGGCAGCGGAAGCCCGCCAACCGGAGTACCGCCACCAGGCCCGCCCGCCTTCGGTGCGCGGCGCGTCCGATCCGCCCCAGCCCTCGCCGTGACACAGCCACCGCCCAACAGGCCACGGGTCAGGGCACGGCCGAGCTGCTGAACGACCGCGACCCGGACGAAGGCACCGACCACGTTGCGGGACTGGCCGCCGGTGACATACCGGCGTACCAGGGCCGGGATCCGGGTCACCGCCAGCAACAGGCAGCAGACGATGAGCAGGTTGAGAGTTCCGGTCGGATCGTCGGGCAGGCCGAGGGCGGGCAGGTTCGCGGTCGGGCTGACGAACACCGTCAGCCCGGTGTGCAGCGCGAGGGCCTGGCCGCCAACGGTGGCGAAGACGCCGAGGAAGGCCCGCCACCACAGCTTCGCGACCGGCTCCGTCCAGAGTGTGCCGTGGCAGGCCAAAGCTGCGGGTCCGACACAGACCAGTATCACCAGCAGGCCGAGGCGAAGGATCCAACCGGCCATGATCGTCGCGGCCAGGGTCGCGATGACCCCGCCGATGATCAACGTGAGCAGCGCGTTGGCCGGGTTGGTCAGCGCGGCGAGAATCGTGCGTTGCAGTTGCCCCAACGAGCCGTCGTCGGCGACCGGCCCCCCGGTGACGGCCTGGATCAGCGTGTTGCCCAGATTGATGAACTCCCGGGACATGGGCATCGCGAAGTTCGCCGCGATGATGCCGATGACCAGACGGGGCGCGAGTTCAGTGACGCCGTAACGGGCCTGGACGCTGTCGCGGGCCATGAGCACCACGCCACAAGCGATGATCGCCAACACGTAGCAGGTGTTGACGATCCACAACGCTCGGCTGCCGACCGCCTGGACCTGCGGCAGGACGGTAACGTCCGGCACGATCAGGAACGCCGAGGACAGCAACCCCCACAGGATGTTGATGACCTCGGCGACGCGCTCGGCCATCCATCTCAGGACCGCGTCCAGCAGGGGTGAGATCCCGACGATGTCCCAGAGCACCGGTCAGCTGCCCAGGATGCCGCGCAGGATGGTCAGCAGCACCGGCGCGAGTACCGCGAGGGCGTAGCCGGTCGCGGCACCCTTCAGCGCCCCCTTGGCCTTCTCCACCTGGCCGGGGTCGCCCCCGGCCATGAGGTACAGGGCACCCCCGTACGTGAGGAAGAGGGTCGCGATACCGACCAGGATGCCGACGATCCAGGTGGTGAGATTGTTGATCACGGTCGGCAGATCGTTGACCGCAACCGAAGCCGGCGGCCCGGCGAAGGCCGCGCTGGTCGTGTCGGTGAGAACGACGGCGACCGTCGTGGCGGACAGGAACAGACAGGACAGGATGCGACGCATCTGGTCTTCACCTCCCGCCTCGCCTCGCGGCGAGACGCACTCGAAAACAGATGGGAGGCGCCGCCCGCGCGGGCGGAGACCGTGGAAGCGCTACTCCTTCCACACCAGGTTCGGAATCGTGGTGAGCACGGGCCGATGCCGGGCCGAGTCACCACCCACACCGGGCGGCGCCCGAGACCAGTCACTAACCCGGCTGGCGCGCCGGGGGCGGATCGGACTCGTGACCGCCAAAAGCCGGTGTCGGCCGCGATCTGCGGGGGCTGGCAACCCAACAGCGGCTAACGGAGACCCAACAAGACCAGGAGAATGCTGTGTTTGTATGATGAAGGCGAGAATAGGGGCATTCTGGGATTTGCACCTAAAATGCCGACTTTTCTTACTGTCGATAGTGCAGAAGCAACTGAACTGGCGTGCTCCGGGTGGCAGCGTCAGCGCATGGATTTCCTGATGCTGCTACCCAGTCGGATCGGAATCGTGATCGGGTGCGACGGCGAGCAGCACTACGCACATCGCGACGGCACAGCCGATCCGATCCGCTTCGCGGTAATGAAGGCCGAGGGCCGTCACCTACGGCTGCGCGGCTACGAGGACTACCGGTTCGGCGGCATCGAACCCGTTGACGCCATCGCCACCCAGATGCTCGACGGACCTCTTCGACTGTCTCCTCGCCAGCTCGAGCAGCAACCCGTCCGATTGCCTATGCAAGCGCAGCAACCCGCTCTTTTGGCGGCTGAGCATGAAGATTAGCTTGGTCAGACTTTGTCAGATGTGGTGCGACTGCCGGGCAGTGCAGATCCAGCGGCAGGGTTCAAGCGACATCGGACTCGGTTCCGGCTGCCATCCCTATGCCGGGATAACTCGGGCGAGTTAAGGACACACCTTCCGGCACCCTGCTTCGGGATGGAAGGATCGTGCCCAACTCTTTCCTTACGCCCATTGGGGAGTCGCTTCGATGCAGCTCGGCCGTCGTTTGCTGGCGTTGCTTGTACTGACCGCCGTGGTGATCTCAACCAATGCCGCTTCAGAAGGGCAACCACGTGGCCGGCTCGTGGTGACGGTCGGAGGTCTTCCGTCAGGCGCAGTGCCACAGGTGGAGATTGACGGCGAGGGACGCGTCTGGCGCCTGGGTTCGTCCAAGGCGCTGTGGGTGCGGCCGGGAAGATACACGATCAGCGTCGCGCCGGTGGACGCTGGCGAGGCGAAGTTCTACGGCGCGGTGGACGCGCATCAAGTCGACGTGGCGGCGTCGGACACCGTCACGGTCGATGCCCGCTACCGGGTGGCCATTCCGTACACCACAAAGGTCGTTGACGACCCCGAGGATCCGCCCATCGTCGCCGTCGCACCAGACCACGTCGTGTTGATCGCTGGCGAGTACGCCGACAGTCTTCGGCCCGGCGACGCGATCGTCGTGGCCGAGGGGCCAAGAACCCGAGATGGCCTGTCCCGCAGAGTGGTTGCACTGGAGCGCAAGGGCGGCACTGTTGTTGCTCGGACAACTCCCGTAGCTCTGCTGGAGGTGGTTCCGAAGCTGGTGGTGCAGTTCGACCATGCGCACACCACCGTGATGCCGGCTCCAGCCGCTGGCGGCGGTGGCGGCGTACTATCGCTGCCGCACGTACCCGCAGAACCGTGGAAGAGGCTCGAATCGACGCTGTTCGAGGCAACGCTACACGAACGAGAAGGGGCCCGCCCTCAGAAGGTGGAGGTGCAGCTCGCCGCCAACATGGACATCAACATTGACGGGTACATAGACATCGACCTCTGGGGGGATCCCTACGTCGAGGTAGGTGTAACCCCAAAGGTCGACTACGACGCCGGAGTCAGCTTTTCGGCGACCGGCAGAACGAACATGTCGACCCGCAAGGACATCGACCTGAAGAAGCAGGGCCGCTCGGTAAGCCGGATCTGCAAGTCAGTGGTCGGGAAGCTACTTCGGATCGGGCCCTTCTCACTCGGCTGTGACCTGAAGGGCGTCGCGCAAGCCGAGGTTGCCAGCAATGGTGACATTGCGCTCTCGAGGGGCGTAAAAGGCAGCCACTCCATCCCCGTGTCTTGGCGCACAGGAGAACTCCCCAAGGGATCGCTGCGTGGGTGGCCCTCAGAAGTGGAGCGGTATTCCCAGACGACGGTGTCCGCCGAAGGTGCAGCCACGGCACAGGGTGGCCTGACGTTCTCTTTCGGCGGCAACACCTGGATAGCGGATCTCAAGCTGCTGCTAAGGATGTCCTACGGGCTTGAGGTCAAGGCGTCGGCGAACCCCTTGGAGGTCACGGCCGGGCAGTCCTTCGAAGTCGGCCTAGACATCGAAATCGACGTGCCGATTGACCGGCTCGACGCGAATGTGAATCTGTTCTCGAAGAAGTTTGACTTCGGTTTCTCTACTTCGGCCGACCATGATGAGCGAGATCTCGACCCTCCAGCGCATGTGGGGATCGCTTTCAGGGACAGTGCTGGCCTGCACGTCGTCAGGCCGGCGACCGGTGAGGTCGAGACCGCGCCTGAAGGCAAGGGAACCCCCAACGGGGAAATACTCTTAGGTCCCGACGGTCGATTCCTGGCCGCGAGCTATTTGCCCGGCTCCGGCGGATACCCGCAGTCGTTGCTCATCTGGGACACTGAGACTGGGAAGACGTACTGGACGGATGAAACAGTTGGCTACGGAACCTTTGGTTTCGTCGACGCCAACACCCTCGTCGGCATAGAGACCGACTATCCCATGGACGCCGACGATGTAGCCGAAGGATGGCTTTACCAAGTGGACCTGCCTTCGGGAAAACTTCAGCGGGTCGCGTCCGTGCCGCCGTACACCGATTTCGCTGGACTGACCTCTACGGGAACAGTGCTGGCATTGGAACCGAAATGGCGCGACGGCAAGGTCTGGGATCAGGAATCCAGCAACCTGCTTTGGCTCAGTCCTGACGGCGAGGTGTCCCGCCGGCTTCATCTTGACGCGGTGGTCTCCCGCGGCGTGATGTCGCCGGATCGAACCCGAGTGGCGGCCGTAGCCGCTCCGTGGGACACCATGTCCAAGTTTTTCATCGTCGATGTGGAGAGCGGGCAAGCAACCTCGGTGGATGCCTCACGTACCGGCCAATTGCTCAATCCTGAATCCGTCCGCTGGGCCGACAACACGCGAGTACTGGCTCAGGAGTACGACCCCGACAATCCTGAAGGCGCACGCACTATGATGTGGGAGTCCAACGAGTGGCACATCGTCGATACCGAGACTGACGTGTACGCAATAGCGCTTGGACGCGGCATTCAGGCGGTCCTCACCAGCCACCCTTACTTATCGGAACCGCGGCCCGGCGACCTGTACCTTTTCTATGGACGTCCCTACGCCCAACGGTACGACCTATACACTCAACCACAACGTCAGGACGAGCCGATCTCTCGCGGTGGCGTCAATCGGATCAGTTTCCCGGTCTGGCAGCAGCCAACATTCACTCCCAACTAAACGATCTGTTGATAATGCCGTCCGATCCAGGCATCGCAGCCTGACGCCAGAACTCCTTCGGGTACTGAGCTACCCCGCTTTCGTGGAGCCGCTGAGCTGCCGGAGGCACCTCATCTCCAGGCCAGCGCAGTCGGGTCGCGCTCCTATGCCCCGGGCCAGGCGATCAACGCGGTTCGTGGGACGGGCCTGACTGGCCGCGGGCGTAGGCGCACGTGGGCGAGTTCGCCGGCACGGATGGCTGCGACCAGACGCAGTTCTGCCCGGTCGCGCCACTGGGAGGCGAGCTGGCCCTGGATACTGCGGCGGGCGGCGGCGGTCTGCACCGATACGCCTTCGAGTCGGGTTTCGGCGATGAGGTTCGCGTCGTCGGCGTCGATTACACCGAGGGCGATGGCGCGAGCGAGGACGAACTCGGGGTGGTCCCACGGGTGGAGAGGGAGGCGTGGCCCGGCCGGTTCGCTGTCGAGTTGGTCGGTGGTGACATCGGCGTAGCGGATCTTGCGGCCGGCGCGTTCGGCGGCGTCGAGCATCCGCCCGAGAATACGGTGCTGGTCGAGGTCGGCGCGCTGGAGCAACTGCTCCCAGAAGGTCTTGAGCATCTCGGCGTCGATGTCGTCGGTGTCGCCGCGGTAGCCGCGGGTGATGTCGCCGGCCCGCTTGCGCAGGCCGGGCATGGCGATGCCGATCGCGCCGATGCCCCATCCAGCGCCGTCGCGACGAGCCCGTACGACCAGTTCGCGCCACACGCTGTCGCGGACCTCCGGTGTCGTGTCGCGGTCGAGCAGGAAGGTCTTCAGCTCGTCCAGGGCCATGATCCGTTGGGGGCAGCCGGAGAAGCCGCAACCGTCGAAGGCGATTGGCACAGGCCGGCGGATGAGCAGGTTGAACGCGCGCTGGTGGGAGTCGAGCGGCGACTCCCCGTCGGAGATGGACGGCATGAAGCTCTCCTGAGATCCTTGCGACGCCGCACCGGTCGGCACGGCCACGGCCCATCCACGCACGGCCACCCAACAGCGACAGCGGCTTGCCAATTCTGTTGGGCAACGGCGGTGGGGGAGAGGGAAGGCATGGCCAGCTGTTGGGTGCAGGTCAGAGCTTTGATCCGCGCGACCGTGTCCGTGTGATACCCGGGAGCCGGTGCGTGGGCCGCAGGTGTGGGAGTTGCTGTCGGGCCAGCTCACGGGCCTGCCAGCCGCTGTTGGCGGGTAGTTGGCCACCAGCGGCGGCGGTCGAGGTCTTTGCCACCTCGCCGGGTGCACACATGGGCAGGCCGCCGGCCTTGTCGGCTCGATGCACGGGATGCTGTGACCTGTCAACCGTCCTCCTTGCCGGCAGGAACCTGCCGGATACGGTCTGTGGCCCGCCTGTCCGCAGGACTACGCGCTGCTTGTTTGGTTGGTCGTCGCGCGTCGTTGGGTAGTCCCCGGTCCGCTGTTGCGTGAGCGGTCCGGGTTCGTGGCCGCGAGCGCGTCCACGGCCGCGTCGCTGTTGGGTGCTGTTGGCCTGGGCACGACAGGCGAGCCCCCGCAGATCCGGGGTTGGGTGCGCTTTTGGGAGTCGTGAGCGCGGGCCGCCGGTGGAAGCCACCTACCGATGACCGATCCCTTTGCAACATCCGAGCACCATGGCGAGCCGCATCAGCCGCCGCCCGGCGAGCCGGCGAGTCGCGACGCGTCCCTACCCGCTGACGTCGCGTACCGCGACTTCCTGCGTGTGGACCTCACCGACGGCCCACCGGTACCGATCTCGGTCTGGCGCGCCGTGCCACGAGATGGCGATGACGAGGAGTCGTTCCGGCGGCGGCTGGCGCGGCGGATCGTCGTGACCTTCAGTCAGCGTGACACGACCGTGGTCGACTTCGACGGCGACCCAGCAATCGAGGAGGCGACCACCGCAGCCGGTCGTCTCTACCTGCCGGTCACCCATCCAGCCGATCTCACCGACGTGGACGACGTCCGGGTCGACCTCATCGTGCTGCGATGGCCCCGGCCGGCCGCGGCAGCTGACGCCGTGGCGGACCTGTTCCGCGCCTTCCGGCTGGTCGTCACCCCGGACGGGTTCGCGGTCCTCATCGTCGACCCCAACCAGCCGTCGGGCGGCTACCCGGAGCAGACCCACCATCTGATCCCGGCCGCGGACGCCGGCGGAATGGCCTACCTGCAGCGCATCATCGCGATCACCGTCCCGATCGCTCTTGCCACGGGCGACACCACGTCCGACGACGACACGAACTCCGGCAGTTCGAAAGCCGGGCGACGCACCCACGTTGACATACTCGTGTTCGTCGTCGCGGGAGGCCACCGTGGCTGACACCCGATCCGGTCCCTCGCTGGTGTCCGTGCCGCAGCGGCCGGTGTGGCTCGAGCAGCGCCCGGTAGCCGCGCAGCGTCGGGGGAACCTGGCGAATGCGCTCGCTTCGATGCGGCGGGAACGTCCCGTGCTGGTGGTGACCTCGCCGCCGTACGGGCCCACCATGCTCAGCCGTGTCGCGAACCGCTCTTGCTCTGGCGACCTCACCACCGACTCGACTGCGGTACTCGCCGGATGCGTACCGCTGCTGCGGCCGGACGCCACCGTCGTGGTCACGCCGCGCCGCCACCCCAACGACACAGCCGACCCCGACACAGTCCTCGCTACCGGAACCGGGGCCAGGGTGACGCTCATCGAGCACAGCATCGGCCTGCTCGCCAACGTCTGCGCCGGCCGCCTCGTTCCCACACCGCCGACACGCCTGCCCGAGGCGCCCGTCCTGCTGCCCGACGGCTTTCCCCTCCGCCACACCGCCTACGAGGACACCTACGTGTTTCAGCACCCGCCGGCGGCGGACCCGCTGGCAACCGACGAGCAGGGAACGTGCCGATGATCGCCGACCCCCGCCGCCGCGTGCCCCGGCCTCGCGTCCGCCCTGTCACCTACCGGCAGGCCAGAGACTTCATCACCGACCACCACCGTCACCTCACCCCGCCGCAAAGGCACAAGTTCTCCCTCGGCCTGACCAACCCCGCCGGGGACTTGCTCGGGGTGGCGGTGGTCGGCCGGCCCGTTGCCCGCCACCTCGACGACGGACTCACCGCCGAGATCACCCGCCTAGCCACCGACGGCTCCCGCAACGCCTGCTCCGTCCTCCTGGCCGCCGCCTGGCGCGTCGCCCGCCACATGGGCTACCAGCGCATGATCACCTACACCCGCTCCGACGAGCCCGGCACCAGCCTCCGCGCCGCAGGCTGGACCGCCGTAGCCGACCTGCCCGCCACCCCCGGCTGGGACCGGCCCAGCCGACCCCGCACCTCACACGAGGCCGACGGTGTGGCCCGTACCCGGTGGCAGGTCACCACTTCCGACTGGGCAGGCGTGGTTCGTCGTCCGCCCCGGCGTCCCCGGCGGCAGGCGGAGAGACCGGATGACCATCTTCGACACTAACCCGGGTGACCTGGCTGACCGGTGCCTGCAGCACCGGGATGAGGCGATCACTGTCCACGGCGATGCTGAGCAGGTCCTCGCAACCCCGCCTACGGCCAGCGTCGGGGCCGCAGTCACCAGCCCGCTCCACGATCGGCTACAAACCCCCTGGTGGCAAGGACCATACGGATCCGAAACCACTCGCCTGCACTATGTCACCGGGAGGACGTGGGTCTTTGGGCATGTCCACCGGGTCCTTGAGTTCACCGGCACGCTCCGGTTGGTTTTCGGCGGCTTGTACAGGACCAGCTCTGGCGACGAACCGCAGAACTGCAGCGATCTCAGCTACCACAGCCCCGACACCGCTCGTCTACCGATCAAGGCGCCCCTTGGGCTGTCCACGCCCATAGCTGTCCCCGACGACAATTCACTCGCAAAGATCCACAATAGGCGGCGGACAGATCTGCTACCCGATCACCGTGTGGTCGATGCCACGACGATCTGCGGCATCGGCACCCGTAACGCAGCATCGGGAAACCGAGAGTGGCCAAGTGATGCCTGTCCATAGCTGTCCGTTCGAACATTTCGCCCGTCCGACTTTCGTGCAGGCCGGATCATTGCCGATGATGGGCTGGTTGAGCGGGAGGTGGGCGTGTCGCTGATCGATTCCATCCAGAGCAGGCTGCACGCGATGACGGCGGCTATCAGGCATGCGCAGGAGCAGACCGCGGCGGCTGATCACTCCGCACAGCAGGTAGTCGCGCATGCGGCGGGGGCAGGTTTCATCGGCGTCGCCCGTGAGATGGCCAGGGTCCGCGACCTGCTCAGGCAGCTCCAGGCCGGGATCGGTGGCCTGTCGGTGCTAGTCGGCGAGACCGGCACAGCGGTAGCCGGCGCGCACGCACAACCCACGGCCGGTCAGATCACCGCCGCGTTTGCCCCGTTACTGCATCGTCTGGGCGAGCTTCCTGCCGAAATCGGGCGGTGTATCGGCCAGGTTGACCAGGCCAGGCAGTTGACCGTTGCGATTCCGCGGGGTGGCGATCCTGGTGTGATGATGGCGCGGCTGGACGCGGTCCGACAGGCCCTGGTCGCGGTCGGTCAATACGGTGCGGACACCGTGCGGGTTGTCGAGGCGGCCGTTGCCGAGGCGGGTCAGCTCGGCGGTTCGGGAAACCGGCTGCAGGTGTGGGCGTACCTTCGGGGTCGCCGGCACCCGATCCGGCATCTGCCGACACGCCGACCGACCGGCCGGTGCCGGCGTGGCTCGGGGACGCGGCCCGGCGACTACCTCGACGTGACGGGGACCAGGGCCGACCCATGGCGTGATGTTCCATCCGGACGGGCGTCGGTTGACCCGTCGACCAATCCGGTCCGGACAGGACCCCTCGCTGGCCGATGACCTGGTACCTCGGGCGCGTGGCTGGATGACCGTCATCAGCCACGTGGAGTCGTACGCGGCGGCAAGGATGCGCCGGAACCAAGCCCCGACAGCGTCGATGTCGTGGTTAACAACGACGTCTGTGTCGGTCCCTTGAGCTGCGACACCCTACTGCCCGGTCTGCTGCGGCCAGGCCAGCGGATGCGGGTCTGGGTGAAGGCGCCGGAGACACCCGAAGGCGTACGGTACTACGACGAGTACGAGGGAAACGGGAAAGGGATCCGGTCGTGAAGTTCGCCGTACAGTGGGGCCGCAACGCCGCCGTCCCGGTCGCCACCGTCGAGGAACTCGACACCGTGCTCGACCACATCACCGACGAACGGCGGCCACAGATGGTCAACCTGTTCAACCCCGACCACGGCGACCCGTGGGACGAACAGAGAATCCTCCAGATCGGACTGGGGCACCCCGATCGGTCGTTCGCATACCTGGACCCCGACCAGGTCTGGGCCGTCGATCCCGCCCTCGAACCCGCCAGCGAGCCGATCTGGTTCAACTACGGCGGCACCCCGACCGAGTACGCAACGGCCAGGACCCGCATCCACCCGGCAACCGCCCGACAGGCAGCACGCGACTTCCTGACCACCGACGGACAACGCCCCGGCCACATCGACTGGCAACCAATGACGGAACCGGTCTGAGGTCAAGTCGACTGCCATCCGTCGGCGCTCGACGTACGGCACCTGGTCGAAGATGATCGTCAGCCGGCGCTGCCGCTACGGCGACGGCGATGGTCTCAACATTGATCGCGCCGATGACGCCGGTCGACGCGACGCGACGTGCCGGCGCTGGCGCTACGGCGTAGGCGAGGATCTCAACCGGGACCTGGTCCACGGCGTAGGCGACCACGACCCGACCGGCGCTGGCGCTATGGCGTCGGCGAGGATCTCACCGCCGTTGCCTGCGGCGAATGAGCCGCTGGCCATGGGCGTGGGGGTGTACCGCCACGACCGTCGTTATCGTGAAGGCGATTCAGTGTTCCCTCGGGCGTGAGGGGACTGTGCCCGGACGATGCTCGGCCGCCTCACCGACCGTGCTCCCCAACGGGCGTGGGGTGAATGAAGGGCGGATGTCAGCGCGGGGCTCGGCACCGGTTGATGTCGAGGGCGACCGACTCGATCCGGGCCAGGTCGACCGCCAAGCCCAGGCCGGGGCCCGGCGCTGGGGAAACGTATCCGTCCCGCGCGATGATCGGCGGATCGACGATGTCGTGTGTGAAGTACTTGTCGGAGCCGGAGAGGTCGCTCGGGTAGCCGAAGGCGGGATCGCACGCAAAGGCGATGTTGGCCGCGCGACCCACTCCGAACTCGTGCATGCCGCCGCACCAGACGCTGACGCCGTTTCCGGCGCACTGCCGGGCGAGGGCCAGCGCGGGCGTCAAACCGCCCACACGGGAGACTTTGATGTTGACCACCTGTGCCGCGTCCAGCGTGACCATCGTCTCCAGGTCGGCGGCGTCCTCGATGGACTCGTCGAGGCACAGTGGTGTCGCGATCCGCTGCCGCAGGCGGGCGTGAGACACGAAGTCCCGGCCGGGGTACGGCTGTTCCACCATGGCCAGCCCCAGCCCGTCCAGATGGCGCATCACCTCGTCGGACTCGGCTCCCGGCCGGTAGGCGCCGTTGGCGTCGACGTGCAGCAGGAGGTCGGGGTAGGCGCGCCGCACCGCCCGGACCGGCTCGACGTCCCAGCCGGGCCTGATCTTGAGTTTCACCCGGTGGTATCCCTCGTCGAGATATCCGCCCACGCGCTCGACCAGGCACCGGGTCGACTCCTCGATGCCGACCGAGACGCCGACCGGGATCGTCCTCGGCGAAGTCCCGAGAGCGACCGTCAGCGGTACGCCGTCGCGTCTGGCCGACAGGTCCCATGCGGCGCCGTCGAACCCTGCCTTCGCCGCCTGGTGCCCGGCGATCCCCGACCATCGCGCGTTCAGTTCGCCGGGATGTCGCCACTGATGGTCGAGCACCGCGGGGGCGAGGAACTCCGTGGCGACGGCCCATGCGGTCGAGACGTACTCCGAGGAGAACCATGGTCCGTTACCGCACGCGATCTCGCCCCAGCCGTCGAGGCCCGACTCGTCGTGGAGACGGACGAGGATGTGCTCAATTGCGTTCTTGCGGTGGGAACTGGTCTCGAAGGTCGACCTCAGCGGCAGCCTGACCCGATAGAGATCTATACCGATGACCCTCACCCGTGTGCCTCCGGCGTCGCCGTCATCAGATTCCTTCCGTGGATTCTTCGGCCTTCAGGCCGGAGAGGAAACGGAACTCCTGCGGAGCAGGACATGGGTAGCCGATCCGTAGCCACGGCGGATAGGCGTCCACCCGCCCGTCACTGCAAGGTTCACTCGTTGGCTTGCTAGTTTGTGAGGCGTGACTGCGAAGGCGGTGAAGCGGGCGTTCAGGTACCGCTTCTACCCGAGCAGGGCGCAGGCGGCTGAGCTTGCGCGCACGTTCGGGTGTGTCCGGCTGGTCTACAACATGGCGCTCGCGGCTCGTACCCAGGCGTGGACGCTGCGCCGGGAGCGGGTCAACTACAACGCCACGTCTGCTCTGCTGACGGGATGGAAGAAGACCGGGGAGCTGGCGTTCCTCAACGACGTCTCCTCGGTGCCGCTGCAACAGGCGTTGCGGCACCTGCAGGTCGCGTTCACCAACTTTTTCGCCAGGCGCGCCAGGTACCCGACCTTCAAGAGCAGGAAGAGGTCGCGCCGGTCGGCGGAGTACACCACCAGCGCGTTCCGGTGGCGCGACGGGAAGCTGACCTTGGCGAAGATGGCCGAGCCCCTCGATATCGTCTGGTCGCGGCCACTGCCCGAGGGTGCGTCGCCGTCCACGGTGACGGTGTCGCAGGACGCGGCCGGGCGCTGGTTCGTGTCGCTGCTGTGCGATGACGTGATCGAGCAGGCCACGGCTTCGGGTGCGGTCGGTATCGACGCCGGGCTCGACAGCCTGCTCACCTTGTCGACCGGGGAGAAGGTCACCAACCCGCGACACGAGCGCTGCGACCGCAAGGCTCTCGCCAGAGCCCAACGCGCGCTGGCGAGGAAGGAGAAGGGCTCGGCGAACCAGGCCAGGGCCAGGCTCAAGGTCGCCCGTGTGCATGCCCGGATCACCGACCGCAGGCGGGATCACCTGCACAAGCTGACCACCCGACTCGTGCGTGAGAACCAAACGCTCGTGATCGAGGACCTGACCGTACGCAACATGGTCAAAACCCGGAGCCTGGCCCGCGCGATCAGCGATGCGGCCTGGCGGCAGTTCCGCACCATGCTGGAGTACAAGACTGTCTGGCACGGCCGGAACCTGGTCGTCGTCGACCGCTGGTTCCCGTCGTCGAAACTGTGCTCCACGTGTGGTGCCCTCGCTGAACGGATGCCGCTGAACGTACGGTCCTGGGCGTGCCGGTGCGGCACCGTCCACGACCGGGACGTGAACGCGGCACGCAACATTCTGGCCGCCGGACAGGCGGTGACAGCCTGTGGAGACGGTGTAAGACCTCAACGGGGAAACCTCCGTTCGGGGCAGTCGACGGTGAAGCAGGAAAACCGAGGGCGACCACGGGAATCCCCGTCCTTTAGGACGGGGAGGATGTCAATCCAGGTACGTGTCGAGCGCCTGGTGCAGGCGCTCCCGTTCGGCGAGCCTACGCCGCGCGCCCTTCGCGCTCGCAGTGGTCAGCGTCGTGAGCAGGTGGATGACCGCGGCAACGGCGGTCGGCGAGTCCGCGTAGGAGGCGCTGACGGTGGGTACGACGACGACCTCATGCGCGATCCGGGCGATCGGCGCGTCCGGGGAGTCAGTGATCCCGATCACGACCCCACCCTGTGCCGCGAACTCCTCCGCGACCGTCACGGTGCGGCGCTGGTACCGGCGGAAGGAGAAAGCGACGAGGACGTCGCTGGGGCGCACGTCGAGGAGCACGTCGAGGGAGCGGACGGTGACCTCGTCGACCAGCAGCACCTGGCCGAGGCCGGCGGAGAGGTCCCAGGCGAGCAGTGTGGCGTGGGCGAGGCTCTTGCCCGCACCGACAATGAAGCGGCGCCGGGCGCTGACGATGCCGCTCGCGGCCCGCACGAGCGAGTCGTCCTCGCCCAGGTGGTCGAAGGTCCGCTGGAGGTTTCGCAGCTCGGCGTCGAGCACCCGGGCCCGCAGGTTCGCGGCGGACATGTTCATCTGCAGCCGCGCCGCGTAGCGGTCCCTCGGGCTGACCAGGCTGCGGTTGTCCGACTCGGTGCTGTGGATCTGCGTCTCGTCGAGGGTCACTGTCGGTCCTTCGGTCAGGGCGGCCGCCGCAGGGAGACGATAGCGTCAGCGTCCCCGTGGTGGGTCTTCACGGTGTCGTACGAACGAACTGTGCCAGGAGGGGCATCACCTCGGTGAGGTTGAGTTTCCCCGCGACCGGAATCGGGGCCAGCGCGATCTCGTCCACGCCGGCGGCCGCGTACGCGAGGAGGCGTTCCCGGCACGACGCGACCGTGCCGTAGGCGACGAAGCTACCGACCACCTCCGGCCCCAGCCGCGGCCGCAGGTCGTCGACCGGGCGGCCCAGCAGCGGCTCGATCTGCTCCCAGAGCCCGCTTCGGGCGAGGGTGGGCGCCACGCGGCCGGACGCGAGCCGGGCGGCGACGAGTTCCCGTGCGTTGCCGAAGGCGACCTCCTCGTCGTCGTGGACGCTGGTGTAGACAAACGCCGCGATCGGCAGGTCCACGCCCCGCTTGGCGAGCGCAGGCGCGATCTCTTGACGTACCCAGGAGACGTACCCGGGCGAGGAGAGCGCCGAGAGGATGAGCCCGTCCGACTCCCGTGCGGCCATTCGCAGCATTTGGGGGGACTCAGCGGCCGCCCAGAGGCGCGGGGGCTTCGTCGCCGGATAGTCCAGCCGTACTCCGTCGAGGTTGTCGAACTCGTCCCGCCAGCGCGTGTCCGCGCCGGACAGCAGCGAGCGCAGGAGCCGGAGGCGGTCGGTCAACGACCCGATAGCCTTGTCGGGCCGGCGGCCCAGGGTGTCGAGGGCCCGTAGGCTGCCTAGCCCGATGCCGGCCTCGAACCTTTCCGGGAACATCGCGTCGAGGGTGGCGACCTCCATAGCGAAGGTGGCGGGACTTCGCACGTACAGGGACGCGATGCCGAGGCCGACCTCGATGCCGCCGGTCGCCGCGAGCGCGGCTCCGGCGGTGGAGAAGGCGCCCTTACGGAAGTAGTCCTCGGTGATCCAGAGTCTGGAGTAGCGGGACTGTTCGGCGAACCGGGCGACCGCGAGGGTCTGATCGGGCGGGACCGCGCTGCTCAGCATCAGCGACATCCGGGGGGCGCGCTTCTCCGTCATCGTCCGCGCGCTCTCAGGCCGGCCGGTCGAGGGTGAAGGTGTAGGTGATCGGCTCCCCGTACGGGTTGCCGCCGAGGCCCCGGTCGGTCAGCGTGTCGTCGAAAGCCGGGCGCGGCTCCTGGAAGGGTTGAAGCGGTCCGGAGTGGAAGTGCCACATCTTCCACGCCGGCACGCCCGCGCCGTTGTCGCGGTGATAGATCTCGGTTGCCTTGCTGCCGAGGGTCTGGTCGACGTCGGGGACCTCCCAGTGCCGTTCGGTCTGGACGGGGGCGACGCGCCGGTAGGTGAGCTCGCTGATGACCCAGGCGGTGTCGGCGCGCGCCTCGATGCGCAGGACGGCCACGGTCTGCGTCAGGCGGGGCGGGATGCCGGTGTCGATGAAGTGCTGCCAGAGCTTGGCCACCTCCTCGACGCCGAAGTACGTGAAGCTGTTGCGGTTGAACATCGAGAAGGCGTTGCCCGAGGGGAAGCACTCGCGCATGGCCGGGATGTCGAGCCCGACGTTCGCCTTCCACCACTGCTTGTGCAGGGCCAGCACCTGCCGCTTGTCATACTCGGTGGTGTCCATTCCCATGGGGTTGCCCTGACCTTTCTGTTCGCTTCGTGTGTCTGTCACTGCTGCCTCTCCTTCAGGTCCCGGCCGGGCGGCGGTCGGGCCAGCGGTACTGCCGTTCGAGCCGCCGGCCGATTCTCAGAAGTGAAGCCTCGGAGAACGGGCCGCCGACGAGTTGGACGCCGAGCGGGGCGTCACGCGAGTCGGTGTGGGTCGGCAACGAAATCGCAGGCAGCCCGGCGACGTTGACCCATCCGGTGAATGCCCCGACCGCCTTGAGCGTCGGTTGCCCCTGGTCGGGGTTGTTGTGTTCGTGGGTGACCACGCCGTGCGGCGGGGTGCGGACCGCGCTCGTCGGCGTCACCAGGACGGCGAAGTCCTCGACCCAGGGGCGCACCAGGTCGCGGGTCAGCCGTTTCAGCTCGGCCACGGCGCGCACGTAGTCCCGTACCGACATGTCCTCGACGTGGCGCAGGCGTGCGCGTACGCCCGGCTGCATCGGCTGGCTGAGGTCGTAGTCGAGCAGGTGGCTGCCGGCCGGGCCGACGAAGCGGCGGTAGAGGTCGATCGCCTGGCTCTGCGCGATCGTCGGCGCCACCTCGACGATCTCGTGCCCGTCCCGGGCGAGCCGGTCGGCGACCTCGCGGGTCGCCGCCACGCACTCGTCGTCCACTTCGATGTCGCCGGGCGCCTGCAGGAGTACGGCGATGCGCAGCGGCGGCGGATCGTCGTGGAGGGCCCGCTGGTAGTCCGGCGGCGGGGTCGCGGTCACCGTCCACGCATACGGGTCGGGAGCGGCGACGACGTCCAGGATCGCGGCGGTGTCGGCGACGGTCCGGGTCAGTACGCCGTCGACGGATGAGCCCTCCCAGTTCGGTGTCCGCTGCGGGAGCAGCCCGCGGGTGGGTTTGAGGCCGACGAGTCCGCAGGCGGACGCGGGAAGGCGGATCGAGCCGGCGCCGTCCGTAGCGGTCGCCGCCGGCACCATGCCCGCGGCGATCACCGCCGCCGACCCGCCGCTCGACCCGGCCGGGCTCACCTCCGGGTGCCACGGGTTGCGGGTGACGCCGTGCTTGATGCTCTCGGTCGTCGGCGTCGCCGCCAACTCGGACGAGGCGGTCCGGCCGATCGGCGTGAAGCCGGCGGCGAGCAGCCGCTCGACGAAGATGTCGCCGCGCACCTGCGGCGCAGCCGAGACGGCCAGGGACGACTTCGTGTTCGGCTGTCCCGCGACGTTCTGGACGTCCTTGACCGCGATCGGCACGCCGAAGAACGCCGGGAGGTCGCGGCGGTCCGCCAGCTCCCTGGTCGCGCGCTCGGCGCGGTCGAGGAACGCCTCGTCCAGCCAGACGATCGCGTTGAGACGGTCGTTGAGCCGGTCCACGCGGTCGCGGTAGAACCGTGCCACCTCCAACGGCGTCACCTCGCGCTCCCGGATGCGGCGGGCGACCTCCGTCGCCGGGGCGAACGGGTCCAGCGGCTCAGCCACGGTCGTCTCCTGTCATGGGCGCGTCGAGCAGTTCGGCGAGGAGCGCGGCGGCAAGGGCGACGCGGTCGACGAAGCGGTCGGCGAGGACCCGCTCCTCGCGGGTGTGCGCGCCGCCACCGACCGCGCCGAGCCCGTCCAGCGTGGGGATGCCCAGCGCCGCGGTGAGGTTGCCGTCCGAGCCACCGCCGACCGAGACCTGCTTGAGCTCGGGCAGGTCGAGCGAGCGGTTCACCCGCCGCGCGGTCTCGTAGAGTGCCGCGGACGTCCGCGCCGTCATCGGGGGGCGGTTCGGTCCGCCGACGAGCTCGATGCCGCACCCGATGGGGGACGGCTCTGCCACCAGCCGCCGTAGCGCGTTGTCGACACGCTGCTGTTCGTCGGGGTCGGCCGCCCGCACGTCGAGAGAAATCTCGGCGAGGTCGGGAACGGTGTTCCTGGACGTGCCCGCCGTGACGAGGGTCGGTGTCACGGTGGTTCCCCGGGCCGGGTCGGACAGCCGTGCCGCGGCGATGGTCAGGCGGGAGGCGTCCAGCGCCGAGTTCACGCCTCGTTCCGGTTCCAGGCCGGCATGGGACGCCTTGCCGTGCACGCGGAGCACGTAGTGTGCGGTGCCCTTGCGGGCGGTCTTCAGCGCGCCGTCCGCGCCGGCACCCTCGAAGACGAGCGCGGCCCGGCAGCCGTCTGCCTCCGTCTCGATCAGCGCCCGCGACCCGCCGGACCCGAGTTCCTCGTCGGCGGTGGAGAGCAGGCAGATCCCGTCGAGCGCGCGATCGCCGGCCACCTCCCGGAGCACCGCCAGCGCATGCACCGCGATGACGATCCCTGCCTTCATGTCGAAGCTCCCGGGTCCGCGGACCAGGCCGTCCTCGTCGGAGAAGGGAAAGTCCACGAGCGTGCCCACGGGCCAGACCGTGTCGAAGTGGGTGAGCATCAGGACGCGGTTGGGCGAGCCACCCCACCGCCACCGCAGGTGCGGCAGTGCCTCGCCTCGCGACTCGGCCCGGCGACCAACGCGTGTCAGGACGAGGCCCTCCAGGTGGTCGGCGCACTCGTGGAGCGCGGCCGGAACCGCAGACGGGGACTCGCACTCGACCAGTAGCTTCAGGTCGTCGAGTATCTGCGGCAGACGGCGCGCCGCGGCTGACAAAAGGCGTGCCGGCCGGGGCCGGGACAGTGTGGGCACGTGTCAGTCCTTCTTCACGCAGGCCAGCAGCCGGCCACCGGCGACCTCGACGAGACGGGGATCGACGGCCGCGCACTGCGGGCCGGCGAGTGGGCACCGCCCTTGGAAGGCGCACCCCGTGGGGATGGCCGAAGGGCTGGGCGTCTCGCCCCGCATCGGGGTGATCTCCCACGGTTCGTTGGGCGTCACCCGCGGTTCGGACTCGAGCAGGCCCCTGGTGTACGGGTGCATCGGATTGCGGAAGATCTCGGCGGTGGGTCCTACCTCGACGATGCGCCCCAGGTACATCACGGCGACCCGGTGGGCGATTCGACGCACGCTGGCCAGGTCGTGGGAGATGAAGACGTAGGTCATCTTCCGTTCGTTTTGCAGACGCTGCAGCAGCGCAAGCACTCTTGACCGCACCGACTGGTCCAGGCTCGCGGTGGGCTCGTCGAGCACGACGAGTTGGGGGCGGGTGATCAGGGCGCGGGCGATGGCCACGCGTTGCGCCTGCCCACCGGAGAGGTCGCGCGGCCGCCGGGTCAGGTACTCGTCACCGAGCCCGACCTCGGCGAGCGCGGGAACGACCCGGTCCCGGGCGGCACCGCGCCTCATACGGTGCATTCGGGCCAGTGGCTCGGCCACGATGCGCTCGACCGTCCACATCTGGTCGAGCGACTGGTCGGAGTGCTGGAACACCATCTGCACGAGGTGACGCAGCTTGGGGTCGCGTGCGATGGCGCCGACGTCATGCCCGGCCATGCGCACGCGTCCGGTGGTGGGCGCCTCGAGCCCGGCGACCGCTCGGGCGGTCGACGACTTCCCGCATCCGGACTCCCCGACCAGGGCGATCGTCTCCCCGGGCTCGGCGGCGAAGCTCACGCCGCGTACGGCGGGGACGCGGCGCCGGCCGTTCATGTAGGTGATGACGAGGTCATCGACCTGAAGCAGTGGGCTCACGAGACACCCCGGTGGTGGCAGTTGACGGTCCGAGTCCCGCTCCGGCGTGCGAGCGGCGGCTCGCGGTGGCACAGGTCCGTGCTGAACGGGCACCGCTTCGCGAAGCGGCAGCCGGCAAGCGAAAAGTCCACCGAGGACTCCGTCACCCGGTCACCGATGTCGTCGGCGCTCGGGACGTGGTCTTCGAGGCTCTCGAGCAGGAAGCGGGTGTAGGGGTGCACGGGGTCGTGAAAGATGTCCTGCGTCGGGCCCACCTCCATCACCTGACCGCCGTAGAGGATGATCACCTGGTCGCACATGCTGCTCACGACGGCGAGGTCGTGGGTGACCATGAGAACCGCCCGGTCGCCGTCGGCCATCAGCTCCTTGAGCAGCAGAAGGATCTGCGCCTGGATGGTGACGTCGAGACCGGTCGTGGGTTCGTCGGCGATCAGCACGGGTGCCTGGACGGAGAGCGCCATCGCGATGACGACCCGCTGGCACATCCCTCCGGAGAGCTGGTGCGGGTAGGCGCGCTCGACCCGCAGCGGATCGGATATGCCCACCTTGCGCAGCAGCTCCCGGGCCTCGTCCCGCGCCTGGATTTTCCCCATCCGTCGGCGTTGCCGCAGCACGCGTACCATCTGTTTGCCGATCCGCATGGTCGGGTTCAGGGCGGCCCGCGGGTTCTGGGACACAAGCGCGATCCGGTCCCGTACGGCGGTGTCGTAGGAGCGTGACGCACCGCGGAAGATGGGGCGACCCGCCACCTCCGCCGTCCCGGCGGAAACCTCGACGCCGTCGGGCAGAAGTCCCATGAGGGCCAGCGAGAACATCGACTTTCCGGACCCGGACTCGCCGACCAGGCCGACGATGGAACCGCGCTCGATGGAGACGGTGACATCGCGCAGCAGCGTCTGCCCGGACCGGGCGATCCGGAGATCGAGGTCGTCAACCGCGAGAAGGCTCATGAGTTCTTCCATTTCGAAAGCCCGTCACCAATCAGCTGGAAGGCCAGCACGGCGATGAGCATGAACAGGCCGGGGAAGAACGCGGGCCACCACTTGCCGGTGAGGATCTCGCTGTAACCCTCCGAGATCATCGTGCCCCACTCGGCGGTGGGTGGCTGGACGCCGACGCCGAGGAACGACAGGGCCGCGATGTCCAGGATCGCCCATCCGGCGGTGACGGTGGTCTGGATGAGCGGCGCCCCGATCGTGTTGGGCATGATGTGCCCGAAGATGATGCCGCCGCTTCCGCTGCCGGCCAGCTTGCTGGCAGGGATGTAGTCGAGTTCCCGTTCGGACAGTGCTCGGGCCCGGGACAGCCGGATGAAGTGGGGCATCGATCCGATGGTGACGCCGACCGCCATGAACACCAGGCTGTTGCCGGTGAAGGCGACGACCATGAGGGCGAGCACGAAACCGGGAAAGGCCAGCAGCGCGTCGGTGAACCGCATGACCACTTCGTCGACGATGCCACCGAGGTAGCCGGCAACAGCGCCCAGCAGCGAGCCGAGCAGCATCGCGGCGACGGCCACTCCGATACCGAGCACAAGGTCGAGGCGGATCGCGGCGACCGTACGGGCGAGCAGGTCGCGGCCGTACCGGTCGGTGCCGAAGAGATGGTCCGGGCCCGGTGGCAACAGCGACTGACCGGCCGCCGTCGCGTTCGGGTCGGGCAGCAGCAGCGGGCCGACCAGGCCGATCAACACGAGGACGGCCAGCAGCAGCAGCCCGAGCCGCAGTCCGAGGTCCCCGCGGCCACACAGCCGGGCCAGCCGGCGTGGGCGAGCCGAGGCGAGCATCCTGGCGGTCGTCATCCTGCCCTCCTCAGGTCGATGCGCGGGTCCGAGACGACGTACAGAAGGTCGACGACGAGGTTGATGAGCACGTAGCTGACACCGACGACGATCACGAAGCCCTGCACGACGTCGAGGTCGCTCTGCGAGATCGCCGTGCTCAGGTACCGCCCGATTCCGGGCCACGAGAAGATCTGCTCGACGATGATGTTGCCGGCGATGAGGTGCCCGGCGACGAAGCCCATCGATGTGATGATCGTCGGCAGCGCGTTGCGGAAGCCCTCCTGCAGCAGGATGTGCCGGCGCCCCAGGTTCAGTCCGCGCGCGGCCCGCGTGTGGCTGGCGCTGAGCGCGTCGATCATCGCCGTACGAGTGATCCGGGCGAGCGCGATCGAGCTGAGCATCCCCAGCAGGAGCGCCGGCAGCGCGAGCTGGGCGAGCGCCGACGTTGCCAGGGCACCGTCGCCGGCGATGAGCGCGTCGATGGTCAGGAAGCCGGTGTGGCGCGGCGGCGCGCTCGTGCCGAGTGGCAACCGTCCCACCGGGCTCGGGAAGAGGCCCAGGGAGTAGACGAGGACGAAGATGGCCATGAGTGCGAGCCAGAAGCTGGGCATAGAGCCCCCCACCGCAGTGAAGCCACGTGCCACCGCGTCCGGCCACTGCCCTGCCCTGGCGGCGGCGACCGTGCCGACGGTGACGCCGATCAGCACGGCGACGACGAACGCCAGCAGGCTCAGCTCCAAGGTGGCGGGAAGGAATGTCAGCAGGTCCGCGGAGACGGGGTTGCCCGTCCGCACCGACGTGCCCAGATCCCCGTGCAGCAGGCCGCCGACGTAGTGGAAGAACTGCTCGTACAGCGGAAGGTCCAGACCGTGCTCGGCGCGGATCCTCGCGATCAGCTCCGGCGTGGCGTCGTTGCCGGCACGGATGACTGCGGGGTCGCCGGGCAGCACCCGGGATGCGAAGAACACGAGCACCGCCATGACCGCGATGGTGATCGCGCTCGACAGCAGGCGTCGCAGGAGATACCTGGTCAAGAGGTTGCGCTCCACGGCTTGCCCGGTCGCCGGGCCGGCCCTCTTCAGCCAGCCCGGCGAATCAGGACGTCATTTACGGGACAGGTACTTCAGACGGGGCAGCAGGTCGTCGGTGAGCGTGACGCCCTCTACATCGGACCGTGTCACAACGGACATGTTCTTGGTGAACAGGCCGACGAACGATGCCTCGTCGATCACGATCCGCTGTGCCTCGGCCGACAGTTGGTCGCGTGTGGCGCGGTCGCCCTCGGCGATGCCGTCCAGGACGAGCTTGTCGAACTGGGCGTTAGCGAAGCCGGTCCGGTTGGTCGCCCGGTCCGTCAGCAGCAGGGCACGCATCTGGAAGAACGGATCCTGCACCCACGAGGCCCAGTTCGCGACGAAGAACCCGAGCTCCTGAGCCTTGCTCCGGGTCTCGAAGTCGGCGTCGGCCAGCTGCTTGATCTGGACCTTGATGCCGGCCTGCGCGAGCGCCGACTGGATGTGGACGGCCGAGTCCACCGAGATCGGGTCGGCCGAGGAGATCGAGAGGTCGACGGTCAGGTCACGCACCCCCGCCTGCGCGAGAAGCTGCTTGGCGCGCTCGGCGTTCGTCTCGTACTGTGTGGCCTTCTCCGACGGCGCGGTACTGGTCGTCATGTTGTGCGGTACCACGCCGTACGCCGGGTTTGCCTGGCCGAGCACGACCTCCCGCATCAGCAACTCGTACGGGACGGCGGCGGCCACCGCCTGGCGGACGAGCTTGTTGTCGAAGGGTGCCACCTTGGGGTTCATGCCCAGGTAGTAGAGCGTGTTGCTGGGCATGCTGTGCACGGTCAGCCCGGCCTGCGAGGACGCCTCCTTCACCAGCCGAGGCGACAGGTCGAGGGCCACGTCGATGTCGCCGTTCCTCAACGCGAGGTAGCGCTGGTCCTCGTCGGCCATGTTGAGAATGGTGAGCTGTTCCGGGTAGACGTCGCCCGCGTGCACGTACTTGGGGTTCTTGACGAGCTTGACGCTCTCGCCGACGTTCCACGACTCGAGCGTGAACGGGCCGGACGGTGTGGCGTTCTTGACGAAGAACTCGGTGGCGGCGCCGTTCGCGCCCGCGTTCGCCGAGCCCTTCTCCGAGCTCAGGATGCCGAAGGTGCTCAGAGCGAGGAATGCGTCGACGGCCGGCGCCGGTGAGTCGAGCGTGACCCGGACGGTCGACGGGTCGACCGCCATGATCTGCTTCTCGGCGTCACTGATGTGCATGAAGACCGTGCTGGAGCCGCTGACGTAGGAGGCTTCCGAGAGCGTTCGCCGCATGGTGTAGACAACGTCGTCGGCGGTGAGTGGCGAGCCGTCGGCGAAGGTCAGCCCGTCGGCCAGCGTGAAAGTGAGCACCGTGCCGTCGGCGGAGGTCTCGTAGTTCTCGACGATGCCGTTGACGTACTCGTCCGTGCCATCCAGGTAGCCGTCCGCTACCGGGACCATCTTCTGTTCAATCAGGTTGGCGTACAGGTTCGCCACGACCATCTGGGCGGTCATCGTCTTGGTCTGGACGGGGTCGAGCCCGTCCACCTCGCCGGCACCGATGATGAAACTGTGCGACCGGCCGCCGGAGTCGCCTTGCGACCCGCCCTGGCATCCGGTGAGTGCGACGAGGCCGGTGAGCGCGGCTGCCACGAGCGGCGCGAATTGCTTTCGTCTCATGTGCTGGGGGTCTCCATCTGTCCGTTCCGACCAGGCTGGACGGTCGTTGGGGGCGGGACGTCCGGGTGGGCCGCCAGGAGCGCGCGGAGTCCACCCGGGGGAAGCCGGAGCCGGCCAGCGCGTTCGAGCGCGCCGGCGAGCTGTTCGTACGACGGATGCAGCGCGATGGCCCGAGCGAAACAGGAGGCCGCGAGCGCGTCGCGCCCGACACGCGCCGCCACGACACCGCGCCAGAAGGTGGGTTCCGGGTCGTCGCCGAAGACGTGCTGCGCCTCCGCCAGGCCGTCGAGGATCCCC
Source organism: Polymorphospora sp. NPDC051019 (assembly GCF_040683055.1). NCBI lineage: Bacteria > Bacillati > Actinomycetota > Actinomycetes > Micromonosporales > Micromonosporaceae > Polymorphospora > Polymorphospora sp. NPDC051019. The sequence goes on along the minus strand of NZ_JBFBCH010000020.1, from coordinate 24,082 downwards.
GGTGCGTTGGTGTCGTCGATCGGAGCCGCCCCGGTGCCGACGATCCGGCCGGGGGAGAGGACACCGGCGGTAAGCCTGGCATGCGCCGCCGAGAGCGTCACCAGGCGGGCGAGCTCCTCGATCGGCGCCGGGTGATGGTCGACGCGCAGGTCCATGCGGGTGCCCGGCTGCGGCCACCTGGTCCGTTCCGGACCCACGACCTTGAGCGCGGCGGACATCATGCCGCGCAGGTCGCCGCCGGCCGTTTGTGCGGCGGAGAGGGCGGCGAGCAGGCGCTGTTCGATCGGGCCGGGGCTGTCCCGGTACGCGTCGACCATGTCCTGCCAGTGAGGGCCGGAGAGTGTGTTGCCCGCCGCGGCCACGCCGGCACCTATCCGGTGACCGGCGTACGGAATGCATCCAGCGCCGGTATGGGCGGCTGCCTCGCCGCTTGGGTCGATAACCATGACCTGCCGCAGCTCGCGGTTCTCGTCACCGGCCATCAGCCGCCGCAGGACGACTGCGGGGACGGCGCCGGGGTTCGAGAGCGCGTCGAGAACGAGCGGTCCGTGGCCGGCGTCCCCGAACGCCTGCGACGCGACCGCGCCGCTCCCGGGCAGGACGGTGAGGCAGCGGCGACCGACGGCGAAGAAGTGAGACTGCACGGCCGCGCCGATCTCACCGGTCGCCGGGTCGACGGCCACGATCGAGAACGTCACCGCACTCTCCTCAACTTGCGTCCCGCAACATCCCCGAAACGACTGCCGTTTGCTGGGACTGTTGGCGCTGCCTCGTGAACTTATGACACGCAAGTTATCGGAGGAGGTGTGGCATGGGCAAGAGTCCGTATCCGGAACGTGATCCACCAACGGCCGGGATCTGCCGCTCAACGAGACCTGCGAGTTCGACGCGGTTCGGCCTGGAGGGTCGGCGGCACGCTGCTGGGCAAGACCCGATCGCGGCGGCGGGTCTGGTCGACGCTGAACGCCGGTTCCGATGCCGCATCTCCACGTGCGACGAGCAACGGGCGACGACGGTCAGCGTCGTCGCCCCAAGACGGTGGCGATCATGCCGCGGGTATGTCGGGTGGCTGCGCCATTGACCCGGACCGGAGCGCCGTCAGTGCCGAGAACGCCGTGTCCGGGTTGACCACCGTGGTCGCGCCCAGCAGTGCGGTGTCCGACGCGGGTCGGCTCCAAGGAGCCCGGGACAGTCGGTCCGACGAGGTCGGCATGCCGCTCAGGGCCACCGTGTTGGCGGGTACACCTGCTACGCCCGGAGGGATTGCTCCTCGTCGGCGACCGCTATGCCGGACGCCACCGTCCCCGCCCACCGCTACACCGACTAACCCGCACGCCGCGCTGCGCCCCCACTTTCTACGCCTACGCCTACGCGTCCGCCCCGCCAACCGCGACATCCCCCGCGCCGACGCCGGCACCCAGCCCGACTGCTGGCTGATCGCCGAATGGCCACCCGGCACCGACGAACCCGTCAAATACCCGAGGACGAGGCCCTCGCTGGGGTGGGACTGGGGCGGGGCGCCGGTGCGGTGGCGGTGACGGCCTCGACCAGGCGCCGGTGGCTTTCGTCGGCGGTTGCCTGGGCGATGGGGCGGCGTTCGGCGTCGTAGCTGTCGACCACGCGCACGCCGGCCCCCAGCACCAGGGTCAACCGGGCGAGCAGGACCGTCCGTACCGAAGTCGGTGTGGCCCGGATCAGCTCGTCCGGCGGCTCGTCACCCCGCACACGCCGGCCACCGCAACCGCCGCCACCAGCGGAACGGCTACCACGAGCGCCGGCTCCACCGAGGCCGACACCCAGCCGGCCAGCGTCATGCCGGCGGCGAGCACTGCGGCGGCGACACTTCACACCCGCCAGCCCACCAGCCGCCACTGGCGGGCGAGCACACCCACCGCACGCGCGACGGGACGCGCACCGGACAGCGCCGGGTAGATCGGCGGGCCGGTACGACCACCGGCGGGCGAGGCGGCTCCGTACCGCGACGGCGATGGAGGCTGGCGCGGGCACCACGCGAGTCCGGACGCTCTCGGCCACGCATTGCCAACCGATGGGCTCCTGCCGGCACACACCGCACATACTGAGAGGTGGACAGAGACGCGGACGCTGGTTCCGATGTCGCTCCCAGCCGCCCGGCAGGCCCGGTTGGCGGCGCGCGGCCGGCTCAGTCAGGCCGGGCTGCCAGGCGGCGGGCGAGTAGGTCGCCGATCACCGCCAGCGCATCTGGGCGCATCATCTGCGGGTGCAGGCAGTCCAGGTCGTGGTTGGTGACCCTTCGCAGGTACGGCGCCCAGCCGGCCCGGTCCAGCCAGTGCTCCGGCCGGGGCCGGGCGGCGGTGAAGAACAGCGCGTCCCCGTCGTAGCGCCGGTGCCGGTGTTCGCGCATCAGCCGGGCGTTGTCGACCACGACGGTGACGATGGCGGAGAGGGTGTCCGCACCGAGTCCGGCAAGCGCGTTGCCGTCGCGGCGTAGCGCCGCGAGCACCGCCTCCGTCGACAGTTCCCCGGCCACGACGGACTCGTCCTGGCCGGCCATGTGCAGCAGAGCCCGTAGCGCGTCGGACTCGTCCGGGGTGGGTAGGTCCCGCCACTGGTCGCCCGGGTACGCGTCGAGGAGCACGAGCAGGTCGACCGGTTCGCCCGCGTCGCGCAGCCGTACGGCGACCGCGTGCGCGATCACCCCGCCGACCGACCAGCCCAGCAGCCGGTACGCTCCGTGCGGCCGAACCGCCCGGATCTGCCGTACGTAGTCGTCGGCCATCTCGTCGATCGACGCCGGCCGGCTGGCGGGGTCGGTCAGCCCGCGGGCCTGCAACCCGTAGACGGCGACCTCGGCGGGCAGGTGTCGCAGCAGCCCGGTGTAGCACCAGCTGAGGCCGCCGGCCGGGTGTACGCAGAACAGTGCCGGCCCCTCGTCGCGGTGCCGTAGCGCGAGCAGGACGTCGAGCGCGTCCCCCGTGACGGGGGCGCCCGTGGCAGCCGTGCCGTAGATCCGGGTGGCGAGGCGGGCGACGGTCGGGGCGGCGAAGACGGCGCCGAGCGGCAGTGTCACCCCGAGCACGTCGCGGATCCGGGCGGCCAGCGTCGCCGCGAGCAGCGAGTGTCCACCGAGGTCGAAGAAGTTGTCGTCGACGCCGACCCGGGGCATCTCGAGGGTCTCGGCGACCAGTCCGCACAGCAGTTCCTCGCGCGGGCTCCGGGGTGCTGTCCCGGCCGGCCCGCTCTCGGGTGCGGGCAGGGCTCGCCGGTCGAGCTTGCCGCTGGTCGTCAGCGGCAGGTCCGGCAGCGTCACGAATGCGGCCGGCACCATGTGGTCGGGTAGTGCCGCCGCCAGGTGCGACCGCAAGGCGGCCGCCAGTCTGTCGCCGGCCGGCTCTCCGCCGGACCCGCCCGCCGTTACGACGTACGCACACAGCCGGTCCGGTCGGCCCGGCCACGGCACCACGGCGCTGCCGGCGACCGCCGGATGGCTGGTCAGCACCGCCTCGATCTCGCCGGGTTCGACCCGGAACCCACGGATCTTCACCTGGTGGTCGGTGCGGCCGAGGAACTCCAGCACCCCGTCGTCGCGCCACCGGGCCAGGTCCCCGGTCCGGTACATCCGGTCACCCGGTCCACCCCACGGGTCGGCGACGAACCGGCCCGCGGTCAGCGCCGGCCGGTCGAGGTAGCCGGTCGCCACCTGCGTGCCGGCGATGAACAACTCACCCGCGACCCCGGCCGGCACCGGCCGCAGGGCGGCGTCGAGGACGTACATCCTGGTGTTCCAGACCGGGCGGCCGATCGGGACCGGGCCGGGCGGGTCGTCGGCGCGGACCGGGTGGTGGGTGACGTCGACCGACGCCTCGGTGGGGCCGTACAGGTTGTGCAACGGTACGCCGACGGTGCGGTGGAACTCGCGGGCCAGGTCCGCGGGCAGTTCCTCGCCACTGCAGACCACCCGGCGCAGCGTCGCACCGCACGCCGTCGCGCCGGGTTCAGTGAGGAAGACCCGCAACATCGACGGTACGAAGTGGACGGTGGTGACCCGCTCGCGGCGGATCAGGTCGGCCAGGTACGCCGGGTCGCGGTGCCCGTCAGGACGGGCCACCACCAGCGTCGCCCCGGTCGTCAGAGGCCAGAAGAACTCCCAGACCGACACGTCGAAACCGTACGGCGTCTTCTGCAGCACCCGGTCGTCGCCGGTTAGCCGGTACTCGTGCTGCATCCAGGCGAGCCGGTTGACGATGCCCCGGTGCGGCACCAGTACGCCCTTGGGGCGGCCGGTTGACCCTGAGGTGTAGATCGCGTACGCGGTGTCGCCGGCGCGCAGTGTCCGCCGCCGGTCGGTGTCGCCGGGGGCGGTGTCCGGCAGGCTGGCCAGTAGCGCGGCCGTCTCCGGCCGGTCGAGTTCGATTCGGCCCGGCCCGGCGTCCCCGGATGCCGGGCTGTCCATGGTGGACAGGGTCAGCAGGCAGGTCGGTCGGGCGTCGTCGAGCATGAACGCCAGCCGGTCGGCCGGGTACGACAGGTCGAGCGGCAGGTAGCCTGCCCCGGACTTCAGCACCGCCAGCAGCGCCACGACCAGGTCGGCGCTGCGGGGCAGGGCCACCGCGACCAGGGTGCCCGGCCCGGCGCCGCGCAGGATCAACCAGTGCGCCAGCCGGTTCGCTTGCCGGTGCAGTTCGGTGTATGTCAGCGTCCCGCCCGCGTCGGGAACCCCTGCGTCGGCGGCCACGGCCACGGCGTCGGGATGCCCGGTCGCGGCGTGGTCGAGCAGGTCGGTGAGCGTCCCGGCCGGAACCGGGTGCCCGGTGTCGTTCCAGCCGCGCAACACCCGGTGGCCTTCGGTCGGGGTCAGCACCGGGATCGTGTCGAGCGGTGTGTCCGGGTCGAGGTCGCCGAGGATCTCCAGCAGATGGGCGAGCCGGTCCCGGTGGGCGGCAACCCGGTCGGCGGAGTATGTCTTCGGGTTGGCGTCAACGGTGAGCCGCAGCCGGCCGGTGTCCGGGGCGAGGCTGGCGGTGACCTCGAAGTCGTCGGTCGGGCCGGTCGCGAGGTAGTGGACCCGGCCGGCGCAGGCGCCGAACGCGACGTCCTGGCCGAAGGGTTTGATGTTGACCTGTGGGCCGAACAGGCGGCGGCCGGTGCCGACCATGCCGAGGTCGCGTTGCAGCCGCTCGTACCGGTAGCGCTGGTGCCGGCGGCCGGCACGCAGCTCGGCGCGGACCCGGGCGGCCAGGTCGCGCAGCGTCGACCCGGCCGGTACGGCGAGCCGCAGCGGCAGCACGTTGACGACGGTGGCCGGCACCCGGGCGGCGACCGAGCCGAGCCGGCCGGTGACGGGTACGCCGAGCACGAGGTCGCGGGCACCGGTCATCCGGTGCAGGTAGGTGGCGGTGGCGGCGAAGACGAGTTCGGCCCAGGTGACCTGGCACGCCTCGGCGAGTCCGTGCAGCCGTTCGCTGCCCCGCTCGCCGAGTTCGCCGTCGAGACGCAGGTAGTGGTGACCGGTCGGAGCGGCGTGATCGGTGAGCGAGACGGCGTCCGGTAGTCCGGCGAGCCGGTCGAGCCAGTAGCGGCGGTCGGTCGCGGCCCGCTCCGAGCCGTCGTACGCGGTCTCCTCGGCGAGCAGGTCGGCCAGGCCGGCGAAATGCGGGTCGGCGGATTCGCCGCGACCGAGGGCGGCGTAGCCGGCGGCCACTTGCTCGACGAGCATCGAGAAGCCGAAGCCGTCCAGCAGGATGTGGTGGGCGCGCAGGTACCAGACGGTGTGCTCGGGGCCGAGCCGCAGCAGCATCTGCCGGGCCAGGTCGTCGCCGGTCAGGGCGACTGGCCGGGCGGCGTCGGTTCGCATCAGGTCGGCCGCGTGCTTCTCCGGGTCGGGCCGGTCGCGCAGGTCCACGACCGTGGGTTCCGGCTCGGCGGGCCGGTGGGCCTGCCACACCTCGTGGCCGTCGGTGCCGAACGTCAGGTTGAGTACGTCGGTCCCGGCGGTCACCGCCCGGACGGCGGCGACGAGCCGGTCGAGGTCGAGCGGTCCGCGCAGGTCGACGTAGTGGGCGCAGTTGTAGACGGGGTTGTCGGGATCGAGTTGCTGGGCGAACCACAGGGCCTGCTGGGCGGCGGACAGCGGGCGGCGGGCCGGCGCGCCGGTCAACCCCGCTCACCGCCCCGGCGGAGTCCTGGAGGGGCCACCTCCCGATCAGGGAACATTAGGTTAGGCTAACCACAGTGTCAGGCATGGTCAACTGCGACTGTGCGGCCCTACGGCAGGAGATGCGTGTGCCTACCCGGACGCCGTCCGAAGTGGATGAACCCGCCGCCCCGCGTACCGTCCCGGCGGGTTCCGTGCCGCCGCGGATCCCGCGGCCGATGCCGCCCCGTGTGGTGCCCGGCCCCCGGATCGAGACGCTGCGCCGTGACCTGGCCTCCGGCGCCGGTCCGGCCGTCCTTGCGTACTTCTGGTCTGAGGTGGAGAAGACCGGAACCCCGCTGGTCGCCCCAGCCCCGGACGACCCCGGCGACACGGTGCTCACCTTCGTGTGGCGGGAACGCCGTCCGACCCGGGCCGTGCTGCTGCTGGTCAACAAGCTGGCCGACCGCGCTGACCTGGGCCGCAGCGCGATGACCCGGCTGCCCGGCACCGACCTGTGGCACCTCACCTATCAGGTGCGCGCCGAGTGGTCCGGCAGCTACCAGATCGCCCCCGACGACACCGGTTCACCGGACGACGCCGGGCGAGTCCCGCCCACCGGCCCGGCGTACTGGCGGGAGCTGGCCGGCCGGGCGGTCGCCGACCCGCTCAACCCGGAGACGCTGCCGCAGCACCGCCCGCCGCACAAGTCGGTCGCGTACGGACCCGCCACACCCCGCTCCGGGTGGTGGCGACCCCGGCCCGGGGTCCCGGCCGGCGCGGTCGACACGGTGCGGGTGCCGACCCGTCTGGCCGGCGGCCCGCGCCGGGTCTGGCGCTACACTCCGCCCGGCCACCGGCCCGGCGGTGGGCCCTATCCGCTGCTGGTGCTGCTCGACGGCGACGTCTGGGGGCCGCTGCTGCCGGTCGCGCCGACCCTGGACAACCTGATACACGCCGGACTGCTGCCACCGCTGGTGGCCCTCATGCCGGACAGCGTGGACCGGCCGACGCGGTTCACCGAGTACGCCTGCCGGCCGGAGTACGTCGAGTTCCTGCGTACCGACCTGATCGGGCACGCCGGTGCGGACCTCGCCGTGACCGACGACCCGGCGCGCACGGTGGTCGCCGGGCAGAGCCTCGGCGGCCTGACCGCCGCGTTCGCCGGGCTGACCGCTCCAGACCGGTTCGGCAACGTACTGGCGCAGTCCGGCGCGTTCTGGTGGCAGAGCGGCACCCCCGACGACGCCGGCGCCGAGTGGCTCGGCCACGAGTACGCCGTCACCGCCCGCCGGCCGCTGCGGCTGCACCTCGAGGTGGGACTGGACGAGTGGGTGAACCTACGCCCCAACCGGCACCTGCGCGACGTGCTGCTGGCCCGGGGCTACCCGGTCAACTACCTCGAGTTCGCCGGCGGCCACGACCGGCTGTGCTGGCGGGAACGGTTCGGCGACGCCCTCGCCAGCCTGCTCGGGGCAGCCCGGTGACCGTCGTACCGCCCAGCCCGCCGCCCCCGGGAGCGGCGGCGCCCAGGGGCGGCTCGGCAGCCGGGCTCAAGGCGCGGATCGCCGACCTGGTGGACGCCGACGGCGCCCACCTGACCGCGGTCGGCGACGACGTCTTCGCCCACCCGGAACTCGCGTTCCGGGAATTCCGGACCGCCGACCTGGTGGCCCGCGAGTTGCGTGCGCTGGGCCTGACCGTCGAGGAGGGCCTGGCACAGACCGGGGTACGGGCCATACTGGCCGGCAGCCGGCCGGGGCCGCGGATCTGCGTACTGGCCGAACTGGACGCGGTCCGGGTGCCGGACCATCCGGCGGCCGACCCGGTGACCGGGGCCGCCCACGCCTGCGGCCACAACGCGCAGGTCGCCCACCTGGTCGGGGTGGCCCGGGCGCTGGTCGCCGCCGAGGCGGCCGGGCAGTTACGCGGCGAGGTGCTGTTCTTCGCCGTACCGGCCGAGGAGTACGTCGACATCGACTGGTCGGGCGCCGCCCGGGCGGCCGGCCGGATCGAGTTCGCCGGCGGCAAGCAGGAACTGGTCCGGCTCGGCCACTTCGACGGCGTACGGCTGGCGATGATGGTGCACGCCCACGCCGACTCGGCCCCGCTGGGGCTGACCTGGAGTCACACGGGTTTTCTGGCGAAACGGGCCCGTTTCCTCGGCCGGGCCACGCACGCCGCCGCCGCGCCCGAGCACGGCGTCAACGCGCTGGGCGCGGCGACCGTGGCGCTGCACGCGATCGACGCGCAGCGGGAGACGTTCGCCGACCGGGACCACATCCGGGTCCACCCGGTGCTGCGTCCCGCCGGGACCGCCCTGAACGTGGTCGCCGACGAGGTCGTGGTGGACATGCTGATCCGGGGCGGCTCCGGCGACGCGATCGCCGCCGCCGAGGTGCGGGTGGACCGGTCGCTGCGGGCCGGTGCGCTGGCGCTCGGCGCGGCCGTCGAACTCACCACGCTGCCCGGCTACCTGCCGCTCGTCGTCGACCGGACGCTGGGGGAGCTGTTCCGGCGCAATGCCGTCGACCTGCTCGGCGCGGCGGGCTGGTCGGAGGGGCCCTGGTCGACCGCGTCGACCGACGCCGGTGACCTGAGCCACCTGATGCCGGTGCTGCACCCGACGCACGGCGGCTGTGCCGGTGCCAACCACTCGGCGGGGTTCCGGATCGTCGACCCGTGGCTGGCGTACGTGCAACCCGCGAAGGCGCTGGCGTGGACGGTCGTCGACCTGCTGTACGGCGATGCCCGGGTGGCCCGGGAACTGCTCGCGGGGCACCGGCCCCGGCTGACCCGGGACCGCTACCTGGAGCTGATGCGGGCGACCGCGCGGCAGGAGACTTATCGGCAGGCGTGACCGGCCGCTGTCAAGATCCTTTGGTGAAGGTCTCAACCTTTGGCTTGTCGAGCAAGCTTAGGCTAACCTAACGGCCTGTTGCTGCTCGTGCCTATCTGGGAGGACCCATGCATCCCGCCCTGACCGGCACCGTTGCGATCGTCACCGGCGCCGGACGGGGGATCGGTGCGGCGGTCGCCCGGCGCCTCGCCGAGAGCGGTGCCACCGTCGCCGCCACCGACCTTGACGGTGCCGCTGTACGCGGGCTCGCGGCCAGCGCCGCGCCGCTCCCGGCCGGGCAGGCGGCATCGGGAAGCATCACCGGCTACCCGCTGGACGTCACCGACGCCGCCGACGTCGAGTCGACGGTGGACCGCGTCGAGGCCGAACTCGGCCCGGTCGGTGTGCTGGTCAACGTCGCGGGTGTGCTGCTGCCCGGTCCGGTCGCCGGCTACACCGACGCCGACTGGGCCCGTACCTTCGCCATCAACACGACCGGTGTCTTTTACCTGTGCCGGGCGGTGACCGGCCGGATGGCCGGCCGGGGTGGCGGTGCCGTCGTCACCGTCGCCTCCAACGCCGCCTCGGTACCCCGAGTCGGGATGGCCGCGTACGCCGCCTCGAAGGCCGCCGCCGCCCAGTTCACCCGCAGCCTCGGCCTCGAGGTGGCCCGGTACGGCATCCGCTGCAACGTCGTCTCGCCCGGCTCCACCGACACGCCGATGCTGCGTACCCTGTGGACCGACGACAGTGGCCCTGCGGCGACCCTGGCCGGCCAGCCGGAGGCGTTCCGGGTCGGTATCCCGCTCGGCCGGATCGCCGAGCCCGACGACATCGCCGACGCGGTGCTCTTCCTCGCCTCGCCGCAGGCCCGGCACATCACACTGCACAACCTGTGCGTCGACGGCGGGGCGGCCCTCGGTGCCTGAGTCGACCCACCTCGCCGGACCGGCACCGGCGGACCGGCCGCCGACCGCCGGCGACCTCGTCGACCGCTACCGGCCTGGGTCGTCGTTCTTCTTCGCCTCTCCCCGGCAGGTGCTGCTCGCCGAGGGGATCGCGGTCGGGTTGCCGGCCCGCGACACCGACCTGGCCGGCTACGTGTCCACGATGCTCGCCGCCGTCGCCGGTGACGTGCCCGAACCGGTCGCGGTCGGCGCCATCCCGTTCGCCGACCCGGCCGCCGCGCACCTGGTCGTGCCGGCCGCCGTGCACCGGGCCGCCCCGGTCGGCGTCGACTGGCGACCGCCACCGGAGCCCGCCGGACCGCCGGCCGGCATCGAGGTCCGGGCGGTCCCCGAACCCGAGGGCTACCTGCGCGGCGTCGAACGGGCGCTGGCCCGGATGGCCGACGGTGAGCTGGCCAAGGTGGTGCTGGCTCGGTCGCTGCACGTAGGCGCACCGTCCGGCCTGGACCTGCGGCGGGTGCTGGCGAACCTGGCCACCCTGGACCCTCGCGGCTACACGTTCGCCGCCGACCTGCCCGGCGGCCGTACCCTGCTCGGGGCCAGCCCGGAACTGCTGGTCTCCCGGGTCGGTGACCGGGTCGTCGCCAACCCGCTCGCCGGCTCCGCCGCCCGCAGCCCCGAGCCCGCGCAGGACGCCCGCCGCGCCGCCACCCTGTTCAACTCCCGCAAGGACCGGCACGAGCACGCCCTGGTCGTCGAGGCGGTCGCCGAGGCGCTGCGGCCGTACTGCATCGACCTGCGCGTCCCGGCCAGGCCCGCGGTGGTGCCGACCGGCACGATGTGGCACCTGTCCACCCAGGTCACCGGCACCCTCGCCGACCCCTCGACCACCGCGCTGACGCTCGCGACCGCGCTGCACCCGACCCCGGCGGTGTGCGGCACCCCGCCCGGCCCCGCCCGGGACATGATCGCCGAGGTCGAACCGTTCCCGCGCGGCTTCTACACCGGAACGGTCGGCTGGGTCGACGCCGACGGCGACGGCGAGTGGGTGATCGCGATCCGCTGCGCCGAGGCCGACGAACGCACCCTGCGGCTGTACGCCGGCGCCGGCATCGTCCCCGGGTCGCGGCCCGCCGACGAACTGGCCGAGACGTCCGCGAAGTTCCGTACCCTGCTGCTCGCGATGGGACTGCCCGATGCCGCCTGAAGCCGCCGGTGTTGCCGACACCACCGCTGTTCCCGGGGGCTCCGGTCCACAGGTGACCGGCCCGGACTTCACGCCCTGGCCCGAGGAGTTCGCGGCCCGCTACCGGGCGGCCGGCCACTGGACCGGCGAGACGTTCGGCGCGTTCCTGCGCGACCGGGCCCGAACCCACGCCGACCGGACCGCCGTCGTCGACGGACGGCAGCGGTGGACGTACGCCGAACTCGACGCCCGCGCCGACCGGCTCGCCGCCGGCCTACACGACCTCGGGATACGCCGCGGCGACCGGGTGATCGTGCAACTGCCGAACGTCGCCGAGTTCTTCGAGGTGATCTTCGCGCTGTTCCGGCTCGGCGCGCTGCCGGTGTTCGCGCTGCCGCCACACCGGCGTACCGAGATCACCTACTTCGCCGAACTGACCGGCGCGGTCGGGTACGTCGTCGCGGACCGGCACGCCGGCTTCGACTACCGGGACCTCGCCCGGCAGGTACGCGAACGGCTGCCCGGCCTGCAGCACGTGCTCGTCGTCGGCGACCCGGCCGAGTTCACCACGCTGTCCGACCTGGCCACTGACGGTCCACTGCCTGGCGACACCGGGCCGGAGCCAACGACCGGACCCCCCACGCCCGGCCCGGCCGCCTCCGACGTCGCGTTCCTCCAACTCTCCGGCGGCAGCACCGGCCTACCGAAACTCATCCCCCGCACCCACGACGACTACCTCTACAGCGTCCGCGCCTCCGCCGACATCTGCCGGCTGGACACCTCGTCGATCTACCTGTGCGTCCTGCCGGTCGCCCACAACTTCGCCCTCAGCTCACCCGGCGTACTCGGCACCCTCGCCGCCGGCGGCACCGTCGTCCTCGCCCCGCGCCCCACCCCGGACGTCACCTTCGACCTGATCGAACAAGAACGGGTCACGATCACCGCCCTGGTCCCGCCGCTCGCCCTGCTCTGGCTCGACGCCGCCGCGCACCGCCGCCCCGACCTGTCCAGCCTGCGGGTACTCCAGGTCGGCGGCGCCCGACTCGCCGACGAGGTCGCCGCCCGGGTCACACCAACCCTCGGCTGCGACCTGCAACAGGTGTTCGGGATGGCCGAGGGCCTGGTCAACTACACCCGCTTCGACGACGACCCGGCGACCGTGGTCGCCACCCAGGGCACCCCGATCAGCCTCGACGACGAGATCCGGATCGTCGATGACGCCGACCGCGACCTGCCACCGGGACAGACCGGACACCTGCTGACCCGCGGCCCGTACACCATCCGCGGCTACTACCGGGCGGCCGCGCACAACACGGTCGCGTTCACCACCGACGGCTTCTACCGCACCGGCGACCTGGTCCGGCGTACCCCGACCGGACACCTCGTCGTCGAGGGCCGGGCCAAGGACCAGATCAACCGGGGCGGCGAAAAGATCGCCCCGGAGGAGGTAGAGAACCACCTGCTGGCCCACCCGCAGATCTTCGACGTCGCGGTCGTCGGCATACCCGACGCGGTGCTCGGCGAACGGACCTGTGCCGTGGTGATCCCGCGCGGCGAGGCACCGACCGCCGCCGCCATCCGGGCCTTCGTCCGCGACCGCGGCATCGCCGACTTCAAGATCCCAGACCGGGTACGGTTCGTCGACGCCTTCCCGCACACCGGGGTCGGCAAGACCAGCCGCTCCGAACTGCGCCGGGCCCTGGCCCTGCTGATGGCGACCGGCGACCCGGCGCCGGGTACGACCCCGACCGGCCGGCCCGCGCGGTCCCCGACCGGCCCACCCGAGCCCACGACATCCCCGACCGTCACGACTTCCGCGACCGGGCAGTCCCCGACCGACGGTGGAGCCGCCTCATGATCCCGACCATCGCGCCGTACCCGGTGCCGACCGCCGCCGAACTGCCCGCCAACCGGGCGTCCTGGCGGGTCGACCCGGACCGCGCCGTCTTGCTGATCCACGACATGCAACGGCACTTCCTGCGCTTCTACGCGCCCGGCGCCGAGCCGCTGTCCACCGTGCTGACCAACGTCAACCGGCTGCGGGCGTATTGCGCCCTGACCGGCGTACCCGTGGTCTACTCCGCGCAACCGCCCGCCCAGAGCCTCGACCAGCGTGGCCTGCTCCAGGACTTCTGGGGCGCTGGGATCGCCGACGAGGCCGGGGCGCGGATCGTCGACGACCTCGCCCCAGCTCCCGGCGACACGCTGCTGACCAAGTGGCGCTACAGCGCGTTCCACCGCACCGACCTGGCCGGCCTGCTCGACCGGCACGGCCGGGACCAGCTCGTCGTCTGCGGCGTGTACGGCCACATCGGCGTCGTCGCCACCGCCTGCGACGCGTTCATGCGCGACGTGCAGCCGTTCGTGGTCGCCGACGCGGTCGCCGACTTCTCCCGTGCCGAACACGAGACCGCCATGGCGTACGCGGCCGGCCGCTGCGCCGTCGTCACCACCACCGACGCGATCGTCAACTGACCACCTCAACCGGAAGGGCCGGTCGATGGAACCCCTCACGCCGTCGAGACTGCGCGCCGAACTCGCCGAGGCGCTCGGCGAGCCATTGGACGACCTCACCGACGACGACGACCTGTTCGCCTACGGGCTGGACTCGATGACGTTCATGAGCCTGGTCGAACGCTGGCGCCGCCAGGGTGTCGAGGCCAGCTACGTGGCGCTTGCCGAACGGCCCACCATCGCCAGTTGGTCCACGATGCTCGCCGGCTGACCCGCCCAGGCTCGCGACGGGCCGTGCGCGGTCCGCGTAGGTCTCTCCTTGATCAACGGTGCGGGCGGCGAGGCCCCGACGCGAAGTGAGGATAGGGAGCCTTGGCGAATGGGTAGAGGGGGGCCGGGCGGGACTGTGGTCGGGGCCGGGCTCGCCGTTGTGATGCTCGGCGCGATCGCGGCGCTGGCGTTCACCTGGAGCCGCGACGCCGGGCCGTCGACAACGGTGCCGGAGCGGCACCCCGGCGCCGCCGAGCTGATGGCCCGACCGCGTACGCCCGGCGTCTGGCCCGGCCCGAACGGGCTGTCCGGCGTCAACGGCGATCCGATCAACGACCGTGAGCACGTCGAGCGGTTCTGTGTCGAGCGGGGGAGCGTCTGCCGGGTCGCGCACACCTACACCGACCGGACCACGTACGAGTCGATGACCCGCGACACGGGCTGGACGTTCGAGGAGTTCGACGGCTTCCCCGGAGCGCTGGTCGTCTCGCAGGGGCTGGTCCCCGAAGGACGCCCGCAGGATCTCGCCGGCTGTGCGCGCGGCGAGTTCGACCAGCTGTGGCGCGACTTCGGCGCGCTGATGGTCCGGCACGACCGGGCCGACTCGGTGGTCCGACTGGGCTGGGAGTTCAACGGCACCTTCATGCCCTGGCACGGCGCCGACACCGAGGTCTGGATCGCCTGCTACCGGCGGGCCGCCGACGGGATCCGGGCCACCAACCCCCACGTGCTGCTCGACTGGACCATCAACGCGCACGGCACCCCGGACGGCGTCTGTGGCGGGGTTAGCACCAACTGTTATCCCGGCGACGACTACGTCGACATAATCGGGATCGACAACTACGACCACTGGCCGGCGGCGCGCACGAAGGCGGACTTCGACCGGATCGCCGCCGCCCCGGACGGGCTGGACTGGCTGTTCGCGTTCGCCCGGGAACGCGGCAAGCCGTTCTCGGTAGGGGAGTGGGGCGTGGTGCCGACCGGGGACGCCGGGCGGGAGAACCCGGACTTCGTCCGGTGGATGCACGCCTGGTTCGCCGCGCACGCCGCCGACCTGGCGTACGAGGCGTACTTCTCCAACTGCGACGCCGGCGGCGTCCAGTCCAGCCTGTTCCGCGCCGGTGAGCCCGGGTGCCGGGCAAATCCGGGTACGGCGGACGTCTACCGCGAACTGTTCGGCGACTGACCACACCGGACCGGACTGTCGTGCTGATCATGCCGGTGGACTGTTCCCCATCGTAATTACTTAGGCTAGCCTGGGCTTACTTTCGGGAGGGTGCGGGCATGCAGGCAGAGCAGGACGCGGTTCCGCCGCTCGTTGTACCGGGCGACACCCGTTCGGTGACCCGGCGCTTCCGCGACGTGGCGCGCCGGATCCCGGAGCTACCCGCGCTGGTGTCACCGGACGGCGCGTACACGTTCGGCGCCACGGACACGCTCTCCGACCGGATCGCCACCCACCTGCGCCCCGACCGGCCCGGCGACCCGCTCGCCGTACTCCTGCCGCAGACCGCCGACGGCCTGCTCGGCCTGCTCGGCGCGCTGAAGTCCGGCCGGCCGGTCGTACTGCTCGACCCGACCCTGCCCGCCGACCGGCTCCGGCAGATCGTCGACCGGTCCGGCGCCACCGGATGCCTGACCGACGCCGACCACCGGGCGACCGCCGCCACGATCGGGGTGCCCGCCCTCGTCGACCTGGCCCCCGCCCTCGCCGCACCCGCCGCCGACCCGTACACCGCCGACCCGGCGCCCTACACCCTGGACCCGAATCCGCACCGCCCGAACCCGGCCGCGGCCCGGGCCACCGGCCCGGCCGGGCTGGCGGGCCCGGCCGGGCCGGCCGGCACCGACCCCGCCCTTGTCGTGTTCACCTCCGGCTCCACCGGCCGCCCCAAGGGCGTCGTGCTCACCCACGACATGCTGCTCAACGAGGCGTACGGCGGACTCGACCGGCTGCACATCTCACCCGCCGACCGGGTCGCCCTGGTGCTGCCCGCCGCCTTCATGGCCGGCCTGACCGTTCTTGTTTTCGCCCTGCTCAACGGCGCCGGCGTCTACGCCTACGACCCCCGGGTACGCGGCATCCGCGACCTGCCGGCCTGGCTCGCCGCCCAGGGCGTCACCACCGTGCACCTCACCCCGTCGCTGCTGCGCTCGCTGCTCGCCGTCCTCGGACCCGGGCAGCGGCTCGACGGCCTGCGCCTGGTCACCACCTGCGGCGAGGCCGTCCACGGCCGCGACGTCGCCGCCCTGCGCCCGCACCTGCCCGCCGGCTGCACCTACACCAGCTGGTCCGGCTCGTCGGAAATCGGCCACCTCGCCTTCCACCCGATCGCGCCCGCCGACCCCGTACCCGAGGGGATCGTGCCGGTCGGCCGACCCGCCCCCGGCAAGGACGTCACCCTGCTCGGCGACGACGGCCACCCGGTCCCCGACGGCGGGACCGGCGAACTCGTCGTCACCTCCGCCTACCTGTCCGCCGGCTACTGGAACGCCCCCGAGGAGACCGCCGCCCGCTTCACCCCGCTGCCCGACGGGCGGGTCGCCTACCGCACCGGCGACCTCGGCCGCTTCGACGCCGACGGCACCCTGCACCTGATGGGCCGCCGCGACTCCGCCGTCAAGATCCGCGGCTACCTGGTCGAACCGGCCGAGGTCGAGGCGGCCCTGCTCGCCTCGCCGCTGGTCGCCGAGGCCGTCGTCGTCGCCACCCGCAACGGCACCGAACCGGTCGCGCTCACCGCCTACGTCGCACCGCACCGCACCGCCGGTACGCCCGCCCCGGCGACCCTGCGCCGCTTCCTGCGCGAGCGGCTGCCGTCCTGGATGGTGCCGGCCGCCATCGTCGTCCTGCCCGGCCTGCCCCGCAACGAACGCGGCAAGGTGGACCGGGTCGCGCTGCCGCCCCCGCCCCCCGAACCCGACGCCGTGCCGCCGCGCAGCCACTGGGAGGTGATCGTCGCCGACCTGTGGGCACACGTGCTCGACCTGGAGAGCGTCGGGATCCACGACGACTTCATGCGGCTCGGCGGCGACTCGCTGGCCGCCGAGGAACTCCTCGCCGCTGCACAGGACCGGCTCGGCATCCGGCTCACCTCCGCCGATCTGGCGCAGGCGCCGACCGTCGCCGAGTTCGCCCGGCTGGTCGCCGACAGCTCCCGCGCCGCACCCCGGCACCCCACCACCGTGACGCTCCGCGCGCCGGCCGCGGGCACCGCCCCCGGCGGCGGGGACGCCGACGAGCCACCGCTGTTCTGCTTCGCCGGGGCCGGCGGGCTCGGGTTCAGCTTCCTGCCGCTGGCCCGCCGGCTGCCCGGCACCCGGCCGGTGCACGCCATCCAGGCGTACGGGCTGGAGAACCGTGGCCGGCCGGACTGGAGCGTACGGGCCGCCGCCCGCCGGCACCTGCGCACCGTACGCGAACTGCGGCCGCACGGGCCGTACCTGCTGGCCGGGCACTCCCTCGGCGGCCTGATCGCCATCGAGGTCGCCCACGAACTCGCCGCCGCCGGCGAAGACGTGCCACTGCTCGTGGTCCTCGACAGCTACCTGCCGGCCGACGCCCGGAAGATGACCTACGCCGGCCCGACCGCACGCGACGAACCCGCCCCGGACCGGGCCGGGGCCCGGCTCCGCCGGGCCGTACGCGGACTGCGCGCCACCGCCGACGGCCTGCGCGGCGACTCCCGCGAACTGTGGTCGTACCGGCTGCGGCTGCCGCTGGCCGGTGTCGTGCCGTTCGACGGCATCACCCAGTACGGCGTCTTCTTCGAACAGGGGCACCTGCTCACCCGCCGCCACCGGGTCCGGCCCTGGCCCGGCCGGGCCCTGCTGTTCCTCGCCGCGGACCACCCGGACGACGGCGCCGGCTGGACCGACGCGCTCACCGGACCGGTCGACGTGCACCGCGTCGCCTGCGACCACCCGTCGGTCCTGCGCGAACCGCACGTCGGGACGGTCGCCGCCAGGGTCGCCGACGCCGTCGCCGCCCTCCAGCCCGCCGGGGCGGCCCGATGAGGCGCCGCGGCACCGCCCGGACCGGACCAGCCGTCACCCGCTGCCTGCCCGGCCCGCTCGGCCGGGTCGAGCAGCTCGTGCTGCGCGGCGACGGGCTCACCACCACCAGCCTGGAGATCCTCACCGGCCGCGTCATCACCGTACGGGTGCGCGCCCACTGGCGGCTGCCGCTGCACGCCGACCTGCACGCGATGGCCCCCGGCGACGAGGTCTACACCGGACTCGACGCCCCCGACCTGTCCTGGTTCGCCGCCGTCGGCACCGACCAGCTCGACGCCCGCCCCGGCGACGACCTGCTGGTCCGCGAGGTGCTGCTGACCGGCGACGACGGCGTCGACTACGGCGCCGCCAGCCTGGTCGCCGCCCTCGACCGGCTGCCCGCCCCGGTCGCCCACCGGCTGGCCACCACCGACGAGCCGATCGGCCGGATGCTGGCCCGCAACCAGGTCCCGGTCACCCGCGAGCTGCGGCACTGGGGACTGCGCCGGGTCGGCGCCCGCGGCGCCACCCTCGGCGCCGACCTCGCCGACGACGCCCCGGTGCCGGCCCGCACCTACCGGATGCGGCTGGTCCGCACCGGCCGACCGCTCGCGCTGATCACCGAGTGGTTCGCGCCCCGGGTCTTCGCCGAACGGGGAGCGGTCCGGTGAGGACCCAGGTCGTCATCGTCGGCGCCGGGCCCGCCGGACTCACCCTCGCCCACCTGCTGCACCGGCAGGGCATCGACTGCCTCGTCCTGGAGGCCCGCGCCCGGGAACACATCGAGACCCGGGTCCGCGCCGGCGTTCTCGAACATCCCACCGTCGACCTGCTCGACGAGATCGGCCTCGCCGGCCGGCTGCGCGTCGAGGGCATGACCCACCACGGCATCCGGCTGCGTTTCGACCACGCCATGCACCGGATCGACTTCGCCGACCTGACCGGCGCCGCGATCACCGTCTATGCCCAGCAGGAACTGGTGAAGGACCTCGTCGCCGCACGGCTCGCCGACGGGCAACCGATCCTGTTCGACGTGGACGACGTACGCCTCGACGGCGTCGACACGGACCGGCCCCGGGTCCGGTTCCGGCACGACGGCCGGGAGCGGACCGTCGACTGTGACGTGATCGCCGGCTGCGACGGCTTCCACGGGATCAGCCGGGCCAGCATCCCGGCCGGCGTCCTCACCGTCCATGAACGCGTCTACCCGTTCGCCTGGCTCGGCATCCTGGCCCAGACCCGGCCGTCGTGCGACGAACTGGTCTACGCCCGTCACCCCGACGGGTTCGCCCTGCACAGCATGCGCGGCCCCGAGGTGACCCGGCAGTACCTCCAGGTGCCCGCCGGCACCGACCTCGCCGACTGGCCCGACGAGCGGATCTGGACCGGGCTGCGCCGTCGGCTCGGCCACGGTGACGGGCTCGACCTGGAAGAGGGGCCCATCTTCGACAAGAGCCTCGCCCCGATGCGCTCCTTCGTCGTCGAACCGATGCGGTACGGCCGCCTGTTCCTGCTCGGCGACGCCGCCCACATCGTGCCCGCGACCGGCGCCAAGGGACTCAACCTGGCGGTCGCCGACGCCCGCGTGCTGTCGTACGGCCTCGGCCACCACTACGCGACCGGCCGGTGGGACGAACTCGACCGCTACACCGAACGCTGCCTGCGCCGGGTCTGGCAGGTGCAGCAGTTCTCCTGGTGGATGACGGCGATACTGCACCGCATCGGCGGCACGCAGCCGTTCGACGAGCGGCTGCGGGCCGCCGAACTCGACCGGGTCGTCTCGTCGCGGGCGGCGGCCACCACCCTCGCCGAGAACTACGTCGGCCTGCCGTTCGCCACCGGCTGGGCATGGCGGGGGTGACCGGCCCGGCCGGCGCCCGCCGCACCCTCGGGGTCGTCATGCCCAGCTACCACCGGCCGGACCTGCTGCGCCGGGTGGTGCCCGCCTACCTGGCCCAGGCCCCGGACGAACTGGTCGTGGTCCTCGACGGCCCGCAGCCACCGGCCCGCACCTTCCTGTCCACGCTCGACGATCCCCGGCTGCGGGTGCTGGAACTGGCCGAGAACGTCGGACCGGCCCGGGCCCGCGAGCGGGGCGCGCACGCCGCCCGTACCGAGATCGTGCTGCTCACCGACGACGACATCGTGCCCGGCGACGGCCTCGTCGACCGGCACCGCGCCTTCCACCAGGGCCGCCGGGGCTGCGTGCTGGCCGGATACGTCCCGATCCGGCCGGACGGCCGGCGGCGCGGCCAGGTCGCCAGCCGCATCTACGCCACCGACTACGAGCGGGCGATGCGCCGCTGGGAACGCGATCCCGACGCGATCCTCGGTGGACTGTGGGGCGGCAACGTCAGCCTCGAACGCGACCTCTACCTGCGCGCCGAGGCGGTCCGCCCGGAGAACCGGCTGCGCTACTTCGAGGACATGGACCTCGGCCTGCGCCTGCGGTCGTTGGGTGCGCGCGGCCACTTCGAGCGGGCCGTGACCGGCGTGCACCTGCACGACAAACCCAACCGGTCGATCGTCGACGAGGCGCGCGCCCGCGGCGCGGCGGTCCGGGCCATGGAGCGGCGCTGGACGGCCAGCCTGCCGCTGGTGCACGCCGAGGACGAGTCGGCCGTCGTCACCTGGCTGCGCCGCATCGTGGCGGCGAGCCTGCGGCTGCCGGGCGTGGTGCCGTTGGTCGTCGTCCTGCTGCGCGGGATGCTGGAGGCGGCCGGGGCGCTGCGCCTGTGGCGGGCCGAGGAGTTGGCGGCCCGCCTGCTGCGCGGCGTGGTCGAGACCCAGGCGTACGTCCGCGGCTGACCCCGGTCGGCGCGGGACGTCCCCGGAGCAGCCTCCGAGGACGTCCCTGGATCAGTTCTGTTTGTCGTGGATTCTCGGCCGCAGAGTGTCGGCGGCGACGTTCAGTCCGCCCTGGATCCGGTCGACCGAGCCGCTCCAGACCGGGTCCTCGTGCTCGACGGCGACGACCCCGTCGAAACCTCCGTCGCGCAGGGTGGTGATGATCCGCGCCCAGTCGAGCTGGCCGAGGCCCGGAATGCGGTACCGCCACCACCCGACGTCCTCGGGGAACCGTCGGCTCACCGTCTTGCCGAAGATCCCGTACCGGGTCCGTCGCTGTTCGTCGATTTCGATGTCCTTGGCCTGCACGTGCAGCACCCGGCCGCTCTCCAGCGCGGGGACCAGGGCGTCGACCGGATCGATGCCGAGCCAGACCAGGTGCGACGGGTCGTAGTTGAGGTACAGGCCGAGCCCGAACATCCACTCCCACAGCTCCGGGGAGTAGGCGAGGTTGCCCGGGTAGCCGTCCGGATGCCAGCCCTCCATCGGACAGTTTTCGATCACCAGCCGTACGCCCCGCGAGGTGGCGTACTCGACCAGAGGCGGCAGGTGCTTCTCCGCCCGGCGCAGGTCCTCGGCCACCGGGCGGGCGTGGTCCCGGCCGACGAACGTCCCGACCACACCGACGCCGAGCGCGGCGGCGGCGTCGACGCACCTGCGCATGTGGTCGTGGATACGTTCCCGCTCCCGGTCGTCGGCGTGCAGGTTGTTCTCGTAGCAGCTCACCGCCGACAGGGTCAGGCCGTGCCGGTCGAACAGTTCCGTGGTCCGCCGCGCCTGCTCGTCGGAGAAGCTGTCGACGTCGATGTGGTTCGCCTGGTGCGGATGTGGGCTGCCGGCCGGCCAGGCCGCGACCTCCAGGGCCTCGTAGCCGGCCCCGGCAGCCCAGCCGGCCACGGCTTCGAGGGGCAGGGTCGGAAGGCAGGCGGTGAAGAGTCCGAGTTTCATGCTTCCTCCGTGGGCGCCCGGTGGCCGGTCCGTCTCCGTGTCGTCGCGGGTGTCGTTCGGCGACGGGGCAGCGTGGCCAGCAACTGCCGGGTGCCGAGGGACTGGTAGTGGTCGGCGCCGACCCGTTTGGTCTGCCAGGCGAGGATCCGCCGCAGCCGCCAGCGCAGGACGGCGGTGCCCAGGAACCCGGGGCGGGCCGAGGCGATTGCGAGGAACTTGCGGGTCTCCAGGGTGTTCGGGTGACCGGCGCCCGATCCGCGCCGCCACTGCCTGTGCAACCGCTTCAGTTCGGCCCGCGCGGCGGCCAGGTCGCCCGTGGCAAGGAGTACCTGGGCCAGGGAATGCCGGCTGTCCAGGGTGTCCGGGTCGTCGGGACCGAGGACCCGGGTCCGCCCGGTGACGACGTCGAGATAGCTGCCGGTCGCCTCCTCCAGACGCCCTTCGCACCGCATCAGCCATGAGTCCATGCACTTGACGTGCAGCGGCAGATGCCCAGGTGTGCTGGTGAGCCGCTGTGCCCGGGCCTTGAGATCTTCGAAGGTGTTCCGGGCCTCGCCGAGCCGCTGTTGCCGAACGAGCGACCACGCCAGCAGCCGCTGGGTGTCCAGGGTCTGCTCGTGGTCTTCGCCGAGTACGCGGACGTGGTCGAAGTGCAGCCCTCGCAGAAGCTGCTCTGCCTGTGGCAGGTCGTTCAGTTGCATGATCGCGTGCGCGGACGTCTGCCGCAGGCGCAGCACCACCGGCTGATCGGGGTGCCTGTCGGCGAGGGGACGGGTGAGTTCGACGAGCCGTATGGCAGCCCGTTCGTTGCGGTCGTCGACGAGACGGCCGCTGACCGATGCCGCGATCCCGAGTGCCTGTGTGGCGGCGGCCGGATCGAAGGCTTCGACCGGTTGCCGCAGCAGTCTCTCCAGGTAGGTGGTCAGCCTGCCGTGCCTGGTGCGCCACCGCCCGCGCAACTGTCGAAGGTCGCCGAGTTCGGTGAACATGTCGTTCAGGATGCCGATGGATTCCAGATCGGTCCGGACGGCCGGCAACAGACGGTCGGCGCCGGGCAGCATGCGACGCAGCGCGAAGGCGAGCGCCGCGCCGGCCTGGGCCAGCCCTTGGAGGAGCTTCTTCTGGGGCGACTGGAAGGAGTCGATGTCACGGACGGCCTGCTCGGCCCGGATTCGCGCCCGGACGGGGTTGTCGACGTGTCGGACCCGGGCGGCCCAGCGCGCGAGCGCGTGCGCGATCGTCGGCGGCGGGGCGAAGAGCAGGATGACGACCACCTCCCCGAGGAGCGCGAGGGCGACGGCGGCGAGTACATCGGTCATAACGCCTCTCCCACGAGTGGACCGGCCAACCGGGCCGGCAGGGTGGGGCGCCGTACCTTGCGGGCGGCTGCCCGCTCACGCTCGGTGAGAATCGCGCGAGCCTCGGTGGCACCGGTGGGGGTGAGTCGATAGAGCCGGCGGCGGGGCCTGTTCACTCCGGGCTCCTGTGTCTCCCACCGGCTGGTGACCCAGTTGGCATCCTCCAGCTTGTCGAGGTTGCCGTAGACGGTGGGCGTGAGTTGGTCGGTTGCTTGCGAGATCGCGTAGCCGTGCAGCTCGACATCGTCTTTTAGGGCGATCAGGAGCTGCTCGAGCACGGCGACGAACGGCTTGGTGACGCGGAACTGGTTGGGCATGGCGCTTATCTTATCTATGTCAGATAAGCGTTCGCCAGAGGCAACTTTCGATGCGATGTCCCCTGGTTGTCGCGGAGTCGGCCGCGGGTCGGCCTGCCCGTGGCCCTGCCAAGCAGTCATTGGCGCTCGACGATGGTGCGGAGTAGCCTGCGGGAAAGCGTTTTCTTCTACGTGGGGCAACACGGAGAACGGCGCGCCAACCTGCCGCCATGCCGTCCGCCCCCGTCCCCGGCTCCTCCGTCCGGCGGCCGTCCATGGCGCGAGTCCCAGATGGGAGCAGCGACATGATCCTGGAAACCCGTCCCCCTGACCCGGGACGACGGCTGCGCAGGGCCGTCGTCGGCCTTGTCGCCATGGCCCTCGCCGCGCTCGGTGTCGCCGTCGTACCGGGGCCGGCGCACGCGGCCGCTGTCGACACCAACGCCTGGTACGTCCTGGTCAACCGGCACTCCGGCAAGGCGCTCGACGTCTACAACCTGTCCACCAGCGACGGCGGGCAGATCGTCCAGTGGCCGCGCAACGACGGCAACTGGCAGCAGTGGCAGTTCGTCGACTCCGGGTCCGGCTACTACCGCCTGAAGTCCCGGCACAGCGGCAAGGTGCTCGACATCTTCGAATGGTCCACGGCCGGTGGCGCCGAGGTCGTGCAGTGGACCGACTTCAACGCCACCAATCAGCAGTTCCGGCTCGCCGACTCCGACGGCGGGCACGTCCGGCTGATCAACCGGCACAGCGGAATGGCGCTGGAGAGTTGGGAGTGGTCGACCGCCGACGGTGCCCGCATCTCCCAGTGGAACGACCTCAACGGCGCCAACCAGCAGTGGCAGCTGGTCAGGGTCACCGGCGG